>JBCCIJ010000004.1:0-137969 GCA_039028295.1 Bacteroidota bacterium
ATAGTATTTTTTATCTGGGTTTTTTCCGTAATAACAAATGAGTTGATTGATGAGCCCCAGTGGAATAAAATGCTCAAATTTCATCACGAAAGTAGGCGCAATAAAATCGTAGGTCAACAATTCATAGATCTTTGAATCATCATCGGTCAATTTTAAATAGCTCGGGATGATATAATTTTTATAGGGCACATCGTGAAAAACGACTTTTTGATTTAGTAATAATTTGAGAAGCTTTTCATCATTCACCAAATTTTTAAAAACATCTTCTTTTACAATGCCTCCGGATTCCTGAATGATTTTTTTTGAAAGAATACGATCATGAATGTGCTTCACCGTATCGGATGGGCTCAACCAGGCGATATCTTTTAAATCGGGGTCATCTTTATAGTAAAGCAGCAGCCCTTTTTTGGCTAATTGGTCCAAATCTTCAGGCAAGTATTGCTTGTTTTCTTCTCGTAAATAGGACCTCTGAATTTCCGACAACTCCGTATATCCCGCTCCAGAAGCAGAGATAATATAATTGATAAATGGCCCAAACCACTCAGGTTTTTTTTCATTTCGTTGTTTGGATTCAATAAGCTCTTTTAGTGAATGATCCAAATATTTCAAACTGCTTTGCAACACCTTAGATTTCGAAATTGATTTCCTATGTAAGGAGATATAAAACTCGTTCACAATATTAAAAAAGGAGTTGTCTCCTTTATAGTTAATGCGCGTAGCACCTTCCAAATCGGCATAGCTTTGGATCATTAAAATGGGTTCACTTTCTCCTTCCGTTTTGTTTTTGGAATATTGGTAATGCAACTGGTGCAGCCAATAATCCCGAGAAAAATCCCGAGTAAAAATACCATTAGAATCTAGCCTAATTTGGTTTTGATCGTTCTGTTTATTCCATAACAACAAATTGATGGAGTCATTACTTAAAAAAGCTCTATAGATTCCATGGTAATAGTCTTGACCACCAAAGTCGTAAATGACCGCTTTGGGAAGTTCTCCTTTACTTAAAGTCTTTGGATAGGTTTCAATTTTGACAATATGGGTGCTTTTAGAATGTTCAATAGGTCGTTTATTGGAACCTTCATTTTGGATATATTCTATCAACGTAGATTTACCACTGGCATGGTTTCCAAGGGCTAGTACTTTTACCGGTAATTTGTATTCGTTGCTTTTTTCTTTACGTTTAAGGAGCTCATTTTTTATAGCGTCGAAATGGTTCTGGCCAGCATCTAGAATCAATTCGCCATCTGCAAAACATGGGTTTCCGTCTGCAATTAATTTAAAATTCTGTTCGTCAATAATAAATTCAAAAGCCTGAATGGATGTAATTAAATTATGGTGGATACTTAGTTCATTGAGTTTCTCTAAGCTCTTTAATGCAGATATATCTGTTATTTGATTGTAGGATAGCTCTAGCTGATTCAGGCCTTTTAACTGCCCGATGGTATTAATGTTGCGGAGTTTGTTCCTGGATAAATCTAAGGAATGTAAATTCTTTAACTTTTCAAGACCCTCCAGCTCTTCAATCTGATTATCATGTAAGCCTAATTTGGTCAAAGATTGTAGCTTATTGATATCTTGAAGACTCGAAATTTTGCATCCATGAAATTTTAATTCTTCGATTCCTTTGAAGTTATTCAGAAAGGATGTTTCTCGATTTACTTCAGAGCCATATATTCTCAAATTCTTTAATTCAGGGGGCTTTCCTAATGTACTGAAGGTGGAATTTTTCTCAAACAGAACATGAATGGTCTTAAGGCTCTTTACTTCTTTTAAATCAAAGAAATCCTCGACATTATTATTACCCAAAGAAACAAACCTTAAGTTTAGTTTTTTTATTGGACCAATACTCGATATTGGGTTTGACTGTAAGCTTAAACTTTCTATTTTGTTTAGATGGATTAATGGGGTAAGGTCTTCAATTTGGTTTCTTGAGATATTAAGATTAGTTAGGTTTTTCAGATGGGATAAAGAAGAAATGTCCTTTATCTGATTTGATGGAAGCTCTAAGTATTGGAGTGAGGTTAATTCTGCAATAGGGGCAAGGTCTTTAATCCCAACAGCGTTTATATATAAATTGACAATTTCTCCGTTTTGGTTAAGGCGATAACCCCTGTCAAAATTTTGAGATTCGAGACTAACCCCATAAAATTCCTCCAGCTTCTTTATTTGCTCTGGTTTTTCTTTTTCCATACACTAAAAATTGATTTACTCCCTCTTTATCAATCGTATTGCCTACAAGATATTCAATAAATATGTAAAAAACCATACCCGGTCAAGGGTAAGTGGTTAATCTTTAGCAGTAAAACGGAGGGAACCCTTTATGGTAAAATCATCCGCGATCGCATTTTCTTTTAGACGTTTAAAAAGGCTAGGGGAGTTGTGATTTACACCATAATGAGTGCGATCCATGGTATGTTCAAATTGCAGACCTATTTTTTCTTCTGAATAAACCACTATCACGTCTACAATTTCGGCTTGGGCTTCCCCACGAATGATCATGATTCCCCTTAGTTGAGCTTTGCCGTTCACGATGGGGACCGCTCCGCTCAGGTTAAAAGTGGCTTCCGGGTATTTTTTGGTGTAAAAGAAGTCTTTTTGGAGCAAGTGATTACGCAATTGTTGGTTTTCTTGTTGCAGAGATGTCATGTCGACCACTAGCCGCAAGGCCGTAATTTCTTCCGAAGTAAAAGTAATAGAGGCATTTTTAATTTCTAAAGTACCTTCCGGCGCATAACCGCCTACGGCAGCTTTACCCATCCAGGAGACGGTTTGTTGTTTTTCTGAAATAGTCGCTGTGGTTTGCGCGTGAATGTAACCACTTAATAATAGTACGAAGGTGATGCAAATAGTTTTCATAGTTTAGTTTTTTGAAGTGAGTAAATTTGAAGTAGTGTTGATGGTTTCATAGCCGCAAACGAGAACACCGTCGGGGGTGGTCCCAATAAAGTACCAAAGTGCCCATCCACCAAATAGTTGGTCACCAATACGATAATTTTTGGTCCAGGTATAGGGTTCGGCCTGGTTCATTTTTTGCTTCTTGGTTCCAAAGGTTTTATCCAGTTCTTTGATCGGATAGACCCTGCGTAGATTCCACTTCCCATTATAAAACACGTAGGCGCCATATTCGGTGATAGTGATGTCACTTTCTTTGCAAAGGATGGAAGTCATGTGTTTCCAGTAATACCGATTGCCAATTTTAATGGGATCGTTTTCTTTTGGAAAGTGGAGGACGTCAATGCTTCGTGGGAGGTTTTGAATTTTTTCAGGAAGCGGTTCATTGGTGGGCGTTCCATAGTCCGATTGAGCCATGAATAGCGTAGAGCTCAAGAGTAGAATAAATGTGCAAATTGATTTCATCTGTTTCAGTTTTTATAATTACTGAAGCAAATATGCGCCGATACACCTATGCGAGTCGTTGCAATTTTTAAAATGAAACGTTTTCAGGAATGGTAAGAAGATTCAATTCTGAAATTGACACTTTTAAATACCTGATTTTAAGTGCTTAGGAGATTTTCCTGTAAGCTTTTGAACCGTACGATTGAAGGACGCTTTTGAATTAAAACCTGATTCAAAAGCTAAGCTTAGGAGGGTGAATTTGTCACTTTCGGGTTGTTCTAATAATTTTTTCAATGCTTCAAACCGAAGTTTATTCACATAATCACTGAATTTGGTTTGGAATACGGTCGTCAAGGTTTTAGTTACCAAATAAGGTTTCTCATCAATGGCTTCGGAAAGGAGGGAAACGGTTAATTGCGGATTTTTGTACAATTGATCTTTCTCCATAATCCGGGTAAGTTTTTCCGCAATTGTGTTGAGTTGGGCAAGTTCTTTTTCGGACGGAATTTCGACCTCCTTGAAGGCGATGGTTTTTCTTCGAGAGAACCCCTCAAGCCCCAACCAATAAGTGATAACGGCCATGATTATAAAAATAGGATAGCCAAAGAAATTGAAGGCATAATCAAAAAATAGGAAGTCGACCAAAGTAATGGAAGTAAATAAAAATGAAAAGACGGCAAGCGCAATGACCACACGTTTGATCCAATGAGTGCGCTCCTTTAGAAGTTTAAATCCAGCTATTTCTGGTGGTGCTTTCAGTATCTTTAAGGCACGAAACGAATACCAAATGATCAACAATCCGCTCACCACGTACATGGTCGGGTAGTGCATCCAAACCACGTATCCCCAATAGCCAAGCCAACTCAGGCTTTCTCGAGTTCCGTCCCAAAAGAAGTTTTGCGACTTAATGAAGAAGCTCCAGACGATCTCAATCATTACAGGTAGAAAATGGATCCAATGACCGGACTTTAATTTGAATTTTGGGTTGACGTAACTGAGAGCAAAAAAGTAAATTAAGGCGCCATAGATCCAGTTAAATTCGAGTAAAATATAATACCACGTATCGTATTTGCCTAGGCCGAAAAAGTGCAAAACTTCGGCACTAAGACGATAGGCAAAGAAGAAGAGAATGGCAGCCAGAAATCGATTTGCAGTCTTGTGTATCGTTTTGGTTGTCCATAACATACCGCCATAAATGAGCCCTTGAATGGCGCCAATGGCTAATAGAATAACAAGAAGAGTTGTTTTAGTTTCCACTTGTCTAAAGATAGCAAACTCTTAATAATACGGTGTCGTTGGACCAAAGGCAGGCTAGACTTCTGAAAAGACTTCGAAATGCGAAACTTTTTCCTCGAATTCTAAGAGGTATTGTTCGTCTTCGGGATAGTATTTGGCGATTTCATGGTCGGCGCCAGCGAAATTTTTAATCACTTCCAAATTTTCCCAATAAGTGATCAATTTGAAATGGGCAATTCCATGATCAATCGAACTTAGGAAGGACAGCTTTATAAAACCAGGAGTCTTCTTATAGTCGGGTATGGCGATATCCTTCATTAACTGGGTGTAGGCCTCCAAATGGGCAGCCTTAGTACGTCCGTTCCAAATTCTTGCGATCATGATGCTATGTGTTTTTGATAATAGTTGCTCAAACTTTCTGGCGAAGCACCAAAGAATTTCTTTAGATGAATGACCGTAAAATGATATTGTAGCTTAACCGTTCCGTTTTTTCGGTATTTTCTGGCCGAGGTGGTTAGGTAAGCGTTGATTACTTTAAATTTATAACCATCGTAAATTCGGCCGATGAGTTCGCAGTCCTCATAAATAATGAACGATTCTTCGTAACCCTGTAATTGTTCAAATACCGCTTTTTTAATAAATAGCGATTGATCCCCGCCTCTACAAAATTTGTAATTGAATTGCGTAAACCACTGAGAAAATTTTAAGACGGGATGATTGCTATCGAACCTCATTCGAAAGCTTCCGGCATCGGCTCCTTCGTTTAGCGAGGATTGGATGTAGCGATCAAACTCTTTGGGCGGAAACGAATCGGCATGAAGGAAATACAGAATTTCACCCTTGGCGTTCTTTGCTCCTGCATTCATTTGTTTGGCCCGTCCCTTTTCCGAAGAAATCAAAATGATCTTAAAATTTGTTTTTTCTGAAAAATCCTCGACCAACTGTGTCGTAATGTCCGTACTACCTCCATCAACCACTATAATTTCGGTATGATCTTGAGATGTAGCCATATTCGAAAGATGCGTTAACAACTTCACGATGTTTTCAGACTCATTTAAAACCGGAATGATAATGGAGATCATACTGTAAATATACTAAAAGCTAGGGTTGCTGCTCGTTCAAACTCCAGTCGTAGGCTAAGTATTTGAGGGAGGATGCAGGATCAATTTTCACCTCGCTGTATTGGTTGATATATGCAATAACGTTGGTTTTGCCATTTACCTTGTAGTCTTTGGCATACCAATTGAATATGGAAGACAATTTTGGATTATCTGGATCGATTTCATTTTTATTTCCATTGATGAAATTTATTGTGACGTTATCCAATTGTTCATTGATTTTGGCCGCAGTATAGGCTTCGTTCAATAAATTGGGGCAGGAAATGGAAGCACAATTAATGGCAAAGTGTATGCGAGGTTCGTTCATCTTTCTAAGCACTCCATTTTCTATTCCACCCAAAGAAAGGTTGTTTTTTCCTATAGGAACAATACCTCGTGTCCAGGGGCCGTTAATGTCCTTAATGCTCTTTACCGGATAGTTGTCCACGATCAAATCTACGGTATAAGCATTGTATAAATTGATGTAATAAGCCAATAATTCCTGAACACTCCAGTCCTTGGTGGGTTGTTGGGCGGACAGCATTTGCAAATAGGCATGAAGTGCTGTTCTATCTTCTTGGAACCCCTTGTAATTCACCAAACCGTTATTATTCACATGCTTTTTCAGCAATTTGTCCCATTGCGAATGATCCAGATTAACTGCCGAACCGTTTGTAGTAGACCGTAAGGGTGACTGCACTTTCTTTACGGGTTGACCTTGGCTGCTAATTCCCGCTGCGGAGAACAGTGCACAACTTTGAAATGTGGTGATGATGAAGGTAATTGCTATTATTTTCAATAAAAATTTCATAGTTATTTGTTTAAAGCCCAGTCGTAATCCATAAAACTTTTGCGCGCCTTGTTACTAATGGTAATTTCTGAATAAAGATTTAAGAAATCGATGAGTGATCCTTCGGTTTTGAAATCTTTCGCAAACCAAGAAAAGATCTTTGATATTTTTATACTATTTTCTGAAATCTGGTTTCGTTTGGAATCGTTAACAAAGGTCCTTGCCAAAGTGTCTAATTGCATTTCTACTGTTTGACTTGTAAAGGCACTATTTAGCAGTGGAGGACATGAAAAAGAAGCGCAGTTAATTCCAAAATGAATCCGTGCGTCTCCCATTTTTCTTAATATTTTATGTTCGATTTCGTCCAAATTATACCATTTATTACCTAATTTCCAAAGCCGTTGATCCCATGGTTTGTCGATGTCTTTGATGCTTTTTAAAGGTAAATTTCGAACGATTAAATCCACTGTCATGGCGTTGTAAGCATTCATCCAATAGGCTAGTTTGTCCTCTCGACTCCAACTTTCAGAGGGCGTATTAACACCCAGGGAAGTAATATAATCTCTCAGTACGCCCTTGTCATTTCTGAAACCTTCGTAGTTTACTCGACCGTCCTTGGTGACATGCTTGGTTAACAGTTGATCCCAACCGGAATGATTAAATACCTCCGGAAGTGATGATGGTATTTCTTTTTCAATTATTTCTTTTTCCTCTTCAATTACCTCTTTAATGGTGTCCGTCGGTCTAGCTGTTATGACCGTGTCCTCGTCTATTTTTTTAGCTGAAGTTTTGGCCTCAACTTTCGTTGCCGCAGTGTTTGTTGCAACCGTTTTCTTACTGCTTCCGCAAGCAGACAGAAGAAGTGTAATTATAAGAATGAATCCAACTTTTTTCATGAGACATTATTTTTTTCAAAATTATATACGCAAAACACTGGGTTCTGGTTTTGGCCAAACTTTTTTTGTATTGCCCGCGACAATAGCACCAGGTAAGCGTTAGTTCATAGTTCGTGCCATTTTTAAAAATAGCGCTACTGCATTTGGCTTCAATTTATAATATTTGTTCTAAAACCAGGAACAAAACTCCACTTACTATTGCGGCCATTGGGAGAGTAAGTAACCAGGATAGCAGTATTTTAGAAACCATTTTCACATTTGCTTTTTTGGTCACTGTTCCAATACCGAAAATGGATCCTACAGAAACGTGCGTTGTGGATACCGGAAGACCATGAACACTTGCCGTAGTCACCAATAGTCCTGTAATCATATTAGCCGTGAAACCCTGCCCGGAATTCATCGGTGTAATTTTCTTGCTTATCGTAATTCCCACTTTTTTTGCGTTTAGCAATCCACCAATGGCCATAGTAATGGCCACTGCGATCATCCCCCATTTAATGTCCATGGTATTAATGATTACTAAAAGGCCAACTATTTTCGGAGTGTCATTTAGACCTCTTGCAAAGCTCACGATTCCCGCACTTAGATAGTGTAGCGCATCTAATACCCTTTGGGCCGATGTTCCAAATAATTTTCCATCATAGGAATCTAGACATCCATTTTTGCAAATATTGGCTTCAATAGTGGTTCCTGTCGATACCGAGGCATCGGATTGGGACAGGGCAGGAGCAGTGTTTGTCTTGGAAATACATAAACAGCTCTTTTTGGTGATGCCCATTTTTTTTCTGAAGTACCTAAAAACCACATACATTATAAAACTGAGCACTGCGGCCATTAGAGGACTTACGATAAGCGGAATAAGGAAGGTCTTTGTTAGTTTAGCAAAATTGAAATCGGTGCCAATAGCTACAACTCCAGCCCCAAATAAGGCCCCTACTAAACTATGTGTTGTGGAAATGGGCATTCCAATTTTAGTCGCCAGCAGTACGGTTAAAGCGGCCCCCAAGGCAATAGAGATGGCAAAAATTGGATTTTGAATGAGCTCATTAGGAACTAGGCCCTTACCTGAGAAATTTTTGACCAATTCTCCTGCTAGAAAAATGGCAGCGATGGAACCTGCAAGTGTAGTTATCGTGGCCCAATTTATAGCCCTTTTATAGTTTGTGGTGCCGCTTCCGAAGAGTGTAGCGACGCCTTTGAAATTGTCGTTTGCGCCATTGCTGTACGCTAAAAAACAGGCAGCGATAAATAGTAGTATAAGTATCAAAGGCTATCGAAGATTTGGTATTCCATAATTTGACGTAACCAGGTAATTTGGCTTACAACAATGTCGTGCAATTTTATTAGGAAGTAAAATTCGCACGGGTCAAATCAAATATCCAGTAATGGGTTTACCGTAAACTTTGTATTAGCAACAGCCTCCTCCGTCGTAGTGAAAGGTGGACTCGCTAATATAAATATCATCTCGGCCCAGATCTGCCAAATTTCCGGCAGTCTTATCACATATGGCGATAGGTTGGTTTTTCAGCAAAATATGACCCTGTTTATCGTCTAAAAAGGGGTCATCTCCAAAGTAAATAGCCGCTTTTCCGGTAAAAACACAAGGACCGTCAGCGGGCATTGGATCTTTGATAGCCGCCACTTCAATGGATTCAATATAAATCAACTCATCGGTGGGGTAGGTTTTCGGGTCCAGAATACGGTATGGTTTACGGGCTCTAATTTCGATTGTTCCAAATCCTGCATCTGTTAATGCTTTCACATAATCTGCGATGGGTAAACTCCCGCTTAAACATAAGGCACGAAGGCGCTCATCATTACGCAATGTTTCATTCATGGGTTGCTCGCAAGTGGGGTCGCTCATAACCAAACGACCATTGGGTTTTAAAACGCGATACATTTCTTTCATCGCTTTTTTCAAGTCGTCTTCTTTAAAGATATTGAAAAGACAATTTTGAGCCGCTACATCAATGCTATTGTCAGGAACCGGGAGGTGCATGGCATCTCCTTTTTTTAATTCTACAAAGTCACTTTTGAACCAGGGGTTTTGTGCTTCTGCTTCTACAAAGTTCTTTTTCGAAGCCTCAAGCATTTCATCTACCACGTCCACCCCGATCACACCACCTTTTTGACGTGAGAAGTATGAGAACTGAAGCAATTCCATACCTCCTCCAACGCCAACATATAAAATTTTTGGATTGTTAGTTAAATCCCGAGCATGTACGGTACTGCCACACCCATAGTTCATTTCCTGCATGATTTTTGGAATCTTCAAGCCAGGCAATTCCCATATTGGGTTGGTGGTACAGCAAAGACCTACATCTGGGGTTAACGCAGCTTCTTTATAAACATCGTGGGTGGTTTCTAAGTAACTCATATATTGGCAATCTATTTTCGGTGATTTTAATAAGTCGAAAAGCGACTTATTTCTTTACGGAAAAAACTATAAATCTTTAATTAATTCAGTAAATATAGTAATCATATGTGGTTCAGCCTTCGCGGCCATGGCAATTATGTCTGAAATATCAACTGGCTTAAGGTTTTCCGGATCGCATTCGTCTGTTAAAACAGAAAGCGCGGCCACAGGTAAACCTAGGTGATTAGCGACAATAATTTCGGGCACTGTGCTCATTCCAACGGCGTCTGCACCAATAATTTTTAAATAGCGATATTCGGCGCGGGTCTCTAATTGCGGTCCAACAACACTGGCATAAACGCCTTTGTGTAGCTCAATTCCCTTGGCTTTGGCAATGGCTTCAATCTTTTTATTCATTTCTATATCGTAAGGGGCACTCATATCGGCAAAACGCTCTCCCAGATGTTCCACTCCTTTGAAGGCCAATGGAGATCCTCCTTGCAAATTAATGTGGTCGTCTATTAGCATGATCTCTCCTTTTTTAAAGTTTAGATTAATCGCCCCTGAAGCATTGCTCACTAATAATTGCTTAACGCCTAGTTCGTGCATTACGCGAACCGGGAAGGTGACATCTGTCAATGAGTAGCCCTCATAGAGATGAAAACGTCCTTGCATGAGCACTACTTTTTTACCGGCAAAATTTCCAAAAATCAATTTCCCTTTGTGGAATTCTACAGTGGCTGTTGGAAAATTTGGAATGTGGTTATAGCTCACCTCGGCAATGATATCCACCTTTGCTATAATTTGACCTAATCCAGTTCCCAGAATGATCCCAATTTCAGGAGCATCAAAGCCACGCGCCTTTAAAAATTGAACAGATTCTTCAATGTATTTCTTCATAATGATCTTTCGTCTTGTTTATAAATGTTTCAAAAACTGCTGAAACACTTCAATATCTTGTATGTCTTCGTAGTAGTCTACATCGTTTTTTTTAGGTAGCAATTGTAGACTTTCATTTTCTAAATTAGTTAAAGTATCTTTTAAAACCGAGGAAGTTCCCCAGTTTTTATTCTGAAATAGCTCGGGCTTTAAAGACGTCATGCCAAGCAGGTAATAACCGCCATCTTCTGCTGGTCCAATTACGTAATCGTGATTTTCTAAAGCGTTGAAAGCCTTTTCCAGTTCTTCCTGATTTACATCGTAAAGATCGCTGCCAATTATAATGATTTGCTCATATCCTTCCTTGAAACCTTGTTCAAAGGCATATTGCATACGCTGGCCCAAATCGGTCCCATTTTGTTGTCTTTTTTTGAACTTTGAGTCATGCCAAAGGTCGTTGTGATGTACTTTATTAGAATAATGCACTTGCTTTATTACTTCCAGATTTTCTGTAATACTAACCGTATGTTTCAGTAAAAAAATATAAATCTCTAATGCGGCTTGATCACCCACCGTGGCTGCGAGACGCGTTTTGCATTTACCTAGTTCAGGATTGCGTGTAAAAATAATTAAAAGTCTTTTCATTGAATTATTTCGTAGGTGCCAGTTCCAGTGATTTATCGATACACTTTGTTGCCTTTAGTGAGCCATTTGCTCCACATTTTGGAACAGACGTGTACATTTTCACTTTCGTTTCCGTTCATGTCGAGGACAGAAAAATCCTTGTTTTTCCATTCGAATATACCCCCATACAGGTTTCTAACGTTCGTGTAGCCTGCTTTTTTCAATTTCTCTCCAATCACTTCCGAACGAATCCCTAAACTGCAATAAACAACAATGGGTTGATCCTTGTCCAACAGGGAAGCGGTTATTTCTTCCGAAGAAAATGTGGAATAACCAATAAAAGTAGCTGAGGGAAGATGACTAACGGCAAACTCCTCATATTCTCTGGCATCCAATACAGCCACTTCACCAGACATCATTTGCATCTTAAGTTCAGCAACAGATATATAAGGAACGCTTCGAGTGTTGTATTGATCAAGCAAGGTATCTAATGTTTTTTGTGCCGCAACATCAGTGACGAAAAAGAGCATGAGTAATGAGAAGAGTATTGTTTTCATGTCGATACAAGTGTACAATTTACTCGGTTACCACTCCTTGGCAACTACTACCTGCCCCAGCCGTACAACCGTAGCAATGCTGTGAAATAATAATATTTCGGTTATTTAACAGGTCTTCGTTGTAATCTTTGATATGCTGTACTTTACTAGCCACTTTCAGATCTAACATCTGATTGAAATCACAGTCGTATAACCAGCCATCCCAACTCACGGAAATCGTGTTGGTACACATAACATTTTTAACGGCAGCAGGATTATATGCTTCAACTAGAGCATACATATAATCTTCATAATTTTCAGAAGCAATTAAATAATCCAAAAACCTTGAGATGGGTAGGTTTGTAATGGCAAAAAGGTTATGAAATTGAATTCCAAAATCCTCCATTAAGGCTTTTTTGAAATCTTTTTCCATACTGGTTTGATCCCCTGGCAAGAAAGCACCGCTTGGGTTGTACACTAAATCCAATTTTAAGTCGCTTCCAGGCATCCCATATCCAACGTCATTAAGTTCTTGAAGTGCTTTTATAGAAGCGTCAAAAACCCCGTCTCCCCGCTGTTTATCAGTCTTACCCCTGGTCCAGTGTGGCATTGAACTCACCACATGAACGTTGTGTTTTTTAAAGAACTCCGGAAGATCGTAATATTTTTTGTTAGCTCGAATAATGGTTAGATTACTTCTAACAATAAAATCCTGAATACCTGCTTTGCTTGCTTCTTCAACAAACCATCGGAAGTTTGGATTCATTTCAGGGGCACCTCCCGTAAGATCTAAAGTAGTCGCTCCTGTGTTTTTAATGACTTCTAAACATTGTTTCATGGTCTCGACCGTCATAATCTCCTTGCGATCGGGGCCTGCATCCACATGACAGTGCTCACAAACTTGATTGCACATATAGCCCACATTAATTTGAAGAATTTCCAGCTTTTTAGGTTGCAATGGAAACTGATTTGTTTCTTTGATTTTTTGCGCGAAGGTAGGAAGCTCACCATTTTTGAAAATCCCATTGGATAGAATTTCCAGTTGTCTATTGGACTGGGCTAGCTCGCTTTCGCGTTTATGTAAAGACTGAGTTTTGATCTTGGTCATAGGTTTCTATAATTGAAACTCCTTGTCTAGGGGTTATCGTATGTGGCGGATGGTTAACTAGCCATCCAGTTTATTCACTTTATTCATCATCATTACGCCATGAACTAGCGTTGCACCACTTTTTATGGCAGCTCCAACATGTACAGCTTCCATCATTTCTTCTTTAGTAACGCCCCGCTGCAACCCATCTTTCGTATAGGCGTCAATGCAGTATGGACATTGTTCGGTATGGGCCACTGCTAATGCAATAAGCGATTTTTCACGCGCTGTAAGAGCTCCTTCTTCGAAAACTTTTCCATAATAATCGAAAAATTTGGAGCCCAGTTCTTCGCTCCATTCGGTTATGTTACCAAATTTTCGGAGGTCTTTGGGATCGTAATAGGACATATTTTCTTGTTATTTACGTAATCGAAGTGTGTTCAGTTTTCTTCGCATTGGGTAAATATAGGGAAGTAGTCTAATTTATAAAGCAACCCTTACGAAAGAATTTCAGAAAAAATTATTCAAAACTATAGGCAAATCCTGTCTGAAAATCGTATTGAGATTTAGGGATGCCAACGGCTGGAAATGTGTCGAAAATAAAAGAGTAGGTCATTTTTAACGAGAAATTAGAAAATAATCCGACCATGAGTGAACTTTGATTGGAAATTCTATAATCGCCAAAGGCGCTAAATTTGGGCTGATAATAGGTGGTGCTAACCAGAGTCGTATGCTCCGTAGGATAAAGGCTGAACGACAAATAGGAACTGCCTCTAATGTCTCTTTGAACAGCCGTTATACCATCCGTAACCTCCTCATATTCGAACATGGCAAGAGCTCCAAGGTAAAACTTATACTTTTCAGACTTAGTGATTTTAAAGCGCGGTCCGGTACCTGCCAGTGCTCGGAAGCCAATTAAGTTTACTTTGTTGTACTGCCCTTGTACAAACACCTCCCAAGCTACTCTTGGTTTAAAGCGGTAGTTGTGCCGTAAATGAGTGATCCCACTATTTTCAAACCTATTGCCCTGAATTTTCACCAAATTGAAGTCATTTTTAAGCAACCAGAGATGATTTTCTTTTTTATATTGAAGATGGAAGTCTGATCCAATTACAATAAAATCGTTCACATTTCTTTTTAGCGCAAATCTAGCACTCATTGTTCCCGACCAACCCGCAGTATCCGTGACTTTCCGAAGTGCTTCGGCATTTAAAATTTGAGCTTTTGTTCCAAATCCCCAGAGCAAAAAAGCAACAATTATGATTTGTTTCATGCAATACACTTAATGAATAAAGATAATTAATTTGACCCTTTTTTATCGAGCGAAGCTCTTTTGTGTTAAAGTTCTGTTTAATTTGAACCCAATGTGGTGTAAAAAATTATCTTTGTTGAGTTTGTAGAAAAAGGAATTTTCCCTATATTCTCAAACTAAATTATAGTATCGCATCTTGGTGCGATCTATAAAAGTTTAATATAAAAAAATAGGTCGCATGGATATACTAAGTCAAGCCTTAGAATTTGAACAACGTAAAACCAGTTTTAAAACTACCAGTGAAAGAATTGAAGCATCTCGAGAAGCGAAAAGTTTAATTCTTGGAATCAATGAATTATATAAGAAGAACAAAGATGCAGATCTTATGGATCTCATGAAGCGCCTTACTGTTATAAAACAAAAAATTGAAAAACGATTGAAAGGTAGGCAGGCAGCCTAACTTAAATTCTAAATATAAAAAGCCCCCATGGTATTGCACTGTGGGGGTTTTTTCTTTCCAAATCTATTGGAAGTAGATATAAGTGCTAACCACAATTATAACTATGATCAATCCAGCAAGCTTTACGTATTTCCATGGAGTAATATCCACTTGTTGGGTGTAATCCTGAACGTAATCTGTTGGTCTTGGAAACATTTTACCAATGACCAACATAACCATCACATTAATGACAAATAAAAAGGCCATTACGTGCAAAAAATGAGGGTATTCATCACCAATCATGGGTGCCAAAACGAACTGACTCACCGTATATAAAATTACTCCGGAAGCCATGGCAATTTTAGCAGCAACTGCGGGTACTCGTTTGGTTAGATATCCTACTACGATAATCGTAAGAATTGGAATACTATAACAACCGTTCACTTCTTGTAAGTATCCAAATAACCCACTGGGGGCGTAAGCAATGAAAGGAGCAATGATCATAGATCCAAGTGCCAGGAAAATACCAAAAAACTTCCCTTTTTTAACAACCTTCTTTTCGTCAGCCTCTTTGTTAAAATATTCTTTGTAAATATCAACACCAAATAGCGTAACTGAACTATTCAAAGCACTATTAAAAGAACTCAAAATTGCACCAAACAACACGGCCGCAAAGAACCCAACCAAATATCCCGGGAGTACATTTCTCACTAAGGTAGGATAAGCTTCATCTGGATTTGTTATTTGACCTTCGTACAAATAGAAGGCAATAATACCCGGAAGCACCACGATAAGCGGCCCCAGTATTTTAATACCCGCCGCAATCATTAACCCTTTTTGTCCCTCTTTCAAGTTTTTTGCGGCCAATGCTCTTTGTATGATTGCCTGATTTGTACCCCAATAGAATAATTGTACTAACATCATGCCAGTAAAAATAGTGGCAAAAGGAATGGAAGAATCACTATCTCCAGCGGCTATAAATTTTTCTGGCAATTTGGTGGTGAGTTCCGCTATTCCAGCACCTATACTTCCGTCACCTACGGCCCAAAGTCCGAAGATAGGAATCATGAGTCCTCCTACGAGTAGCCCTATGGCGTTAACCGTATCGGAGACTGCCACTGCCTTTAAACCTCCAAAAATGGCATAAATAGAACCTACAATGCCAATACCCCAGACACAAATCCAGAGAGCGGCCCAATCGGACACCCCAAGCACTTCGGGGATATCGAACATGGTGCTAATTGCCAAACCTCCTGAGTACAGTACAATAGGCAGTAAAACGATCATATAGCCGGATAAAAACAAACCTGAGGTGATTGCCTTGGTACCGCGGTCATACCGACGTTCCAAAAAGGTTGGAACTGTCGTTATACCACCTTTCAAATAGCGCGGTAGCAGGAATATCGCTGTTACTACAATGGCAATGGCCGCCAATGTTTCCCAGGCCATTACTAAAATTCCTTCCGAATAGGATTGCCCATTCAAACCTACGATTTGCTCGGTCGATAAATTGGTCAGTAATAAAGAACCTGCAATAACCACCGCTGTTAGGCTGCGACCCCCAAGGAAATATCCATCAGCACTTGATTCGTCAGTTTTTCGCGTTGCCAAGTAGGAAATAATGGCTACCAATAGAGTAAAGGCCAGAAAAGATAAAGCTGTAACCATACTTGTTCAATTTTAGTTATTTAATACTTTAGAAATTACCAGAGCATAATCGGGTATTCTACCAACGTTTTGCAATTTTACAGCAGCCATTTCTAAGGCTGTTTCCATAGATTTTTGATTGGATTTTCCATTCAACCAAGAAAATAGGAAGCCCGACCAAAAGGCGTCCCCCGCACCCGTGGCGTCCATTATTTTTTCAACTTTTAAGGCTGAAAGCTCCAGTATTGGCTTTCCAACCTCACTTAATTTAGCTCCATTTTTACCCAAGGTGAGACAGACTAACCTTGCTCCAAAGCCATGCAAATTGGCAAAAATTTGATCATGACTCATACCCGTTCCAAAAAGACGGTCCATATCGTCTTGACTTACTTTTACCAGTGGACCTAAGGCACAATAATCGGAAATAATTTTGGCTACTTCATCCGTATTGGGCCAAATTTGTTCTGAATAATTAATGTCGATACTCAATTGACAACCAGCTTCTTTGGCCTGTTTGGCCTTCAACATAATGGTGTTTCGAGCCGGTTGTTTACTTAGTGCGAAACAAGAAGTATGAAATATTTTAGTCTGTTCGAGCAAGGTATTTGGAATCTGAGTGTGTTCTATATATGCGTCGGCACCTCGTATGGCGATAAAGTCGGGCGTATGAATGGTTCTGTTCACAAAAATCACTGAGGTGGGCTGTGTTTCAATTTCATAGACCGAGGTAGTGGTTATGCCTGTTTCATTGAGCTTATTAAGAATGTAATTTCCGAAGCCATCTTTACCTACGGTTGCAACCATATGTACGTTGAGCCCTAAGCGAGCCATGTTCATGGCAACATTGGTAGGAGATCCACCCAAATATCGATGATAATCTGTAGTTAAATTAATGGGTTGCTCGGTTTGATTGCCAATGAAATCGATCAAGGTTTCTCCAACACAAAGGATGTCAATATGTTTGTTTTTTGAATTCATTTAGCAATAAAAAGTATTTCTGGGGAAGTGAGTGAGTTTAGGTCGTCTATATAAACAGGATCTAAAAGTGAAAGGCCGTATTGATACGAAGCATTCATCCAACCGAACCCTTCTTTGGTAATGTATTGAAACTCCGTACCTACATTTCCGTATTCGGCAAAAACCTTGTGTGTAGCCGAAACCACGTCATATTTTTCCGGGATAGTGCCGTTATAGTCGACTGCATTTTTAGTAATCATATACAGCCAACGATAGATAAGTTCTTGCATTTCAGTAAGGAAACCGTAGTTCTGCAATCCTTTCCAAATCATCATTTGGTGTGGAGCCCATCCATTAGGATAGTCCCATTGTTTTTGAGGGCGTTCGTTTGAAATCTCACCGCGACTTTCTCTTGTGCAGGAGGCCATACCTCCTTTTTCTTTGAGTAAGGGAATAGCGTTCTGGACTACCAGGGTGGCCTGCTCTTTGGAGCATAAATTGGCCCAAAGCGGAGTAAATACGGTTGCTGAAATGAATTGGGTCTGCATTTCTGTTTCGAATTTATAGTCGAAATAAAGACCCTTTTCCGGATTCCAAAGAAATTCATTGACCTTCTGTTTTCTTGCTTGTGCTTTTAGGTCCCAGTCTTTCGAAGTATACTTTTGCCCGCCAATTTCAAGAATTCCTTGAAAATGATCAGCTATTAATTGAGAAAAATCGGTTTCGTATTTGTACAAAAAGGCATTGAGTTCTACCACGTTCAAATGGGCACAAATTCCTTCCAAACGATAAGACGTGTCATGACCATTTTCTCGAACACTTCGGTCATGTATAAAATACTGGTCCAGTTGCTTGTTTTCTATTTTTCCTTCAGAATAAAGTTGTTCGTAGGCTTCGACTTCCATGTTTGCCGCAGCGGCATAGGAGGCAAAGACAGGAGTAAAATGGCCTGCTTCAGCTTCAGGTGGTTTTCCCAGACCTTCTGCAAGATAGCGATTCAAGCCGTTTTCAGTCTTTCGTTTTCCAGCGACCATCCAAACCGTTTCATATTCTTTGATAGCGGTTTCCAAGTGGCTTTTAAGCCATTTGATGTCTTTGGTTTTTTCAAATACTTCGGAAACGAGACTGCTGTAAAATGGTGGCTGGGTGCGCGTTAGGTAATAGGATCGGTTTGCATTGAGGATTTTTCCGTAGTAATTAATTTCATACTGAAAATTATTGGCCATCGCCTTTGCCAAATCGACCCGGCCGTCCAGTAACAGCCCAATAGATTCAAAATAACTATCCCAACCGTACATTTCGTTGAACCGCCCACCAGGTACCACGAAGGGTTCGCCTTTTATGACACCATTGATTTCAGAAAGTTTTAAAGATAAAATACCGCTTTTGTCATTAATGGAGCGCACATATTCAGGAGTTACGTTTTCAGGAAGTTGAACCACTTCAATGGCCATCGATTCTTGTAATTTTTGATAGTAGTCCAAAGCTAGACGATCTCTGTATGGAACATACACTCGAAGCACATTTCCTTCAATAGTTTCGTTTTTGGTGTCTGAAAGTAGGGCTTCAATACCGTTCGCATCCATGGTACGAGTGAGTCCACCCCAAAAGTAATCTCGAATCATTCTTGAAAGGCGTTGGACCGGAGCCTCATCTATTTTCGACAGTGGGATATTGACTGTTTGAAATCCATCATTTTTTGCCAGAACCAATTCTTGTAATAAGTTGGAAAGTTGGTAAGTGCCGGTTACGCTATACTGGTCACCCTTTGTTGTATAAAGTTCGAATTTTTTGGGTCCTACATCCTCAACGGTTATTTTTCTATCTCCGTCGGTGTCCTCCTGAAGCAATAATTGCTCTAGGGTTGGAAGTATTTCAAGATTGAATATCACGCAGCTCTACTTGAAATTTTGTTGATAAAAATTAAAGTAGCCATAATAATGGTCATGGGTATTAAGGAAAGGTAGAATACCTTATCCCCGCCGAGGAGGTCGAATAAGTTTCCAATGATGACGGAGCCCAAGGTGCCTCCCATAGCAGAAACAAAGGTAAGTATTCCAGCAAGTGCGCTATGGTACATTTTATCTGTTGATGACAAAACCGTTGAGCTTATGAGTGGGTATAACGGTGCAAGAAATAATCCAATCATTGGAAATACAAAGGCAGCCATAGGAAGGTCTTTCATTTCGGTGACTGGAATATTGGGAACACTGCTGGCCATTGGAAGCGCAACTAATACCAAAATTGCAGCACCAATAATGCCAAATATGGCAATGTAGATCCATTTGATTTTTTTTACAAGAACGCCAGTTAAGAACCGACCTAATGCAAAGGATGCCATAAGAATTACTGCCATTTGAGTTGCCAATTGGGCTTCAATGTGTAAGGCCTCTTTATTGAATGTAGGCAACCAGGTCATAATGCCCTGTTCGGTCATTACATAAAAGAACGCAAAAATGGCGAAAATCCAAATGAGTGGATTCAGAAATAACCGCAACATACCCATAATATCTTCTGAAATGGTGGTGTTTTTTTGGGGTATTTCTAATTCAAATTTTGAAAATAAAATAATAACGAATGAAATAGCTATTATTCCAGCCATCAATAAATAGCCTCTTAACCAAGCATCTGGATCCGTTTCATCTGCATAAAAAAGTGGGAAAATAAGATACATAAACATGATGCCGAGCATAAATACAGTCTCAATAAAACTCATCAATCTGCGATGATCATCTTTACCATCAGTAACGTATCCAATAAGTGCATATACAGCAACTTTTACAATGGCAAAGCTTAATCCCGTAACTGCAAATAATATTTTTACAGACCAAAAGGAATTGCCAAAATACATGCCCAAGCATCCTAAAAATACTAATGCCAAGCTAATAAGCATTCCTTTTTTATAACCAATCTTTGGTAAGAATGAACCAATTAGAAAAGACACAAAGGCAATGGATAAATCTTTAAAAAGCTCTAAAAACGCGGCGTCCCCTTTGGAAACTTCATAGACTTCTTGTGATCTTTCCACCAAAATCCCCACACTATTGAGAAGCGCTGCAAACACGAAATAGATAAGAAAAAGCGATATTTTTATCCCTATGTTTTTCATGTTTCAGCGGTATTGGATTTTGGTTCTTTTAAACGCAAGGCAAGAAAAGCGGCAATAGCAAAAAATGCACCGCCAAATAGGATGGCGTTCACGGCGTTTCCTCCTAAAAGGTGCTTGTAAATAGGCCCAAATGAAAGGGTCTGAATTCCCATAGGAATTACAATCATCATATTCAGAATTCCCATATAAACACCAAGTCTGTCCTGCGGGACTATTTTAGAAATCATGGTGTACGGAATTCCCATCATAGCTGCCCAACCTATTCCGAAGAGGACCATTGGGATGAGAACGAAGATCGGATCCGATATATAGGGAATGCTGAACAGGGCTATAGCCGTGCCAAATAAACTTAGAGCATAGATCTTTTTACCTCCAAATTTTATCGTAAGCGGTACCAGCGCCAAGGCAACGACCATGGTGGTCACATTATATGTAGTGCTCATTTTAGCCGATTGTGCCGCTGCTTCTGAAAGATCAAAATTCATGGTCGATTTAAATAGCGGTGTTATAAATTGCCAATAGATAAATAGCGCATACCACTGGAATAAATATACCGCGCCTAGTTTCCACATAAATTTTGGCATGTCCTTAATGGCGTGTGAAATTTCCTTGAAAGGCATCTTAAACCGTTCAATAAAAGGCAGTCGTTTGTGTTTATTTATTTCAATTAATTCTTGTTCGGTTGGCGGTATTTCCGGGGTTTTTAATACTGACCAAAGTATGGTAACTACCGAGAGGATTGCACCAATAAAGAAGGAGTAGTAGAGCCATTTCGGGATAGTGCCCGATGCTGCCGGAACGGCATCTGCCCCTCCAAACCAATCTTGAAATAAGAAAATGGAAGCATTGGCCAAAACAATACCAGCACCTACAAATAAGCTTTGCATTTGAAAACCAAGACTTAATTGTCTTTTAGGTAGTTTATCACCTACAAAGGCTCTGTAAGGCTCCATGGCCATATTATTCCCTACATCCAAAATCCATAACAACCCTACTGCAAACCATAATGCCGGGCTGAACGGAAATGCAAAAAGACACACACTCCCAAGGAGGGCTCCAATTAGAAAAAATGGTTTTCTTCTACCAAATTTTGGCGACCAGGTCTTGTCCGAAATTGCACCAATGATGGGTTGAACTATTAAGCCTGTTACAGGGCCGGCAATATTTAAAATAGGCAGCGTTTCTTCAGCAGCACCTAAAAAAAGGAAAATCGGGTTGATAGCCGTTTGTTGTAATCCGAAACTAAACTGAATTCCTAAAAATCCAATATTCATATTGAATATTTGCCAAAAGGTAAGACTCGGTTTTTTGATCATGTTGTAGTTGTTAGCGGTGGCGTGAATTAAGAATATCACAAATTTGTAACTGTAATATCTGTAAATTTTGATAAAAAGCGGTTAAATAAGCGAGGAAAGTCCATATATGGAAACGAAAACGTTATCGTTAATCCACTTCCAATGAAATAGTTCGTTTATTCGGCTTAAAAAACCGAATTTGACTTTAGCGCCATGTGCATAAATACAATACCGGATGCAGTATAACCCATTTGGGTTTTTCCACCTACTTTTAAGCTTTGGGCATCAAAATATTCTTGAAAGTCCCAATCGTTGTTTTCAAGAACAGTTTGGGTAAAACTCTCAATGATCTTCTTCACTTCACTGTACATTCCATTTTGGGATAGCCCTAAACAAAATAGTCCCATCCAAACCGGCCAAACGCCACCATTATGAAAGGCTCCGGGATGGTTTTTAAAGTTGAAGGAAAAATTGCCTTTCAGTAAATTCCAATCTGCACTTTCCGGAGTGATGATGGGCCAAAATGCTGGAATCAAAGGTTTTGTCAATTCAGAAGAAAGTTTGGAAATATAGTTTGATAGCTGCTGTTTTTGACCCTTACTGAGCTCATATTGTAATAAAGCCAACGCATTTCCGGCGGCATCAAAGCGTTGGTCGTAAACACCTGGCAATAAAAAAGCCATAAAATGTTCGATTCTCGAAACGTCCAATTGTTTAAAGACATCATTGTGATAAATATCTTCTTCGGAAGCAGCCGATGTGGGCCAAAAATTGATATTGGTACGGTTCTTTATTTGGTCGAAATGGCTAAAGGTTTCCCCTGTAATTTTTCCCCAAAGAGATTCCCCCCAAAGCCGAAGCATATTGTCATATAACGTATAACCGTGGACCGGGTATTCATCAGCCCAATTACCGCTTAAAGGCGTGTAGATCCAACCCTTATCATTGAATTCAGAAATTTTTAAGAGCGTCCGGCATTTTTCGACCGCAGGTTTTAATTGCATCCAACTTTCAGTATCCTGAGTTTCTAAATAATAATTGCAACAACCCACAATAAACCACGTATGGGCATCCACACGACCGGCCAAGCTTCCAAAGGAAACATCCGAATGGTTTGTAGGAAGCACATTGGATGGAATCATCCCCAATTCGTGTTGGGTTTTCGCCAGTGTTAAGAGCGAATTCTTTAGTCCTTCAATGAGCACAGTGTCCTTGATCATCAGTCCTGCCAAACCACAAATAATGCTATCTCGAGCCCAAATGCGCTTGTAATTATCTGCTTCAACTGTACTTGCTAAAATTCCGTCAGGCGTAGTAAGACCATGTAGTAAATGGACGGAATCGTCATAGAGTTTTTGGAAATCAACTCTTAGTTTCTCTGAATTCAAACCCGAATCACTCATCTGCTAAAGGTAAGTAAATATGTGCTGTCCAATTCATGGCGTCGCCACCAGACTGCGGATCGTCAAGGTACAATTCCGTAGGTAAATGTTTCACCTTTAATTGATTCCGCTCTGCGTATTCCAATAAATAATACCAGGCCTTATTCGCAATAGCGTAGTTGCCGTTGAACTCGGCTTTGATGGCACGAAAAGAAGGGGACTCTTTAAATAAAACTATATCAGAGGCTGGAAGCGTATCAGATTTGGCTATTGGAAAGCAAAAATTATAGGCAATGGTACCCGCTTCCTCATCCCATTCTGTAACTTCTAAATAGGGGTCGCCCTGCAATTCAATTTCGTTTTCGTTAATGTACCCCATTAAATCTCCAATGCTGTATAACATCGTGGAAGCCTTTCTGTTTACGGCCGATTTCAAAGGCAAAAACACGCAAAACCGTTTTTCGAAAATTGTATCGGTTATGGAATGCACTTTAAATTTTTTAGCCTCGACCACCATTTCGGCTCCAATTACTTTTACAGTCCTAATACTACGTTTTACAAAATCGTTCTTAGAAAAAGGAACCTGCATTTTTTGGCTAAACCAATGTTTTTTATCTGTGATCTTTACATCTACTTTGGTGGTAGAATCATCTTCCCTATAGAAGTTCCAGTCGAAATTGAAGATGGAATCACCTACCTGAACCGTCTGAGAAATGGCCGAATGACGTTGCTCGGCGTACAGATTAACACTAGTAATACCGCTTTCTTTGGTGCCCTGCCATTTTTTAATTTGGTTGAAAACTATGGCTGGCGGTTGTTTGGTCGTAAAGGAGATTTGATAGTGCTCCTTTTTTAAACCGAAATACCAAATACCTGTAATTACCAGAGCCAACAGAAGTAAAGATCGAATAGGCTTTTTCATCCGTGTAAAATAATTGAGAAATTGGAAGACGGAATGTCCAAACGGTTTATTTCAGTTGGTTTATAATGGGTTAATGGCCCTTTCATAATTAGAATTACATTTCGAGTTTTTCAACCACCCATGTTCCCACTTTTATGCCTTGTTCCAGGCCAATTTCAACGGCAGCGCGATAATGAATTCCACCGTACATTCTACTGATGGCAGCTTCTTCGGCCGCTTTGTTGAACGATTCGAATGATCGAACGGGCAATCCATAGGGTAATTCGGTGTCATCCAAGAAACTAAAATTATCACCAAAAATATCGGTTAGAACCGTGGCCGCAGCCCCTGAAACTACCGAATGACCACTTACATATTCCGGAAAAGGAGGGGTTTGTAAAATGGGTTTCCAATTTTCATCTAAATTTTGATTGATCAATGTTTCCGGACGAATCAAGTTGCTTCGATATTTCTCATCCCAGCAGCTTATGAATGCGTCAAATATTCCCATAGACGTCTTGGTATAGGCAAAAACGGTTTTATTGAAGTCTGCCTCATCTTTTTTACAGGCTATTTTTACGATCCCCATCCAGTGCGCTCCCGGGGTAATTTTTTTGGTAGCAAACATTAAATGACCACGCGTTACCGACACGTAAGGATTACAATCCCAAAACTGAGCAATTTCAATTTCTTCCGAATCGTCTCCTTCTGCCGTAATGCGTTCACTAATATCATAAACTTCAACCAGTTCCTTGTAAAAATCACTGTCTTTGTCCATAGAAAATGGAGGAGGAGGGGCGGGTTTAAATTGAGCTGCCGAATCCAATACAAAAGGCCTGATCTTATTCCAGTGCGGCTCTATTCCGTCCAGATAGGAAGGAGGTGTGGGTTGCCATCTGGAGGGGTCATCGGTGTCTACTGTAAACTTGGACATCGTACGGGTCTGGTTATAAAAATCACCACTGTACCATTCTTTGATCCAATCGCTTACTTGAATTCCGTAGGACCTCGCGGCTATAAACTCAGAAGGGTTCTGAGCTTCCCAAATTCTATACAAACTATCTCTGTAAGTGGCCATTTTTTCTTCTGAAAAGATAAGAGACTTGCTCACATCCATGTGGGCGATAAGCGCCGCTAAAGGAAGATTAATGGAATCTGCAGCCCTTGGTATGGCTACTAATTCTTTTACTTGGCCAACTAGCGACCTGTAAGTTTCGTCCCTTTGCGCAATAATCTCGTAGGCCGCAATGTTTGGATAGGCGTAAATGCGACTGGCCACAGGTGGTGAAAAAATATCATGCACCATAATTTGCGTCACATGATCCACCGAATTGTGGAATTGATCTGTTGCTATAACAATGGGTTCGTTGTTTTGCTCCACTTTATTATCCTTGCAGGAACTAACTACAAGGGCCAGCACTACAAAGGTGAAAATGGGGATCATTCTATTTCTGAATTTCATATATCTGAGCTGCTTCATTGTTGTAAACTATTAGTAAATATGCTTGGTTGTTTTGTTCTATTATTTTTAAATGCCGCACCGATTTGTGCTCCATTTCTAATCCGAGTTGGTTTCCTAGTGTTATTTTAGTTTCAGAATCGATCATGGCGCCTGAAAAACTATCAAATCTTCCATGAAAAGGGATTACTCCAAAATAATTACCTCCAGCCAACACACTTTCCTTTCCGTCTCCATTAAAATCGTACTTCACGAAGGCTTTGATGGGAGCGGTTTGTAATTCTAAAGGGAATGCTTCAAAAATAAAGGTATTCCCAGTATTTCGCAAGAAGCCGGATGTTAATGTATTCACCTCAAAGACAGTCGCTTTTTGCAATAACTCTTCGCCCAGAACCTCTTCTATGGTCTTACCGGCAAAGTCTTTGTAATTCCTGAATCTCTTCCGAAGAAAAACAAGTTGTTCTGAAAGTTCATTCAAGCCAAGGAGTGGATAGTATTTGCCATTTTTCTCAATTGCCAGAATGGTCTCAGTGCTTCCGTTGTCGTCGAAATCGGCATAATACATTTTCATTGGGGCCTGTGGCGATGCCTTAAATTTAGTATTTAACCCCCAATTTCCAAGAAGATAGTCCGTATCACCATCTTCATCAATATCGAACGGAATAACGGTCTGCCAGAGACCCAAAATGTCGTTATCTATTGGAAATACCTCTGTTAATAAGCCGTTTTCGTGCTTAAAGAATTTGGGAGTCATCCATTCGCCAACTACGATCAAATCTGTTTGTCCGTCATCGTCAAAATCGTCCCAAATGGCATCTGTCACCATTCCAATTTCCAGATTGGTGCTATACGGACCATCCAAATCGGAGACTGTGGACAATGGTAGTTTTCCAAAATCCATGGGCACACTGTAATTACCTATGAAATTATCAAATGGTTGTCCCAATGAATCTGCTTCTGCTAGAACCCCAGAAATTTCGAGCTGGCCTATTAAATTTACCTTTCCTAGGTTTGGAAGGTTAGGGGAATATGTATGATTGGCTAAAACATTTCGAGAGGGCGTAAAATAGTTGCCTCCAGTTAAAACTGTTAAAACACTGCTGCCATAGAAGGTTGTATCACTAATGTGGGCCGCAACATCTTCGAATAGTGAATCATTTGAAATTTCCGGATAATCATGTCTTTCAAAACCATTTTCCTTTTGAAGATAAACCGATGCCTGTTGATTGCGAGCCCCTCCAAGGAAAATATCCTCTTTCCCATCGCCGTCAATATCACCCATGGCCACAGCAGGACCCCGATCACTCACCTGATAGGGTATTAATTTCTGATAATCGAAATCTGTATGGTTATCCTCTTTATGGGTATAGTTTATGCCTAAGTTGTCTTCAGTTTTTTTGAAAAGCAATTGCTTTGACGAAGTTTTGTAAGCAAAAGCCTGGTTGTTTTTAGGAGTAATAGTCAGGGATTGGTTGGTCGCAATGTTGTGAACGGTCTGAGCGGTGTTATCGGGCCAGATGATCTTTAACGAGTCTACTTTCGAAGCGTTGCCAAACCCAAAATGAATCATAGGTTCACTGGAAGCTTGCCAGCCACGGGTAGGAAATAATTCTTTAAACTGAAGCGAGCCGTTATGGTATGCATATACTTTGGTGCCAATTCCGAAGGTGTTCTTTGATTTGAATTGTAGTTTAATTTTTAAGTAGTTGGCGGTGTTGTTTGTTCGATTCACGTAAATTCCCGCTGGAGCATTAATATTATTGGTCACAATATCCAAGTCTCCATCGCCATCGAGATCACCTACCGCAGTGGCGCCGGAGGCCGTTTTTTCTGATGGAATCCAGGTTTCGGAGGCATCAATAAAACTACCTTTACCATTTCCTTTAAATACATAATTAGGCATAGCCCCATTCGGCATCATTTCCAGAGCCTGTTGATCTACTAATCGGTTGTCAATCATTTTCTTCTGAATTTCTTCGCTGGATACAAAACGAATAAAATCCAGATCATTAGGTCTACGAGGAATTCCATTGGAAATAAATAGATCCTGCTGCCCGTCCTGGTCATAATCACCGAAAAGGGCACTCCAGCTCCAATCGGTGGCTGAAACACCACTTAGTAATGCGGTTTCGGTGTAAGGTCGATTGTTATTATTTGTAAATAACATGTTCCGGGTATATTGATAATGATACCCGAATTGTTCGGTTCGCATTTTTAAAGTTTGATAGGTGTCGTCGCCTTCGCTAGATTTTAAAACCGTTTCGTCTTCCGGAGCCATGTCCAATGAAATGATATCCGGAAGCCCATCCTGGTTGATGTCTGCAACGTCGCTCCCCATAGAAAAGCGAGAGGTATGCCCAAAATATTTTTTCAGACTTTCTGTAAATGTACCATCCCCATTGTTGAGGTAGTAATAATCATCCTCGTGAAAATCGTTACCCACGTATATGTCGGGATAGCCATCCTGATTGAAGTCGGAAACCGAAACGCCTAAGCCATAACCGTTAATGCCTCCAAAGATGCCGGCTGCCTCGCTAATATCGGTAAAGGTGTTTCCGTCATTTCTAAGCAGCCGATCCCCTGTTTTATCGTTACGTTCTTCTCTAATTTGCGCTCTTCCAAAGGATTCCTCGGTGTGTACAGCATGATTGAGCAAGTAGATGTCCACGTCCCCATCCAAATCGAAATCCAACAATGCCGCGGTCGTTCCGAAACACTGGAAATCCAGGCCAAAATCGGCGGCCCGTTCAGTAAAAGTATTGTCTTTATTGTTGATGAAGAGTTCGTTATGCCCTTCAAACCCATTAATTCCAACTACGGCAGTCACATAAATATCCAGCCAGCCATCGCCGTTAATATCACCCATAATAGCGCTGGTGTTCCAGGAGCTATTGCCAGCAACTTTGGCATTTTGAGTGATATCTTCAAATTTCAGATCGCCCTTATTGATGTATAATTTGTTGCCTTTTTGATTTGCTGAAAAGTATAAATCGGGAAGACCATCATTGTTGATGTCGCCCATAGCCACTCCACCTCCATTGTAGAAGTAGAGGTAATCTAAAATATTCAGTTCATTGTTTTCGGTTAAGTTGTTTTCAAACAAAATACCTGATCGAGATGCAGGTAGCATTTCAAACTGAAGGGGCTCATCTTTACAACTACTTGCAACGAGCACCAGAAAAAATAAACTCAAAAGTTTATTCATTGACAGCAAAAACTTTCGGTTTTTCATCATTTATGGCAACGATCACAAAGGTGTTTCCGTCTTTGTCATTGAATTTTGAAATGTGCTTGATTTCTTCTCGTATAAAAAAGCCACTTTGCTCATAATCCTTCCACTCAAAATTAAGTGAACCATCGTTGAGAAGTACATTTCCGTAGTTAGCATCGAGACGGGAGTACTGAGGTCTGAACTCAAAGTTATTTCCTCCCATAATAATATCGAGGTTGCCATCATTATTAACATCGGCGCAAGTAATTCCGCACACGCAAGATAATTGTGTTCGAGGGGGCAAGGACATAATTTCAAAGTCTCCGTTTCCGTTGTTGATGGCGAGTATCGTTTGCGAAGTATTTACCTTTTTCTCACGAATTTTATTTAGCTTTTCCTCTGAAAATAGCTCTTGGATCGATTTCTTGGAATATTCAGACGCCTTTAGGTTTTGTTTCTTTAAAGAGACCATTTGGGAAACGATTTCCTGTTTTTGATGCACAGGCATGTCTTTTCCGTTCAGGTTTTGCGTTACCACTTGTTCGATAGTTCCGTTGTTGTCAAAATCGGACACCCACATTTTCATTACTGCTTCTTCCGAAGGTCGGTAGTGAAGGTTGTCTCCTTGATTTCCAAAGATAAAATCTAAATCGCCGTCTTTATCAATATCCACTGGTGAAACCACGTTCCACCACCCGTGTAAGGCATCCAGGCTTGCTGTTTGTTTGGTGAGCGCTCCATTTTCAACTTTGTAAATGGCAGGTGCTCCCCAATCCGAGGTGGTTACTAATTCCAGGTCATCATCGTTATCGGTATTTACCCACTTGGCATCGGTGATCATGCCGCTTTTTTTGGTGGCAATTGCTTTTTCTCTGAAGTTATTTTTAAAAGTTCCGTCCCCCAGATTCTCTAAATAAATGTGGTCTGGATCCACCCCGTAAATTCCGATAACGCTTCGCGAGCCAATAAACACGTCCACGTCTCCATCTCCATCCATATCATTGGGTGCAATTACTGCCGTATTTTTGCTTCCCACCGGGAAATTAAGTGAGGACTTGGTGAAATTACCCCGTCCATCATTAAGGTAAAGCCTTAAACCTTCGGTCATAGACGTATTTACTTGATTTCCACCAGAACCAACCATGAGGTCCAAATCGCCATCACCATCGGCATCAAAAAAGGCCGCAGCCGTATCTTCCATTTCCATGTCTGCTTCAAAAACCGGCATTTTTTTGGTTGAAAGCCGTCCATTTCCAGTATGGATGTTCATTGTTCCGGCCTGTCCCTTGGCACCTCCTGTGAACACATCGTCGTTTCCGTCACCATTGACATCTCCAATAGCCATGGCCGGACCCTCTTGTGACAATTTTTTATAAATCAGGCCTTCGTAGTCGAAATCGCTATAGTTGTTTTCGTCATGTTTAGCCAGGAGTTCATTGGGAAGTTCCTTCAATAAAGGAGTTACTTTTTCTTTCTTCGGAATTGAGTAGGATTGGGTAGCATCGTCCTGCCTTAATCGTAGGGTTTGATTGGAAGCTACTTTTTCTAAAAGTGTGGTTTGATCGTTGGGCCAAATCACGCGAACTGAATCAATCTCTTTAGCAGTTCCTAAACCAATGGTCATTCCATACTCCATGGAAGATTGAAATCCGCGAGATGGAATCATCTCTTGCAATATAATTTGATCATCATAGTATAGCTTTACCGTAGTTCCAATGGCAAATTTGTTTTGTTCTCCGCCTTGAAACTCGAACTTGATATGATTGTTGTCGGTAAGCTCATTGGTGTTGTTCTTATACACAAATGACGTCATGTTTACATTGCTCACCACTAAATCCAGATCACCGTCATTGTCCAGATCTCCATAAGCGGCCCCGTTGGAAAGACTAGGAATGCCAAGCCCCCAATTGGCCGCTTCATCGGTAAAGGTTAGGTCTTGATTATTTTTATAAGCGTAATTGGGAAGAGGGTTCACCGGCATTTTATTGATGATCGAATCGATCGCTTCTTTTTTTCCGGTGATGGCCATTTTTTGGATGATATCGTTTGCGAGGAAATCGACGAAATCCAGATCAGTGAGGTCGTGATTAATTCCGTTGGTTATATAAATATCGCGATAACCGTCGTTGTCCATGTCGAACATAAGGCCAGACCAACTCCAGTCCGTTGCCGAGATCCCGCTGTAGTAGGCGATCTCGGAATACGTTCCGTTTCCGTTATTTAATTGAAGTGTATTTTGAATGTACTGCTGGTAAAAATCTTTGCTTTGCTTCAGTTTAAATACGTTGTAGCCCTCAAATTCCATCACGGACTTTACGCGTTCGTCTCCTTCAGGCAGCATATCGGTAATAAAGATATCGGCATTTCCATCGTTATTGATATCGGCCATATCTATTCCCATGGCGGAAAGTGAAAGGTGGGAAGTATAATTTTTTATTTCTTCGGAAAAGGTGCCATCCTGATTGTTAATGTAAAGGTAATCACGTTCGTAGAAATCGTTTGAAACGTAGATATCGGGATAAAGATCATTGTTGACGTCACTTATCATCACCCCCAGTCCGAAACCAATTAAACTTCCATAGATTCCGGCGTCTTCGCTAACGTCAACAAATTTGCCTCCCTCATTGCGAAGCAGCATGTCACCAACCCCTCTAAAAATCTTAGGCACGTCCCAATTTTGAGCGCGCACGTCTCTTTGATGGGCAAACCCCAAGGAACTAACGGGAATATTACTGTTGTTCAGAATATAGGCATCGAGGTCGCCGTCCTTATCGTAATCGAAAAAGGTGGCATGTGTACTAAAACCTGTTTCGGCCAAATTATATTCCTGGGCTTTTTCGGTAAAAGTGCCGTCTCCATTATTAATATACAGATCGTTGTCATGATTGTTGCCCTCCATGTTTCCAGCGTTACTCACATAAATATCGAGCCAGCCATCTTGGTTAATATCTACCATATTCACACCTGTAGACCAGGGTTTGTTTCCTTCCACGCCAGCCTTTTGGGACACATCCTCAAATTTGAAGTCTCCTTTGTTGATAAAGAGCTTGTTTTTTTCCATGTTGCCTGTAAAATAGATATCGGCAAGGCCATCGTTATTTACATCTCCAATAGCTACACCACCTCCATTATAGAAGTTCCGGTATTTAAAAATGTTAAAGTCTTTTTGGTTTTCAACTAAATTCAAAAAATGAACTCCCGTATCATTCGGGGAAAGCTGAGTGAATAATGTGTTGGCGCTCTCTGATTTGGCCTCCTCGTTCTTTTCAGAATTACAACTAAAAAGGAGGGCCATAGCTACAACTGCGAAGGGGAATTTGGTGAGATTCATGAGAGGGTCCTTATATACTGATTTTTAAAAATAGTGGTTGGTCGTTGTTTCGGGTAATAATTAGGTATGCTTCACCTTGGTACTCTAACTTTTCAATGTTCCTTGCCGCTCCGGAAATGGTAAACTTTTGTCCCTTGGCCTGGTTAAAATTACCCTGTGAATCGTTTAATAAAAGCACCCCATGTGAAGCATCTAAACTACTTAATTGGGGGCTGATTTCAAAATTATTTCCTACCAAAAGAAGGTCCGGAAAACCGTCATTATTGAAGTCTTCTACCCAAATATCGTTCACGGAAGAAATTTGTGCTTCAAAGGGTAATCGGTGTTTTTTAAATTGGCCATTGCCCATATTTTCAAAATAGCAAGAACCTAATTCGTATGCTTTTTCTTGTGAGGCATTGTCTAAATTCTGTTTTCCAAAAATGTCGATTAACGAGGCATTGGCAAATTCGGTATAACTTAAATATTTTTTGTTAATACTGGGCATTTGCTTGACCAGTTCATCTTTAGAAACAAAAGGCGTTTCTTCACCTTGATAGTAATAAGTAATGAGCGTTTCTTCACTTCCATTGTCATCAAAATCGCTTGTATAGAGCGTAAGTGGTTCTTCCACGGATGCCTGTAGACGACTATTTAGTCCCCAATTACCGACCATGAGGTCCAGGTCTCCGTCCAGGTCTATATCGCTCGCTTTTATTACATTCCACCAACCGTGAGTTTCATCAAGGCCATTGTTCCTTTGAAGTACGAACTCATCTTTTACTTTGGCATAAACAGAAATAGGTGACCAATCTCCAGTGGTAACGAGCTCGTTGGTTCCGTCCCCATCGAGATCTACAAATAACAAATCATTGCAACGACCATGTTTGGTGACCTGAGAGGCGCCCATATTTTCAGAGAGTAGAAAACCATCATTACTTATGTTGTTAAGGAAAACTTGTGTTGGCGGCCCATCTAACGGTGATCTTGTTCCCGAAGCAATAAAAGCATCCAGATCGCCATCCGAATCCAGATCCATCGTTTTTACCTGAGAGGCGTTTATACCATAATCCAAACCTATAAATAGGGTATCATTTTTGAAAATCCCACGATCGTTAAGATATAATCTTGGAGCAATGGGTTTACCTGAGTTAAATTCGTTACCTCCGCTCACCACAAGTAGGTCTTTGTAAGAATTACCATTGGTGTCAAAAAAAACGTGTGCCACATCTTCATTGATAGCATCCTTTTCAAAGAGCTCCGACTGTTGTGAGTTAAATGTCCCGTCTTTCTGTTGAACAAATAGTTGAGAGGCCTGTCCCTTTGCTCCACTGATAAAAACATCCTGTAGGCCATCATTATTAATGTCTGCTACCGAAACATCCGGGCCTTCGTTGCTCATTGCAAAGGCTAAGAGCGGGTTGCGATTGAAGTCTATGGTAGAATTTTCTTTGTGTTTAAAATGAAAGAGGGGCGGCACTTCGGTTAAAAACTGTTTTGATTTTTTTCGAAATGAGGTATAGTAATTACCAGAGGCATTATTATGGGTAACGGTAATGGTTCGGTTTGTCTTGGTGTTGACAATAGTTTCGAAGGTTTGATCCGGCCAAATGATATGCATTGAATCGATTTTGGTAACAGGGCCCAGTCCAAAATGCAATTCAGGTGCGACAGACGAGAGGTAGCCTCTTGAGGTAAAATTCTCTTTCAGCCATCGGTCACCTTCATTATATACAATTACCTTTGTGCCAATTCCGAAGGGATTTAAACGATCACCGTCAAATTTGATGGTCACATATCCTTCCGCGCCTAATAAACCGGCAACGTCTTGTCTTTTGTCTGATGTGTCTTTTCCATCAAAAATTCTGGAAGTATTTTCTAAAACGAAAGCTGGCTGATTTACATTATTGGTCACAATATCTAAGTCTCCATCGTTATCCAGATCGGCATAAACCGCACCATTGCTAAACGAAGGTGGAGCATTGCTCCATGTTTCTGTATTATCTACAAAACCGTTGTTGCCTTCATTTTTGAAGAAATAATTGGTGGTTTTCTTTTCAGGGATTTTATCGATAAAAGCCATGTCATCTTCTCCCATACCTTCACCCAGGCTTTTTTGGATGTTGTCGTTGGCTATAAAATTGATGAAATCCATATCGTTGGTCGCACCCAAAATACCATTGGTAATATAAATATCCTGTAGGCCATCATTATCAAAATCGGCAATAAGTGGGCTCCAAGACCATTCGGTGGCCGCAATTCCACTTTGATAGGCGGTTTCACTAAAGCTTCCGTTTCCATTGTTTAGCTGAAGTGTATTTTGCATGAATTGATGGGTGTAGCCATTTCGGAGATAGTTCTGATAAATTTGATAATTGAACTCGCTGCCGGAAGTTTTATAGGTGGAGAGGTCTTCCGGAAGCATATCTACCGATACGATATCCGTAAAACCATCATTATTAATGTCGGCCACATCATTTCCCATGGAATAGTGGGTAGTATGCCCAATGGCTCCGGTTTTGGTTGTAATAGTTTCACTGAAAGTTTTATCTCCATTGTTTATATAGAGGTAATCGTTTTCAAAAAAGTCATTGCCAATGTAAAGGTCCGGATGGCCATCATTATTGACGTCGCTCACCGCAAGACCCAGACCGTAGCCAATTTTACTTTGAAAGATTCCGGCTTGTTCTGAAACATTTTCAAATTGTCCGTTTTTATTTTCGAACAGCTTATCTCCGGAGTGCTCATCGGGGATATTTCGAATACTTCCCTTGCCATAGTTTTGGTTGGGGTTGGTAGAATGATTCAGTAAAAATAAATCTAAATCGCCGTCCAGATCGTAATCAAAAAAGGAGGCTTGTGTTGAGAGTCCGATGAAGTCTAGTTGGTAGGCAGCGGCATTTTCAGTAAAAGTTGGAATTCCATCTTTGTTCGGACCGTTGTTAACATACAATAGGTTTTTACCATTAATGTTTTGATATGCCCCTAGTTTTGAGATGTAAATATCCAGAAGCCCGTCGTTGTTAATATCGACTGTGGTGACTCCGGTAGTCCAATTTTGAGCGTTATCAATTCCCGCGGCCTCTGTAATGTCATTAAACTTCAAGTTTCCTTCATTGAGATATAGTTTATCTGCAGATTGGTTGGCTGTAAAATAGAGGTCGATCAGCCCATCGTTGTTAAAGTCGGCTGCCGCCACTCCTGCGCCGTTATAGAAATAGATATAGTTGAGAATGTTGAGTTCTGGTTTAGAAACAATGGTGTTTTGAAAATGGATGCCTGTATCCTTAGCCGATTTGTTTTCGAAAAGAGTTGCGTTGGGATTTTCTTCCGAGCATGAAAAAAATGACAGGAGGGCCAGGGTACACAAAAGGTACTTTAGTAATGACGGCTTATGACTGCTCGTTGTTTTCAGAATTGGGATGAATTGGATTAATAATTGCGATTACAAATATGGAAAATTGTAGACCGACTCGCCAATGAACGAGGTAAAAAAACAGGTCGCCTATAAGGCGACCTGTATATAATCATTTGAAGCACTAAAAATTAGTAACCTTCGTTCTGCACCAAGTTAGGGTTAGAAAGTAATGCGTTAATCGGAATTGGGTATAAATTACGGAAATCTTGACCCACAGATGCTGGGTCTTTAAATTCCCAGTCTCTTGTAAATTGTCCAAAACGTAACATATCGTTTCTTCTCCAGAATTCCACATACAATTCACGACCACGTTCCGCAAGTAAATCTGCTTCTGTAGCGTTTCCTAAAGGAGTTGCCAAACGTAGTGTTCTTAATTCATTTACCATTGTAGTTGCATCGCCACCAGAACGCATCATTGCTTCTGCTTTCATAAGGTGTGCATCTGCATATCTGAATACGATTTCGTGGCTTCTAAAAGAACCACCGTCATCTGGAGATGGGTGATATTTGATAATACGAATACCTGTTGCTTCACCATTTCCTGAAAGTCCCGGAAGTTCTCTGGTAAATATCAAAGGAGCTCCTGGTCTGTCATTCAATGTACTTCCGTCTTGCTCGTACTGCTGTCCAACTAACATACCGTAACCGATACCTAAGTTTGACTCGTTAGCCGTGGTAGCATCTGGCACCCATCCACGTCTTTCTTCTTGACCAGCACCTAAGCTGTTATCTGCTGCTGGTCCCTCAAAGCTATCATAAAACTCGGCAAGTGTAGTAAATCCATTCCAACCACCACCTTCGTTATCAGGTGCGTTTTGGTTGTAGTGCATACCATTCCAAATTCTGTTACCTACACCAGTTTGTGCGTACCATACTGTTTCAGTATCAACATCTGGCTTAAATAAATCGAAATAACCAGCTTGTAATGCATAACCATCCGCGGCAATAGCATCAACGGCGTCAATTACAGTTTGCATGTTTCCTTGCGTACCAGTGTAGCGCTCAGAATTTAATATAGCCTTTGCTAATAAAAATCTAGCGGCAGCTTTCGTTGCTCTGTTGTTTTCATCACTTGGCCCTCTGGTAGGAAGGTTTGCGATGGCAGCATTCAAATCGTCTATGATAAATGCGTAGGCTTCAGCGGCGCTAAATACTTGAGGGTCCACATCTGCTCCAGCATCAACTGGGCGGAAAGGAGCTTGTCCCCAAAGATCCAATACAAAATACATGTTGAAAGCTCTTAAAAATTGAGCTTCAGCCTTTTCTTCTGCCGTTGGACTACTTCTATCGTCAATAATTTGAGTAGCACGGAATACATGACCGTTCAATTGGTTCCAAGTAGTTAGGATAAAGGAGTGAGTCGGGCTCCACGTATGTGCGTGAAGTGTTCTCCAAATTCCATTATCTCCCCAGTCAGTTCCTCTTGTTGGTACGAGGGTTTCGTCGGTTGATACTTCGTTCAAGGCGAAGAAGTTTGCTTGATCTCCAAGCATTCCGTAAGTTGAATTGTACAATCCACCTAATTCAGTAGAAGCATCAACTCCATTAAAATCTTCTTGTGCATCCTCAAATACCGAATCGGTTTCGTCAATTTCCAAATCCGTACAAGAGAAGGAAATAGCAGCCATTAGCACCATTGCTAGAATGGGCTTCATACTTTTAATTAATGTTCTTTTCATTTTCATTTTTTTTAAAATTTAGCATTCAATCCAAATGTAATCGTTCTCGGTCTTGGGTAGGCACCGTAGTCAATACCAAATACCGGTAAACCGTTTAATAGGTCGCTAACGCCGTTTGCCTGGGTTCCTGGTGTAGAACTCACTTCGGGATCAAGACCTGTGTAATCTGTAATTACAAATAAGTTTTGTCCAGTAGCCGAAAGCACTAAAGAAGATAAGAAAGCATCTTCACTTAATGGCCATTCATAGCTTAAGGCGAGGTTCTGTAATCGAATGAAGTCACCTTTTTCTAGGAATCTAGTTGAAACTTCAGCCGCGGCATCAAAAGATTCTCCAGTACCAAGTACGTCGCTCGTTACGTTACGTCCACCTCGGAAAGCACCTGCTGTAAAGAAGGCGTTTCTGGTGTTGTTATAAATATAATGTCCAAATTGACCTGCGAAGAACGCAGACAAAGTCCAGTTCTTATAAGAGGCGCTTGTTGAGAAACCTCCGGTTAAATCTGGAAGTGCGCTTTTGTCAACAAATTTTTGAACATCTTCTTGGATTGGTTGTCCAGTAACTGGGTCAAATCCTTCAAACTCACGTAAGAAGTATGAGAACAGTGGTTGTCCAGCTTTTAATTTTTGAGCAAATGCTCCGGTAAGTCCTTGACCTCTAATGGTACCAGCGTCAAACTCACCGTCTAGTTCAGCAACTTCGTTTTTGTTGTAAGCAATGTTGAAGCTAGCATTCCAGCTCCAATCATCAGTATCAACGATGTCATAAGATAATGAAAGTTCAGCTCCTTCGTTTACCACTTTTGAATTTGGTAAGTTCAAGAATACAAATGGTTGTACTGCCGGCTGTGCAGATAATACATTAAATAATAGGTCTGTTGTTTCTTTACGGTAAACATCAACGCTACCAGAAAAACGGTCGTCGTTAAATCCGAAGTCAATACCTACACCATATTGTAAGTTTTCCTCCCATTTCAAAGCAGGATTAGCGAATGCAACCTGAGACGATGGAAAAGGAAGGGAAGTGTCGAAATTAATATTACCACCATCATCCGGTCCAATATTGTTAAAACGACGACGTCCTCTAAAGTTACCATAACCTAGTCCGTCCTGGTTACCAGTGATACCACCACCAACACGTAATTTTAAAGTGGAAACTCCATCACCAATAAAATCTTCATTATGTAATTTCCAGGCAATAGCACCAGAAGGGAAGATACCATATTGGTTATCTTCACCAAAACGTGAAGATCCATCTGCTCTAACGGTAGCTGTAATTAAGTACTTATCATTAATGCTATAGTTAATTCTTCCGAAGAAAGATTGTAACTCATCCGTATTGTCGAACGTGTCGGCAAATAAGGAACGAACTCTTAACCCGGTGAATGATGGAATAAAGTCCGTTGTTAATTCGGGAGAAGTTAATCGGTTAATGAAAATTCGATTTCCTAAATTTCCAGCAAAACCATAAGACTGATAGTCTCCAGAAATTCTTCCTTCGACCGCGTTGGCGGTATCATCCAAATCAATCCCCATTTGATTTAGGTCCTCCGTAAAGAATCCCCAACCTTCGACATTTCTTCCACTGGTTGCGAAATCCTGGAAAGAATAACCTGCTACGACATCAAGATTTGAATTTCCAAAATCTTTATTATAGTTTACTGTAAATTCTAAAAGTTTATTTTCAACGTCTAGGTCATTTACAAAAGCTCTACCATTACCAAATACACCGCGACCTAAGTTACGACCATTAGCAGACGATGCTGCAGTTCTTTGAGAAGTTGAGTTGTCATAACCAAGATTTACTTTAGCCGAAAATTCAGTTGTAAAATCGTATTCTGCAGAGAAATTAATTAAAGCTCTGTCTGTATGCGAAATGTTCTGAGTGTATTCCAACATAGTAGCAGGACTTAAAAGTCCACCAGTACCATCAAAGTTCGGATCGGTTGGCCACGTTGGGTTTGCAGAAAGTGCAGCACCAATTAAATCTCCTTGGAATCCAGCACTTGCACCAATTGGAGCCGTCTCATCGTTTACACGAGAGATACTTGCCTGTAATCCTAAATTTAATTTTTCATTTAAAAAACGGTGATTTGCATTCAAACGACCTGAGATTCTTTCCAAATCAGAGTTTTGAACCACACCAAATGTTTTACCATACCCAAAAGTAGCTCTTACATTACCATTGGCATAGCTATGAGAATACCCTACATTATTATTGGTTGAAGCGGCAGTTCTAAAAATGAATGATTGCCAGTCCACACTATTTCCAAAATCTCTTTCATCAAGATCAAAACCGTTAGCTTCTGTAGCGGCAAGATATTCTGAAGTAGTCAAAAGGTCGTAAGTTTCAGCAACCGAAGAAATACTTAAGGTACTTGAAACATCCCATACACCACCTCTAGAACCTCTACCAGATTTTGTTGTAATGATGACAACTCCATTAGCACCACGAGATCCATAGATGGCAGTTGCTGAAGCATCTTTTAAGATACTGATGCTCTCAATATCATTTGGGTTTAAAAAACTCAAAGGGTTTTTGTCTCCTGTCGTACCAAAACCAACATCCTGTCCAGATGCAGAAGTTGCTCCACCTGAAAGTGGTACACCATCAACTACAAATAATGGATTATTGTTAGATCGTACGGAGTTTGCTCCTCGAATTCGGACTGAAATTCCGGCACCAGGCTCACCAGTGGATTGGGAAATTTGCACACCAGCTGTTTTACCTTGAATTAACTGTTCTGGGGTGGTAATCACACCTTGGTTGAATTCTTCGGAGGTTACAGCGCTTACGGCACCCGTTGCATCCTTTACAGTAGTAGTACCATATCCAATTACCACTACCTCACTTAAGGACTCAATGTCTTCTGCCAGAGTAACGCTAATAGAACTTTGGCCATTTACAGCCACTTCCTGAGTGGTATAACCTAGGTAACTAAAAACAAGGGTAGCGTCGTTCGCCACGCCGCTGAGGGAGTAATTCCCGTCAAAATCCGATTGCGCACCATTGGAAGTTCCCTTCACGATAATATTTACGCCAGGGACTGGTCCGGTTGCGTCCGAAACAGTTCCACTAACATCAATTTGCGCATATGCTGAACTACCCATTACTAAAAGTACCGGGAGCAACAAAAGTTTAGTTAGTAATTTGTTTTTCATATAGTTTTCGGTTTAAAGTTAATTTTCAAAAATTATTAATTGTTAATATTCAGTGATCTTGTTAAATTTTTCTTATTTCCTTGTCAACCTTTTGTTAACCATATTACGGAAATATACAATTTTTTATGCTATGAATTGATTTTCAGCTGGTTTAAAGCGATTCGAAAACACCTTTAATTTCCCTAGAATCAATTTTACATAACGGTTATTAGTTGTCTTTAATAAGAAAATCAATCCCCTTCACAATACGGCTAATTCTTTTGACCCTTTACCGAACTGTTTTCATTGTCCAATTTATAGACTCCACTATAATGTATTGTTTCTTTCACAGTACAGGGGATTGATTTACTTAAAATTACTGTACGATCCTCCTAAAAATAAGCCCCCCATGGTTGATTTTGCAAAGAGAAACTATTAGGTCCATTATTAGATTCTTGGCCATGGAACACAGTATAGCAAACTCTTTTAAATCGCTCACAGAGGATAATCATATTTTCTTTTTAAGAGTGACTGTTTAACAGAATTACAAACACTTAATTAATTATGAAACATTCATGTTAAGTTTATATTAAAAATAACATCCGTCTAATTTCAATCAATTTTTTCAATTTTATAAAAAAAGCGCCCGAAAAACGTCAATTTAGCACCCGAAAACGTTTTCGTTTTTTATTTTCGTAATTTGAGTCTTTTTAGAAAAAATTAGTATTATTTCAATCTTTTTTCTCTTTTTTGCAGAGTAAAGAGTTTATCCCATTATCCATGAAAGAAGTTACTTTGAAACAAATTGCCGAAAACCTTGGAATTTCCATTACGACTGTTTCAAAGGCTTTGAAAAATTATCCAGACGTTAGTAAAAAGACAAAGGCCCTTGTTAAGGAAGAAGCCAAGAAGCTTCATTACAAACCAAATGTCTTCGCCGTTAACCTTAGAATGCAGCGTTCCAAGACGGTTGGATTGATTATTCCAGAGGTGGTACACCATTTTTTTTCGAGCGTGGTCAATGGGATTATCGAACAGGCAGAGAAAAAAGGGTACCTCGTTATTATACTGCAGTCTAACGAATCATCTAAACTCGAAAAAAAGCAGATCGATTTATTGATAAGTAAAAGAGTGGATGGTATCATGATCTCTCTCGCCAGTACCACAACCGATATTTCTCATTTGCAGGAAGTCAAAGAGTTGGAAATTCCGCTGGTCATGTTTGATAAAATTTCGAAACTCGTCCAATGTTCTAAGATCATAATCAATGATAGGGAGGCGGCTTATAAGGCAACCAAACACCTTATAGATTCAGGTTGTAGGCGCATAGCTCATTTCCGTGGTGCGCTTTTACCTCAAAATTCGATCGATCGATTTCTTGGTTATAAAAAGGCGCTCGAAGATCATGGGATTGTTTATGACTCTTCCTTGGTTTATATCTGCGAGCGGGTGGATTATGAAGATGGAATAGCTGCCGCTAAGCAATTGCTAAAAGATCACGACGACGTGGACGGAATTTTTGCCATTACGGATCTAGTGGCTATTGGAGCCATTTCAGTTTTTAATGAAATGGGCATTAAGGTACCTCAGGATATTTCTATTATGGGCTTTAGTAATTGGTTCATTGCGTCGGCAATTACACCTTCCCTAAGCACAGTAAATCAGCCAGGCTATGAAATGGGGAAAAAGACTTTTAAGACCCTGCATAAAGAAATGAAGGCCAAGCGAGATGGAACCGAGTTTACCCCAGTTACTAAGGTTTTGAAAACCGCTGTCATTAAGCGCAATTCAACAAAATAATACCATTTATCTTAGATTCTTGTTTTGGTTTGAAGCCGTTATTGGGATAAATTTTATAAAACCAATGGTCGCTAAGCTTTAATTTTATTTCCTATATATTTAGTCAAATTTTCATAACCCAAACAGGCATAAATGTTTCTATATGTTCCTGTCAAAACGTGAAATCAACTAACTTCAATCTGGAAAAATGAATAAAATATTTACTTGGTCTATTACTGTGGCCCTTGCTGGTTTTCTTTTTGGCTTCGATACAGTTGTCATTAGTGGAGCAAATACTCCGTTGCAAGAACTGTGGAACCTTTCACCTTTTATGCATGGTACTTTTATTATGAGTATGGCGTTATGGGGAACTGTTTTGGGCTCACTTCTGGGTGGAATCCCTACTCAAATATTAGGACGTAAAAAGACCTTGTTCTGGATTGGAGTCCTCTTTTTTGTATCAGCTGTTGGAAGTGCCTTAGTGTCGAATCCGTATTTATTTTCTTGGTTTCGTTTTATAGGAGGAGTCGGTGTTGGAATATCTTCTGTGGCTGCACCTATTTATATCTCTGAGATTACTTCTTCTGAAAAAAGAGGTCGTTTAGGAGCCTTGTATCAATTTTGTTTGGTATTTGGAATTATGGTTGCCTTCATTTCCAACTGGGCTTTAAAAGGAGTTGGTGGTACAAACGACTGGAGATGGATGCTTGGGGTAGAGGCTATTCCAGCTTTGGCCTATACCTTAATGGTTTTGAGGGTGCCAAATAGCCCAAGGTGGTTAGTGTTACAAAAAGGCGACGATGATCGCGCACTTTCCATACTTCAAATTATATATGAGAAAATTGACGTTGCCAAAAAACATTTAGCGGAAATAAAGCTAGATGCCAACTTGCCAAAAAGTAGCGATAACTTGTTTCAGAAAAAATACAAGAGGGTGCTTTGGCTTGGTTTTTTAATTGCATTTTTTAATCAGCTGTCAGGAATCAACTTTGTGCTTTATTATGCACCTCAAATTTTGGAGCAAGCCGGATTGGGAGGCTCCGATTCTCTTTTTAATTCGATTGCGATTGGAATAGTGAATTTGTTGTTCACTCTTGTTGGAGTTCGATTGATTGATCGTTTGGGAAGACGACAACTCATAATCATTGGATCTATTGGATACATCTTTAGTCTTATTATGGTTGGGATCTGCTTTCAATTCGATTTGAGTCCGACGGCACTTATTACATTTATTTGCCTATTCGTAGCGTCCCACGCCATTGGACAAGGTGCCGTGATATGGGTATTTATTTCTGAAATATTTCCAAATAGAGTTCGATCTTATGGACAAAGCTGGGGGACTGGAACCCACTGGGTTTTTGCTGCTATTATTACCATGGTTACACCATTTTTTATCGATGACAAAGAAGGAGTATTTAGAGAAAGCCTGGAAGTGATTTACTATTTCTTTGCCGGAATGATGGTGCTTCAATTGCTTTGGGCATTATTTAAGATGCCGGAAACCAAAGGTGTTTCTTTGGAAGATCTGGAAAAGCAACTTACTGAAGATAATGCGGACTAGAGAAGTAATTTGTTTTGGAGAGATTTTGTGGGACGTATTTCCCGACAAACAAATTATTGGTGGCGCTCCATTAAATGTAGCCTTGCGCTTACATTCCTTTAACGTTGAAGCCGCTATTATTAGCCGAATTGGAACAGACACATTAGGAGTAGAGATTACCAGCTATATTACACAAAGTGGGCTCTGTCAGGAGTTTATTCAAAGGGATGATAAATTACCAACAGGACAGGTAAGTATCACCTTAAATGAAGGTGGCTGTGCTAGCTATGATATTCTGAAGCCAGTGGCTTGGGATGCTATAGAAGTTTCATCAGAACTAATTCAGGCGGTGGGTGAGACTCCTTATTTTCTTTTTGGAAGTCTTGCCATCCGGGGTGGACTGAATCGAGAGACCCTTCGCAGACTGTTGCTTGTAGCCAACACTAAAATTTTTGATGTCAACCTTCGCGCCCCGCATTATCATATTTCAATGGTCTACGAGTTGATGCAGTTGGCTGATTTCATTAAACTCAATGATGAAGAATTACTGGAAGTTTGTGATGTCCTGGGTTGCCAAGAAAAGAACATGAAAAACCAAGTAGAATGGCTGGTCAAGATCACCAGTACGACTTCCGTTTGTGTGACCAGGGGAGATGCCGGAGCACTCTTATTTCATCTGGGCAAATTTTATGAACACGACGGGTTTAAAGTGAACGTTGTTGATACCGTGGGGGCGGGTGATTCGTTTTTGGCCACCTTAATTCATTATTTATTTCTGAAACAAGACACACCTCAGAACGCGCTAAAAGCCGCCTGCGCAGTAGGGGCTATCGTCGCCTCAAAAGAAGGGGCTAATGCTATGATCTCAGAAAAAGAACTGCAAAATTTCATGCATGGTTACAAAGAATAGTTATTTCAAAATTCATTCAGAATAAAAAAATATATATCTTTAAACCACAACCAATAATACCAATACCACTATTGCAAAATCGATTTTAGAGGATTTTTGTGAAGCTTGATAATTGAAGTTTACGCAAAACTGCTCTGGATGCATGCTGTTTTTATTCTACAGAGTGGATGACGTTGAGTATCTCTGTATTGGACATCTTTAACCAGTTAAAACAAACTAATTATGGAAGCTTTATCAATAATTTCATTTATAGGTTTTACAGTGCTTGTAGCCATTGTAGCTTGGTATGCCACGCGCAAAACTGATGAAAGTACCGCCGACGGTTACTACCTCGGAGGAAGAACATTAGGAGCAATTACCATTGCTGGTTCTTTGTTGCTTACCAATCTTTCGGCAGAGCAAATTGTAGGTCTTAATGGACAATCCTTTACAGAGGGGATATTGGTGATGGCATGGGAAACCTTGGCGGCAATTGCAATTATCATTACCGCTATTTTCTTGCTTCCCAAATATATGCGCTCGGGTATCACGACCATTCCCGAATTTATTCAGGGCAGGTTCGATACCCAAACCAAAGGCATACTTTCTATACTCTTTTTGGTGGCATATGGCGTGGTTTTACTTCCCACCATATTGTATTCTGGTTCCCTGGCGTTCAGCACCATGTTCGATTTACCAGAAACTCTGGGCATATCACAATCGGCCGTTATTTGGATCTGTGTTTGGACTATTGGGGTGATTGGTGTCATTTACGCGATTTTCGGAGGGCTAAAAGCCGTAGCCGTTTCAGATTTGATCAACGCTATTGGACTCCTAATTGGAGGTCTTTTGATTCCAGTTTTCGGTTTGATGGCTATTGGCGATGGAAGTGTAGGAGAAGGGTTTCAAATTCTTTGGGATAGTAATCCCGAAAAATTCGATTCTATTGGAGCTGTCGATGCCTCCATACCTATAGGCACTATTTTTACAGGAATGATGATCGCACAATTATATTATTGGGGAACCAATCAGTCCATTTTACAACGCGTTTTCGGAGCCAAAAGCTTAAAGGAAGGGCAAAAAGGGATGATGCTCGCGGCCTTTGTCAAATTTTTAATTCCCGTAATCGTTGTCCTTCCGGGAATTATCGCATGGCATTTATTTGAAGGAAATTTAGACAATGCAGATCAAGCTTACCCGGCTTTGGTACGTAAAGTTTTACCCGGTGCTTTTATGGGATTCTTTGCTGCCGTATTATTTGGAGCCGTGTTGAGTTCGTTCAATAGTTTGTTAAACAGCAGTGCAACACTTTATGGTTTCGATTTGTACAAGCAATATGTAAAAAAAGATGCTACAGAGCAGCAAACAGTAAGAGCTGGTAAGTACTTTGGGTTGTTATTAGCCATACTTTCCATGTGTATTGCTCCTTTAATTGCCAATGCTCCAGATGGACTATTTGCCTATATTCAGGAATCCTTGGGTAGTATGAGCGTTCCTATTTTGGCCGTTGTCCTCATTGGAATCATTACTAAAAAAGTACCGGCCCTGGGAGCCAAAATCGTATTAACCCTAGGCGTAGTTATGTATTTGGTAAGCCAATTTATAATGAAGCCGTATTTTATAGATGCGGCAATGATGGAGGCGGCCGCTCAGGGTATCACAGATCCAAAAGCATTAAATATTCTCAAAGCGCAGGCATATCCCCATTTTCTCCATGTGATGGGAATCTTATTCGTACTCAATGTGGCCATTATGCTGGTGATCGGAAAACTATATCCAAAATTAGATGTTTATCAACCCAAAGTAACCGACGAAATAGATATTACTCCTTGGAAGCATGCCAAGACCATTGGAATAGTCATTGCCATTTTAGTGATTAGCACCTATCTCATTTTCCGTTAGAAAAGCACTATGATGAGCGCAAAATATGTTATTGCTTTTGATCAGGGAACTACCAGTACTCGTGCCATAGTGTTCAACTTGAACGGAAACATCGTTGGAATTTCTCAAAAAGAATTGACACAACATTACCCTCAATCGGGTTGGGTCGAGCACGATCCAATGATGATTTACCACGATCAGTTAGAGGCTTTTGAACAGGTGATGAAGGACACTAAAATTGCTCCGGAGGAGGTGGCTGCTATTGGTATTACCAACCAGCGTGAAACTACCGTTGTCTGGAATAGAGAAACAGGTGAACCCTTATACAATGCGATCGTATGGCTGGATAAACGAACCGTTGCTATTTGCGACCATTTACGAGAGGCTGGATGGTCCGAATATGTTAGGGAAAATACAGGTCTGGTTATAGATTCTTATTTTTCAGGAACCAAATTGAAATGGATTTTAGACCATGTTACTGAAGCGCAAACGATGGCCGAAGCAGGTAAACTTTGCTTTGGAACTATAGATAGTTGGTTGATTTACAAATTTACCAAGGGTAAAAAGCACCTTACAGATCATACCAATGCATCTCGCACCATGATCTTTAATATAAAAGACCTGTCCTGGGACAACACGCTACTCACAGCATTAAATATTCCTGCCTCTATGTTACCGGACGTACAAAGCTCTTCGTCTAATTTTGGCGAGCTCAACTTTAACGGTCATAGCATCCCAATTTATGGAGTGGCAGGTGACCAACAGGCTTCCCTGTTTGGACAAGGAGGATATAAAAGTGGAATTGCTAAAAACACTTACGGAACAGGGTGTTTCATGCTATTGAACACCGGTAAAAAACAAGTGGTGTCTAAAAATGGATTGCTAACAACCCTAAGTTGCAGCATTGAAAATGAACCCATAAAATATGTGCTTGAGGGGAGTATTTTTAGTGGAGGTGCATCCATCCAATGGTTACGGGATCAATTGAAAATTATTAGTAATGCTTCGGAAACTGAAGAAATTTGTGAAAGCATTCCTCCTTTAAAAAATCTATATGTCGTACCGGCCTTTGCGGGATTAGGTGCGCCTTATTGGGATGGTAATGCGAAGGGTGCTATTCATGGCTTGACCTTAGATACGGGTCGGAAAGAAATTGTTAAGGCCACTGTCGAAGCATTGGCGTACCAATCTAAAGATGTGATCGACGCTATGATGGAAGATAGTGGAAAGGAACTTATTACATTAAAAGTAGACGGAGGAGCTTGTGCTAATAACTATCTTATGCAGTTCCAAAGTGATATGCTGAATGTCTCGGTGGATCGTCCTAAAATGCTCGAAGTGACTGCACTTGGAGCTGCTTTATTGGCTGGTATAAAGGCCAAGGTCTGGTCCATGGATGCTGTGAACCAGGTACGACAAGTGGACACGGTTTTCACCCCTAAAATGAGTGCAAAAACTCGCAAACAGAAATATAAAAAATGGCTAAAAGCCGTGGACCGAACCAAAACAAATAAGAATAAAAAAAAAGAAAAGAGCATTAGGTTCTCGGTCTTAGATAGGGGAAAACACCTAAAAAAGCTCACTTCAGAAAAATTTGATCTGATCATCATTGGTGGGGGCGTTACAGGTTCTGGAATTGCTTTGGATGCGGCTTCTCGCGGACTTAAAACCTGTCTTATCGAGAAGAATGATTTTGCATCCGGAACCAGTAATAAATCTACCAAACTTATTCACGGCGGACTTCGATACCTAAAGCAGATGGAAATTGGATTGGTGAAAGAATCTGGTACCGAACGAGCTATTGTGCACAAATTGGCGCCTCATTTGGTGGTGCCCGAAAAAATGCTCTTGCCATTAATAGAAGGAGGCACTTATGGCAAAATGCTCACTTCTATTGGGCTAAAAGTCTATGATATTTTGGCTAATGTGGAAGGCGATGATCGGAGAAAAATGCTGAATAAATCAGAAGCCCTTTCAAAAGAGCCTTTATTAAATGAAGAAACCCTATTGGGAGGTGGGTATTATGCCGAATATCGTACCGATGATGCGAGATTGACTATCGAACTGCTTAAAAAAGCGGCAGAGTTTGGTGCGACCATCGTTAACTATTGCGAAATGGAAACTTTTGTCTACAATAGTAACGGCAAAATTGAAAGTGTGAATTGTATGGATCACAATTCAGGAAGGAAAATCAATGTAAAAGCTCGAAATTATGTCTCTGCAGCTGGTCCCTGGGTTGACTTGTTGCGCCAAAAAGATGCGTCTTTGAATCACAAGCATTTGCATTTAACCAAAGGGGTGCACTTGGTTTTTCCTGCTGAAAAGTTGCCCATCAAACAGTCCATTTATTTTGATGTTCCAGATGGCCGGATGATCTTCGCTATACCGAGAGGACGTGTTACCTATGTAGGCACGACCGATACTAATTATGCAGGTAACCTTGAAAGAGTAGTCGCAACAAAAGCAGATGCCAACTATCTTTTGAATGCCGTTAATCAGATGTTCCCTTCTATAGCATTGACCGAGGCGGATATCGAGTCCAACTGGGCCGGATTAAGACCGTTAATTCATGAAGATGATAAAGATCCTTCACAGTTGTCGCGCAAAGACGAATTGTTTATATCCAAAACTGGACTTATTTCTATTGCAGGAGGAAAATTGACGGGGTATCGGAAAATGGCGCATCGCGTTATCGAATCGGTTTTAAAGACCATGTCGAAGAAACGGAAAAGTAAATTGAAAAAATCGGATACCAGAAACATTAGTTTGGTACATCCTGTTATGTCTTCATCCATGGAAGTAGTTGCCTATGAAGCTGAAGTTGAGAAAAACCTTTTGGAATTTGGAATCGATGACCCCTATTTTGCCTGGTATTTAGTTTCAACCTATGGGAAGCAGGCAGATGTAATAATGAGAAAACTTAATTTCTATGCGAATAAAGATCCTCTGGAGAAACTTATCAGGGCCGAATTATGGTATACCGTTCACTACGAAATGGCGAATGGTTTAGCCGACTTCTTTGTGCGTCGAACCGGGAGCTTGTATTTCAATGTAAATACGGTAAAAGCCTATTCTGATATTGTGCTCAAGGATTTTGTGAATTACTTAGATTGGAGTGAACCGCGTATAAATTCAGAAAAAGAAAAACTAGCACAGTTATTAGCAGACGCTACAACCTTTTATCAGACAGAGTTCAAATAACTGGAGTAATAGCCATTAATTTTCGTTGGACCTTTGCAGTGTTTTGGGAAACTTTCAACATATTTCTTAAAATAATTTGGAGACGGGAAGATTTTGTTATGAAAGTTGTTTCACGAACCGGATGCTTTGTATAGTTTTGCTGAAACTAACTATTCAATGGAACTTATTGAAATTATCGGCTATTTCGGAGCTCTTGTTATAGGAATTGTTCTTGGACTAGTAGGTGGTGGAGGTTCCATTCTTACCGTCCCCATTTTTGTGTATTTGCTATATATCAACCCGGTAACGGCTACCGCTTATTCTTTATTTGTGGTGGGAGTTTCTGCTTTAGTGGGTGCCTTCAGAAATATGCAAAAGGGTTTGGTGGATTTTAGAACAGCTATTGTTTTTGCCATTCCGGCGTTCATTGCCGTATACATTGCCAGAAAGTTTATCGTACCAGCCATCCCCGAACAGTTGTTTGAAGTCGGTGATTTCATGGTTACCAAGAATATTGGAATTATGATATTCTTTGCCGTGATCATGCTCATAGCTTCCATCTCTATGATTCGGGATAGAAAAGGTAAACCGGAAACTGAAACTCAAGTAAGCTATAATTATCCGCTCATTATTATTGAAGGTATTGTAATAGGAATACTCACGGGTATCGTTGGAGCTGGTGGAGGGTTTTTGATCATTCCCGCTTTGGTTGTTTTGGCAAAACTACCTATGAAAAAGGCAGTGGCTACTTCGCTGTTGATTATTGCCATCAAATCCCTCATTGGTTTTATAGGAGATATAGAAAACTTACAAATAGATTGGGTTTTTCTACTTGGTTTCACAGCGGTTTCTGTGGTTGGAATATTCATTGGTATTTGGCTTAACAAATTTATCGATGGGAAAAAACTCAAAAAGGCCTTTGGCTGGTTTGTTTTATTGATGGGTGTCTATATAATTTTTAAGGAGTTTGTTGGATAAGCCGATCATTAGAATTTTTATTGTGCTGAAAGTTGAATGCTGCCTTTTGCTCCAAGATCCCTTAACCTTATATTTTTGACGTTTTCCTCAAGCTCATTCTTTACACTAACAATAAAATGATGTATTGGACAAGGGTGTTGCGCATTGCATTGATCAAAGTTTATGGCGCATCCATGCAAACGGTTTGTTCCTTCCGCCTTTATAACAATGTCTAAAAGCGAGTTGTCCAGTTGTCTTTCTTCAATTAGAAGTGAGATTTAATTAGACTTACATATGTGCGTTTCTACCATGTACTCCGTTATTTTTTTTAAAGTCCTCCCTGTATTTGGGTGGAGGCCCAGATCTGTGAAGTATTCGTAAACGCCGTCTTTATTTTTTCCATACCAGAGGTTTTCACTTCCATTTTCTTTGAAGAAGGGATAACTGCAATCCGGAAATACTTGTCTAAAGCGGTTGATCCGATCTTTATTATACAATTTTAGCGTTCCATTGGTTAGCTTTTCGCTGTCAAATGAAACTTCCTTATAGTGGTCTTGTTTCCACTCCATCCAACGCTCCTTATTTACATAGGTAATGACCGTAACTGTAAGGAATGCGATCAGGATAATAACGACAATGGCCCTCTTTTTTTTAATCACGAACATCACCTTTTTGCCTAGGGGCAATTTTTGTTCGTGATTTTTGCGTTGAAATTCCTGGAAATCTTTATGCCCCAAAAATTCGCAAAGGGCTTGAACTACGCCCTGCCTAAACTCAATGTTTTTTTCTGAACCCTCAATGGCCAGCTTATGATTGTCTGTTAAGCTTCTTACTCCATAAGTCTCACGGCTATTTTCTTGAATAGTATTCGAAATATATTCAGCAATGCGATGTGGTGTTTTCGACCCGATGTCCTTTGAAGCCTTTTGGAAGGCTGCTTTAATTAATTTCCTATGCATATAATTATATGATATACAACCTATTAAATTATTTTCTTCCATCGAATTTTCATGGAAATCTAATTCCATGAAGTTTCGATTTAACTTCCATCAAATTTCCATTAGTTCGGAAATACCTTCCTTTTATTTACTTCAGAATTGATTGTTGCCTCAAGCGTAATGAGGTTTTACGAACTCAACCAATTCTAATTTGGAGTCGTGGCAAAGAGCATTTGAACGATTGAGAAGTAGTGATAAAACTCTTCCGCTGCCCTCCTCACTTCTCGACTTGAGAACGAGACGTCTCTTCACTTTTTAGCGCGAATTACCTGCGCAAAATTAATCCGATTGATAACTCGGACGGCCACTGGTATGTCCGAAATAAAATAAGAGTAAAATGAAAAAAATGTTTTTAATAGCAGTTACGGTTTTCCTCAATTTGGGTCTTTTTTCTTGTACCCCGGATGCCATTATTCAACAAGAAAACGTGCCACAGGCTTGTTGCGGGGACGATATTATAATTCCTCCTCCACCGCCTCCACCGCCACCAGATGGGGATTAATAGCTAAATAATAGTTAGTAACTTAGAGGAATGGAAAAACCATATTTTTCATTCCTCTTTATTTTGTGGCAAACCTTTTTTTTGCTGGCAAGTGCTTGTTATGTCTATAGTCAGTCAAAGCAGGATAGTGTTAATTATCATTATGAAAGCCTTCTTAAAATTGAAAATAACCAAAGAACTTTAGATGCCATTGCCTTTTTTGAAAACGAATTGGAAGCAAAACTAAAAAGAAAGGATTCGGCCAATGCAGCGTATTACCTGGAATTGGTATCCATGGGACAACTTAAAATAGGTCAGTATTTCGATAGTGAGAAAAATGCCATTACGGCCCTTAAAATTCTTGATAGTTTGGAAGAAAATACTTCAAATTTTTCGGCTAAGGGAAGATTATTGTTATCACTTGGAGCTAATTATCGAGATAGATTTGATTATGAAAATGAAATAAAATACTAACGTAAAATCCTGCGTTTTAATAAAAGCAAAGCCGATAGTATTTCAGTATTTAATAATATTTCTAACATTTATAAGGACCAAAAAAAGTATGCTCAGGCCTTGAAAGCTTTAGAGCTTCCATACCAACGTCGATCGGAGTTAAGCTCCAGGGATGCGGCAACTGTGATTGGAAATTATGGATTAAATCAATCCAAATTAGATGAACCTCAGGCTCTGGAAAACCTTGATCTTGCCATGAAGCTAAGGCTGCAAGAAAATGATCTGCAAGGCCTGTTTTCCAGTTATAAGGATCTAGCCAATTATTTTTTGGATCGTGAGGATCGTGTCACTGCAAATGATTATGCAAATAGGGCGATAGTGGTGGCAGATTCGCTTGAGAATCCAGTATACCGTAAAACGGCATTATTGCTAAAGTTGAAGTTAGATCAAAACCTTGAGGCGATCGAGTATGGAGCATTAGTTGATAGTTTGGACCGGGTAAAACAACAAAGTCGTAATGCCTATGCCGGTCTTAAGTACAATTTAGACTTAGAGGAGCAACGAACAAAAGCAAATGAGATTAGGGCCATAAAGGAAAAGAGCAAGCGAATTGCATTCCAAGCTACAGCTATAGTGATTCTTGTGGTCGCTGTGTCCTTGATTTTAATGATCAGGATGCGTCATAAAAAAGAAAAAGTGCGTGAGGTCTTTCTTACCGAATCCCGAATCTCAAAAAAAGTGCATGATGAGGTAGCGAATGACCTATATCAAGTGATGACCAAGTTACAGTCCAGTTCAAATTCCAAAGACGAATTGTTAGACGATTTGGATGGTATTTATGCCAAAACGAGGGACATATCCAAAGAGCATGGCTTAGTGGATGTAGAGATAAATTTTAATGAGCAATTGGATGATTTATTTCGAAGCTATGAGACCGCTGAAATAAGTATAGTTACGCAAAACAACGCTAAGGTGGATTGGAACGAAATTTCAGAATTAAAAAAGAAAACAATCTATAAAGTGCTTCAAGAATTACTAACCAATATGCGGAAACACAGTAAAGCTTCGCATGTGCTTATGCGTTTCGATCAAATGAATAGGAGGATATCTATTCATTATAAGGATAACGGGATAGGTTGTAATTTGAAAAAAAGTAATGGGCTTCAAAATGTGGAAAACCGTATGGAAGCGCTTCATGGAAGAATTACTTTTGAATCGGAACCCAACAAAGGGTTTGAGGCTAAAATGCAAGTGTAGTATGTTTAATAAAGTTTTAATAGCGGATGATCTGGGAAGTATTAACACAGGAGTTTTAGCAAAGCTTAAGGAGTTGAAAATTAACGCAGTTTTTCCGGTTCAATATTGTGATGATGCCTATTTGCATGTGAAGAGTGCCATTAGAAATGAACAACCTTATGAACTTCTCATTACCGATTTGTCTTTTAAAGTTGACTATCGCACACAGCACTATCCTTCGGGAGAAGATCTAATATCGGTATTGCATAAAGAGCACCCCGAATTGAAGATCCTGGTGTACTCCGTGGAAGATCGCATTCAAAAGGTGAGATCCTTATTTCAACGGTTCGAAATAGATGCTTATGTCTGTAAAGGAAGGCAGGGATTGTTGGAATTGGAGAAAGCACTAAATCAGATACACGCAAATAAACGTTTTGTATCCCCGCAGGTAGCAGCTGCACTCCAAAATAACGGCGGATTGGATATTGACGAATACGATGTACAATTGGTTAAGCAACTGGCATCGGGTTTTTCACAAGACGAGATTAGTCTTCAGTTTAAAAAAAGAAACATAAAACCTGCAAGTTTGAGTTCTGTTGAAAAAAGGCTTAACAGTCTTAAAATTCAATTTAAGGCCAACAATGCCACGCACCTTGTAGCCATCGTTAAGGACCTGGGACTTATTTAATAAACCCTATTAAGGAAAACCGTAAAATTTATTGAAATGCTTGTAGTAGCATTGTAATGGTTTTACTCTGTTTTCCAATTTCTGGGGAGAAGAAAAACGGAGAAACAGATCCCTTACGGTATGCCGTAGGGGTTTGTTGTTTTTTTAGCATTGACAAAGTCTATAAAACACAAAACCCTCGAAAATCTAACGATATTCAAGGGTTTGCAATCTTTACAAGTGGTACCTCCAGGAATCGAACCAGGGACACACGGATTTTCAGTCCGTTGCTCTACCAACTGAGCTAAGGTACCTCGCGTAAGCGGTTGCAAATATAAATCTATTTTGAGGATTCCAAAACATTAACTTAAAAAATATTAAGACTTATTTAAAGCATCTTTAAATGACAACCTTAATGCGTCTTCATTTTCCAGAAACTCGGAAATTTGGGCAGCGAAAATCTTTTAATAGTGTCTTAACAACCCCTTGTTAATTCAAATTGTATTTTTAGCCCTTCACAAGCTCAAATGAATCTAATAATTGACGTAGGAAACTCCCTAATGAAGCTGGCGGTCTTTAATGACGGTAAGCTACAAACCAAGGTGATCTCAGAAAAAAATAACTTTTTGAATACCCTACAGGATATCGTTAATGAGTACACCCAATTAAAGCAGTGCATTGTTTCGTCCGTTGGGAGCTTTTCGGAAGAAGAACTTCGTACATTGAAACAAAACGTCCCTGTCTTAGTGTTATCACATCAATTGAAATTACCCTTCAGTAACGAATATGCAACCCCAACAACTTTGGGGGTCGATAGAATTGCCTTGGTAAGTGCCGCTGCGCACCAGTATCCTCAGGAAAATGTATTGGTTATTGATGCCGGTAGCTGTATTACTTACGACTTTTTGACTTCGGAAAATAAATACTTAGGAGGTGCCATTACACCGGGAATGGAAATGAGGTACAAAGCCATGCACCATTTCACGGCTAATTTACCTCTTTTGAACGCTGAGGCACCCAAAAATTTAATTGGAGACTCCACAAATAATTCGATGCATATTGGCGTTTATCAGGGCGTTATATCCGAAATAGAAGGATTTATTAATCGCTACATCGAAAACTTTTACCATTTAACAGTGATTTTAACAGGTGGAGACGCTCATTTTTTGCGAGATAGCATAAAAAATGACATCTTTGCCAACTCTAATTTTCTATTGGAGGGATTGAACTACATATTAGAAATTAACAAGGATTAATGTTGAAGCGAATTTTTATAGCAATCATGCTGTTGACCTCTGGATTAGCAATGGCACAACAGGGAACCACATCTCCCTACTCATTTTTTGGAATAGGGACTCTTAAATTTAAGGGAACTGTAGAAAATAGAACGATGGGTGGAATAAGTGTGTATAGCGATAGCATACATATGAACATACAAAACCCTGCCTCGATTGCTGGACTACGATTAGTTAATTACACTTTGGCCGGTAGCCATAAGTTCAATAAGCTGGAAACCGCCACCGCATCTCAGAACGCTACAACAACCACTTTGGACTATCTGGCCATGGGAATCCCCATGGGTAAGTTTGGTGCAAGTTTTGGATTGGTTCCCTATTCGTCCTCAGGATATAAATTGCAGAATGAAAATGAAACTACAATAACACAATATGAGGGAACTGGTGGATTAAATAAGGCTTTCTTTCAATTGGCTTATCAAATTACTCCTAATTTCAGTATTGGTGTGGATGCCAATTATAACTTTGGAACCATAGAGAACGTTGCCACGGCCACGCAAGAGGGCGTCCAATTTGGAACTAGAGAAACGAATAACTCAAATATTTTAGGTTTCAGCTATAATTTAGGGGCTATCTATAAAACCATGGTTAACGAGCAATTGGAGTTTATGTCTTCCATAACGTATACACCAGAGACCCAATTTGATTCTGAAAATACTAGAGTACTGGAAACAACATTGTTGCTGCCCTCTGGAACGGTAACCCCCGTTGATGTTAGAGATATTGATGTGGCTGATACCGATTTTAACTTTCCTTCGCAAATCTCATTAGGGGCCGGAATTGGAAAACCTAAAAAATGGTTCATTGGAGGTGAGTATTCTTCGCAAAAAACAAGTAATTTTACCAATAGAACTTTTGAATTGGAGAATGCTTCCTTCGAAGATGCAGCGAAATATAAAATTGGAGGGTTCTATATTCCGAATTACAATGCTCTGGGAAATTACTGGAAACGAGTTGTTTACAGAGGAGGTTTCCGATTTGAAGAAACAGGAGTTATTGTTAACGGAGAATCTATTAGTGAGTTTGGCATATCTTTTGGAGTAGGTCTACCTGTCGGCAGATTGTTCTCCAATGTGAACCTCGGTTTCGAAATTGGAAGAAGAGGAACAACCAACGTCGGACTAGTAAAAGAAACATTTTTTAACACCTTCATAAGTTTGTCACTCAATGACAGATGGTTTGAAAAAAGATATTATGATTAATAAAATAAATACTACCACCATGAAAACGAAAGTTACTTTACTTCTAGCTGTTTTTGCCGTTGCTTTTAGCGGTAACATGTTAGCGCAAATGGACGAATGTGTCACTACGGCTTCTTTATTTATAGAGCCGGCTAAGGCAAAGAATTATGAAGCTGCCTTACCTCACTATGATAAAGTTGTTAAGGAGTGCCCTAAATATAGCATGGCCACCTATCAATATGCGGAGAAAATGTTTAAATATTTGATAGAAAAAGGGGACAAGTCTAAGCTGGGAGCTTACGAGAAGAACTTTGAACTTCAAATGACGAACTATCCAAGCAAAACTAAGGTTGGAAAGAATATGGCCAAAGTAGCTCAGTTGAAGTACGATAATGCGATCGGAACGAAACAACAACAGTTCGATGCGTTCGATGCAGCTTATAAAAAAGACGAGGCTACTTTTACTAGCCCAAAAAGTTTGTATACTTATTTTTCTTTAGCGAGAGATCTATTCGACAGTAAGGAAAAGGACATTCAGGAAGTTTTCGACCTTTATGATATCATTCAAGATAAAATTAACAAAGAGGAAGGAAAGTACGCCAGTAAACTTTCTCAGTTGATCGATAAAGAAGAGGCGGGTACAGCACTTACTTCTAAGGAGAAAAAGAGAATGAAAGGGTATGAAACCAACTTAACGAGCTACGGAAAAATTAGAGGTAGTATTGACACCAAATTGGGTGCAATTGCAGATTGTACGAACTTAGTTCCTTTATATGAAAAGCTTTGGGAAGAGAAGAAAAATGATGTAGCCTGGTTGAAGAGTTCTGCCGGAAAATTGAATTCTAAGGATTGCGAAACGCCATTGTTCTATCAAATGGTACAACAGTTGCACAGCTTACAACCTTCTGCAGCATCTGCGTTCTACTTAGGTAGATTAGCTGAAAAGGATGGGAAATCCAGTGAGGCATTGGACTACTATAACCAAGCTGTTGAATTGGAAACCGATCCAAATAGAAAAGTTGGATATTATAACAGTATTGCAGATAATTTCTACAAGAAAGGAAGTTATGGGCAGTCTAGAAAATACTTCAGAAAGGTATTGGAGCTGAAGCCAAACTCGGGAAGAGCTTATCTTAAAATTGCCTCTATGTACAACAAGAGTGCAAATAGCTGTGGAAGTACACCTTTTGAGAAGAGAGCCATTAATTGGTTAGCAGCTGCTATGGCAGATAAGGCAGCCAGAGTAGATCCTTCTATCGCTGGTTCAGCAAGAAAGGCTGCAAGTAGCTACAGAGGATTAGCGCCTAGTAAAACAGATATCTTTAGTTCTGGAATGGCTGGCAAATCAGTATCTTTCAGCTGCTGGGTAGGTGGAAGCGTAAGGGTTCCTAGTTTATAAGATGCGAGCCTTCAATTATATGATAAAAAGCGCAGTGGTTATTTTAATGACCACTGCGCTTTTTGCATGTGAAGGCAACTATAAAAATGTCAAAAAGTTAAGCATGAAAGACGGGTTGCCCGTTGCTGAAGGCATTAATGTAAACATGTTTTATACCGATTCTGGCAAGGTGGTTACCAATTTAATTGCGCCTAGCATCCGAGATTATTCCAATTTTGAATTTTCCTACCAGGAATTTCCAGAAGGAGTTGAGGTTCGTTTTTTTGAAAATGGCGAGCAGAGTACAGTAACTTCAGATTATGCCATGCGCTACCCAGAAACAAATATCGTGGACTTAAGAGAAAATGTAGTGCTTGTTACCGCCGATGGAAATGTGCTCAATGCACAACAACTTTACTGGGATCAAAAAAACAAATGGGTCTTCACAGATAAGCCCTATCGCATCACATTTAACGACGGCTCCTATAATGATGGAGCAAGGTTCGATGCAAATGAAGATTTTACCGTATTTTTATCTCGTAAAAACGACGGAATTCAAATTATTGACCAGAACAAAACAGAAAAAACCAATGACCAATAAAATATACCAACTCTTTGAATACGCCTATATTGGAATGTTCATTTTTGCCATTTATATGGTAGTGACCAATTGGGAAACGAACAGAGATCAATCCTATTTGTTTGCGTTCTTTGGTGTGGTTGCCGTTTTTATGTTTTTCTTCAAAAGAAGATTTCGTAAAAAAATGGAAGAGCGCAACCGTGATCAATAACCAATTTAGGTTAGGACCCCGTTCCGTGCATAACTAAACACTTGATAAAGTGGAGTACCAACTTGTCATCATTGTCCTTTCTTTATTGCTTTCCGCCTTTTTCTCTGGAATGGAAATCGCCTATGTTTCTGCAAATAAGATTCATATTGAGATCGAAAAAAAGCAAAAGAACTTAATGGCGGCCATTCTTAAGAAAATTACCAAACGACCTTCAAAGTTTATAGCCACAATGCTAGTGGGTAACAATATTGCACTGGTGGTCTACGGCTTTTTTATGGGGGCCCTTTTGGTTGATCTTATTCCCGTGAACGGTGCCGCTCAGTTAGTGGTACATACCATCATTTCGACCCTCATTATTCTTTTGACAGCCGAATTTTTACCGAAGGTTTTCTTTCAGGTCTATGCCAATAGACTCCTAAAGTTCTTCGCTATTCCGGCCTATATTTTCTATTGGATTTTTTCTATTATTTCTGAATTTATCATTTGGATTTCGGATATGGTCTTAAAAGTGTTTTTCAAAACAGAAGGAGATGCCGTGCAATTGAGTTTCAGTAAAGTTGAATTGGGAAACTACATTAGTGAACAAATTGAATCCATCGAAGAGAAAGATGAGATTGATAGCGAGATACAGATTTTTCAGAATGCATTGGAATTTTCGGGAGTCAAAGCCCGCGAAGTCATGATTCCTAGAACCGAAGTGGTTGCTGTTGAAGTCCATACAACTCCAAAGGAACTCGGACAGTTATTTACTGATACCGGCTTGTCAAAAATTCTGGTATTCAACGAAAGTATTGACGATATTTTGGGGTATGTGCGTTCTTTTGAACTGTTTAAAAAACCCAGTGTTCTTAAAAAAATATTGATGCCCGTTGTTTTTGTACCGGAAACTATGCTGGCCAAGGACGTACTCAACATCTTAAGCAAAAAAAGGAAAAGCATAGCCGTTGTAATCGATGAGTATGGTGGGACTTCCGGAATTATAACTGTTGAGGATATCATCGAAGAGCTATTTGGAGAAATAGAAGACGAACACGATTCCGTAGCCCTGATCGAGGCGGAAATAGGAGAGAATCATTATAAATTCTCTGCTCGTTTGGAGGTGGATTATTTGAATGAAACCTATAAACTCGACTTACCAGAAAATGATGCCTATGAAACATTGGGCGGAATGATTGTTAATTTTACTGAGGAAATTCCAAAACAGGATGAGATCGTCGAAATGGAAGACATTGTAATAAAAATTCTGGAAGTTTCTAACACCAAAATTGAATTGGTCTCTCTTAAAAAGAACCTACAGAATTAATTTTTCGATAAAAGCCCCACTTTTTTAGGAGGAACCTTTTTATAACTGCTCGGAAAATGGTATTTTCGCCCACTAATTAAAAACAAAATACCCCTTTTTTCAAAGGCCTAAATTAGCTTTTTTCAGAATAGGGTACTAATAAAGCCTTTACATGATGATCATGCAGGTGAAGGCCTATAAATTTTAAGTATAAAATGGCAATATTAAACAACATTCGTAAAAGAGGAATTTTCCTGATCATCATTATTGCGCTGGCGCTTTTTGCCTTCATCGTAAGTGATAGCCTTACCAAAGGTGGTGGTGGACCGGAGATTCAGGACACCGTAGCCTCTATTAATGGTACTGACCTTTCTCGCGCCGACTTTATGGGACAAGTAGAAGCTTACCAGAGATCTTTAGGGCCAAATTCAACTACAGCTCAGGCCATGGGTGTTATCTGGGAGCGTGAATTAAGAAGCACTTTAATGCAGCAGCAAGTGGATGCCTTAGGGATGACCATCAGTCAGGAGCAGCTCGCCGAAACTTTGAGCGAGGCACTAGCCAATAACCCAACTTTTCAAGACGAAAATGGTTTCTATAGTGAGGCAAGAGTACAACAGTACATGCAGGATATTAAAGGAAATCCAAAAGCTCAGCAGGAATGGAATGATTATTTGCAAAGAACGCAAGAAAGCATTTTACAAAATCATTATTTGAATATGGTACGTGGCGGTTTGATAACTACCTCTGCCGAAGGAGAACAACAATACCGTTTTGAAAATGACAAGATCAACGTGGACTACGTTCATATTCCCTATACCAAAATAGCCGATGAGGATGTAGAGGTATCAGAAGCAGAGATTGCGGCCTATATCAAAGCCAATCCTGAGAAGTTCGAAGTGGAACCTTCCGTAGATTTGGAATATGTTTCTTTCTTGGAAGAACCTTCTTTAGAAGATCAGGAGGAGAAACGTTTGGACATTGAAAGTCTAATCCCAGAGTTTAAAACCACCGAAGATGCCGAAATTTATGTGAATGACAAATCTGATGTGAGCTATGTGGATCGCTGGTACTTCAAAAGTGATTTGCCACCGTCGTTAACCGATACGATCATGAACGTGGCCGAAGGTGATGTTTATGGGCCTTATAAGGTAGATTTCACCTACAATATTACCAAGGTAATTGGGAGTAAGCAATTACCAGATTCGGCGAAAGCCAGACATATCCTTATCCCTATTGGACTCAATAGAACAGACAGCATCACAAGAACTAAGGAGCAAGCAAAGGTAACGGCAGATAGCCTTTTGAGAATTATAAGGTCTAACAAGTCAAAGTTTGAAGGCTTTGTAACAGATTTCTCCTCAGATGCAGGAAGTATTGAAAATGGAGGTCGCTACGATTGGTTTCCATATAGCCGAATGGTGGCACCTTTTAGAGATTTTGCTTTTGAAGAATCTGTTGGGGCTATGGGCGTAGTAGAAACTCAATTTGGATACCATATTATTGAGGTGGAAGGTCAAAAGAATGTGCAGCAACTTGTAAAATTAGCTACGATTACGCAGGACATAGAAGCTTCAGAAAAAACCTTGAGCGATGTGTTCTCAAATGCAGCTAAGTTTGAAGAGGCAGCACGGGAAGGAGATTATACTGCAGTAGCTTTGGAAAATGCCCTCACTCCAAAACCGGTAAACAAAATTGGGAATTTGGATGCAAATATCCCAGGCATTGGTAACGATCGATCCATCATCAACTGGGCCTTTGAAGAGGATACCAAAGTAGGTGATGTTAAACGCTTGAATGTTAACGACACTTATGTGATCGCTCGATTGACAAGAAAGAATGATAAGAAGGCACTAATGAGCGTTGCGGAAGCCTCTGGAGTCGTAACTCCTATTTTGAGAAAAGAGAAAAAAGCAAAGAAAATTCGTGAAACAATTACTGGAACTACCTTACAAGAGATAGCGACCAGTCAAAATGTTACGGTTAAAAATGCTACAGCACTCAATAGAGCGGCACCAACCATTGCAGACGCAGGAACAGAACCAGTAGTGGTAGGAGCAGCTTTCGGAAAGAAGGTAGGCGAAATGACCGAGCTGATCGACGGAGAAACGGGTGTATTTATGGTGCAGGTATTGGCCATAAATAAAGCGCCGGATCTTGAAAATTATAGTAATTATGTTAGCCAATTGAAATCGGGTGCGGCTGGAGCCATCAATAATGGTGTTTACGAGGCTTTGAAGAAAGCTGCCGATATTGAAGATAATAGAGCCGATTTCTATTAATTCAGAATAAAGAACTTAAAAAACGATCCTCCATTGTAATATACATTGGAGGATTTTTTATGCGATCATTTCTGAAAACGGGATGATAGTCTGGTAGCCCTTTTTCCTAAAATAAGCCATATCCAAAGAAGTGCCGGTTGCTAAAACGAAATCGCCACCCCAAGCTCCAAGACTCTTCACGACACCCGTAAAATCCGAAAATAACTGTTCTTTCACCGTGGGGAGTTCAATAATTTCTGAAATGATTTTTTCGTGACTTTCCATAAGTCGCTCAAAGTCGGTCAGGTGATAGCACAATAACAATTTATGAGTAATATCTGTAATTTGCCGGAATTGGGCCTTAGAAGCTTTCCTTTCTTTGTAACGAGCAATTCCCAGCTTGCTGTCTTGTTTTTTATTAAGATGAATAAAAAAGAGTTGGTCTTTAAAATCCCAGGAGAGAGCCACCTTTTTTATCTCAGGTTGAACTCCCAATTTGGTATAGAAAATGGGGCCATCCACTTGAGCGGCAGCAATGTCATAACCACTTCCTCCAAACGAGTTTGCCAATAGTTTAAAAGCATCGACCTGTGCCCATTGGGCAATATTGTTAATTAAGGTAGAGGAACTTCCCAAGCCCCAATTGGTAGGGAAATCGAGCTTAGTAACCACTCGGTATAACTTTTTTTCAGCTAAGAAACCTGGGTTGAGTTGTCTTGCTTTAAGAAGTATATTTAACAAGGTATTTGCTACTTTACGATCACTAGTGCTTTTAATTTTAAAATCTCGATCCATTGATGCAATAAACCACGGCTTGTCATGTTCATCCAAACTAGTCCATGTTATCGTATTCCCCTCACCACTAAGAACGCTTAAGGACTGACCTCTTCGGGTAGGGACAGCCAAGGCAGTAGCTCCGTCGAGGACCAAATACTCTCCCGTAAGCAGCAATTTTCCGTGACTGTAATATGTTTTTTCTAATCCCAATGAACTATGCTCTAAGTGCGTCAACAAAATCTACCACAGCGCTATGAGTCACTGCGTGCTCCTTAAAATGACTTACCGTTTTTTCTTTTTCTTCGGAAGTGGCCTCCAACTGATTTAAAATGTTCATCAAATGCATTTTCATATGCCCTTTTTGAATCCCGGTAGTCACGAGCGAACGGACCGCAGCAAAGTTTTGAGCCAATCCAGCCGCAGCTACCACTTGCATGAGTTCCTTTGCATTTGGGTTTTGCAATATCCGAAGGACCAATTTGACCAGGGGATGTAGCGCAGTGAGACCGCCAACGGTACCTAAAGCCAGCGGAATTTCCATCCAAAAACGAAACTCATCATTTTCCACCGTCGCATGGGTAAGGCTCGTGTAATACCCATCTTTGGCCGCATAAGCATGCACCCCGGCTTCCACAGCTCTAAAGTCATTTCCCGTAGCAAGAATAACAGCATCTATACCGTTCATAATGCCTTTATTATGTGTTACCGCACGTCTAGGCTCTTTTTCAGCAATTTGGATGGCCCTTATAAATTTTTCAGCAAACCTGCGCCCATCAATTTCTTGTTGATTCAATGCCGAAACAGGGCAAGAAACTTCAACCCGTACCAGGCACTCCGGAACATAATTGGATAAAATACTTAAAGCAACTTCTGGAAATTGCCGTGTTTTCTTAAAAATGGGAGAATTGGCTGCTTCAGTTTCAAAAAACCTGGCAATACTTTCCAGACAGCTATTAATGAAATTAGCTCCCATGGCATCTAAGGTTTCGAAGGTGCAATGCAGTTGATAATAGCCCGAGAGTTGATCGGTACTTACTACAAGGCAAATGTCCTTTAAACCACCACCTCTTTTTTTCATGTTTCTCTGAATGTCAGCAACGCTCGTCATTAATTTGGGCTTTACTGCATCGAAAAATTGGATCAAATCGTCCTCATTTCCGAAGAAATTAACATGCACCTGTCCATTTTTTTCTGTAGAAATAATTTCCGTTTTAAATCCACCACGCTCCAACCAAAATTTAGACGCATTACTCGCCGCAGCTACCACCGAGCTTTCTTCAATCACCATGGGTAGTGCATAGAGCCTGTCATTGATCAGAAAATTGGGAGCGATCCCTAGAGGAAGATAATAGTTGGTAAGGGTGTTTTCTATAAAGTCGTCATGCAGTTTTTGAAGTTTCCCATCTTCATTCCAATACCGAGTTAGCTCCTGCTTTGCGGCAGCGTCGTTATCGAGGTAGTTCTCAATGAGCCATTCGATTTTTTCTTCTTTGGTTTTTTTCGAAAATCCTAAAACGGGACTTGTCATATTTCTTTTTTGGAATTACAAAGATAGGGTTATTGCCGAATAGGAATTGATTAATTGGGAATTTGGTGAGGGCTATTTACCCTTTTTGGAAAGTGTGTTTCGTCCAAATCCTGTTCTTCTTTGGATTAACTTGAATTGATGAGTGTGTAGGATTAGTGCTAAGTTCCTAACAAAAAGGTAGTATTTAACACAAAAAACCGCCGTATTTTGATGAAAATTTAGTAAACTTGGCATACTTAAAATTTAACAGTTGGAATTGACTCATTTCAATTAAATTGTTAAGCCTTTAAATGGTTGTAGGTAGTTTCCATTCAACCTTTAAAATTATTATTAAATACTAGATGAAAAGATTACTCTCATTCACTGTGTTGTCGCTATTTATTGCGACTTTTTCTACTCTAACGGCACAGCAAAAAGAAATTACTTTAGAAGAAATTTGGGGCGGTGAGTTTCGCACAGAACGTTTGGACGTACTGCGATCGCTCAAAAACGGGAAAGAATATTCGGTTCTCAATTACAATAGAACGGAGCGGGCCTCTACCATTGACGTGTACGACTACAAGAGTGGTGAGAAGGTGAGAACCCTTTTGAACAGTGCGAACCTTGAGGATGTGCCATATATTATTTCCTACGAATTCAACGAAGATGAAACCAAATTGTTAATATCAACGCAATTGGAACAGGTTTTCAGAAGGTCCTCCCTGGGTACGTACTACGTGTACGATGTGAAAAGTAAGTCTTTAACGCTTTTATCTGAAAATAAAGTACAGGAACCCACTTTTAGTCCAGATGGCAGTAAGGTGGCTTTTGGCTATGCAAATAATCTGTACTATAAAGATCTTAGCTCAGGTAAAATCACTCAGGTTACGAAGGATGGAGTGAAAAACAGAATAATTAATGGTATTACCGATTGGGTGTACGAAGAAGAATTCGCATTTGTGCGTGCCTTCGATTGGAGTAAAGATGGTGCTCGATTGGCTTTTATTCGTTTTGATGAGACCAAAGTACCGGAGTTTTCAATGGATGTCTACGGAAAAGAACTATATCAAACGCAAACGGTGTTTAAGTATCCAAAAGCAGGAGAGGAGAACGCCGAAGTGTCACTGCACCTGTACGATATGAGCACAGCTGCTACGACCAAGGTTGATGTCTCTGGCTATAATAGTTACTATATTCCACGAATTAAATGGACCAACGACGCTAATGTTTTGAGCGTACAATTAACGAATCGCCACCAAAATGTTATCGACCTGGTGTTTGTCGATGCCAAAAACAACACTACGTCGTTGGTTCATCAAGAAAAGGATGACGCCTATGTGGATGTGACCGACGACCTTACATTCCTAAACGATAATAGCTTTATTTGGACCAGTGAAAAAGATGGCTGGAACCATATTTATCACTATAGTAAAACAGGGAAATTGATCAATCAAGTGACCAAAGGAGACTGGGAAGTGACCAATTACTATGGTTTTGATCCAAAAACAGGACGGATTTATTATCAGAGTACAGAGAACGGAAGCATCAACCGCGATGTGTACTCCATAACTAACACGGGTAAGAATAAAGTGCGCTTAAGTCAGCAAACAGGTAACAATAGTGGTTCTTTTAGTGCGGATTATACCTACTTCATTAATACATTTTCGAATACCGAAACACCCTACAACTTTACTTTAAATGAGGCCATAACCGGTAAACAGGTGAGAAGCATCAAAGACAATGCGGGACTTAAAAGCAAGGTAAAAGAATATAAAATGTCACCTAAGGAGTTTTCTACGATTCAAGTGAACGGAGAAGACCTGAATATGTATATGATCAAGCCAAAGGATTTTGATCCTAATAAGGAATATCCATTATTTATGTACCAATATTCTGGCCCGGGCTCACAGCAGGTCTCTAATCGATGGAATGGCTCGAATGACTACTGGCATCAAATGCTGGTGCAAGAAGGCTTTATTGTAGCATGTGTGGATGGACGTGGTACCGGTTTGAAGGGGCGTGACTTTAAAAAGATGACTCAAAAGGAACTTGGGAAATACGAGGTTGAAGATCAAATAAGCGCTGCCAAAAAATTAGGAGAGCTTCCCTATATTGATGCTTCACGAATTGGAATCTGGGGATGGAGCTATGGAGGTTTCATGTCTAGCAATTGTTTGTTTCAGGGAGGTGATACCTTTGCTATGGCCATTGCGGTGGCTCCGGTAAGCAGCTGGCGCTTTTATGACACTATTTATACCGAACGTTATATGCAAACTCCGCAGGAAAATGCTTCAGGTTATGATAATAACTCCCCCATTACCCATGTAGATAAAATGGAAGGTGATTTTATGCTGGTACACGGTAGTGCCGATGACAACGTGCATGCGCAAAATACCATGCGTTTGGTAGAAGCCTTAGTACAGGCCAATAAGGACTTTGATTGGCTGGTTTATCCCGATAAAAATCATGGGATCTACGGTGGTAACACACGACTGCATTTATACGGTAAGATGACTAAGTTTGTCAAAGAATCATTAGGAGAACCCAAGTCCGTTCTTACTCCAATAAAAGACTAAGCGAATTATAAACTGAATACTAACTAATAACACACTATATGTCGACTACTTTACATAAACAAAAAGAACTATTTGGACACCCGGTAGGTCTTTACGTATTATTTTTCACTGAAATGTGGGAACGATTCTCTTACTACGGAATGAGAGCCATTTTGGTACTTTATCTTGTGGGAGAAGCAACAGCAGAAAATGCCGGATTAGGATGGTCCAACGGAGACGCTCTTTCTCTATACGGTACCTATACGATGCTTGTTTATGTAGCCTCCATACCAGGAGGTGTGATTGCCGATAAATTATTAGGACAGCGAAAATCCGTTTTATTAGGAGGAATTCTTCTGGTGGCAGGGCATAGTATTTTGGCTATCGAAGAAATGTGGGCTTTCTATTCAGGTTTAGGGTTGATCATTGCAGGAGTTGGTATGCTGAAGCCAAATATTTCGACCATGGTAGGTGGATTGTATAAGCAGGGTGATATTCGTCGTGATAAAGGATTTACCATTTTCTATATTGGTATTAATATTGGAGCATTCCTTTCCAGTTTAATTGTTGGTTACGTGGGTGAAGTCCATGGATGGCACTACGGATTTGGATTGGCAGGAATTGGAATGGCGTTAGGTCTTATTCAATATGTGGCTGGTCAGAAGCATTTAAAACACGTAGGAAACTTTATTGGTACTTCTCCAAATGCTGAAGAAAAAGCTGCGGCGAAAAGACCATTGACGAAAATTGAAAAAGATAGAGTTATTGTATTATTTATTTCATTTTTGTTAGTGATTGTGTTCTGGGGAGCTTTTGAGCAGGCTGGTGGACTTATGAATATATATGCTTCAGAAAAAACAAATAGGATGCTCATGGGATGGGAAGTGCCGGCATCTTGGTTCCAATCGCTCAATGCCATGTTTATTATTTTCTTAGGAACTAGCGTTGCTGCTTATTGGGCCATGCGTAAACTTAAGGGCAAAGTTTCTACCTCTCTCTTCAAAATGATATTAGGGCTTATTATTATGGGCGCAGGATTCTTCTTTATGACCGCAGCAGCCGGACAATACGAATCAGCTGGTTCTTCTGCGATGTACTGGTTAGTTTTAGCATACTTGTTCCATACCGTGGGTGAATTATGTATTTCGCCGGTGGCCTTGTCTTATATCACGAAACTTGCACCTTTAAAGTATGCTTCTATTATGATGGGGGTTTATTTTGCAATGACAGGATTTGGAAATAAATTGGCTGGACTATTAGGTGAAGCCTCAGAAAAATTAGGAGAATTTACCATATTTACCGGAATTGCCGTGTTCTGTGTAGGCTTTGGTCTTTTAGTGATGCTTTTCAGAAAGAAATTGGAAGCGCTTACTCATGGTGCCGAAGATGATGAAAGAGATTTAAGAAACGAAGAAGCCGAAGGATTTGAACTAGCAGATAATTAGAATAAAAATAAACAAAGCCCTGTAGACTCTATGGGGCTTTGTTGTATATATATTTCAACTAAAACCAATAAATATGAATTCTGAAACCGATAATATGTTTAAGGACAGAGTATTAGGGCACCCGGCCGGACTCTTTGTGTTGTTTTTTACTGAAATGTGGGAGCGATTTTCCTATTACGGGATGCGCGCCATTTTAGTAATTTTTCTAACAGGCTCTATTCTGGGAGATAACCCAGGTTGGGAATGGTCCACTCCTGCAGCCTTATCTCTTTTAGGTACTTATGCCATGTTAGTATACTTAACCCCATTGATGGGAGGGTGGTTAGCAGATAACAAGATCGGTTATAGAAGGGCAGTGGTAATTGGAGCACTTCTAATGACCCTAGGACATGCTTCAATGGCGGTAGAAACCCCAACGTCTTTATACATTGGAATTGCCTTATTAATATTAGGAAATGGATTCTTCAAACCCAATATGACTTCTATTATCTCTAAAATGTATGAAGGACATGACGAGAAAAAAGACGGTGCTTATAATATATTCTATATGGGCGTAAATGCCGGTGCGTTTATTGGTATTATGCTATGTGGATGGGTTGGTGAAAAAGTGGGCTGGAGCTATGGTTTTGGTTTGGCTGGAATTTTTATGCTTTTAGGGATGCTTCAGTTTTATTTTGCACAACCATTGTTCGGAAATATTGGAGATAAACCACCAGCTTCTCAAAAAGCAGATAAGGTTGAAAAAGCCAAGAAGGAAGGAGTTAAATTAAATAATTTTCAAATCCTGGATAAGCTGTTAATTGGAGTATTTGTGATTTCCGTTTTGATCTTTATCATCAACGATCCTCTGAGCAAAATTGGAGATATTCAATCACTGAACTTTACCATAGCAGGAATGGGAGACTCGCTATTCTTTGCCTTGTTAGGGGCCATTTCGTTTGTTTTGTTGCTTATTATTCGAATTCCACGATATCAACGAATTGAGCGCGACAAAATGATTGCTTTTGCTATTTTTTGCGTGTTTACCATCTTCTTTTGGGCAGCATTCGAACAAGCTGCCGGTTCCTTACCATTGTATACCCGGGATTTTACCAATAGGTTTCTGGAAGGTGGAGCGGCTACAGGATTTAAGATTGTGGATCTGATTGTGACGGTTGTTCCATTGTTAATTATCACCTATGTACTATTTAGTCTGTTTAGAAAGACATTTACCAAAATAGGTCTGTCAAACATAATCCTGGGAACCAGTTTTGTCATTGTCTGGATTATTGTGATCTATAAGCTTGTTGTTGAATTTCAATCCACGGAAACGGAAGTGCCTGTTACGTGGTTTGCCATTTTGAATTCATTGTTTATCATCATGTTTGCTCCGCTATTTACCAAATGGTGGGACAGTCGATATAATCCACCGGCGTCTGTGAAATTCTTTCTAGGTTTGTTCCTCTTGGGAGTAGGTTTTGCCTTTTTAGCGTTTGGTGCCAGAAACGTTCCTGCGGGTGCCGATGGAGCAAGTTTAAGTATGGCTTGGTTAGTTTTTGCCTATTTATTTCACACACTGGGCGAACTTTGTCTTTCACCTATGGGATTGTCTTACTTAAGTAAACTCATCCCGGTAAGGATGATTGCATTTATGTTTGGAGTATATTATCTGGCCATTGCCATTGGAAACAAGTTAGCCCACTATGTAGGAGGTGACATCGAAAAGATTACGGCAGAATATAGTTTATCAACATTCTTCCTTATTTTCACCATTATACCAATAGGCTTGGGAGTTATATCATTATTATTACACCCGTTGCTCAAAAAACTAATGCATGGGGTAAGATAAAAGCAATAGAAACGACAAAAAAACGTTCCCATTGTGGAACGTTTTTTGCTATATTACAGTCCAATAGACACCTAATATGATGAAACACATACTACTTTTTACGCTATTATTAGCTGCGGGGTCCATGTCTGCACAAAAAATCAATTGGATGACCATGAATGAAGCCGTGGCTGCTCAAGCTAAAAATCCGAAGAAGATATTTGTTGATATGTACACCAGTTGGTGCGGCCCTTGTAAGTTATTGGATAGAAATACCTTTAGCAATGCCGATGTGGCAAACTATATTAATGCCAACTTCTATGCCGTGAAATTTAATGCTGAAGGCAATGAAACCATTACGGCCAACGGACAGCGGTTCACAAATCCGGGTTATGATCCTGCAAAGGCTAAAAGAAGAAACAGTTCACATCAGTTTACAAGATATATGGGAGTGAGAGCCTATCCCACCGTTCTTTTTATTGGAGAAGATGGAAACCTCATTAATAAAGTAAAAGGCTATAAGACCCCACAACAAATGGAACTGTATCTGAAGTTTTTTGGAACCGATCTTTGGCAAACGATCACCACTCAAGAGGCCTTTGATGAATATTTTGACAGCTTTGAACCCCAATTTAAAAGCTAATTTTTAATTTTCTATACCTACACTATTTATTATGAAGCAATTATTACTTATTCTTTTCTTTCTTTGCGCAGGCACTATGTCCGCTCAAAAAGTGAATTGGATGACCATGGATGAGGCCTTAGCGGCCCAGGAGAAGGAGCCGAAAAAAATAATAATGGACGTCTACACGGTTTGGTGTGGACCATGTAAATTGTTAGATAAAAAGACCTTTGGCAATCAGGCAGTGGCCGATTTTATAAATGAAAACTACTATCCTGTAAAATTCAATGCCGAAGGACCAGAAGAAATTACCTATCAGGATTTTACCTATACCAACCCCAATTATCAACCGGCTCGAAAAGGACGTAATGCAACTCATTTCTTTGCAGACGCCCTTAAATTGAGGGGGTACCCGAGTATTGTGTTTTTTGAAGACAACGGAGCTTTAATTCAAGCGGTACCGGGTTACAAGACGCCCCAAGAGTTGGAGATATATCTAAAAATGATTGCCAACGACGACTATAAACAACTCACTACGGTCGAAGCTTGGGAGGCGTATCAAAAAAGCTTTAAAGGAACTTTTTAAAACCCCGGCCTTAAAATAAATATTGAAGATCCTGAATTCGATTTGAATTCAGGATTTTTTTTGCCAGGTATTCGGCGTTTTTCAGAAAACAAAAGCGCCCTTTTCACCTGTATAATGAAAAGGAATCTTTCTTTTCAAACAAGTAGATTTCCAGAACGATACTACGGACGGATAATTACTTCCATCTGCAATAATTTGAGTAGGATGCAAGCTGTCAATGAGCCTATTCAAATGTATTTTCGAATTATGAGTGAGCAAAATAATAGGCCTTTCTACCACGGGGTATACCCCCACGCTGTCCAGGCGCACCACCCATCTATATTTATAGCGAAATATCTTAGGAATTTTTGCTGAAGTATAGGTGGACACCCTACGTTCTATTAGGTAACTCTTCACGGGATATTCGGTAAAAGGAGCGCGCGTATCTGAATGATATAAAATGAAATCTCTGTCTTTTTGATACCCGAAGTATGTTTTTCCGAAGGAGTGAAAAACCACCAATTGTTCTTGTTCCACCTTTTTGTTTTCTGAAACCACTATGCCCAGCCAAAATAGGCAGCTAACACCTACATAAACTAGACGTTTTGAGCTTTTATTCTTCAACCAAATGACCAGAGTTATTAAAAAGAAATAGCAGGCTATCATCGCAAAAAATGAAAAGGGAACTTCATCGAATAGGAACATTTCTTTGCGAGCAACCCAGTTTATGAAATCGTTGAGTTGAGCAAGCACCCAGTTGTAAGCCGAAGCAAACGTTTGAGGAAGTAACCCAACGATGGCTAAAAGGACCACTATCAATCCACAAATAAGTATCACGGATAGAAAAGGAAGGATCACCAGATTAGTGATAAAGAACAAACCCGGGAATTGATGAAAATAATACAAACTCAAAGGGGCAACTCCCAATTGAGCAGCAATGGTAACCGTGGCAATACCCCAAAACAATCGATCCAAATAATACTTTGGAATATACAGTTTGAACAGGGCGGGTTGTATCCATAAAATATGGAAAACGGCTAAATAACTTAACTGAAACCCCAGGTGGAAAAGCCAATTGGGTTCATAGAGCAACAGAACGAAATAAGATAGGAATAAGGTGTTAAATCCGTTAGTAGGTCGCTTTAACATCCCAGCCAAAGCAAAAAATGAGAACATAGTAACGGCGCGAACAACTGAAGGAGATAAACCTGCAAGAATAGCAAAACTCCATAGTAAGAAAACCACTAACATGGATTGAATTTGCCTTCCAAATTTTATGCCGCGCAATGGAGACAATAATTTAGAGAACACCAAAAACAGGATGCCCACATGCAAGCCCGAAACGGCAAGAATGTGTAATGCGCCGGCAGCTGCAAATGCCTGATATTGCTCTTCATCTATGTCTTTTTTATACCCTAGAACTAGGGCTTGAAGCAAGGCGCGTTGTTTGGGTTGTATGGAGGTCTTATTTAATTTCTCAATAATGTTATTTCGAATTTCATCGGATCTGCCTTTTAGCGTTGAACGCCCCTTGCTCGTCTTTACAACATAGGCTCTTGAAGTTTTTAGTTGACGGTAGATCCCCTTGTTTTTTAAATACTTTTTATAGTTGAATTGATGTGGATTCAAAGGCGCAGAGATTTCAGATAGCGTGCCGTAAACCAATAACTTCGTGTCTTTGGTATACTTTGAAATAGCCGAATCTTTTTCAACTGAGAATAAAACCTTGCCCTTTGCTAATGTTGAATCTAATTGCAGCAGTTGAGCTTCGTATCTATGATTGAAATGATTTTCTGAAAGTATTTCTGTAATCTTTAATTGAATGAGTTGAGGACCGACCATCGAATTGATATGTACATAATGTTGTTTTTGATATTCCGGGCGAGATAGCTGGTAGTTGGAAAAACCAATGACAAAGAAGCAAAAGTACACTGCGGAGCCAAAGAAAATACCCGGTTGTAGCTTGTTGCGTTGCCAAAACCAGGTGAAAAATAGCGCCAAAATAATAGCTGCGATAATGAAGAAGAATAGAGGCGCCGTTGGAATTGTTTTCCAGATTTCCGGAGAAAAATAGGCAACGATAATTCCTGCCGTCAGACTTCCGGCAAGGCGTACCATGGTTAGGTTAATGAATTTCATGAAATCGGTCAATCTTTAAATGACAAGATGAACCGGGGAGCGTAGTGTTATAAAAGTAATATATTAAATGATACGACGTACTTCCACGAATGCGTTTTTCCAGTATTTTTCCGTGAGCGAGGACACAATAACCCCGCGTGATGAGGTAGAATGTATGAACCGAATGACCCCTTTTTTATTTTGTACTACCAGACCAACATGATTGATGGTCTTTCTGTTTTTATTGGTTTGAAAGAATACGAGATCTCCTTTTTCGGTTTCGCTCAGTTCCAGTCTAATGCCTTGTTTGGCCATGTCTCTGGATATTCTAGGAAGTTCAATATTTTCTTTTCTGAAGGACACATAAACCAGTCCAGAACAATCCATACCTCTTCGATCCGTTCCGCCAAACTTATAACGCGTTCCTTCGAAGGTCCGGGCGTGTTTAATCACTTTTGAAATTCTCTTAGAAGAAGCGGTCGTTGTCGAGGTGCCAACCACAACAGTTTTAGTGGGTTTTCGAGAGGCTCCGCAAGAGGTGAGAAACAGTGCGAGTAGGGCCAGTAGTAGGATTTTTTTCATGAAGCGTGATAGGTTAAGTGCCCTAAATTTAATAGTTTTGAGGTAAACAGAAAAATTTGAGTAGTTTTTTACAAGTGCGAGAAGTACTACCTTTTTATGACGATCCAACCATTCAAGAGGCTGGAGTTATATTAACGCGTTTGTTTATTATCGTTTTATGCGTGTGGCTATATCGAATACTAAAATCTGTTCCCTCGGTTAGCAACGCCTGGCAAAGTGATTCAGAAATTAGCCTGGTTTCACCATTTCTATTGAAGGAAAATGAGGAAGGAGCATTGTATTTTTCAGTAAAAAAGAATCGATTGGCGTTCAAATTAGTTGCCGTAGTGCTTATTTTACTTTTTGCGCTTGTTCCGTTGGGTGCTTTTTTGGGATCACCTTCATTTACTAATGGCTTCTATTATTAGTTGCGCCGTTTTCTCACTGGCGCCTTTTCCTCCCAGATCGTTTTCCAGATCATAATATTCCAAAAATAATACCGCACGATGGTAGTCGTCCAAAATATGGGTGAGTTCCTCTTTGAGGTGTTTAGCAGTAAGATTGGTTTGTATTAACTCGGTTACCACGGGCTTGTCCAAAATTAGGTTCACAAGCGAAATATATTTCAACTTAATAACGCGTTTTGCAATTTCATAAGAGATTCTATTGCCTTTATAACAAACCACTTGCGGAACTTTGTACAAGGCCGTTTCCAGGGTAGCCGTTCCCGAAGTAACTAATGCTGCTGATGACAAACTCAAGAGGTCATAGGTTTTATTCAGTAACAAATGAACATTATTCTTACGGATAAATGGCTCGTAAAAGCTCGCTTCCAAACTTGGAGCTCCGGCGATTACAAATTGATGCTCTTTAAAATCTTCTGTGATGGAAAGCATGATTTCCAGCATTTTCGAAACCTCTTGTTTTCTACTACCTGGCAACAATGCAATAATAGGACGCTCGTCTAATTGATGTTCTTTTCTGAAGTCGTCGGGGTTTACTAATTCGCGTTTGGCAATAGCATCTATTAGTGGGTGCCCTACAAAATGAACTGGGAAATTGTGTTTTTCTTCGTAAAATTTCTTTTCAAAAGGAAGAATAACATACATGGCATCAATATCACGCTTTATTGCTTTAATGCGCCCTTCTTTCCAGGCCCAAATTTGAGGTGAAATATAATAATGAGTAGGAATGCCTTTTTGCTTGGCCCATTTGGCAATGCGTAAATTGAAACCTGGGTAATCAATAAAAATAATAACGTCCGGTTGGAAGGCCTCAATGTCTTTTTTACAAAAAGCTATGTTTCGAAGTATGGTGCGCAGGTTAGAAAGCACTTCCACAAAACCCATAAAAGCCAGATCCCGATAATGTTTGGCCAACGCCCCTCCTTGTGCCTGCATGAGGTCGCCACCCCAGAATCGGAAATCCGCTTTTGGATCATTCGCCTGAAGGGCAGACATTAGGTTGGCTCCGTGTAAATCTCCGGAAGCCTCTCCAGCAATTAGGTAGTACTTCATGGTTATTAACTTTTGTTGGTTTGAATAGGAGCTTATGCAATTCCAGTGCCAACTTTTTATCTATGGTGTTTCCTTCATATAAAATAAATCAAATAAGCTGTGATCGCCGCCATAAATGTGGCCAATAAAACGCCGCGCGCTCTATATTCTCTATTAATTTTTAGAAATCCGAAAAAGGCAGCCAAATTGGGTAGTGCTCCTAAGGTAATAAGCATCCAGAGGTTGCCGGAACTATAATAGAAACTGAAAGTATCTTCAAAATGGAGTCCCTTGATTTTGGAAATAATAAAGGTGCACGCCATGACGCCAATCACGTTACAGATAAGACCAACTACGATCCCTAATAAAATTTCCTTTTTCATGATATGTCCCAGGTATTAATATCTTTAATAGCGTGATGTGCCGTTAGATCGAATTGTACCGGCACTATCGAAATATAACCATTTTGCAAGGCCCATTCATCGGTATCTTCTCCCTTATCTTTATTTACAAACTCTCCAGTAAGCCAATAATAGTCACGGCCTAAGGGGTTAGTTCGCTTTTCAAAGTTTTCGATCCAATGGGCGTTTGCTTGTCTACAAACTTTAACGCCCTTAAACTCATTTTCTTCTAACTTAGGAAAATTTACGTTTAGTACCACTCCATCTGGGATTCCATTTTCCAGTGCTTGCTTAGCAATTTTCCGAACATAATTTTTAACCGGAGTAAAATCGGCCTCTAATGAGTAATCCAATAACGAGAACCCAATGGACGGAATTCCGGTGGTTCCCGCCTCAACAGCGGCACTCATGGTTCCGCTATAAATTACATTGATCGATGAGTTACTTCCATGATTAATTCCACTTACACAAAGGTCTGGTTTACGGCCTAGGATCTCGTTAGTGGCAAGTTTAACACAGTCTACCGGTGTGCCACTGCAACTATACTCTGCCTGCGGAGCATTTTTGTCGATGACTACTTTATCACAATACAAAGTGTCGTTGATCGTAATGGCATGTCCCATTCCACTTTGAGGTGAACTTGGGGCAACGACGCAAACTTCTCCGAGCTCGTTCATAACCTCAATGAGCGTCCTGATACCAGGTGCAGTGATGCCATCGTCGTTTGTAATTAAAATGAGGGGTCTGTTAGTGGGCATAGTGGTAGTTTTCAATAAACAAAAGTACAGTTATTAATTCTGAATTCTGAATTCTAAATTCTGAAAATTTTCACAGCTTGTTTAACAAAAAATTAGTATCATTATGCAGTATTGGCACGGTTTTTTATATATTTTAGAAGTCCATTAAAAAAAATGATATGCGATTAATGAAAAAGAATTTAAAAGTATTATTGCTTTGTGTTTTTGTTGCCGCTGCTTCATGCAGTTTTACTACTAAAGAGTTTGATGATCCCGATAAAGATAAATTATTAATAGATCTCATTACCTATGTCCTAGATAAAGGTCATTATGATGCAAAAGAGATGGATAATGTCTTCTCCGCTGGTGTTTATAAGGACTTTATTAATACGATGGATCCGCTGAAGCGTTATTTCCTAGCTTCCGATATAGAGGATTTTAGTGTTTATGAAACTGAAATTGATGATCAAATTAGAAATAAAGAACTTACTTTTTTCAATTTGGTTTACGAGCGATTTTTAGAAAGACAATTGGTAGCCAAGAGTTTCTACAGCGATATTCTAAGTGAACCTTTCGATTATTCTAAGGACGAAACCATTAATGTCGATTATGATAAATTGCCTTACGCAACTACCAAACGAGAATTAAAAGAACGCTGGAGACTGCAATTGAAGTTTTCGGCAATTTCAAATTATTACGATTTGGTCGATGAGAAGGAAACTTCGGCAGCAAAGAAAAAAGAAGCTTTAGCGGCTGGTGAGACCTTCGAAGAAACGGATACGGCTAAATTGACGATGGCCGAAATTGAAGAAAAAGCGAGAACTACGTCTAAAACTTCCTTAGATGACTATTATGAATTTGTCGACGATCTGGAACGAAAAGATTATTTCGCTCAATTTTTAAATGTGGTCGTAGAGGAGTTCGACCCTCATACCAATTATTTTGCGCCACCAGATCGTGATCGTTTCGATCTTCGAATGAGTGGAAAACTGGAAGGAATTGGAGCGAGACTTCAAAAGAAAAATGATTATATAAAAGTAGTCGAAGTAATTAGTGGAGGCCCGGTTTGGAGAGGAGAACATATGGAAGTAGGCGATCTAATTATGAAAGTACGTCAGGAGGATGAAGAGGAGCCTGTGAGCATCGTAGGAATGCGGGTAGATGATGCTGTAAAGTTGATTAAAGGTCCAAAAGGCACGAAAGTAACCTTAACGGTAAAACGAGTGGATGGAACCATTGAAGAAGAGACTATCACTAGAGATGTAGTAGAATTGGAAGAAACCTATGCGAAATCTTCGGTGATTGAAAAAGACACCAAGAAATATGGATTGATCAACCTTCCTGCTTTTTATTTCGATATGAACGATTATGGAGAGCGCAATGCTGCCACCGATGTTAAGAAGGAAATTGAAAACTTGAAAAAGGCTGGTATGGAAGGCCTTGTGTTAGACTTAAGAGGTAATGGCGGTGGTTCACTAAAAACAGCAGTGGATATTGCCGGCTTGTTTATCAAAGAAGGACCAGTGGTTCAGGTAGCATCGGGTGGATCGCAAAAAGAAGTGTTGAAAGATACTGATAAAGGCGTTATTTGGGATGGCCCGTTAGTGATATTGGTTAATGAACTTTCAGCTTCGGCTTCAGAAATATTGGCGGCGGCTATGCAAGATTATAAGCGAGGTATTATTATTGGTAGTCAGCAGTCCTACGGAAAAGGAACCGTGCAAAACATGGTCGATTTAAATCGTTGGTTGCGCAAAAATGATATGGGAGATATGGGCGCTTTGAAATTGACCACTCAAAAATTCTACCGTGTTAATGGAGGATCAACACAGCTGGAGGGTGTAAAAAGTGACGTGGTAATGCCAGATCGTTACAGTTATATTGACATCGGGGAACGCGATTACGACAATCCGCTGCCTTACGATAAAATTTCTCCCGCCAATTATGACACCTGGGATGGGTATATAGATTATGAAGGCACTATTAAAAGAAGTAAAGCACGTATGGCCATGAGTGCGCAATTGAGTTTGATCGATGAGAATGCCCAATGGATCAAGAAGAGCCGTGACGAAAATGTGGTAGCTCTTAATTTTGATGATTACGTAGCTGAAATAGAACGACGCAAGGCAGAAACCAAAAAGTTTGATGCCATTGACACCTATGATAATAAGTTGAATTATCGATCGCTACCTTACGAAGTGGCCCTTATGAAGCAGGACACTACGCTTAGAGAAAAACGTAAAAGGTGGCATAAAAACCTGGCTGGGGACATTTATGTAGAAGAAGCAGTAAACGTTTTACAAGACTTAAAAATGAATAATATTAGAAACGGAAAAGTGGCAGAGATAAAAAATTAGTAACTCGTGGGAGAAATGCACTTAGTTTTTCAGAATTTGGTGCTTGAAAATTGAAATTTCTCATACATTTACTAGGTGAATTCGGCAAACTCCAGTACATCTAATAATCAAGACCCCAAAACGCTTTCAAGCGAAGGGGGCTTAACTCGAATAGCGCTCCGAAAGTTTAAAAAGAACTTTTGGGGCGTTTTTAGTTTGTCTTTTTTAATAATTTGTACGTTCATAGCCATTTTTGCCTATGCTTTGGCTCCGGACAATTCGGAGAATGCTAATCAAATGCACTTGTCTATCCACTCTAAAAAACCCGGGTTTGAAGTGCAAATGCTTACCATTCCTTCCAGTAGTGAAGCGCAAAATGCGCTGGATATCTTTTTCTTCGGAAAAAAAACCACAGCGTCTGAAATTCCTATTGCAAGCTATCAATTAACAGGCACGGGTATCGAAATCACCGAATTCACCAGTGATGGAAGTGCGGGTTTGAGTAAGGAATATGCACTTGAGTTGTTTCCCGATGCCCAAAATGTAAAAAATATTCCTGCCTCTTATGTTTCAGTAAAAAAATTCAGATTGGGAACCGATAAATACGGCCGTGATCTATTGAGTCGTATGCTTATCGGAATCCGTGTTTCTTTGGCCATCGGCTTTGTGGCTGTGTTTATATCGTTACTCATTGGAGTGACCTTAGGTGCGGTGGCTGGTTATTATGGAGGTCGTGTAGATACGGCCATTATGTGGCTTATTAACGTTACGTGGTCCATTCCAACTTTGTTATTAGTTATCGCTATTACGCTGGCGCTTGGGAAGGGCTTTTGGCAGGTTTTTATAGCCGTTGGGTTAACGATGTGGGTGGAAGTGGCTCGGGTAGTAAGAGGGCAAGTAATGGGGGTGAAACAAATGCAGTTTGTAACGGCTGCAAGGGCCCTCGGCTTTAACGATTGGCGCATCATCACCAAGCATATTTTGCCCAATAGTTTAGCACCGGTTATTATTATTTCGGCGGCAAATTTTGCAGGCGCTATTCTTATAGAGAGTGGTTTGAGCTTTTTAGGTATTGGAGCGCAACCACCAACACCCAGTTGGGGAGGTATTATTAAGGACCATTACGCCTATATCATTTTAGGAAAACCTTATTTGGCGATAATTCCTGGATTGGCAATTATGAGTTTGGTAACTGCTTTTATGTTGATGGGAAATGCCTTACGTGATGTGCTCGATGTTAAAAATTAAAAAACCCGAAGACGAAGCTCCGGGTTTGACGGTAAGACATCCAAAAATTCCCTCAATAAACAGATGCATTACCTAAAGTTCTTAATTGAATATTCCTTTAAGTTGATAGAAAAACCGTTCAATAAGTCTAAGGTCTTCGGTAATGATTTCGGCGTTGGCCTGCATTTCACTTCGGAAAGGAATCTCAATTTGATAGGAAGTGATGAGGCTTGAACTTAAATGGGCACTTACCAGGTAAAATCCTTCTTCATCGGGTATGGCAGACATAGATGTTACATGGGCCTCAAGCATACCGTATTCGGTTTCCGGAAAGTTGAGGAGCTTTATATTTACCTTTTGACCGTTTTTAATTTTTCCTGAATTCTGAATAGGTGCCTTGATCTTAGCCATATACTGCTCATTTTTGCTTGGAATAATGGTAAATAGTAAATCGCCCTGTTGCACATTCTGGTTTTCATTCCAAATATTAATGAATGAAACGTGACCCGAAATATTGGATTTTAAGACATAGCGCAGCTCCCAATTTTTTATGGCTTCCTTTAATTGTGTAAAAGATTGAAGCAGGTTTTTGAACAATTTGGTATTGTCCATTTGATGGTTAATACGTGTGTCCTTAGAGTTTTTATAGGCGTCATTAAGGGACTGCTTCATCTGAGACAGTGAAATTTCTAAGCTTTTCAGGTTTTTTTCTTTTTCCAGATACTGAAGTTGTTTGGATTCGAAGTCGTTTAAAGAGATTACTCCTTTTTCATAGAGTTTTGCATTTCTTTGAAATTCTTTTTTCGAAAGTTCAAATTTTTGCCGATCGATATATTGTTGATTCTCTAAATTTTTGATTCGCAATTGAATTTCAGTTTCGGAAAAACGATGAGCGTTCATCTGATTGGAAAAAGGGTCCAACGATTTATTTAAGGCATAATCGATATAGTCTTTTTCGAAAACCGCATAGGAGGTTGAGATTTCACCTAATGACAAAATAGGGAAGGAGTCCACTGGAAAACTGAAAACATCATCATTCACTTTTATGGTGTCTATAACGCTTTTAAGCATAAGCACATCTTTAAGGCTTGCGTTGTTCTTAATCATGGCAAGGACTTCCCCTTCCCCAACGGCCTCGTTGTCTTTAACCAGTAGCGTGTCTATTTTACCTGATGCCTGAGCATATTCTTTCTGTGGAGGTTGGTTGGATGTCACCAAAGCTTCGGTAGAAATTACATCGGGATATTTGATAAACCAGGTAAAGACAAAAAACAGGACCAATAAAAGTAATATGATGGCGTTTCCCCAAACCAACATCCAGTGTGGGACTTTGGTAAGAATGTCCTGTACGTCTTGGCTGCGAATATTTTCTGAATGGTTCGGCATATTAATTTCCTAGTTCTAATTGATTTTTAACTAATTCATAGTAACTGTTTCGCTCAGCGACCAGTTGTTTATGGGTTCCTTTTTCAATGATGCGACCTTTGTCTAATACCACAATCTGATCTGCATTTTTTACGGTGCTAAGTCTATGGGCAATGACCACCACGGTTTTGTTTTCAAAAAAGCGATTTAGATTTTCCATAATGGTTTTTTCATTGTTAGAATCTAATGCTGAAGTGGCTTCGTCGAAAAACAAAAAGTCAGGATTTTTATAGACCGCTCGGGCGATTCTTAAACGCTGTTTTTGACCCGTGCTTAGACCTGTTCCTTCCATACCAATTTTGGTGTTATATCGAAGCGGAAGGGATTCTATATATTCTTTTATATTGGCGACGTCCACAGCATGTTTCAATTTTTCAAGATCAATATGATCCTCTCCGATGGCGATATTACCGGCGATAGTGTCGTTAAAAATGTATCCTTCCTGCATCACAACGCCGCAATGTTGTCTCCATGTTTTATTTGAAACTTGTTCGATGTTATGGTCGCCAATAGTAATCATTCCCTGATTGGGAGCATAGAACTTCAACAACAGTTTCATTAAGGTTGTTTTTCCACTTCCACTGGCTCCCACGATGGCAGTTACTTTATTGGCCGGAATGGTAAGCGAAAGGGATTTCAAGACATCGTCGAAGCTACCTGTATATCGAAAATTTACCGCTTCCAGGTAAATGTCTTCATTTGGGTTCACGGTATTGATGCTATTTGAATCGATTTCGGTTTCGTCCTTTTTGTTGTGGATCTCACCGAGGCGTTCCAGAGATATTTTCGCATCCTGCAATTCTCTCACGAAACTGATAAATTGCTGGATAGGGGCACTCAATTGCCCAACGATGTAGGCAATGGCAAGCATCATTCCTAGAGTGAGATCCCCCTTTACTACGAGTGTAGCCGAAATGATAGTGATAAATATGTTTTTCAATTCGTTGATCAACGAGGAACCCACGCTTTGATATTGTTCCAAAGCCAGATTCTTGATCGAAATGTTGAACAATCGTGCCTGTACATGTTCCCAGTTCCAGCGTTTTTGTTTTTCCGCATTATGGAGCTTAATCTCCTGCATTCCATTAATAAGTTCTATAACCTTGCTTTGCTCACTGCTTATCTGTCCAAATCTTTTGTAGTCCAGCTCTTTTCTTTTCTTCAGAAATAAAAGTACCCACCCAAGATACACCAGGCTTCCTGCCAGAAAAATGGAAAAGATGATAGTGCTGTAATAAACCAGAACAAAAGTAAAGACGAAAAAGGTCATTAAAGAGAAGATAACATTTAGCGATGATGTCGTTAAAATACGCTCAATCCGCTTATGATCATTAATGCGTTGCATGATATCCCCGGTCATTTTGGTGTCGAAAAAGGCAATTGGAAGATCCATGAGTTTAATAAAGAAATCTGAAATAATGGAAATATTAATACGGGTGCTAAGATGCAGCAGGATCCAACTGCGTATAACATCGATCGTACTTCTTCCCAAAAAAAGTGCTACCTGGGCGAAGAGAATGAGATAAACGAAGTTGATGTCCTGATTTTTAATCCCGACATCGACAATACTTTGGGTTAAAAAGGGAACCACTAATTGCAGCAAACTCCCGGCAAAAAGACCAATAATTAGCTGAATCAGAAACTTTTTGTATTTGAATACGTACTGAAAGAGATATGTAAAACCGAACTGTATTTTATCGGCCTCCTCGGATACCTTATAATTTTTTAATTTTGGTGTTGGCTCAATGAGCAAAGCGACGCCGTTTTCATCTTCTTTCGAAGCGTTTTTACCAATCCAGCGGTCGAGAAATTCCTGCTCCGAATAGTGGATGAGCCCATGAGCGGGATCGGAGATATAGAATTTACCCCTTTTTATTTTGTACAATACCACGTAGTGGTTGGAATTCCAATGCAGGACGCAGGGTAGGTTTGCTTCCGAAAGAGTTGGTATGGATAGCTTTACTCCAAGTGTTCGAAAGCCAATTTTTTCGGCAGTGCCGCTTAAGGCAAGTAATGAACTTCCTTCACGGGTTGTTTCACTGAGGGTTCTAAGTTCTGGAAGGGATAGCGTTTTTCCGAAATGTTTGGCAACGATCTTCAGGCACGTTGGTCCGCAATCTTTGCTGTCGGGTTGTCGATATGTTGGGAATTTGGACAATGAGGGTATTTTTATGGGATTAAAGTATTGGCCCGATTAAATTCGAGCCAATACTGACAAATTATTAATAGCAGTAGTAGCACTTACCACTTACCCATTCTGTATTAGCGGGTAATCCAAGGCAATATGCTTCATTGTTATTAGGTGGGTCGATTGGGATGTATATCCAATTTTGACCTTGACATGGCTCAATTCCACCTCCACTGATGGATTTTTGCTCGTTTTTGCTTAGCTCTTGAGCACCGTTTACATTCTTCAATTTTTTCATAATAAAATTCTATAAGAAATTAAGATTTCCGTAATCATTTAAAGACACTTACGGTTTGTGTCTGCTCTTCGCGAAAAGTAATTTGTGCTTAACGCAGGCCACCCTTTGATAAAAAGTAACCCGCGAAAGGATTTAGTAACAGATATAACATTTTCCATTGTGCCAGTCGGAACCATGGTAGAAGTTACATTCTGCTTCTGTAGTGATATCGGGTCTGTACAAACCTCCGGTACCTCCGCATGGAGGGTCTCCGCCACCATTAATCATTTTTAGTTCGCTGGTGCTTAGTTCGTGAGCTCCGTTTGCATTCATTAGATTTTTCATAATTTGAAAGAGTTAAAATTCATATAGCCGCGATCATTTTTAGAGACATTCGCGGTGTATGTCTCTTACTGGACATAGGGTCGTCAATAGGTGGCTACCCTTTGTGTAATGTTGTGCTGCTTTTCAGGCATTTCTATGAGATCGTCGATGAAATAGGGTAGGTCGGAAATGGCGTATTCTTCAGGAAGCGGCCTATCACCTATATATAGTGCTGGTGTAAAATTGATGCGGTTCTCTTCGCACCAAAGCCGTTGACATTCTATAATACTATCGTAGTTTGAATGAAATTCTGTGGTTTGCGCTTTTACCCATTGTGAAATGTTGGTTCCGTCTGCATAGAGTTTGTTCAGAGCATGTAGGCAGGAGGCTTCACCCCGTACCTTGTAGATATGAAGTAGTTGTGATACTATCTTATAAAGGTCTCTTTCCTTATTTTTTGTGTCAACGATAAACCGAAGGGTTATTTTCACCTTGTTTTTCGCCCGAATGAGTACACTTTCTAGTTCGTGGTGCGCTGTTCTGCAATGGTTGCAGAATGGATTGGTCACCAGGATTATTGAAACGGGAGCCTGCCGGTTTCCAAAAACAATTTCTCCGGCAATTTCGTCTGTAGTGTAAAGCGAATTTCCTTTACGGTATAAAGTATGGAACAGGGAGAAATTGCGTTTGAATTTGTAATGAGCAATAGACAATGTGCGATAATTGAGCTTCTGTTGGAGCAGTAATTTTATAAAGCTCCAGACGGCCCAAATAAACAAGACACTGGAAGGAAGGACGAGCAGTGCTTCTGGATGAAGGTCAAAAATAAGGGTTTCCGTCTTTACCAAGCTCAGCGACCCTGCCTGAAGCCAAAGTATTCCAGTTATACCCAAACACAGCGGACACCATTTTTTTATGGTTATTAGTTGATGATAGATCGTATAGAAAGTAAAGGGAAGGGCTAGAAGCGAAGTGGTCATAAAGATCCAGGTGTTTGTTAAGTCTGCAATGGCAAAGAGAAGCCAGGAGATAACATATCCGCTAAAGATTATCAATGATAGATCGCTTAATTTAATAATTCCAAAAAGCAAGGCCTTATTACTTTGCAGTACAGCATCGCAACTCGAATTTTCAGAGGTCTGGCAAAGGTTGGAGATGAAGGCAGAATGAAATCCTAATTCATGTTTTATCACAAAAATGCTCAGAATGATTCCGAAACAACTCAACAGAAAATGAGCTATGGGAAAACCTTGAGCCATGCTGAGTATAAAATACCCCAAGCTAAGAAGACCAAGAGCCCCTGGTATAACTGGGATATGCTTTGGTTGGGAGCGATCCTTTCTTTCCGGAAGTGTTTCGTCTTTTTCCACCATCAAAACAAGCCCCGTCCATTGGTTCAGGAATTGCTCCCGGCTAATTTTTTCTGTGCGCTTACGGTTGTGAGTTATCTTTACATGGTCTCTTTGAAGTTCAACCAATACAAGACTCTCAAAATGGGCCCGTTTGATATTCGTAATGAAGGATTTAGGAAGCTCCGCATAGACTTCGGCGGTTACTGGTAGTTTTAAAGCAGCATTGGGAATTCCAAAATGATCCAAAACTCCTGTTACCGAGTGCAGGCTGGGATAGCTAGGATGGCTTAGCAATTGCAATCTCAATTCTTCTGTATCTGTTACGATACCTTGCTTATTGAGCAGTTGATGTAGTATTTGGTATAATTGCACTTCCATTGAAACGGGCGTCTTTTTTCTTCTTATTCAGTATAAAATTGAAGTAAAACAAACAAGGGTACAATAGTCAATGGATATGTGTTAGGGTCTATTTCATATTCGCAATTGTTGAATGATTATTTGATTTTCAATGATTTATATCTTCTACAAAAAAAGCCACCTGCATTAACAGATGGCTTCTTTAGATAGAGATTACGTTTATTATTGTGCCAATGGCCAATTTCCTACCAGGAAGAAGTTCAGGTCAAGACCGTTATAGTCGGCATAGATGCAATTGGAGTTGGACAGGTCCACCACAGGTCGTGCTACAATAAAGGTTTCTTCATTGGTCTGTACATAGTTAGGGATAATGGTGCCAAGAGGTACGGTAGATCCACAGCCTATGCGGCTATAACCTTCATTTCCATAAGCATTACACAAGGGGTGCGACGTTGTATTGATAAATACAGTCAAGTCGCTGTAAACACCACGTGGGAAATACAGTTCGATACAGTTATCCAAAAGAATAGCATCCATGAATGCAGAGAAAGGAGTACAATCACTACAGAAATCTCCACCATTGGGGTCATCATCCGGACCGCCAGCAGGAAGGTCAGGGCATCCTCCTCCTATAAAGGGAATGGAACTTGCACCGTCCAAAATATCTTCGGCGAATTGCAGAAACTTCTGCTTAAAAAGTGGGGTATTGGTAGAAGTTCCCAGGAGATCGTTTAGAAGGAGGGCCTTGGTAGATGGATTCAAACTTAATTCGGTTTGAAGTTCGGTGATGATTGAAGCTTCCCCATACATTGCCAATCCACTAATATAGGCGGTCCATTGCAATCGAGTTTCCAAAAGATCATCTGCCGGTGGGCAACTTGCCACCGGATTGGAGGGGCCTTTTGTAAAAGGAGTGTCTGTAATTTCCGTCGTTAAGTTGGCATTTGAGTCTTCTTGGGTAATCATAACGTCTCTTTCACAAGAGAAAAGAATAAGACAAAATACCGAGAGTAATACATTTATTTTTTTCATGAGAGTTAATTTTTAAATTCGATACAATTCTAGTTAATTATGGTAAAACCGCAATACCATATTATATAAGCGTGGTTAACTATTTCAAAAGCGTAGGAAGTGGGTTCAAATTCGTTTTAATCGAAAATTTTCTTAAGCGCGTAATCTTTCCTTCTCGAAGATACAGGAACCTTAAAGTCTAAATGGACAATAAGCACTCCTTGTTTGTTATATTTTAGAACGTGCTTTTTGTTGACAATGTAGGATTGATGACAGCGTATAAAAACATTATCGGACAGAATTTGTTCAATGTGTTTGAGTGGTTTTGAGACCACAATTTTTTCCAATTGTTGGGTGTAAAAGGTTGTGTAATTCCCATCTGATCGGCAATAAATTATATCGTCCTCGTAAATGGCGTACACCGTATCGGTTGTTTTTAGAATGACCCGTTTCTTTTCTGCTCCTTTAAAATATTCGCTTGAAATTTCTATTAACTTTTCTAAATGATTTTCCTTTTCATAATTCTGAATGGCTTTTTGAGCAGCTTCTCGAAACTCACCATCATCTACAGGTTTAATGATATAATCCAGTGCACCAACTCGAATGGCCTTAATGGCATGTTGATCAAAACCGGTAATAAAGATCACATCAAAGTCCTTTCTATAACTTCGATTAATAAGGTCAAACCCAGTACCATCCTCCATGTGAATGTCTAAAAAAAGAAGATCTGGTTTGTGCAGTTCAATGGCCGTGAGTCCAGTTTCAACTCCTTCGGCTTCCCCAGCTATAAGAATTTCATCTTTAAAGTAGGTCTCCAGTTTTTCGCGGATATCTTCTCTTATATGCGCTTCATTATCGATAATTAGTGCTTTAATCATTTTCAGTAAGTCTATAAGGAATTAAAAATTTAATCAACACTCCAGACTCCGTTTCGTTCAAATCGGTTTTGTTGATAATTTCGAGTTTAGATTTGGTGACTTTTTCAATAAAATCAGAAATAAGATGCACCGAGGTGGAGTTTTTATAATCACTTTCTTGATTCGCTATACCGTTTCCGTTGTCTTCTATGGTACAGTGAATAAATTTCTGCTGTAAGGAAAGGGTAATATCTAGTTTTCCATGATAATTTAGATTCCGAAAACCATGCTCAATACTATTCTCTACAAAGGGCTGTAAAAGCATGGGCGGTATAAATATGAGTTCATCTTCTTCGAGATTTATGAGATGAATTTGATAATCGAACTTCGAAGATTGACGAATGGATTGGAGCTCAATATACTTTCCTAATGCGTCCAACTCTTTTTCTAATTGCACATAATTTTGCGTTGAATTCTCTAAAGTGAGCCGAAGAAGCCTTGAAAACTTCAATAAATAATCGTTGGCTCCTTTTTGATCTTTCTTCATTTCAGTTTGAATGGCATAGAGGGTATTAAAGGTGAAATGAGGATTCATTTGTGTGCGAAGTAGCCGTTGCTGTGCTTGTAGATTCTGTTTTTCAAATTTCAGCTTTCTACGCTGATAGAATAGAAACCCGATGATTCCTAAAAGAATGATAGAAATAGAGAGTAGAATAATGGACGTAGTTAATTTTATATTTTTTAATTCAGACTCTTGATTTTTTTGAGTGAGTATCTTTTGTTCCTCGGTCTTTTTGGTAAGTGCCAATAACTCTTCCTCAAATTTTGATTTGTAGACATCATCTCGAATCCTGTTAATGGTATCCATGATACTAAAAAGCTTTTTGATACTTCCATCTGTCTCAACTGCAAGTCGCATTTCATATCGCATCATACTTTCTTGGACATTTTTGGGAACTTCGCTAAGCCCAACTCCTCTAACCGAATCGAGGTACATCCTGGCTTTGTCGTATTGTTTCAAGTCGATGCAAACTTCGGCGATATTATTATAAGCAATGCTTATTGCTTCACCATAATTTCGTCTTTTAACATCATTTTTGGCCGCTTCCGCCGATTTTTGATAATACTCCAATGCTTGTTCCAGCTTATTCTCGAAATAGAGGTATACCCCTTTGTTACCATATATTTGAGTTTGATAATTATAACTCAGTTCTTCAATTTTGAGTATAAGTGTATCCAATATGGCATGAGCTTCTTCATTTTCCTTTAGATAGTATTTTTTCAGAAGAGAACGATCGATCAATGCCGCTGGTAAACTAGCAGTATCTTTTTCTCTGGCCCATTTAATCTGAAGATCATTACTTGCTAACGCTTTTTTATAATCACCTAGTTTTAGGTCTATTTCTTTGTCCCAATATAGGGACCATGACATCGCATTTTGGTGTTTGTCTGGATCGAGCAAGGATCGAAAAGTCTTGTTGATGGTATAACAATCTCCATAAAGCTCCAAATTTTTGTAAGCGTTGAAGGTGTATTGAAAATATTTAACCTGTTTTGCGTTTACTATAGAATCTTTTATAAATTCTGTAGCACGCCGAAAATATACAGTAGCGCTATCCAAACGGCCATTGTCTTTAAAATAACGTCCTATAAGATGGTTATTTTCTGCCTGAATGGAGTCTGGAGCTAAATCCATTCCATCTAATAATTGTTGCGCTTGCTTAAGGTAAATGAGCGTCGAGTCTGGTGATTTAGATTCTAAATTTTGATGAATGTCTATAACACTTCCTAATTCAGAAGATACGTTACTCTTTTGGTCGCAGGCCAATAAAATAACCCCTAAGCATGAAAGGGTGAGGAGTAGTTTTAGCATAATTCAAACTTATAAAAAAAAGTTCATCTTAGATTGACATACTGTCTATTTCTAAATCCGTTTTTATGAATGGAGAGAGGGGTAAATCTAGTACATTTGTAGCATAAAATTGGTTGAATGAATCGAAAATATGTCTACATCATACTTGTAATTGCCATTACTTCAACGCTTTATTTTGCTGAAAAGTATGTTGATGAAAAGAATGAAAACTACCCCAATACTTCAGAAGTAAAGAAGACCGTGGGTTCCTTCGAATTTGACGAGACTTTCTACCCAACTTCAACAACGGGGGTAGTTGTCCAACACGCTTATTACCACCTTTCCTATGCCGAAAAACACGAACAAGCCGAATGGGTGGCTTATGAGATGAAGAAAAGTCAGTTGTCTCAAAATGAAATAAAACGCCCGTATTTTGTGCAAGACCGCGATGTAAAGAGTGGTTCAGCGGATTGGCGAAATTATAAAAATTCGGGCTATGATAGAGGTCATTTATGTCCAGCTGCCGATCGTAAATTCGACTACGATGCGTTTCATGAAACCTTTTTAACCAGTAATATAAGCCCGCAGAACAGGAAGTTTAATAGCGGTATCTGGAATCGATTGGAGCAAAAGGTTCGCTTTTGGGCCAAAAAATATGATGGTGTTTTTGTAATTACCGGTGGTGTTCTGGAAAATGATTTACCCACTATTGGAGACGATCGGGTTTCTGTTCCAAAAGAGTTTTATAAAATTGTAATCGATGCTTCGGGACCTGATCTTAAGGCCATTGCTTTTTTAATTCCCAATAAAGGGACGGATGCTTCTTTCTACGATTTTGCAGTTACTATCGATCAAGTTGAAGCCAAAACCGGAATTAATTTCTTTCCGGCACTGTCCAATTCCGAAGAAAGAAAATTGGAAGCGTCTATAAATTTGAAGGCCTGGGGAAAACGTTAACTAGTAGCTAAGTATAATAATAGTTAGCCCCGTCCAGGCGTACAAATATGAATAAAAGGATAGTGAAACCCCAAAGGCTGGAGCCTCCGTAGCTAAAAAACGGTAACGGTATTCCAATGGTGGGCAGTAAACCGGTGACCATGCCAATATTTACGAAAAAGTGTATGAACAAAATGGCCGCTACACTGTAGCCGTACACGCGACTAAATTGTGAGCGTTGTCGTTCGGCCAATACCATAATGCGGACCATCAATGCAATAAACAAAATAACTACTAAAAGTGCTCCAAGGAATCCCCATTCTTCCCCAACGGTACTAAAAATATAATCGGTGTGTTGCTCGGGCACAAAATCACCTTTGGTTTGAGTGCCTTGTGTCCAGCCTTTACCGGTCCATCCACCGCTTCCAATTGCAATTTCGCTTTGGTTGGTGTTATACCCTATTCCTTTGGCGTCTACTTCTTTGCCTAATACAATATTGAAACGATCCCGATGACGCTGTTCGAAGACATTATTGAAGATATAATTGACAGAAAAGGCAAAGGCCATGCAAGCCACCACAATGGTGCCGTATTTAAATAGATTTGGCTTCTTCTTTCGCTGAACGAGATAGGTAATTGTTGCTATGCCTATTACAATGGTTGCAACCCAAGGGACGCCCAAAGCAAGGGTGCCAATGAATAAGGCCGCTGCAAAAAAACCAAGTAGCAGATAGATAAAGTGCATGCCCTCTCTATACATAGTAAATACAAAAGCACTATAGACCAGGGCACTTCCGGGATCGGGTTGAGGTATAATGAGCAAGGCGGGTATGGTAATGATAGCAAAGGCGCGTATTTGATGCTTGAACTCCTTCATATTGGTTTGAATATCACTAATGTATTTAGCCAATGCTAAGGCAGTAGCGGCTTTCGCAAATTCGCTGGGTTGCAAGCCTACACCTCCAAACGAATACCAGGATTTAGCCCCGGATATTTCACTTCCTAAAGGAAAAAGGAGGATCAGTGATATGATGGACACTATGAATATGATGCTGGCAAATCGTTCATAAAACTTAGCGTCTATGGCCAGAATAAATACAATTAGCAATACACTAAGCCCGATCCAAATGAGTTGTTTGAAATAGATTTGATCAAAGTCTACGAACAAACTATTAGCGTCACTCAGAGTAGCCGAATATATATTGGCCCAACCAATAAACACGAGCGCACAAAAAAGAAGGATGGTTAGCCAATCAAATTTTATATAGCGGGAACCTGACTTCATTATTGGTTGATGCTAAATGGTTCTTCAGAATAAGGTTTGGCATATTCTTCTTCTAAACTGCCATTTAAGATAAAGTCTTCCAGATCTGTTCTTGTAATTTCACCATTCAAGTATTTTTCGATCATGAGACTGGCAATTCTCCCGGCCCATCGCGAACCCCAATAGCCATTTTCTACAAAAACAGCGATCGCTATTTTTGGATTGTTCCTTGGGGCGAAGGCTACAAATACCGAATGATCCGTTAACTGCATTCGTTTTCCATTGACCACCGTGTAATTTTCGGCAGTACCGGTTTTTCCACAAATTTCAATTCCTTTCACCTGTAAATGTGCCGCTGTACCGTAGTTGTAGACATCAAATAACCCATTAATGACAGGCCCGAAGTGCTCTGGATCAATGGTTGTGGTATATTTTTGTTTGTACTTACTTGGAATGGTATCTGCGCCTACTATATTTTTAATGATATGAGGTTTGTAATACCATCCTCGATTGGCAATGGCTGCGGTAAAATTAACCATTTGCATGGGTGTCATCAGTACTTCTCCCTGTCCAATGGCATTGGAAATAGTAGCTGGAGTATACCAATTGTTGTTCGGATACATAGCGTCGTAGGTTTTGGAACTGGGTATTTTTCCAGGTCGGCCAGCAGGTAAATCATAGCCCATATATTGACCTAAGCCAAAACTACTCAAATGAGATTTCCAGTTGTCCATTCCTTCCCGCGGTGATGAAAATTTGTCAATGGTTCTGCGGTATACGGTAGCAAAATAACTATTGCAAGAATAGCCAATACCGCCTACCATATTTAAAGGACTTCTATGGTGGTGACATCCCAATGGCTTTCTACCTCCATAATTGTAACCGCCTCGGCAGGAAATTTTTTCATCAATATCAATCACTCCTTCTTGCAACCCAATAAGTGCTGTGAGCGCCTTAAATGGAGACCCTGGGGGGTATTCACCGGATAATACCCGGTCAAAAAGAGGTTTGGCGATGGTGTCATAATAGAGCTTCGTAAAATTTTTCGAGCGCTCTCGACCCACCAATAAACTTGGATCATAATTGGGAGCTGCCACTAGCGCTAAGATTTCCCCGGTGGCGGGTTCCAAGGCCACAATACCACCTCGCTTGTTCACCATAAGAGATTCGCCATATTCCTGTAAAGCTCCATCGATGGTGAGTATAATATCTTTACCACGCACGGGCAAAGTGTCAAATCTTCCATTCTCATAAGAGCCTATATTTCTGTTGAACCGATCTTTCTGAATATAACTAACTCCTTTAACACCTCGTAAGACCTCTTCGTACACTTTTTCAACACCTTCGGCCCCAATAATCTCACCTTTTTGATAGTAGGGATTCCTTTCAATAATAGCCTCATTTACCTCAGAAATAAAACCAAGTACATTGGCAGAATGATTCACTTGATAGTCGCGTAAAGACCTTTTTTGAATATAAAACCCTTCGTATTTGTATATTTTTTCTGAAAGAGCCGCATATTCTGTTTTTGTCAATTGAGGAATGACAACCGATGGCAACCGGGGAGACCAAACCCGAGCTTCCTTTAGTTTTAAGGTAAGCGCTTCCGGAGTAATTTTTAGCAGATCACAAAATGCCAGCGTATCCAGAGATTTTACATCTCTCGGAATAACCATAACATCATAGGAAGGTTGGTTGGAAACTAAAAGCTCCTTGTTTCGGTCAAAAACATAACCTCTCTGGGGATAGGTATACGCTACTTTTACCGCGTTATTTTCGGATAGTGCTTGAAAGGAGGTGTCGTAAATTTGAAGGTAGAATAATCGTCCGGCAAAGGCGAATCCGGTAATTAGTACAACCGATAAGAGTAATAGTTTTCTCATGCTCCTTTTTTACTGAATAGCAATACCGTGCAAATCATTAATACCACACTGAATATTCCTGAAAATAACGTTGATTTCAAAATTAAAAGTATATGCCCAATGTTAAAAATTTCCATAGAGAATAATACCAAATGATGGAATAACACCATGCTTATAATATATACGATACGTTTTGGAAAAGGAGCAGTACTAATTTTCAAGGTATTTAGCTGGTAACTTACACCAAAAGAATACTTTAGAACAACGGGCCTTATCCAGGCAATAAATACGCTAGCCGCGGCATGAACCCCGCCAGAATCTCCAAACATATCAATGGTTAATCCAAGTATAAAACTGAGAAAAATAAGAAAGCTTTTGTTTCCGGTTAGCGGAAAAACCAGAATAAATATTGGATATAAATAGGGGTTAATATATCCTAGGAAATTGATGTGATTCAGCACCAATACTTGCACCAACACCAGCACCACAAATCGAACTATATTTACTATGGTCTCATTGTTCTGCATCTTCCACTGAGTTTTCAAGTTGCTTAATTTCAACCGCGTCTCTATGCGAAACCAGATAAACATGTTTAATGCTGGTCATGTCTGTGAATAGTTGGACATCAATGTGATAATAGTCATCTCCGTCGTTTCGATCGAAATGTTTCACCGTTCCAATGGGCACATCGGGAGGGAAAATAGTAGATCTCTCGTCGGTAACGATAGTGTCGCCAACGGCTATAGTTGCTATTCTTGGAATGGCAATGAGCTGAACAATATTGGCTTCTTTAGTATCCCATTTCAAGGTTCCAAACTGATTCGATCTCTTAAATTTTGCCACAATCTGACTATTGGTGTTGAGGACAGATTGTACGGAAGCGTAGTTTTTGGAAACACTATTGACCATTCCAACCACTCCCTGGGACGAAAGCACGCCCATATCCACTTTAATACTATCGGAAGAACCACGATTAAGGGTCAGGTTATTTTTGGTCTTCGAATAGGTGTTATTAATGACTCGTGCAGGAATGAATTTGTAATTGGAATCCACAACAATAGAATCTAAGGCTTCTTCGGTGGAGGCAATACCACTATTGGTTAAAAGAGTTCGCAGCCGATTGTTCTCTTCAGTTAAAAGCTCATTTTGTGTTCGCAGGTCGAAATAATCGGTGATGCTACTTTTAATTCCGAAGATACCCCCTGAAAGAAAATTGGCAGAGGAAACTACTTTGCTTTTATGAAATGAGTGTGAATTAACAGTAAGCGCAAAGGAAATAGCAAACAGAAACGCGAACAACAGAAAATTTCTATTCCGAACGAAAAAAAGTATGATCCGTTGCATATGCTATCAAGATTTTCCTATCAACACACTCTTGTATTTGTTAAGGTTTTTAAGGCAAATTCCAGTACCTCTAACTACGGCTCTCAATGGATCTTCAGCAATATAGACCGGTAAATCGGTTTTTTGAGAAAGACGCTTGTCCAACCCTCTTAACATAGAACCACCGCCAGCTAGATAAATACCTGTATTATAGATGTCTGCGGCTAGCTCGGGAGGGGTTTGCGATAGGGTTTCCATAACGGCATCCTCAATTCGAAGAATGGATTTGTCTAATGCCTTTGCTATTTCACGATAAGAAGCTTGTACTTGTTTTGGTTTTCCCGTCAATAAATCACGTCCTTGAACGGCCATGTCTTCTGGTGGAAGCTCTAAATCTTCTGTAGCAGCTCCAATTTGTATTTTGATCTTTTCAGCGGTACGCTCTCCAATATAGAGGTTGTGCTGGGTGCGCATATAGTAAACTATGTCATTGGTGAATACGTCACCTGCAATCTTAACAGACTTGTCACAAACAATACCTCCTAATGCGATCACCGCAATTTCGGTAGTACCACCTCCAATATCCACTACCATGTTTCCTTTGGGTTGCATGATATCTACCCCTATACCAATGGCGGCTGCCATGGGCTCGTGAATGAGGTAGACTTCTTTCCCATTCACACGCTCAGCACTTTCTTTTACTGCGCGCATTTCTACCTCGGTAATACCGCTCGGAATACAGATTACCATACGAAGGGAAGGGGTAAATATTTTCTTCTTCAATGCAGGAATGTCCTTAATGAACATATTGATCATCTTTTCACTTGCATCGAAATCGGCAATTACCCCGTCTTTTAGCGGGCGAATGGTCTTGATATTTTCGTGGGTTTTTCCTTGCATTCGAGCCGCTTCTCGGCCTACGGCTATTATTTTTCCGGTGGTACGATCTCTTGCAACAATGGATGGGGCGTCCACTACCACTTTGTCATTATGAATGATAAGCGTGTTCGCTGTTCCAAGATCGATAGCTATTTCTTCAGTTAGGAAGTCAAAAAATCCCATAAGTAGTGTAAATGTGTATGTTAGATTGTTGTTAGTTTGCTATTCCTACAAATGTAAAAAATTTAGTGTTTAAAATGACGAACCCCGGTAAATACCATGGAAACATTATTTTCGTTGCAATAATTTACGCTTAATTCGTCCTTAATAGAGCCTCCGGGCTGAATGACGGCGGTAATTCCGGCCTTATCTGCAATCTCTACACAATCCGGAAACGGAAAGAAAGCATCACTAGCCATCACGGCACCGTTCAAATCAAATTCAAAAGAAGTTGCTTTCTCAATAGCTTGTCGTAACGCATCTACTCGAGAAGTTTGTCCCGTTCCGCTCGCGCACAATTGCTTTCCTTTCACTAAAACGATGGTGTTTGATTTGGTATGTTTACAGATTTTGGATGCAAATAATAAGTCTTCTAACTCGTTGGCAGAAGGTTTATTGTTGGTTGCCGGTGTTAAATTTTCTTCTGAATCGGTCAGGCGATCTCTATCTTGCACCAGCGCTCCATTCAAACAGCTTCTAGTTATGGTTTGTGGAAGCTCGTGCGACTTCTGAATTAATAAAATGCGATTCTTTTTTCCTTTCAGAATTGACGCTGCTTTTTCAGAAAAAGAAGGCGCGATCACTACTTCGCAAAAGAGTTTATGAATTTCTTCAGCTGTTGTTTCATCTATTTCAGTATTACTAATTAAAATACCTCCGAAAGCCGAAACAGGGTCCCCGGCAAGGGCATCCAAATACGCTTGAAGCACGGTTTCTCTTTGCGCAATTCCACAGGCATTATTGTGTTTCATGATCACAAAAGTGGGTGCTTCTCCGCTAAATTCGTTCATTAAATTGACAGCGGCATCTACATCCAGGAGGTTGTTATAACTCAATTCCTTTCCGTGCAATTTGTCAAACATGCCATCAAAATCTCCAAAGAAAAACCCTCTTTGATGTGGATTTTCTCCATAGCGCAATACTTTTCCCTTGGTTTCGCTAAATTTTAGCGAGGCAATACTATGATCACTATTGAAATAATTAAAAATAGCGGTGTCGTAGTGAGAAGAAATATTAAACGACTTGGCAGCAAAATGTCTTCGTTGATCCAAGGTCGTAGTGCCATGTCCATTGGTAATGATCTCAAGAACTTCTTCATAATCTTCCATGGAAGAGACGCACAGGGTATCCTTAAAATTTTTGGCAGCAGCACGAATTAAGGAAATCCCTCCGATGTCAATTTTTTCAATAATGTCTTGTTCACCGGCTCCTGAGGCTACTGTTTTTTCAAAAGGATACAGATCTACAATGACCAAATCCAATTGAGGAATGTTGAATTGTTTCATTTCGGCCTGATCACTATTGTTGTCCTGCCTATTTAAAATACCTCCAAATACTTTGGGGTGCAATGTCTTTACACGCCCACCTAGAATAGATGGATAATCGGTTACATTTTCGACAGGAATGACAGGAATCCCCAGATCGTTGATAAATTTTTCGGTTCCACCGGTGGAGTAGAGTATCACTCCCAATTCGTCTAATTTTTTAACGATAGGGGTGAGACCATCTTTATGAAAAACCGAAATCAGCGCCGAAGTGATTTTTTTTGTTTGTGCCATGAAAATTTTTCTTGCGGGATTTAAAGAGGCAAAAGTAAACAATTGAGGGCTAATTTTGTAACTTATGCCTTCATAAAACGTCTTATTTTAGATTTGAAAAAACAAGCGTCGTTTTCTTGTCCATTTGAAGTGATACGAACCCATAATTCAAACCAATGATCATCTATCTTCGAGTATTAAGGGAAAGTTTTGGATTTGCATTAAATGCATTGAGAAACAATAAGTTGCGAACGTTTCTTTCGCTGCTAGGTGTAACCATAGGAATCTTTTCGATCATAGCGGTTTTAGCTGCGGTTGATTCACTCAAAAAGGAAATTGAGGGAAGTATTAGCGGCTTGGACAATAGCACAATTTACTTAGGACATTTTTCGTTTGGCCCTACCGATGTTCCTCAATGGAAATGGCAGCAATTTCCCACCGCAACTTATGAAGAATATCAATTCCTGAAAAGAAACATGCCTAATATGGAGGCTATTTCGTACACCTTAAATGTAAATAATGAAACCCTTAAGTACGAAGATAAAAGTGTGGAAAATGTGGCCATTGGAGCCATTACCCACGAATATTACGACATTGAAGATCTGAAAATTGTAGAGGGTCGTTTTTTTAATGAGGTTGAATCCAACAATGGGAGTGCCGTGATCGTCCTTGGACATGAAATTGCCAATTCTTTATTTTCTTCTGCAAAGGTCGCCATGGGTAAAAAAGTAAGGCTCTATGGAAGAAAGTTTACCGTGATCGGAGTCTTAAAAAAAGAAGGAATGGCCTTGGGAGATTCTAAGGACACAGCCGTATTTGTTCCCGTAAATATGGTGCGTAAAGTTTTAGGTGCCAATAACAAAAACCTTTTTCCTTTTATTATTATCAAACCTGAAAAGAATCTGGATAACGAAGAGTTTATAGCCATGCTCAGTCAAAAAATGCGGGTGCATCGTGGACTCAAATCGGGTGAAACCGATACCTTTTTCGTGAATCAATTACAAGGATTTACCGATGCTATTAACAACATTACAGGGACAATGAACAGTATTGGCTTCGTAATAAGTGCTTTTTCACTGCTGGTAGGAGGCTTCGGTATTGCCAACATTATGTTTGTTAGTGTGAAGGAACGCACCAACCTTATTGGAATTCAAAAGTCGTTGGGAGCAAAGAATAAATTTATCTTGCTGCAATTTTTGTTTGAAGCCATGATTTTAGCCATCATTGGTGGGTTGATCGGGCTATTCTTTGTGTTCATTGGCTCCTTAATTGCTTCTCAATTTACCGGAGATTTTCAGTTTATTTTGTCTCCATGGAATATGCTTATTGGTACAGCTATTTCGGCCCTAATTGGTCTGGTTGCCGGAATCGTGCCAGCGTTCTCGGCATCGAGATTGGATCCTGTGGAAGCTATTAGAACAGGGATGTAGTAGTGGGTTTTAGACAGAAATTATAACACGGAAGCAACTTTGTTATTCACCCATTCCAGAAATCGTTCATCTTCCATGGTAAATGCATTAGGGGTATGAGAATCTATATCTATCTGTCCAATGTTCTTTCCATTTTTAAATAAAGGAATAACAATTTCCGCTTTTACGTGTATGCTGCAAGCTATATAATTGTCTTGTGCCTTAACATCGTCTACTACAAAATTAGCGTTGCTTTCGGCAACTTGCCCACAAATCCCTTTCCCAAAGGGAATTACCGTATGATCTGTTGGTTCTCCGGCAAAAGCTTTAAGGTGTAGTGTTCTCTCGGCTTCATTAGCAAAGTAAAAACCAACCCAATCGTAGGTGGATAAAGAACTTTGTAGTGCTTCACAAACCTGCGTCAATTTATCAAAAAGGGATAATTGAGAAGAGGCAAGAAGGGTTTCTACTTTAGGTTTTAGGGCGTCAAATGTCACGGTTATTTTTTTTGGTAAATGTATTTGAAAAACGATTTAACTCCCAAATTCTATTTCTATATTTTTGTTAAAAATAGATTAATCATTGAAAGCGCTTTTTTACAAGTATAGATCGGTCATTCGTTTTGTCGCTCTCTTTTTGGGAACTTACCTTTTATTGACCCTTTTGTATGGACTGTACTTAAATCTTTCGAAAGAAGGTGCTTATCCTCCCGATTATATTACCCATTTAGTTGCCAAACAAAGTAGTACACTTATTAATAGTTTTGACTACCATGCCAATGTGATTCCTCATGAGGCGCGGCCTACAATGAAGCTTTTTGTTGAAGGCCAATATTTGGCGCAGATCATTGAAGGTTGTAATGCCATAAGTATTATTATTCTGTTCGTTGCCTTCGTGGCGGCCTTTGCCCAACGTTTTCGCAAGACCTTATTTTTTATGCTCGCTGGAGCTGTAATTATTTATGCCGTTAATATTTTACGTATTGCCATCTTAGCTATTGCGTTATATCGTTATCCAGATCATGAACAAATACTACATAGGGTAGTTTTTCCTGGAATTATCTACGGAATGGTGTTTATTTTATGGATGATTTGGGTGCGAATTGTTTCAAAAAGAAAGGAGGTGCCTCATGTATAAACCTTTTAAAATAGTAGGGGTGATGCTATTGGTAGGGCTGCTAATTCTGATTAGAATATTTGAGGCTGACCTATTCTACGACCCGCTTATTTCATTCTTTAAATTGGATCATAGTACAGAGCAGCTTCCTCAATTTAATGCCTCGAAGCTGGTGGGAAGTATGGCGCTTCGATTTATAATAACAACTGCTATTTCCATAGGTGTTTTGTGGCTACTGTTTAATAAAAGGGACATCTTAAAAGTTGCCGGACTCTTGTATCTCGTTCTCTTCGTTATTTTGATCGTAGTATTTGTGCTGCTGATACAATCTTCAGAATCGGCTGGTCATATGGCGTTGTTTTACGTTCGCCGGTTTTTAATTCAACCCATATTTTTACTGCTGTTAATTCCTGCCTTTTACTTTCAGAAAAAAGCTTAGAAATGTATCTTTGTTTTGTAAATCTAAAGACAATGAAAAAGTATCTTTTGGCCATGGCCGCCCTTGTAATGATTCTATTGACTTCTTGCGGAAATGAAGCAAAAAAAAACTCCAGTGAACCAGAAGTTGTTGAAGTAGTAACTACAGAAAAGGTCACACATACCTCGGCAGCAACCGACGTCACTTTTAAGGACCCAAAAGTGGCTGCAGTTTATCAAAATTATATTGATTTGAAAACGGCCCTGGTAAATACAGATGCAGTTACGACCGCCGCTGAAGCCTCCAATTTAATGACAGCATTTGCCAATATCGGGGTGGAAGAAGACATCTTGAGAGCGGCCCAAACTATTGCCGAGGCTACCGACGTTGAAGTGCAGCGAAAAGCCTTTGTAATAGTGACCTCATCTGTGGAAAAAATGCTGGAAGGAGCCATTGATTCGGGAGTGATTTACAAACAATATTGCCCCATGGCTTTTGATTTTGAGGGCGCTTATTGGCTAAGTAATAGTAAACAAATTTCCAACCCTTATTTTGGGGATAAGATGTTACGATGTGGGAAGGTCGACAGTGAAATAAAGTGATTTTAGTAAAATATTAATTTTTTGATTTAGTTTTTGCCGTAACTTTGTACAAGTGAAACAAGTAATTTCCATAGTATTATCCTTACTGCTCTTATTAAGTAGCAGCGGACTTACTTATGCTCAGCATTTCTGTGGTGAATACGAAATGATGTCTAAAATTACACTGGGAGAAGAACATCTCTCTTGCGGCATGGAAATGATGTCTTCAACCTGTGAGGATTCACATGAGGACGACCACAATTGTTGTGACAATGAATACACAACCATTGATGTAGATGATAACTTCGCTACGTCTTCATTCGATATTCAACTAAGCCCTGTTTTTGTCATAGCTTTTGTGTCCGTTTTTGTAGTACAGGAGCCTTATAATTATGACCAAAACTTTGACTACTATAAAGATTACAGCCCGCCTCCTTTGGGAGAAGATCTTCAAGTGCTGTATGACACTTTTTTAATTTGATGCTTTAAATTATCCGACCTTTGTACAGGTTCGGATTTCCATGTTTTATTCTGAATTAGGTTCAGAATGAATAAAAATCGAATAGTCATCAAATGCAGTTAATCATAAGTATCAAATAAGAATTTAATGATCCCCAGGCTCGGAGAGCGCGTTGGTCTTTGTAATTCTGACGAACACATGAAAAGAACATATCACATTAACGGAATGACCTGTAACGGATGCCGCAGTGCAGTGGAAAAAGGACTCAACGAGTTATCGGAGGTCCTACAGGCAACGGTCAATTTGGATAAAGCTGAAGCACTTGTCAGTTCGGAAAAGGAAGTCTCTTTGGAAAAATTGCAAGGCGCGCTGGGTTCCAAATATTCAATCGCAGTGAAGAAAAATGAAGTGACGGAAAATGGAGTGAAGGAAAAGTCTAAATTTCAACAGTTGAAACCGCTTTTGCTCATCCTGTTTTATATTTCAGCGACCGCTTTGTTACTTCATTTTAAAAATTGGAGTCTTGAGAAATTTATGCTCGACTTCATGGGACTTTTTTACATCGTATTTAGCTTTTTCAAGCTTTTAGACTTAAAAGGTTTTCCTGCATCATTTCGAATGTATGACCCGCTGGCAAAGATCATTCCTGTTTATGCCTGGATCTATCCTTTTATTGAAATAGCTCTTGGTCTAATGTTCTTGATGCGATATCAAACTCAAGTGGCTTTATTAGTCACAGTGCTGGTTTTAGGAATCACTACAATAGGAGTGACCAAAACCTTATTGGACAAAAGGTCCATTCGGTGTGCCTGCTTAGGAACAGCGTTAAAGCTTCCTATGACCGAAGCTACTTTTATTGAGAACCTGATTATGATAATAATGGCTGTTTGGATGTTACTATCCTAACAAAAACCTACTCAGATGCTTTTCGGAGCATCACTAATTTTAAATACAACGTAGTAAAGAACTACGTCTACATAAATGAAAAACATATTAATAATTATTCTATTATTTCCGTTTTCGTTGGTGGCGCAGGAAGTCTTGGAAGGACAGATCCTGGACGGCAATGCAGTTACAGAGACTCCTGAAGGACTTTTTGGTGCCAACGTGTATTGGCAAAACACCGAAGTTGGTGCTGTGACCGATATGGACGGAAATTTTACCATACCCTATAAAACCGAGTACCGCTCTTTAGTGATTAGTTATGTGGGGTATGTGACCGATACGATAACGGTTACTTCAAACAAAAGATTGAAGCATTCGTTACAGATGGGAAGCAGCCTTTCGGCAGTGCAGATTAACGCTCGTAAAAAGGCCAGCACACGAAGTTTACTGACACCTCAAAATACCATTTTGATAAGTAGTGATGAGTTATTAAAGGCAGCTTGTTGCAATTTGTCGGAAAGCTTCGAAACTAATCCTTCCATAGATGTCAATTTTGCCGACGCGGTTTCAGGAACCAGACAGGTAAAAATGTTGGGCTTAACAAGTCCCAATATTTTAATTACTACCGAAAATATTCCGGCCATTCGCGGAGCTTCACAAACCTATGGTCTGAGTTTCATTCCGGGAACCTGGGTAGAAAGTATACAAATAACGAAAGGAGCAGGAAGTGTGATCAATGGATTTGAAAGTATAGCCGGACAAATTAACGCTGAGCTTCAAAAGCCGTCTAAGGATGATCGTGTTTTCGTCAATGCTTACGCCGGTCTCAATGGCCGTTTCGAGTTGAATACCCATTTAAATACAAAGGTGAGTGAACGTTGGGACACTGGATTGTATTTGCATGGAAATACACGACAGGAAAAGTTTGATAATAATAACGATTCATTTTTGGATGTTCCCTTGGCAGATCAAATAAATGTGATGAATCGCTGGCAATATACAAATGCCGAAAAAGGCATTGTTAGCTTTATCAACTTTAGGTATATGAACGATGAAAAACAAACCGGACAACTCGATTTTGATCCAGATGAAGATCGTTTCACGACCAACGCATGGGGAAGTGAGATAGATACGGAACGCTTTGAAATTTCTACCAAATTAGGCTGGGTGAACCCTGATATTCCATACCAAAGCATCGGTTTTCAGACTGCCTATAGCAATCACAAACAAGAGTCTTATTTTGGGTTGAATAGATATGACATCACCCACAATAGTTTTTATTCGAATTTGATCTATAATTCTATCATCAGCGATTCGAGACATAAGATTAAAACTGGTGTTAGCTTTACTTATGATCTGTACGACGAGGTATTGACCGATTTGAGTTTCGGGCGAAAAGAGAATTCCATAGGTGGATTTTTTGAATATGCCTATGACAATTTAAGTGCGCTGACGTTAACGGCCGGAATTCGTATAGATAACCATAATTTATTGGGGTTGTTTGTGACACCTAGGCTTCATGTGCGATATGCACCGTGGGAGCAATGGGCTATTCGGTTATCGGCTGGACGTGGAAGACGGAGTGCTAATATTTTTACTGAAAATCAGCAGCTGTTTGCTACCTCTAGAAACATTTCAATTTTAAATACTGAAGGAAAAATATATGGCTTAGACCCGGAAGATGCATGGAATTATGGGGTGTCGGTCATGCGAAGATTTAAGGTATTTGGAAGAAGTGGTGATATTACGCTGGACTATTATAGAACCGACTATATCAATCAGGTAATTGTGGATTGGGAAATTTCTCAACGCGTGAGCTTTTATAATTTGGAAGGCGCTAGCTATGCCAATAGTTTTCAAGCTGAACTCAATTACAGTCCGTTGAACAGATTAGACATTCGTACCGCCTTTAAGTATTACGACGTTCAAACTGATTATATTTCTGGCCGCTTGGAGCGCCCATTAACCCCTAAGGTGCGATTTTTTGCCAATGCCGGTTATGAAACTTTGGCTAAGGAAAATGGGTCTCAATGGAAGTTGGACGCTACATTTAATTGGCTAGGTACACAGCGGTATCCTTCGACAAGGAATAGCGGGGTCGAATTTCGATTGGCGGAGCGCACTCCTTCTTTAGGAACTTTGAATGCCCAGGTCACAAAAGTATTTTCTCCTTCTTTTGAATTATATTTAGGCGGAGAGAATATTGCAAATTATAGACAGGAGACTCCCATTTTAAGTGCGGATAATCCTTTTGGAGCCAATTTTGATAGTACCTTTGTATATGGCCCAATTTTTGGAAGTATGTATTACGCAGGATTGCGATATAAAATTTAGAAATGATGAAAAAAATAGTAATAGTAATAATAATGCTTGCTGGTTTTACAATGCAAGCTCAAAGCAAAAATGCTAAAGCCACTATGGAGGTTGACGGTGTTTGCCTCATGTGTAAAGCACGGATCGAGAAAGCTGCTTTGAATACCAAAGGGGTGAAATCTGCCGTTTGGAACCTGAAAACACATCAACTAAGCCTGATCTTTAATGAAAACAAGACCAATACCGATTCGATTCAGGCCAATGTATTGAGAGCTGGACACGATTCAAACGGAGCTAAAGCAACTATTGAAGCTTACAACAGTGTTCATGACTGCTGCAAGTATCGAGATAAAACAGTGGTTAGCGATCACAAAGGTAAAAACGGAGGCTCGGATAAGTAAATGAACAAGACAAAACGAATCTTATTATACGCAATAACCATCTTTATGTTGGTTTTTGTCTTTGTTTGGGAATCTATGATCAAGCAGTGGCAAGAAGCTCAACCGGATGGAGGAGAAGCGGTTGTTCGCACCGATACCTTTGTGCTTTGGCCAGTGGTCATTACTTTAGTGGCGGTGTCCTTGTTTACTTTACTTCGAAAAAGAAAAGAGTAGGAGCACCCCGAAAAATAGATAAAACTGAAAAGGGACTTTGTCATAAACAAAGTCCCTTTTTTATATAATAGTATGGAATATCTATTACATCATTCCTGGCATACCTCCACCCATTGGAGGCATAGCTGGTGCAGCATCTTCCGGGATGTCCACCAAGGCACACTCAGTAGTTAAAATCATTCCAGCAACCGAAGCAGCATTTTCAAGCGCAATACGTGTTACTTTCTTAGGATCAATAATCCCTTCTTTTAGCATATTCACATATTTTTCACTTTTAGCGTCGTAACCAAAGTCTTTCTTTCCTTCCATGACTTTATTGATTACCACAGATCCTTCTCCTCCTGCATTTTCAACAATAGTGCGTAAAGGCGATTCGATAGCGCGAGCTACGATCTGAATTCCTGTGGTTTCATCTAATGCGTCCGTTGTAAGTTTGCTCAGTGCCTGTTTAGCACGAACCAAAGCAACTCCACCGCCAGCAACAATGCCTTCCTCTACAGCCGCACGAGTTGCATGTAATGCGTCATCCACTCGATCTTTCTTTTCTTTCATTTCAACTTCGCTTGCGGCGCCTACATATAATACAGCTACTCCTCCGGCCAATTTAGCCAAACGCTCCTGAAGCTTTTCTTTATCATAATCGCTCGTGGTGGTTTCTATTTGAGACTTAATTTGTCCCACTCGTGCTTTAATGTCCTTTTTAACTCCGGCACCGTTCACTATCGTGGTGTTATCCTTATCGATAGTAACTGTCTGGGCGGTACCGAGCATTTCTATAGAAGTATTTTCAAGTGTAAAACCTCTTTCTTCAGAAACAACGGTTCCTCCGGTAAGAATGGCAATATCTTCCAACATAGCCTTTCTACGATCTCCAAAACCTGGAGCTTTTACCGCTGCAATTTTTAAGGCTCCCCTTAATTTGTTTACCACCAAAGTAGCCAAAGCCTCTCCTTCAACATCTTCAGCAATAATTAATAGTGATTTTCCTTGCTGTGCTACGGGTTCCAAAACAGGAAGTAAATCCTTCATGTTCGAAATCTTTTTATCAAACAACAGTATCATTGGGTTTTCCAATTCGGTTTGCATTTTGTCACTGTCCGTTACAAAATAAGGAGATAAATACCCTCGGTCAAATTGCATTCCTTCAACAACATCAACGTAAGTTTCAGTTCCCTTGGCTTCTTCAACGGTGATAACACCTTCTTTACCAACCTTGCTAAAGGCCTCGGCAATAAGTTGACCAATGTTGTTGTCATTGTTTGCCGAAATAGCTGCAACCTGTTCAATTTTTTCAGAAGAATTACCCACTTTGGTCGATTGTTTTTCTAAATCACTAACAATCGCTTTTACAGCGGCATCTATACCTCTTTTCAAGTCCATTGGGTTCGCTCCTGCGGCCACATTCTTTAAACCTTCTTTTACGATCGCCTGGGCTAATACAGTAGCCGTGGTTGTTCCATCACCAGCCAGGTCATTGGTTTTAGATGCAACTTCCTTCACCATCTGAGCTCCCATATTCTCTAATGCATCTTCCAGTTCAATTTCTTTTGCAACAGTAACTCCGTCCTTAGTTACTTGAGGAGCTCCAAAGGATTTACTGATAATTACGTTACGACCTTTAGGTCCAAGAGTTACTTTAACAGCGTTTGCCAGTGCATCTACACCGCGCTTAATAGCGTCACGTGCTTCTACATCAAATTTTATATCTTTTGCCATGATTGAATTTGTTTTTTGTTTGTTTTGATTTGCAAGAATCTTTAGATGATTGCTAGGATGTCATCCTCTTTCATAATGAGGTAGTCTTTTCCTTCGTATTTTAATTCGCTTCCAGAGTACTTACCGTACAGAACAGTGTCGCCAACTTTGACGGTCATGTCATGATCCTTTTTTCCTTTGCCAACGGCAACGACTTTTCCTTGCTGAGGTTTTTCTTTAGCTGAATCTGGAATGTAAAGGCCAGAGGCGGTTTTGGTTTCGGCCGCCTGTGGCTCGACCAATACTCGGTCTGAAAGTGGTTGAATTTTTAAAGCCATTTTCAATTTATTTTTAGATGATTATTATAAATTAATAAGATGATATCCTTTTTTCAGAAATTATGCCAATTCCCATAAAAAATGCCAACTGTGACAAGTTGGCATTGTATATTCTAGCGGACGCAGATTTCGTTACTTCTGCCGCCAAAAATGTCATCTGTTAGATTGAATCGTTTGCCGTATTATTTGTTGGCAAAGTTGTGTTTTGTATGTCGCTGTTTAAAACAGGAGTATTTCCTCTTCCATCAAAAAGAGAGATGTTGGAAAATAAGATTAGCGCCAATAAAATGATAGCTAAAGTCCATGTGCTCTTATCTAGAAAGTCGGTTGTTTTCTTTACACCTCCTAGTTGCTGACCACCGCCTCCACCGAAAGTAGAAGAAAGTCCTCCTCCTTTTGGGTTTTGTACCATGATAACTACCACCAATAAAAAGGCGACTAAGATTATTAAAATTAAAAATATTACAAACGTGCTCATTACTGTTCTTTTATCAATTTTTGTATTGCCCGAATTTGGTCTGCAAAGAAACCACTTTTTTCGGGATTTTTCAAAATTAAAATTTTATATGCCTGGACGGCCTTTTTATAATTTTTTTGCTGCAAATAGACCTTCGCCAATGTCTCCGTCATATGGGTGTCGGGGCTTTGAATATAGGGCTTGGCAAGGTTCTTGTTTTTCGAGGTGGTTTCACTAGGTGACAACTTAGGACGGTCTTGAATAAATTTTTCGATCAATTCGAATTTTCTATTTTTCTCTTCCTGTGATGTACTGACCGGTTTTTCTGCTGAAGGGGTGGGTGATTCCTCCCGCACAATGGGATTGGCTTGGGTCAATTTTAACCACTCACCAAAGGTATGGGTGTCTTTTTTGGTGAAATTGAGGGGAGCATCTATTTTTAAGTCGGTTTCGGGTGCTTTGGGCGAGGTTGTCTCTAGAGTTTCTTCATTATTTTCTTCAGAAGTGGTTGAGCTCTCACTACTGATTTGAACCACAGACTCTACCTTTCTTTCAAATAGATCGGGGTTGAGAATCGCTTCCGCCTTTTTCATTTCGGTTTTGAGCTGTTGATCAATTTCCAGTGCCACCTGTTCAGAAACGCTTTCAGAAACTACTTCCAGGTCTCGGATGGCATCGCTTTGTTGTAGAATCATTTCAGAAATCTGGTTCTGTACAAATGTTTCCGAAGTAATATATTCAAACAAAATGTCACGATCTGTAGTGTAAGCCGCGGTCAGTTTTAAGGCTTCATTGTACAAAAAGCTATTTTCATTCTTAAGTCCTTTTAACTGTAAAGCTCTTGCACTTTGAAAGTAGGGGTATTTATCAATAACCATAGCCAAATCTCCCAAATGCTCCTTGTCGATACTGGAAGGATTGGCAAGTAAATTGGTATAGGTTTTTGTATTCATATTACCAATTTGCTAAAGATTTGTTGAAAATATCCTGGGTAATTCGTTCAAAAATTACTTCTAAGGCTTCATCCAATTGAGAGCCAATAAGTTGAGCGCTACCGCTATAGTCATAGTAAAATGAAAAGCGTTGTTCAAAGTCTTTTTCTGGGTCCAATGAATTAAAGAAACGAACGTTAACCGCAATCGTCAGACGGTTTTGAGCAGCTGTACTACTTGAGGTGGCCGTAATGGGGGCGACGTAATACTGCACTATTTCTCCTTCGTAAACGAGATCTCCACTATTGGTAACAATGCTCAGGCTGGTCTGATTCAATAAAATATCTTGTAAATCTAAGGTGAATTCTCGGGCGACCCGAGGTTCAACGATAGCCGCGTTGTTTACAAAATTATTTACTTGAAAGGTTTGAGAATCACCAATATCGGCACCGGTAAAAGAGTAGCTTACTTTGCATCCCTGGAAAAGTACTACAACGGTGGCAAGAAAAAGAAAAGTGCTGATTGTTTTTATAGATGGTATGCTCACGGAGGTTTATTTTAAAGCGGAAAGCTACAAATTATATTGCTTTATTTTGCGGTAGAGCGTTCTTTCACTGATTCCCAATTCTTTGGCTGCATCTTTTCGCTTACCCGTATATTTTTCAAGCGATTTTTTTATAAGCTCGAGCTCTTTATCGTGTAAAGACAGGCTTTCTTCTTCCTGGATTTCTTCAGCAAAATGATACTTGTCCTCAACTTGGGCGGGCAGATGTTCCGTAGCGGTTTCCGAAATATTCATCACTTCTACATTGTGCGATTCTTCTGTATCGTCTGCTCCCATGGCAGCTAATTGACCTTCGCGATCTGTTTCTTCAGAATATATTTTGTTGATTAGTGAGCTATTTTCTTCACGCACTTGAGCCACATTACCATTATCCATAAGTTTCATCGTCAATTTTTTCAAATCGTTGATGTCTCGCTGCATATCGAATAGGACCTTGTATAGAATTTCGCGTTCGTTACTAAAGTCACTTTCGGATTTCTTCGCATTGATAACGGCCGGTAAATTACTTCCTACATCGGGAAGGTAGCTTTTGAGCGTTTCAAATGAAATGGTTCGGTTTTGTTCTAAAACTGAGATTTGCTCTGCAATATTGCGAAGCTGTCTAATGTTTCCACCCCAACGGTATTTTAACAATAGATCGATGGCATGTTCGTCCAGCCTGATGGTGGGCATTTTGTATTTTTGAGCAAAGTCGGCAGCAAATTTTCGAAACAACAAATGAATGTCTTCATGCCGTTTTCGCAAAGGAGGAAGTTCTATTTCTACGGTGCTTAAGCGGTAGTATAGATCTTCTCGAAACTTGCCCTTTTCGATAGCATCGGCCATATTTACATTGGTGGCTGCTACGATACGAACATCTGTTTTCTGGGCTTTGGAAGAACCTACTTTTAGGAATTCACCCGTTTCCAGAACACGCAACAGACGCACTTGTGTAGGCAGAGGGAGTTCACCCACTTCGTCCAGGAAAATAGTTCCGCCATCGGCAACTTCAAAATAACCGCTTCGAGTGGCTGTGGCTCCTGTAAAAGCTCCCTTTTCGTGGCCAAAGAGTTCACTATCTATAGTTCCTTCGGGAATGGCACCACAGTTCACGGCAATGTATTTTCCGTGTTTTCTATGCGATAAGGAGTGGATGATTTTAGGTAAACTTTCCTTACCAACGCCACTCTCTCCGGTAACCAATACAGAGATGTCGGTAGGAGCAACCTGTACGGCTTTTTCAACGGCACGGTTGAGGCCTGCATCGTTTCCTATAATTCCAAATCGTTGTTTTACTGCTTGTATGTTTTCCATCTATTATTCAGTATAAGTAAATATAAAAGGTCTAAAGCCGAATAGGACATTTCCGCTTTTGGGAAGGTTGTTGGTTTGAATTACGATATTTTGATTCCTAATTAAGTGGTAGTCTGTGAAAACGCTGGCATAGTATTGTGTAGCTTCCTGGACAAATTGATCTCCTACCGATCCTAAGAACGACTCCCCATAAAGCCCGTCAAAAAACACTTCTGGTGTTAACAAAGCAACAAGATAGACTCTATTAAGAGATTCTTTTAAGGGATTTTTTACGGTGTCAAAATAATTCCAGTAACCACCTTGTTCCCAGATTCCATCATAGAAATCATTGTAGGCGTCGTAGCTGCCATTTACCTCCTCATAACTCCAGGGTTCTCCATTCGTATAATTGCCATACCTTCTTTTGTGCCAATCGTAATATGTGTTTGACCGAAAGTCGAAAAACTCAATTTCATAGATTTCACCTTCGGCATTAAGTGTATATCTTTTTTTAAACAAGTTAGGGGGATCCGTTGGAGAGTATAAAGTAATATGGTTACCCTCATAGACGTAATCGTTACTTTCGGTAGTGATTACTCCATTTCTTGTTCTATCGATGGTAATGTTCACTAATTGATCACCATTATATTGATAGAAGTAATGATCACTGCCTTCCTCCACGGTTGCTATGATTTCAATTATATTATTTCCTAGGTATATGAACTCTTTTAGAACGTTTCCATTGGCATCGAAGACCTTATCGAATTTGGTGCCTTGTTCACTAAAGGTATGTCGTGTTTCATTTTCCTTGCCGATGCTGTGGGTGTATTCAACTAAAATACTACCGCCAACAACATCCGAGGTGCCAAAAAAGTTGTTACTATTTTCTTTGGAGCATCCAAAAAGGAAAATTGTCAGGGCAGTTAAAATTAAAACAGTTCTTTTCATCTTATTCGGCATAAGTAAATTCAAAGGGTATGCCGGCTACAGCGCGAAACCCGCTTTTAGGCAATCCGTTTTGTTGAAATATTATGTTACCATCTCTAAAGAAATAATGAGTGTTAGACGTATCGCCAGCATAGATATAATCACTTGGAAATTTTTCAAAGAAAATGGCGTGCGCACCATCACCAAATAGACCTTTTTTAAAGGCATTTGGGGCAATGATATAATTTTTATAGATTTCTCTTGTTGCTTCCTTGAATGGATTAGGATTATTCTCGTAATATTTAAATCTTTCGAAGATTCCTGTACCACTCTCTCCGAAAGTTTGTGTCTCTTCAGAATAAAATCCAGTTACAAATTCCGATCGAACCACTGAATTGGATTGATTGTATTCAAACTTTTGCGCGTCATAATTATAAAAACCCTGGGTAGCGGACGAGCCTATGAAGACAATTTCCACGATATGGCCCTGATCGTTGAATTCATATTTTTCTTTATACAACCCTTGGGGATAATCTCCTGTACGCACAAACATCGTATTGCCTTCAATTTCAAATTCTCGGACCTTCGTAAAGGTAGCGTTTGGCATTATTCTCGAAACTGTTAGCTTGATGATAGCGTCGCCTTCATATTCGTATTCGGTTTTTTCAAGGCCCAAAACGGTTCCCCCGGGATTTCTAATGTCCGAATTAATCGTAATTAGCTGGTCATTTGCATTATAAATATATTCGGTGTCTACGTTTCCGTTTGCATCAAATATTTTGTCGAATTTGGTGCCGTTATCCTTAAAAGTATGCCGGATGCCATCACTTTTATCAATGGCCATGGTGTACTCTACTAAAATGTCACCACCTTCAGGGGTGTACACATCATCGCTGGAGCAACCGAAAAGCAAAAGTGCACAACCTATTAAAATAAAAACTGTTTTTTTCATAGTAAATGATTTTCTTAATTAGTCTTCACTACTAGAACAGGAAAAACTTGATATTCCCTACTTGCTTTTTTTGAGTTAATAATTATTTTCAGAATATCCCACGGCTTTACCAATTAAGGTTGCGCTGGTGCAATCGTGGGTTTTAACCATAACAAAGTCTCCCACCTGGTAATGTTCTTTTGGGAAGACCACGACGGTACCTTGAGGATTCCTTCCACTCCATTCGGTTGCGCTTTTTTTAGACTCTTTTTCAATTAACACCTCTACGGTTTTTCCTACAAATCCTTCCGTAACGATGGCGCTGTGCTCTCTCTGCAGGGCTACGATTTCGGCCAGTCTTCTTTTTTTATCTGCTTCGGAAACGTCATCTTCAAACTTACGGGCAGCAGTGGTACCGGGCCTTTCGGAATACATATACATAAAGCCGAAGCCAAATTTTACTTCCTCCATCAACGATAGGGTATCTTTGTGGTCTTTTTCAGTTTCAGAAGGAAAACCAGCAATTAAATCTTGAGAAATTCCACAATCGGGAATGATGTTCCTTATTTCTTGAATGAGTTCCAAATATTCCTCACGGGTGTGCTGGCGATTCATTTCTTTAAGGACCCGTGTGCTTCCACTTTGCACCGGTAAATGTATGGCGTTGCAAATATTTCGGTGCTTTGCCATAGTGTGTAGCACGTCCATGGTCATATCCTGCGGATTGGAAGTGGAAAAACGAATCCGCATTTTAGGATGTGCTGTAGCTACCATATCCATCAATTGAGCAAAGTTGGTGGCTGTTGCTTTTTGTATTTCAGAAGCTTTTTTAAAATCCTTTTTCAGTCCGCCGCCATACCAAAGGTAACTGTCCACATTTTGACCCAAAAGGGTAATTTCCTTATATCCTTTTTCCACAAGATCGTTTACCTCTTTTAGGATGCTTTGTGGGTCTCTACTGCGTTCGCGCCCTCGTGTAAAGGGAACTACACAAAAGGTACACATATTGTCACAGCCACGTGTAATACTCACAAAGGCAGTCACACCATTGCTCCCTAAGCGCACGGGAGAAATGTCGCCGTAGGTTTCGTCTTTTGACAAAATAACATTTACAGCATCTCTTCCTGCTTCTACCTCTTTTAGCAAGTTGGGCAGATCCTTGTAGGCATCGGGGCCTACCACCATATCTACGATTTTCTCTTCTTCCAGAAATTTTTCCTTTAAACGTTCAGCCATACAGCCTAAAACACCCACCTTCATTTTTGGGTTGTGTCTTTTGACGGCATTATATTTTTCCAAACGCTTTCTAACCGTTTGTTCGGCCTTGTCTCTAATGGAGCAGGTATTGACCAAAACCAGGTCGGCTTCTTCCAAATGTTGAGTGGTGTTAAATCCTTCGGCTGCCAAAATGGACGCTACAATTTCGCTATCGCTAAAATTCATAGCACAGCCATAACTCTCCATATAAAGCTTGCGCCTATTTCCGTCTTTGGCCTTAATTACAAGGGCTTCGCCCTGTTTGTTCTCGTCGATGATCTTTTCTTCCATGGATGATTTAAACTGCTATTCATTAGATTGCAATGAACGTGCAAAGATACGAATTAATTGAAATATATGACAAATTGGCAGATTTCTTTTTTATACATTTGTAAGGAATTCAACTAATAACAATTCTTATGAAAATGGATGTATTTCAGCGTATTGAAAATGCTGCTCGGCCCGATTTCGGTGATATTTTAAGTAAAAGTTTTGAACTTTTTCAGAAGCTGTTTAAGGAAGCGGTCTTGCACGGCTTGGTGAGTTTGCTGGTGGTGGTTCCCTTTTTTATTGTAGTCTATGTTCCTATTGTCCCCATGTATGTTGAAATATTGCAAAATGCCGGAGACCCTTATTATAGGCCTTCGGTTTTAGAGGATTTTTCGACGGTGTTCATTATTGGCTGGATGCTATTGGTTTTTGTTCTGGCTTTTGTATTGCAAGTGGTCTCCATGTCGATTACCGTTCATTTCTATAAGGTGACCAAAAATGAAGATATGGGAACCAATGATGAAACTGGAGGATACTTCGATCTTTTGAAAAATAATTTCGGAAAATTAATGATGCTTTCGTTGGCCACTCTGGGTATTGCCGTTTTGGCAACCCTGTTGTGCTACTTACCTATTTTTTATGTGATGGTGCCATTACAACTCATCGTTCCAATACTGGCCTTCAATGAAAAACTGAATACTTCCGATATTATCAAAGCGGCTTTCAAGCTGGGAAATAAATATTGGTTGATAGCTTTTGGACTTATTTGGTTGTCGTCCCTGATCGCTCAATTAGGAATTATTCTCTGCGGAATTGGAATCGTCTTTACAGCTTACTTCCTGCACGTTGTTGTTTATTATTTCTACAAAGACAGCGTAGGATTTGACGATGCTGTTGAAACATTTTAAATGAGCAACTCTTTGCGATTTTATTGAATTGCCATTCACTTTAATTTAGCTCATTTTAAGGTTAGAATGACGTGTCATTTTGATGTTAATGGAACCTTAAAAAGTAGGTTTTTTTAAACCATATTAAAAATTCACATACTTTTGTACTCCAAATTTATTGACCATGGCAAAGAATTTAGTGATTGTTGAATCGCCGGCAAAGGCCAAAACTATTGAGAAGTTTCTTGGGAAAGATTTTAAAGTTACTTCCAGTTTTGGACACATTGCGGATCTCCCTTCCAAGGAGCTAGGCGTGGATGTTGAAGGAGACTTTACCCCAAAATATATTGTGTCAAGTGATAAAAAAAGCTTGGTAAGAGAATTAAAGAGTTTAGCGAAGAAAGCAGAAATGGTTTGGCTCGCTAGTGATGAGGATAGAGAAGGAGAGGCTATTGCCTGGCATCTCGCCGAATCTTTGAATTTAGAAGAGGCAAAGACCAAACGGATTGTTTTTCACGAAATCACAAAATCGGCTATTCTAAAAGCCATTGAGAATCCCAGAGGAATCAATTACAATTTAGTGAATGCGCAACAAGCGCGTAGAGTATTGGACAGGCTTGTAGGCTATGAATTGTCCCCAGTGCTTTGGAGAAAAGTAAAGGGAGGACTTTCGGCTGGTAGAGTGCAATCTGTTGCTGTGCGTTTAATTGTGGAACGCGAACGTGAGATTGAAAAATTTACTCCAGTGGGGTCTTACAGAATTGATGCCGAATTCACCACAGATAAGGGAAGCAAATTCAAAGCTAAACTTCCCAGGAACTTCAAAACTGAAGCGGAAGCACGTGCTTTTCTTCAAAAAAATATAGGAGCCAGTTATAAGGTAGGTGATCTGGTAAAAAAGCCGGCTAAAAAATCTCCGGCACCACCATTTACAACTTCTACCCTGCAGCAAGAGGCCTCTCGTAAACTGTATTACTCCGTAAGTAAGACGATGACCATTGCGCAACGTTTGTATGAAGCAGGTCTAATTACTTATATGAGAACCGATAGTGTAAACCTATCTCAAGATGCGAAAACGGCTGCTCAGGAAGAAATCGCCAGATCCTATGGCGATAATTATAGTCAACCTAGAAATTATAAAGGAAAATCGAAAGGAGCTCAAGAGGCTCACGAAGCCATTCGTCCTACAGATATGACTCGTCATTCCATTTCAGGCGATTATGATCAGGAGCGACTTTATAATCTTATTTGGAAGCGGACCATTGCGTCTCAAATGAGTGACGCCCAATTGGAGCGAACCAACGTGAAGATAGATATTCTCGCTTCAGAAAAAATTACCGAGCAATTTTCTGCCAATGGTGAAATGATCAAGTTTGATGGATTTCTGAAGGTGTATTTGGAGGGAACCGATTTTGAAGAAGAAGAACAAGATGGAATGTTGCCAAACTTGGCCGTTAGTGACGCACTTCAAAATAATTTCATCACAGCGACCGAAAGATTTACACGTCCACCGTATCGATTTACTGAGGCGTCCTTGGTGAAGCAGTTGGAAGAACTAGGTATTGGACGTCCTTCTACTTATGCACCAACAATTTCTACCATTGTGAATAGAAATTATGTGGAAAAAGGCAGTGTCGAAGGAGTAGAGCGCAAGTATCTTCAATTGGTCTTAGCTGAAAATACCCTTAAAGATAATCACTTGAAGGAACACGTTGGTAGCGATAAAGGAAAATTGGTTCCAACCGATATTGGTATGATCGTCAATGATTTTCTGGTGGAACACTTCATCGATATTTTGGATTATAATTTCACCGCGAAAGTGGAGGAGGATTTTGATGATATTGCCGAAGGAAAAGAAGAGTGGACGGCTATGATGAAGAATTTCTACAAACAGTTTCATCCACAGGTTGAAGATGTTTCTGCCAATGCAGAACGAGAGAGTGGGGAGCGCATTTTGGGAGAAGATCCAGAAAGTGGAAGGCCTGTTTTGGTACGTTTGGGGAAATTTGGTCCTATGGCTCAAATTGGTGATCCGGAAGATGAGAATAAAAAGTTCGCCAGCCTTCGACCCGACCAACAATTACATCTGGTCACATTTGAAGAGGTCATGGACTTGTTCAAGCTTCCCAAAACTTTAGGGATTTATGAAAAAGAAGAGGTGGAGGTAGCCAACGGGCGCTTTGGACCGTATGTTCGATTTGGAAAAATGTTTGTATCACTACCCAAAGGAATGGATCCGCTGGACGTATCTATGGAAATGGCGGTGGACCTCATTGAAGAAAAGAAAAAAGCAGATGCACCTATATATGTATATGAAGGCCTGCCAGTTCAAAAAGGCACCGGAAGATTTGGCCCATTTATTAAGTGGAACAATATATTTATTAATGTGAATAAGAAATACAACTTCGATAATTTGAGCGATGCCGATATTATAGAACTTATTGAGGTTAAAAAGCAAAAGGAAATCGATAAGCTGATCCACGATTGGTCTGAGGAAGGGATTCGCTTGGAAAAAGCCCGATGGGGTCGTTTTAACTTAATTAAAGGAAAAACTAAGATCGAGTTGCCAAAAACTACCAAAGCCGATAAAATGACACTTGAAGAAGCTCAGGCCATATTGGAAAAGAGTGCCCCAAAAAAGAAAACCAGAAAAAAATCCACTGCTAAGAAAAAATGATAGAATTTCTTTCCCCTGTTTCCAAAAAGGTTGTTGCGCATAGGGAAGTGCTTCCCATGGGTGTCTTAGGTAAACAAATTGCTATTCATTCGAAGAAAGGAGAATTACCCGATTTAAAGGATGTTAGCTTTGCTTTACTTGGAATTAAGGAGAATAGAAATGATGTTAACTACATGGGAGCGGAAGTTTGCTTTGATGAACTTCGGAAATCACTGTATGGGCTTTTTCCTGGTAATTGGACCAAGAAGGTGGTTGATCTGGGAGATATTGAGATGGGGGAGGCCACTGCCGATTCCTATTTCGCTCTTACCGCCGTTTCCAGTGCCTTGTTAAAGAAAGATATTATTCCCATCATATTTGGCGGTAGTCAAGATTTGTTACACCCTCATTATCGCTCTTATGATGTACTGGAGAAAATGGTGAACATTGTCAATGTAGATCATCGTTTCGATCTGGGGAATGCGGATAATCCCATTTCTAATAAATCCTATGTTGGAAAGATCATTGTGGACCGCCCGTATAATTTGTTTAATTATAGTGTTTTGGGGTACCAGTCATATTTCAATCCCCCCGAGGAGATTGCCCTAATGGAGAAGTTATTCTTTGATGCGTATCGATTGGGAAAGGTGACGCAAGATATCACTTTGGTAGAACCTATTTTGAGGGATGCCGATATAGTTTCTGTTGATGTTTCGGCAATAAAAAGCTCAGAATTAAGTTATCAATATAGTTCCAGTCCTAACGGTTTTGATAGCCGTGAGATTTGTGCAATAGCCAGATACGCTGGAATAAGCAATAAAGTTACTTCTTTTGGTTTGTACGAACTTAAAGATTATGCCAAGGCTGAAAGTGCGGCTACATTGATAGCACAAATAGTCTGGTATTTTATCGAAGGAGTGAATTTTAGGGTGGAAGATCAGGATTTCAGCGATGAAAAAAGCTTCACCACCTATAAAGTTCCTGTGGATGATGAAATTTTAATCTTTAAGAAGAGTAATAAAACCGGACGATGGTGGATAGAATTGCCTTTTATTTCAAATGTTAATAATAAATTAAAAAGACATACGTTATTACCATGCACTTATGGCGAATATTTGAGTGCAACAAATCAGGAAATTCCTGAAAGGTGGTTTAAAGCCCGCCGAAAGAATGAAGTATAATCAAACAAACTAAGAATTACTAGAATTAAGGGTTTTTTAAGAAAAATGTTGTTTTTCTGATATTTTATAAATAGGTTTACGCCCTTAAATCTTATTAAATTTAACCTAAATACCTATGAAGAAGTTAATTGCATTTACTGCGATGGTAGCCTTTTTGGTTAGTTGTAACTCTGGAGATAGAGGAGAATTAGTCGGCGCAAAAGGCAAAAAATGGTACCCTGAAAAACCTTACGGAATGACCCTTATACCCGGTGGATCTTTCATCATGGGTAAAGCGGATGATGATTTTGTAGCTGTTAACGACGCTCCTACGAGAACCGTAACTGTGCGTTCCTTCTACATGGATGAAACCGAAATCACAAATGCCGAGTACAGACAATTTGTAGAATGGGTGCGCGATTCTACAGTTCGATTAAAATTAGCCATACTGGCAGACGAAGTTGGAGCTACTCCAGGTGATGGTGGCATTGGCGAATTTGCATTCGTTGATCAAGAGAACGAAGAAATGACTGCCTACGAGCAGTATATGTACGATAATTACTTCGGAATGGGAGACGACTTCTACGCCGGACGTAAAATTAATAATGAAGTTGATCTGATCTGGGATACCGGTGAATATCCGGACGAGTACTATTCGGAAGTAATGGATACCATGTATATCCCTGCTGAAGAAGCCTATAACGGACAACGTACGATCGATGTGGATAAATTGGTGTTCCAATATACCTATATGGATATACAAGCTGCTGCAAGAGCAGAAGGTAAAAGAAGAAAAGACTTTATTAATAAAGACACAGTAGCCATCTATCCTGATACTACAGTGTGGATTAAGGATTTCAATTATTCTTATAATGAGCCCATGCACAATGATTATTTCTGGCATGAAGCTTACGGAGATTATCCTGTTGTAGGAGTGGACTGGAAGCAAGCAAAAGCATTTTGTGCCTGGAGAACACTTTACAAAAATTCGTATCAAAAATCTAAAAGCAGACAACACGTAAATTCGTTCAGACTTCCTGGTGAAGCCGAATGGGAATATGCTGCACGTGGTGGTCTGGAATCTGCAACCTTCCCTTGGGGTGGACCTTACGCTAAAAATGACCGCGGTTGTTTTATGGCGAACTTTAAGCCCTTACGTGGTGATTACGCTGCAGATCAAGCACTTTACACCGTAGAAGCGGATGCTTACGAACCAAACGATTATAACCTGTACAATATGGCAGGTAATGTAAGTGAGTGGGTCGACTCATCTTATGATGCCGCTTCTTACGAATATTCCTCAACCATGAACCCTAATGTAAACGATGCGACAAATATGCGTAAAGTTGTACGTGGAGGTTCTTGGAAAGACGTTGCCTATTTCTTGCAAGTAAGTACAAGAGATTATGAGTACGCCGATTCTGCACGAAGCTATATTGGCTTCAGAACAGTTCAGGATTATATGGGTACTGACGTAACATTAAACAAAAACTTTGGAGATGCCCGATAGGGAACTTCAAACCGAAAAAGCTAAATCTTAACTTAACTATACTTAACTTAAAAACTGTTGTATTATGGCACAATCAAAATCATCTAAAAGACTTTTTAATATGGCCTACGGGCTTGGAGCCTCCATTGTAATCTTAGGAGCACTGTTTAAAATTCTACACTGGGAAATCGATCTAGGATTCGCGGTACTTACGGGAGGTTTCCTTTTGGCTGTTGGTCTTATTACTGAAGCGATCATCTTTGCTATCTCTGCTTTCGAGCCGGTAGATGACGACCTTGACTGGTCTTTGGTATACCCTGAACTTGCAGGAGGAAAAGGAAAAGAAAAGGGTGAGCAGCCTAAGGACGCTGAAGGAATCCTTTCTAAGAAACTAGACGAGATGTTAAAAGGAGCGAAAATCGATTCAGAATTAATGAATAGCCTGGGAGATAGCATCCGTTCTTTCGAAGGTGCTGCCAAAGGAATGGCCCCTACTGCTGAGGCAATGAGCTCTACGAAAAAATATAGTGAAGAAATGGCATTGGCTGCAGCCCAAATGGAGTCTTTGAATAGTCTTTACAAAGTACAGGTAGAATCTACAAGCCGCCAAGCTGAAGTAAACGAACGAGTTGTTGAAAATGCAGAGCAATTGAAAGCTCAAATGGAACATTTAGCGACCAACCTATCTTCATTAAATGGAGTATACGGAGGAATGTTATCTGCAATGAACAGCAAATAATAGTTTTTTAACTACAATATTAATTTAAAAACAAATTAAAATGGCAGGAGGAAAACTATCCCCGCGGCAGAAGATGATTAACCTAATGTACCTGGTTTTCATCGCGATGCTAGCACTTAATATGTCCAAGGAAGTATTGACGGCCTTTGGAGTATTAAATGAGAAAATTGAGAAATCAAATGTTGCCACTACGGCACGTAATAATGCGGCCATGACGGACCTTGGTGTTAAGGCCAATGCACAACCAGACCAGTACGGAGCGGTAAAAACTCAGGCAGATCGAGTGACCGAGATCTCCTCTACGTTAGACACTTACCTTGGCGAGATCAAGGACATGATGATGGGTAGCGTACCAGCAGAGGATGTATCAAGATTTGAGGTTCAGGACAAGGCCGACTTTTTGAACAACCGTTTCTTTAGAGGTGACCAGTTGAAACCGGAAGGTCAGGAATTTCTGGATGCAATGAACAAGTACCGAACCGACATGATTACTGTGTTGTCTGATACTGCAGTTGCCAAGTTTGAGGGAATCGATGATGTAAAGGCAACGATCGAGGCGAACTTTAATACCAATCCGGTTGAAAGACAGGACGGAAAGATGATCGATTATTTGAACTACCACTACGAAGGGTTCCCATTAATTGCTTCAAAAACAAAGCTCACTTCACTACAAAACGATATTAAAGTGGCTAAAAGTGAGTTGCTTTCAAAGATGCTTGCTGGACAACAAAAAACGGCATTATCTTTTACACAGTATAATACCTTATTAGAGCAATCTAAGTCGGCATTTTACGCTGGTGAACCGTTTGATGGAGGAATTGTATTAGGTCGTAAAGATCCAAATACAAGACCTAACCGTGTTGAGCTTACTTTGGATGGAAGAACATTAACGGAAGATCAATACACGATTGAAAACGGTAAAGTAAAATTGAATATCAGTGCAGGAGCTGCAGGAGATCATAAGATTGAAGGAAACCTAATCTTCGAACAGGACGGAAAGGAAGTCGAAATTCCTGTGAATTCAAGTTTTGCAACAATTACTAAACCAAATTCAGCAGTAATTTCTGCAGATAAGATGAATGTGGTATACCGTGGAGTTGTGAACCCAATGACGATTTCTATTCCTGGAATTCCAGATAATAAAGTAACTGCTTCTGGTGATGGACTGGTTAGAGCATCTGGAAGTAAATACAACATGAGCCCTAAACAAGGTCGAACTGTTGCTATTTCTGCCAGAGGTACTTTACCCGATGGGCAAGTAGTAAATACTACTTCCGAGTTCCGTATCAAAGACATCCCTCGTCCAACAGGAACTATTCGTGGCGAAGATGGTAATGGAGGTTGTGTACGTATGCAACGTCAAGGATTAGAAATTTCAAGTGTTGGTGCTAGTTTACCAGACTTCGATTTCGACTTGAACTTACGTGTGTCTGGTTTCAGTTTCAAAGTATCTGGACAGCCTACGGTAAAAGTGAATGGAACTAAATTGAACACGCAAGCTAAAGCGGCTCTTCGTAGAGCTAAGCGTGGTGAAACGGTTCAAATTTTTGATATTAATGCAAACATAGCCAATAACTCAGGATACAAATTGAAAAAGATTTCTCCTGTTTGTATTGAGCTGACAAATTAAAAGTAAAATTTCGTTTTATGAATTTGAGAAACGTTGTTATATGTGGAATTGGTCTTATGATGGGTGTGAGTGCAACAGCACAAATTAACATACTCAATGCTAAGACCCCTCAGGAAATTGGTATTAAGACAGAAGCACAAATTGCTTACGATAACGATGAACCGTTGCCCTACGGTTATGTTGACGAGCGTGACGTACTTTGGTCTAAAACCACTTGGGAATATATTGACCTCGATGAACGAGTGAATTTCCCACTTTATTACCCTATTGATACCAACAACATTGGAGCGGAAAGACGTTCTTTATATGATGTTTTGGTAAGAGGTATTAAACAAGGAGACATTGAACATGTATATGCCGATTCTTATTTTACTGAAAAAAGAACACTTCAGGATATCGAAGCCTCTTTGGTCTATAGCGATACAACCGATCTCGGTATAGAGCAATTTAATGCCGAAGGAAGAGTAGATCCGGAATACATTCGTAAGTTTACGTTGGATGCCGGCGATGTGGAGGCTTGGAAAGTTCGTGGTTATTGGTATTTGGACAAGCGACAAGGTGAGTTAAGATATCGTATGTTAGGTATTTGTCCTGTTGCCAACGAAGCCCGTTCTAAAGCTTTCGAAGATGATGGTATCAATGCATCGGTAGAGTTGTTTTGGGTATGGTTCCCGGCAGCAAGAAAAGTTTTGCATGAAGCAAAAGCTTTCAATCGCAAAAATACCTCGATGCCTATTTCTTACGACCACTTGTTAAATTCTCGTAGATTTCATGGAGTAGTTTACCAGGAGGATAACGTTCAAGGTGACCGAGGTGTGGCAGAGTACATTAACGACAATGCTCTGATGCAGTTGTTGGAGTCTGACCGTATTCGTGAAGTAATTCGTAATATCGAAATCGATTTGTGGAACTACTAAAGTTTCTGGATCTGTAATATAGAGAACCCTCCTTGGCAAATGCTTTGGAGGGTTTTTTCTTTCATCTCTGAAACTTCATAGAAGTAAATACTCTTTTTATTCTGCAGCGAAGTTGGTCTTTCGTTCTGCACGGGAATTTTCATGTGTGCATTCATTCAGATAAGGTATCTTTGTTAGGTGAAGGAAGTGGATTATATTATTGTTGGACTTGGCATCGCAGGAATCACTTTTTGCGAACGACTCCGGCAAGCGGGGAAGAGCTTTGTTGTTTTTGATCCTTCCTTGCCTTCGGCGACCAGAGTAGCGGGAGGTGTTGTGAACCCAGTGGTGTTAAAACGTTTTACTCCCATTTGGAATCTACCTCAATTTCATGCTGAAGCCTATCCGTTCTATTCCGAAATGGCTAAGCGTCTAGGAGTAGATTTTTTGAAGAAAATGCTACTCCAACGTGTGTTTAATAATGTGCAGGAGCAAAACGATTGGTTGGTTGCCAGTGATAAAAGTAACTTGTCTTTTTTTCTTTCTTCTGAATTGGTAAAGAACCACAACCCCTTAATAGAAATGCCATTCGGTTTCGGAAATGTGAATGAAGTGTTCAAGATTAACACCACTCTTTTAATGGAAACCTATAAGGAAGATCTAGTGCAGCACGAACAACTCATTGCTGAAAAATTCGACTATAATTTACTTCAATTGGACCCAAAGAATGAGGGCGGACCTAATTGGGACAAAGCAGCTGCGGTTCAATATAAGAGCTATAAGTCGGAGAGGATCGTATTCTCAGATGGTGTGGAGGGACTTCATAACCCCTATTTTAGCGTAGATTGCCTCATTCCGAAGAAAGGGGAGTATATTATATTCAAAGCGCCACAATTGCGCTTAAAAAGCATCCTAAAGGGCGCTATTTTTATAATTCCCTTGGGAAATGATCGTTATAAAGCTGGTGCTACCTTCGATCATCATGGTCAGAAACCTGATATCACTCCAGAAGGAAAGGACCAATTGGTGGCTTCTGTACGGAAATTAATCCATTGCCCGTTTGAAGTTGTGGATCAAATAGCCGGTATGCGCCCCACCGTAAAGGATAGAAGGCCAGTTTTGGGTTGCCTTTCTCACCAGCAAGTGTTCTTTTTTAATGGCCTTGGGACCCGCGGATTGGGAATGGCCCCGTTACTTTCCAAACAGCTTTTCGATTTTGCAGAGCATAATGTGCCACTTCCTGATGAAGTGAATATCCAGCGATTTGCCAAATAGAAATAGACTACCGTTTGGTTCGGTCAAACTTGAAAAAGAAATTGATCCAGATATTTCGAGATAACCTTAAAATAAGAGGGAGCATAAACAACATGAGAATAGAGATGGCAATGAAACTATTGAGACGCCCCAGATCCAACCAGAAGAAACAGAGGGCGAAGGCAATTCCCGCAATGATAATGCCTACGGGATAACTTACATACATGGCCCCGTAAAAGAATGAAGGTTCTATTTTAAATTTGGTATTACAGTGTGAGCAACGCTCATGCATTTTTAGGGTTCTTGAGAAATTATAAGGGTTGGGGTCCTGGTACATTGCACCGGTATGACAGACTGGACATTTGCCCGTAAAAATGCTGTATATTTTAGTCCCTTTCAAGAATCCCATAAACCGTTTTTTTAGTAGTACAAAATTAAGCATCTTTGCACTCCTTAGGGTCGGCAGACAATAATTTTTATTTATAATGACATGCTAAATATTCATAACCTTTCAGTTTCCTTCCAGGGTGAATACTTATTTGAAGGTATCACTTTTATGCTTACGCCTGGGAATAGGGTAGGACTGGTGGGTAAAAATGGTGCCGGGAAGTCTACTTTATTGCGAATTATCTCTGGAGAGCAGGAATATGACGAAGGTTCTATAGCGACCGATAAGGAGATTTCAATTGGCTTCTTAAAGCAGGATATCGACTTTACCAAAGGGCGCACTGTTTTGGAAGAGTCCTTCGAGGCGTTCGTGGAAATTAAGAAATTGGAAAAGCAACTGGAGGAGATCAATACTCAGTTAGCCGAACGGACCGATTACGAAAGCGAAAGCTACCATCAGTTGATGGTCGATTTGAATGAGGTGCAACATCAATATGAAATTCATGGGGGTTACAATTATCAAGGTGAAACAGAACGAATTCTGCAGGGATTGGGATTTCAGCGAAAGGACTTTAATAAGGTGACCGAAACCTTTTCAGGTGGATGGCGGATGCGAATTGAACTAGCCAAGCTGTTACTTCAAAATAACGATATACTATTACTCGATGAGCCAACCAACCACTTGGATATTGAATCTATATTATGGCTGGAAGATTTTCTGAAAAACTATGCCGGAGCTGTTGTTCTTGTATCTCACGATAAAATGTTTCTTGATAATGTGACGAATAGGACCATTGAGATTTCCCTGGGAAAAATCTACGATTATCCTAAGCCCTATTCAAAGTATCTGGTGCTTAGAAGAGAGTTGAGAGAGCAACAATTGGCCACTCAAAAGAACCAGCAAAAACAGATTGAGCAAACTGAAAAACTCATTGAAAAGTTTCGTGCCAAAGCGAGTAAGGCTACCATGGCGCAGTCCTTAATAAAAAAGCTCGATAAAATTGACCGTATTGAAGTGGATGAAGACGACAATTCGGTGATGACGCTGCGTTTTCCGATATCAACTACTCCTGGAAAAGTAGTGATTTCTACCGAAGGGGCTTCCAAGAATTATGGTGACAACCAGGTGTTAAGCAATGTAAACCTGTTGATCGAACGTGACAGTAAGACTGCTTTTGTCGGACAAAATGGGCAGGGAAAGTCAACTTTAGCAAAGATGATCGTTGGAGATGTCTCTTACGACGGAAAAGTGGAATTGGGCCACAACGTTCAGATCGGTTATTTTGCGCAAAATCAGACCGACTATCTGGACGGAAGTAAGACCGTAGAGGAAACTATGATCGATGCTGCCGATGAGAAGACACGTCCCAGGGTTCGGGATATTTTGGGGGCATTTTTATTCAGGGGAGAGGAAGTAGATAAATATGTACGCGTACTCTCCGGAGGGGAACGCAATCGTCTGGCTTTAGCCAAGTTGTTATTGCAGCCCTTTAATGTTTTGGTCATGGACGAACCGACCAATCACCTGGATATTAAGTCAAAAAATGTACTTAAAGAGGCGCTTTCCAAATTTCAAGGTACGTTAATTTTAATTTCTCATGATCGGGATTTCTTGCAAGGCCTTACCAATAAAGTGTATGAATTTAAGGATCAAAAGATCAAGGAATATTTAGGCGACATAGAGTATTTTTTAGAGCAGCGCAATCTTCAAAATTTAAGAGAAGCCGAAAAGAGAACCACAGTTGTTTCTGAAGAAAAGAAGGTCGTCACTAGTGGAAAACAAAGCTACGAACAGCAAAAAAAGCTGAAATCACTTCAGAATAGATTAAGTAAAACTGAAGCCAAGATCAATAAGCTGGAACGAGAGATAAAAGAAATTGACACCGAACTTTCCATCAATTACGACGAAACCATTGCGCAGCCTAATTTTTTCGATAATTATCAAAAAAAGAAGGCGGATTTGGACGCGTTAATGGAGCAGTGGGAGGAAATCACCGAAAGTTTAGAAGCCGCACAATAAAATAACATGTTCGAGCACTTTTTTCAATGTCCCTATTGTTGGGAGCAAATATCCATGCTTTTGGACCCTTCAGTGCATTCCAAATACATTGAAGATTGTGAAGTATGTTGTCGACCTATTGAGGTGCAGGCTCTTTTTGAAGACCAGGAATTGGTTTCGTTTTCTGGGGAGAGTATTGAGCAGTAGTCATTTGTGTTACTGATCCACGATTTTTTTACCGAGTTATTTTTAATTTCTTCAAGAACTAAATTCTTTTTTTAGTTGCTAATCCATCCCTAAAAGTGAGCCGTTAAGTGCAGCTGCTATTTGTGACTGATGTTACTCCGGTTGCCACAAGATTTGTACGTGCTAATTTGAATCGATAGTAGGCACAACACGGGAATATTTGTCGATGTGAATTCGTTTTCAATAGGTTACGGAAACCCGTAAGACAATCATTTTTAATTGAAATATGTTTGGTCAACTAATCAAAGCCATCAGCTAATGAATAAATTTTACTTCGTTTCCAAAAGAAATTCATCCGAAACCGTTCATTTATGGTGACTTTATTAGGTTTATTGCACACTCCAAGAAAGTTAAACACCGGACACATCCTTATCTCCGCTATAAAATTGCCTTGCTGTTAACAATTTGAATTACCATTTCTTCTTCAGAAAAAATGGTTGTTTGTGCTCTAATTTAAAGTAGATGAGCTTTCCCCATAATTCAGAAATCATTCAAACAAAAAAACATGAAACCAATTTTAACCATTTTATTAACGTTGCTTATTTCCGTTTCTGTCTTGGGGCAAAAAAAGACAGTTGCCATCACTTCATTTGAAAATACTACGAAAATTCCTGAAACTTATATCAAGGCTATTGAGGATAAAGTTAAGGAAGCCTTTTATGCGACCAATCGCTTCGATATAGTTGATAGAACCAGTTACGATAAACTCAAAGCCGAAAAGGAACTTCAAAAAAGCGAAGATTTCATTGACGGTAAAACAGTGGAGCAAACGAGCTTGGAAGGCGCCGAGCAACTGGTTACCGGGAGCGTAAGTCAGATAGACATCTTCAAACGCACTACCGAATCCAGGATTTACTACGACTGTAAGATCACTTTCTCGCTTCAGGTCATTGACATTGCAACGGGTCAAATTTTAGCGAGCGAAATGATAAGGCCCAAGGAAAGCTTTTTTGGCAATGTGGTAAGTACCACAACGGGAGCTTCTAACACTCCGGAAAAGGCTTTTTTTAATGCGCTTAAAGGAACTCAAAAGGCTATTAATCAATTTGTGGGGGATCATTTTCCGGTGACTACGTTAATTATTGAAATTTCGGAGGCTTCATCGGATAAAGCCAAAATACTGTTGTTGAATACGGGGAATTTGCAAGGCGCGAAAAAGAACCAAGAATTCACTGTGGTAGAATTGGCTACACTTGAAGTAGGGGGCAAAACCCTCACAAGGAAAAAAGAAATTGGTAAGATAAAAATCACCAAAGTGGAAGGGGAGGAAATTTCAGTGGCTAAAGTAACTAAAGGCGGGGCCGCTATTTATGCCAAATTCAACGCTGGTGCTAAAATAGAATGTCATTCAAAAAATTAAAACTATGTTTAAAAATTACATCGGCCTACTTTTTATAATCCTACTGAGCACTTCTTGCTCTAAAAAGGTCTATACGCCCTTAACTGCTGAAGTTAATGTGGTCAATGAGGACAAACATAAAACGATCGAATTGAGAAGTATTGGCTATGGGAAGAATAAGCAAACTGCACTTTATGATTCAGAAAAAAAAGCGTTTGAGATTTTATTTTTCAGAGGAGTTCCGAATACGAGCGTTGAAACGCCATTAATAGGCCCTAACGAATCGGAACTTATGGCAAAGCATCCACAATATTTTGACTCCTTTTTTAAAGGAAAGTATCGGTCATTTATCATGAGTACTTATGAAGCCGCCCCTCCTCAAAAGAAAAAAGGGATTACTTCTGTGGTCAGCGATATTAAAATTAACATCCTATCCTTGAAAAAGGACCTGGAAGATAAGGGAATTATAAGAAAATTTGGATTTTAAGAAACACACTATGAAAAAATACTTTTTGCTTTTTGCAGTACTTTTTATGAGTTTAAGTGCCCTAGCGCAAGAACAGGTAAATACAGTGCAGCCATCCATTATGGTCCTGCCATTTACTAAGGAAGGCCAGGATATAAGAACGGTCATAGAAGATGATTTTAACAAAAGAATTGCCATCTCCAAGGTGAAAGAAGCCTTTGACAATAGAGGCTTTACGACCAAGGATTTTGTGGGAACTTTAAAAATTGCTTTGAAGGAGCGTGCCATTGGAGGCAATAACAAGACATCGCTAAAAGGAGAGGTGATTCGTCTATCTGGTGCCGATATGTATGTGGAAGTGGAAGTTTTTGTACAAAAAACGAGCAGCGGGACTTCGGTGAAGCTCATACTCCAGGGATATGATTCCTTTACGGGACAGTCGCTTTCGAATAAAATTGGTGAATCTGGTAAGTTTTATACGGAAGACATCGCGAAATTATCTGAAAAGGCAGCTGCTAGTTGTTCCGAAGAATTTTTAAACACCTTGAATGCAAAATTCGGGGATATTGTTGCCAACGGAAGATCACTCCGAATAAGTATCGGTTTTGACCAAAACTCCGACTATACCATGGACTCCGAACTAGGAGGAGCAGGCGATCTCGTTTCAGATTTAATGGAAGACTGGTTAGAGGATAACGCCTATAAAAACAACTTTCATTTGCAAGGGATTAGTGAAAGTGAAATGTTGGTAGATGATTTCCGCATTCCGATCAAGGATGCCAATGGTAGAAACTACAGAGCTTCAAAAGTAGCCAGAGCCATTCGAAAATACCTCACAGGATTGGGTCTTTCAGTTAAAACCGATATGGAAGGATCTGGAAAAATTAATGTTATAATTCAATAACCATGAAAAAAATACTCTATCTATTATTGTTGAGCTTACCCGTTGTTGGTTGGGCGCAATCTTCAGAAACCGCGCTTAATAACATCTCGTTGTCGGTAATTCTGCCAGATAATTCCGATTATTTGTCGCAAAAGGCCTTGTCTAAAATTGAATCGAAAATTCAGCACATCGTTGCTAAAAATGGTATTTCCGGACGAGGTTATAGCAACGAGTTTTTGATCTATCCGAAGTTGGAAATTTTTGATGAAGCCGTCGTTGAAGGAATGCGAAATCTGGTGGTGGTTGAGGTGGAATTTAACCTTTACATTCAGCAGTACAGTACGAAAAAAGTGTTTTCAAGCTATAATAAATCATTGAGGGGAAGTGGCTTTTCAAAGGCGAAGGCTATCATAGATGCCATTTCCAAAATCTCTTCGTCCGACCCAAAAATGGCCGAATTTATAACCACAGGAAAAGAGAGGATTCTGAGCTACTACCAAAACAATTGTGACCAGATACAAGGCGATGCGAACGCGCTTATTAGTATGAAGAAGTATCGACAGGCCATCGCCTTGCTTTCGTCGGTTCCGAGGGAAGCTAAGGATTGTTATGCGAGTATTCAGGGGAAGTCGGTAGAAGCCTATAATGCCTATCAGTTGCAACGATGCAGCGAGAACATCTTAAAAGCAAAAACCGAATTGGCCAATAATAGTTATGCCAGGGCACTACGGGTATTATCGTGGGTCGACCCAAGTTCCACCTGCGCCACAGAAGCAGAAAGCCTCATTAGAAACGCCGCAGCAAAAGTAGACGCGGAGGAGCAAAAACAATGGAATTTTATGCTCAAGAGGTATGAAGACCGCCAAAATATGGAGCGCTATCGCCTAGACACCATGGCGGAGATCGCCAAAGCCTACTATCGATCCAAACCTCAGACGATTATTTATAAGAGTTTGTTTTAAAAAATGACACACTATGAATTAAAGCCTAATCGGCTTTATGGAAATTGGAATAAAATTCTGGATTTAGCATCTTCAAATTATTAATCATAACTCACCCGATCCCTAATCGTCCCATCTGCCCGATGGATAATCACATCAGCCTTATACTTTTTAGCTAGGGAAGTAGCCTTACGAATAGCAGTGCTTTGTTTTCTATGTTTCGAAGTAATACGCTTATTCCCCTCACGACGAACTGCCCACATATCGTTATAAGGCACTACATGCTGATGCCAAGTCCTGCCGTGGGTATGACTGCGAGAGCCTTTCAAAATAGCCTGAACAAGCTCTTTGATGAGCTGAAACCATGATTTTTCCTTTGCCATACGTAGGTATATTCCTGAAATCGAAGATACTGTTTTTAGTATTCATTTCAATTCATATAAATACCTCTTAAGAAATCAATGGGTTTTCTATTTAGCAGTAGGAACTTGACTTACTAGTCCAAGCTTAGTGTAAACTTCTAGTCCTGTCCGTTACTTATAAATCAGCAGGCCCTCACATTTCTGCGGAGGCTTTGTTTATAAAATGAAACAAATGGTAGCTATATAATTGAAAATCAATTGAGTAATAATGTGTAGTCAATGTCAAATGCCGATAAGGAATCACTGTATTTTACCGTTTTCTGAAACACCAAACTCTTTATAGACGCTAACTCTTCTTTGTTAAACATTAGAACTAAGTTTTGCTGAATGGTAGGAATTGGAATTTTTCGTTTCATTACATGACATCCATATTTAGTTTCCCAATAATCTACATCGATCTCGCTTAGAAATTTTTGAAAATTTTTAAGTTCTTTCTCATTAAACTGTAATGAGACATTGTTGAAATCTAAATGATAGTGTTTACATCCTTGGCAGTAGGATAATTTACCATTACAATTTTTAGCTATCGTTTTAATTCGATGACACATTTGTTATATATTTTAATAGCAGTCCATTAAAATCTGCTCGTTGTTTTCAAAGTGACTAAGGCTTTGGTTTAATTGACTCGTTGTAATTTCTTCTAAAACATCTAAGACAGAATGTTGCATTGCAAGAGAACCGCACAACATAAAAACACCCCCTTCTTTGAGTGTTTTAGCTACTTCTACTTTTCGGTCTAATAAAATGTCTTGAACATATGTTTTGTCCTTTACTTGAGAAAAAGCCAAGTGGTAATTCCGAGTTTGTCCTTTAGAAAATGAGCACTCAAGAATTTCTCTATAGCAATTAAAAGAGGCTTCTGTTCTTCCTCCCCAAAATAGCTGCACCGGTGTTTTCCTATTTTTATTGATCATTCCTAGATAGGGAGCGATTCCGGTTCCGTTGGCCACCATCCATACGGACGACGCTTTAGCAGGGAAATGGAATTTTTCATTTTTTTCAATACTTGCGGACATGGAATCACCTTTTTTTAAGGTACAGAGGTAGGTCGAGCATATTCCTTTAGGATGCCATTTAATACTTAACAAGATATCGCCATCCATTTTTGCAATGGAATATTGGCGAGCAAAGGTATCTTCCGGCGGCTTAATATTGAGTAAATCTCCAGATTGAAAATTCACTTTCTTTTCTGGCCTTAATCGCAGTAATGCTGTATTATCGACATTGAGAGGAGTTCGTTCTATCACACTAAAGTATTGTTCTTTTTTAGGGTTCTTTTTTTTACGAGTTAGTACCACTTTCAAGTTAATTCCCGTATACTGATTCCAAGTGTTAACCCAATTTTCAAAGGCAACTTCCGATTGATCATTAATTTTAACCAGTGGATGTACAGGTTTGAAATAAGGATGAGCGTGAAGCAAGCCATCTACTTTAATAGCAAATCGACAAAACTTTGGATAGAGTATTGAGCCAAATCCAACGACAGCAAATAACATCTCTTTATTTGGACGTATGGAATTGAATAGAGTCTCAAATTTTCGCGCATTGCTTGGCGCATCGCCATCACCATAAGTTGCCGTAAAAACTATCAAATAACTGGCGTTGGTATAACTGCTATATTCATTTAAAGTGCCTAAATGAACTTTCTTCCCCTCATTTTTTAATCCATTATAGAAGGCTTTTACAAATGTATATGTGCTTCCTGTTTCAGAACCTACTAAAAGTATATATTCAGCTTCGTCTTTTCTCCATTCTGAAGTTATAGCGTTTGTTCTTCGTCTATTTTTTAAGCTCGTCGCAAAACCAGAAAACATGAAAAATAACAAGCTCAAGCTTGCTAGTAACAAAATTATAGACCACAATATATTTCCTTGACCTGTATGCAATTGCAGACTTAATCTGGAAAATAGTTCTACAAATGGATAGTGTTTTTCACTCAACACTTCGCCCGTATATTGATGTACCAATAGTTCTTTATTAGTTAACGCCAATTGGTAATAATCTTCCGGGTCTTCAGAAAAAGGAAACGATAGCTTTCTAACTTCATTTAGCGTAATATTTTGAAACAGCTCCGTATTTAATGATGATTCACTGTTTACGGTTTCGGAAGAAATGACATTCCAATTATGGTCAATGGTCTCGTTTGGAAGAATTGAAAATTTTTCGGCGGAAAGGTATACACCCGTAACGGCAATAATGATAATCGGGATTAAAAACCATCGCCCTAATAGTACATGGTAGCGTTGTGCGAAATCTGTGTCTTGAACTTTGGTGAACCATTTTTTAAATCCACCTTGCCGCTGTGCCAATAAAAACAACCCCGTAACTGCAATAAAACAAAGTAAAAATGAAACAATGCCTACAAAAGCACGCCCTAAACTTTTTAAAAATAATGAGCGATGCAGGTTCGTAATAAAACTAAAAAAGGGAGATTGCTTTGATACTTTTCCTAATTTATCTCCAGTAACGGGATTGATAAATATAGTCTCGCTGGCACGGTTTTCTGTAAATATGGCCGCCTTTACAAAATCCTCAGCTGTAATTTCTAGTTCTAAAACTTCACTATACTTCTTTTTTAGCGTATTTACTGTTTCGGAAAGGCGGACTTCATTTAAATTTACAACTCCGTAGGGCTGAGAAGTTTCGACAATAGGTTCTATCGCGAGTATGGCACCTGTAACGGATGCGACCACAAGAAAAAGCGCAGAAATAACAGCAAGAAGAAAGTGACTATAGCGCCAAAGAGATCCAATCATAACAACCTATTGCGGCATCATACGCACATATCGAATAAACCCTTTACCTTCTACCTTGCTTTTTACGCTTTCTGTGGTCAATAAGAATTCGACATCTTTGGTATAATATTCTTGATCTTCTACTGCGGTCTCAAAGCGAATGCTATAACCAACATTTATTTTATCATTTGGTATTTTTACGATACTCACCGTACGTCCGCCACCGCTAATGGTTGCACCTGAAATGGCATCGATATCCTTACGTCTCTTACCATAGAATTTCCACCATTCGGGAATTTCGCTATACCACTCACTATCCTTTCCTTGTACATATAAGGTTCGTTCATACTCTCCTTCAGGATCTATTAATGATATGACCACATAAGCACCTTCACCTACGTAATTGGTCATTTGTATCATGCATTTGACATTAGTGGTCTCTATTGGTTTCGAGAATGCCAACAGCATAAAAGTTATAATGATTCCAAAAGGGGCAGTTCTAAATAATGAATTCATTTTATTGAAGGAAATTTAATTTGAGGTTTTGCTTTTGTAGTAATTCGTTTTCACTGGCCAAGTCTAATACAGTTTCATCAAAATCGGTTTTCATGGTTTTGTCAGCACCTTGTTGTAGTAGATATTTGAGGATGACGTCATTCGTTGCTTTCATGGCAGCAATATGCAATGCGGTATAGCCTTCAGTATTTTTAGCATTCACATCGATATCAAAAGCTGCTATACGTTTTAGCAATGCAAGGTTATTCTTTTGAGCAGCCAGATGTAATAACGTATTGCCGCCGTTTTGTCTTTGTTTCATCGATAATCCTCGCGCTTGTAATAGTTTTAATTTTGCCTCGAAGACTTTGGTGTCTTCTGGGTTAAATGTGTTAAGCAAATAAAAGGCTAACGAATTACCTTCTTTATCTTTCACTTCAATATCTGATCCTTTTTTCAAAAGAAAGTCCACTACTTCCTGTGTATTTCTGTTTACGGCCATCGTCAATGCAGAACGGCCATCGTCATCTTTCACATTGAAGTCTTTTATATAATCTGACAAGAACTCAACTACCTTTAGATCATTGCGGTTTGCTGCGTTCATAAACGGTGAGTCTCCGCCATCGTCTTGTAAATTAACATCTACACCTTTTTCAATGAAATAAGAATAGAGGTCCAGGTTGTCATTACGATATGATATTGAATGCAAAGGATTGCGACCGCTATCTCCAATTACATTGACTTTTACACCAAGATTTTCCAAGAATTGATACGTTTCTAATGAATTTTGAGAATTACGCGTACCTTGACTAGCATATAAGATAGCGTTTCCACCTTTTTTATTAGTTAGGTTGGGATTCACACCTTTTTCAATTAATAGTTTAAGAAATGAGATGTTTCCATTTTTGGCTGCATAATTGAAGATGTTGTTCCCTTTTGGATCTTTGTCAGCCAGGGTAAATCCTTTTTCAATAAAATAAGAAAGCTCTTTTTCGTTTTCTAAATATGGAGCAATGAGTAGCATGGCATTTACGCCATCTTTATTTTTTTCTTGAAGGAGTAATGCACCGTTCTTTTCAAACAAATCATAGACGGCTGTATTCTTTTGTCCAGTTGCGGCTGCAAATGTGACGGGGGTATTTCCATGACTATCAACGATATCGATTACCGCGCCTTTATCAAAAAGATGCTGCATTATATTCACGTTGCCTTTATAGGCCGCCCAGAATAAATACGTTCGGCTATCGTGGGTTCGTTTCTCTACGTCATTACCATCTAAAGTGAGAAGATATTTGACAGTATCATCATTAGTTTGTTCTAAAAGCGCATAGACTACTGCGTCAAAAGCATATCGGTTTAATTCTGATGGATTGTTTCCATCAATTATGGCTTTCTTTACTTGCGATACCGTAGGATTGGCTTTCCAAAAATCTCTGGATAATAACACATTTTCCTGCGCTAACAATTCCGAAGAAAAAAATACGACAAGAAGTAAACTAAAAATCGATTTCACCTTCATTTTACGGTTTTTTTACAAAGGATTCTATAACGGGATTAATCTGAGCCTTTTCAGTAATAGCATCGTCGAAAAGATGTTTATATAAAGCTTTGTTGTCTACTTTAGTTTCCAAGGAAAGGTCTTTATTTCTGCCATAGACTTCATTCCATTTTGCACGAACCATGGCCCATTTTTTGCTGTGATCCTTCCACCAGTTGGCGGCAGCAGCACAACGACTGTCATCTACCTTTACATAGGTGTTATATCCTTTTTCTTTAGCAATTATGATATCTTTTTTGCCTTCTTCTCGTAAAACCTTTTCATTATCCTGATCGTGTACCCAACCGTAATCTGTTATTTCGTGGCGATTGCCCCGTATGGTTAGATTGTAATCACTTCGAGTGGTGTATTCACGTCTTGGCAGGGGTGCAGGTGTGGTATTTTCCCAATAGCTTTTTCCATCTACGTGTACCCAAGTGCCAGAACCTTGATAACGAGGGCTATCATCTACTTGAAAAACTTTTTGCGTCCATTGCCCCTTTACTTCCTTTTTATTCTTCTTTTGGAACGACCACTGGTTATTCGCATTATACATATAGAAATCTGTATTCTGATACAGCCAATCTTGTCGCCAGTGCTTTACAATCATAGGTTTAGAAGGGTTCCCTACCTGCAAAATATGTTGAATTGACACCATATCATTATCATCTGTAACTAAACCAGCCCATTCTAATGCCTTGTCTACTTTTGTCTTCGAAGGTCTATATAATGAATCATTAGTATAGTTAAATGTTTCCGCAAAATTGAAGGTTATTTCGTAGCAACCGCACATTTTTTTAATGGCTTCGACATCTTGTTTTTTTTTGCTTTGAGCATTTGCGTTCCATAATATGAACACAGCGCATATGGAAAAGATTATTGTTTTCATTATGAGCAATTTTGATTTTATATTCTCTAACAAAAATAGTTATTTATATTCAATCTAAATAAAAATAAAGCATATATTTGTTATTGATTAAGAATGTTTCTAAAGAATATAGTTCACAAGTGACTGTATATAAGCGCTTTAAGATTTATTTTGTTAAATATCGTTCTGGATATGGCCTTTAGGAGAATTGGAATTACTATAAATGAGAAGCTCTTACAGGAACAAGAGATGAGTCATCTTGAAACGGAAATGCAGAGGCTACAAATGTGCTACTACCTGGTCGGGTGTAATGACAGCTAATGAATTAACATCCAACCAGAATACCGACGGTACGTTTGTTATACTCACGAGAAATGATAATGGGATAATGGGGGTATAATTATAGTTTTCAAACCGATATAACCTCAACTATTCTTAGAAGAGTTCTGTTATTTAG
>JBCCIJ010000005.1:0-136017 GCA_039028295.1 Bacteroidota bacterium
AAATAAAATAATAATTAATAATAAGTAGTAAAGGTAAGATTTTTCTATTTTCAAATGTTAAGAAAGCACAATTTTTATAAAAAAGTACTGATTTACAGTTCTTTCTCTCTTGATTCTTCTCGCATTTTTTTCAAATTTTCTTGGGTGAGCATATAATCTTTTACACTTTTATTTTTCCAACGATGATAGATAAACAAAGGCATCCATAAAAAGAACAATCCCACTATGGAGATGCCGATGCAAAATTCACCCGCTTTAAAATCGTCTGGTTTTATGTAAAAACCATAACCAAGCATAATGGCTATAAAAAAGAACAGAATAATAAGAATCCACTTCATTTATTGCTTATTTACCTGAAAAATCAATTAGCTTTCTTCGATATGCCGTTAGTAATTTCGATTCGGATATCTATTCAAAAAATCCTGCCGAAGCAGGATTTTAAAGTTACGATTTTATGTTTAGTTGTAAGCTAAGTTCCTCGAGTTGTTCGCCATCGATAGGTGCTGGAGCATCGATCATTACATCACGCCCAGAGTTGTTTTTTGGAAAAGCGATAAAGTCACGGATAGTTTCTTGTCCCCCTAAAATAGATACCAATCGATCCAGTCCGAAAGCAATTCCACCGTGAGGTGGTGCACCATATTGGAAAGCGTCCATTAGAAAGCCAAATTGCGCTTTGGCTTCTTCTGGGGTGAACCCTAAATAGTCAAACATTTGGGATTGAATCTCTTTATCATGAATTCGGATAGATCCGCCACCAATTTCGTTTCCATTCAGCACTAAATCATAGGCGTTCGCTTTTACATCTCCAGGGTTGGTTTTTAGCAATTCCATTTGTCCTGGCTTCGGCGATGTGAAAGGATGGTGCATGGCGTGATAGCGCTCTGTATCTTCATCCCATTCCAATAATGGAAAATCAACAACCCATAATGGAGCAAATTTGGATGGATTTCTAAGCCCCAATCGTTCGGCCATTTCCATGCGTAAAGCACTTAATTGAGCTCTTACTTTATGAGCATCTCCCGATAGTACACAAATTAAATCACCTTTTTTGGCCTGTGTTACCTGGGCCCATTTATCAAGGTCATCCTGATCGTAAAACTTATCCACCGATGATTTGTAACTGCCATCATCATTACAACGGCAATATACCATTCCTAAAGCCCCTACCTGAGGACGTTTCATCCAGTCGATGAGCTTATCTATTTCTTTTCTGGTGAAAGTATTTGCTCCAGGTACGGCAATTCCCACTACCAATTCAGCATTGTTAAACACATTAAAGTCTTTGTGCTGAGCGACCTCATTGAGTTCTCCAAACTCCATTCCGAAGCGAATATCCGGCTTGTCGTTTCCGTAGGTTTTCATGGCATGGTCAAAGGTCATTCTTGGGAAGTCACCAATCTCAACACCATTAATTTCTTTTAATAAGTGACGTGTTAATCCTTCAAAAGTTTGCAAGATATCTTCCTGATCAATAAAAGTCATTTCGCAGTCGATCTGTGTGAATTCCGGCTGACGATCTGCACGAAGATCTTCATCTCTGAAACATTTGACGATTTGGAAATATCGATCCATACCGCCCACCATAAGTAATTGCTTAAAGGTCTGCGGAGATTGAGGAAGCGCATAAAACTGCCCTTCATTCATTCGACTGGGAACTACAAAATCTCGAGCACCTTCGGGAGTAGATTTTATTAAATAAGGCGTTTCCACTTCTACAAAATCTAGCGCAGACAAGTAGTTTCGAACTGCCATAGATACCTTGTGACGAAACACTAAATTTTCTCGCACCGGATTTCGACGAATGTCTAAATAGCGATATTTCATTCTAAGATCTTCTCCCCCATCGGTATCATTTTCAATGGTAAAGGGAGGTGTTAAAGATTCATTCAGAATTGTAATTTCGGAAACGAGCACTTCAACGTCACCGGTGGCCATTTTTGAATTTTTAGACTCTCGTTCAATCACAGTCCCACTTACCTGAATTACAAATTCACGACCTAAATTGGCGGCTACATTCATCACTTCCTTGGCCGTACGTTCTTCATCAAAAATGAGCTGGGTAATCCCGTATCGATCTCTAAGATCCACCCAGATTACAAAGCCTTTATCACGAGTTTTTTGAACCCATCCTGCCAGGGTTACGTCCTTGTTTATATGTTCATTACGAAGTTCTCCGTTGGTATGCGTTCTATACATTATTGTAAAGATAAAATTAGCGCTGCAAATTTAGGAAGTTCAGTTCATTAATAGTGACATTTTGTTAAAATTCGATAAATTTAAATAGCTTCCCTAATGTATTAAAAGTGAATGGGTTATAATTTGAAACTTTAGATTTGAACTAAAATGATTTATTGTGAAAAACTTACTTCTGTTATTTTCCCTGCTTATTTTCACGACCGTTTCTACGGGTCAAACCCAATAGTCAGGCGAATTTTGCACAGATAGGAAGATGATGGTGAAATAGACAATAGGGTAAACGATGATCAAATGAATGAGCTATCCGTTTGAGACCCCTTTTTAGTAAGAATAGGAGGCTATAATTGGCTAAATGCCCTTAATATGGACTTTAATTTTAGATCTTAAGTTATAATTATGAAAGCTTTTCCTACAGACTAAAAAGAACGATTCCGTTCGAAGAGAAGCTTTAACTCTCAATAAGTTGACGGCGAATTCTGCCTTTTTCTATTAAAAATTTAGAGCTAAACGGGCGGTTTCGGTGAAAAAAAACCAATGATTCATTGGTTTAAATGAAGAATTAAAAGTATTTTCGAACAAATAACTTAAACTTAATAATTATGAAACAAAACAACCTTACGAACAGGATTTTCCTGTTCCTATTGCTTTTGCCCTGTTTTGTATTCGCTCAGAATACAATTACGGGTACGGTAAGCACCGACAATGGTGACCCTGTTTCCTTTGCCAATGTAATTGAAAAAGGAACTACAAATGGTACTACAACCGATATTGACGGGACGTACTCCATAGATGTAGCCAACCTGCCTGTCGTTTTAGTATACTCTTCATTAGGATTCACGACTGTGGAGCAATCTGTTAGCAGCGCAGGCGCTGTTAATGTCTCCATGGCAGAATCTGCGCAATCACTTGAGGAAGTTGTGGTTACAGGTCTTGCGACCTCTACAAAGCGTTCCAATGCGGCCAATGCGGTTGCCTCTATTAAAGCAGAGGAATTAACAGGAGTAACTAACCAGTCTGGATTGGATGGGGCATTATACGGTAAATTTAATGGAGCAGAAATAAAGGCCAACTCTGGAGCCCCTGGTGGTGGTATTTCTATGCGTTTAAGAGGGGTTACTTCTATTTTCGGAGATCAGCAACCATTATTCATTGTGGATGGTGTTTATGTCGATAATTCATCAATCGGATTCGGTAATAACATTGTAAGTCAAGCAGCTGGTGGAGGAAATCCATCCTCAAATCAGGATGATGCTTCCAACAGGATTGCAGATATTGACCCTGAAGACATTGAAAATGTTGAAATTCTTAAAGGTGCTTCTGCCGCAGCCCAATACGGATCGCGAGCTGCTGGTGGAGTAGTAATTATTACTACCAAGCGTGGTAAAAGAGGTGCGCCAAAAGTTACCTTTTCTCAAACAGTGGGAGTGAGAAGCCCGACCAGATTACTCGGTTTAAGAGACTGGGATCAAAGTGAAATCGAAGCACTTGGCGGACCTGCTAACTTCGATTTAAACGGTTTGAGAGATTATGAGGCCGAGTTATTTGATCACCAACGAATTTCTTTCACTTCTCGTTTCACTACTTCTGGTGCTGCTGAAAGAACAGATTATTTCTTTGGGGTAACTCATAAAGAAGAGCCTGGATTGGTAGACAATACGGGATATGTTAAAAGTTCAGTACGCTTGAACATAGGACAAAAATTTACCGATTGGCTAGATCTGTATGTTACTTCCAACTACATTAACTCCAAGTCGGATCGAGGATTTTTCAATAATGGTAATGCAAATAGAACCGTAGGTTATGCATTGGCCTTTACCTATCCTTGGGAGAATTTATCTCCAGTAGATGGTGTTTTTCCATCAGGAGGAGCAGGATCCAATGTATTAGAGACCGTTGCCATTACAACCAACCGTGAGGAAATCAACAGATTTATTGGTAGTGCTACGTCAAACCTAAAACTGATCAATACGGATCAGAACCGCCTGAAGTTAGTATTACAAGGTGGATTTGATCAATATACTTTGAGATCAACCAGTATTTTCCCGAGAGCATTATCATATTTTAGAGACCCAACGTCTCTAGGGGGTGTTGCTATCTCCGGTAGTACGGTAAACACCAACTTTAACTTGTCTGCTTTCTTAGTTCATAATCTGGATTTGGATAACGGTTTGAGCTTTACCACTCAGTTTGGTAACTTCTTGCAGGACTTCCGCAGAAATACAGTAATTACGATCGCTACAGGATTAAATGGTTCTCAAACCAACCTGGAGCAATCTTCTAATGTGTCTACGCAGCAAACCATTATTCCGCAGAAGGATACAGGTTTCTTTGGTCAGACAGAAATCAACTTTGAAGATAAAATTATTGGTACTATTGGTATTCGAGGTGATAAATCTACCAATAATGGAGATGCCAATGAGACCTATTATTATCCAAAAGGAAACTTGGCCATTAACATTCATAAATTTGATTTTTTCGGTGAAAATGTATTTAGCAGCCTTAAGCCACGTGTCGCTTATGGAGAAGCCGGAAGGTTCCCAAATTTCGACGATAGATTCTCTCTTATGAACGCTCAGTTCATTGGTGGTTCTTCTGGGGTAAGCCCACAAAACCTAAGAGGAAACCCCGATATTGGACCAGAGCGTCAGAAGGAATTGGAATTTGGTGTGGACTTTGGATTATTGAATAACAGAATTAGTTTTGAGGTTAGTTCATATATTAAGACCATCGAAGATCTACTTATCGAGACCAATGTGCCTTCTTCTTCAGGATTTAATACCACTACAAAAAATGCTGGTGAATTGGAGAACAAAGGTTATGAAGTTGGTGTAAATGCAGCCATTTTTGATAATGAAGACTTTTCCTGGACTGCGAACGTGAAATGGTGGACCAACGATTCTGAAATAACACGATTGGATGTACCTAGTTTTACTGAAGGTGGTTTTGCCGCTTCCTTAGGTACTTATTTAATTGAAGAAGGCTCTAGTGCTACTCAAATAGTGGGTAACTTTATCGCAGAAGATTTCACAGCGGCCGAAATTGCAGCTATGGACCCTGATGGAGATGGTTTAATTGTACTTGGAAATGCAGAGCCTGATTTTCAAACAACCTTATTCAACCAATTCAGCTATAAGAATTTTGACCTTTCATTCCTATGGCACTGGAAAGAAGGTGGAGATGCTATTAACTTGACTACTTTGTTAACAGATTTAGCAGGTACTACATTCGATTATGATGATACAGGACTGGATCCTACGGGTCAACTTACTAATGGTGCCTATAGAGCCAGTCGTGCATTTGCCGATACTAGATTGGTTGTTGAGGATGCCAGTTATGTTAGACTTCGTGAAATAGGTCTTTATTACACTTTCCCTGATGGATGGATTAAATTTACCGATAAGGTGAGAGTTGGAGTTTCAGGTAGAAATCTAATCAACATTTTCGACTATAACAGTTATGATCCAGAATCATCGAATTTTGGAAATAATGTGTTGGCCAATAACGTTGAGGTAACTCCTTATCCAGCGTCTAAGTTTGTAAACTTTCACCTGAATGTTAATTTCTAAAAAAAATAATATGAAAAATATAATTTATAAAGTCTTTTTATTTTGCACAGTGATCGCCTTCACTAGTTGCGAATTACAAGAGATTGATAATCCAAATGCACCAAGTGTTGAGAGCTTCGGAGAAGGAGCCTCTCAGGCAGATGTGCAGCTCTTGGCCACTGGTCTTGAGGCTGTAATGAGAAACGATTTAGCTTTCCATTATGACACTGAAAGTATTCTGGGAAGAGAATACTACGACCTAACGGGTGTTGACCCTCGTTATACAGGAGAACTTTTAAAAGGACCATTAGATAATAATGGGTTCCTAACCACTAGAGCGTTTGCCGCTTGGTATAAAGCAGTTAAATCTGCCAATATCTTGATTACAGCGGTTGAAAATTCTCAAGCTGGATTTGATGACGCCACCAAGAATAGCTATTATGGTTTTGCCAGAACTATGCAGGCATATGCCTTATTAATGGTTGCCAACAGACAATTTGATAACGGAATTAGATTGGATGTTGCTGATCCAGATAATCTGGGACCTATCGTAGGTTATACAGAGGCTTTAGCTGGTATTCAGGCTATCTTGGCGGAAGGTTTAGCGAATCTTAATAATTCGTCGGATTCATTTGATTTTGCTATAAGCAGTGGTTTTGCAGGGTTTGATACTCCAGCTACTTTCATTCAGTTTAATCGTGCCATAGCCGCTCGAACTGCTTTGTATCAAGGTAACAATACTCAGGTACTTCAGTTTTTAGGAAATTCCTTTTTCGACCTTGCCGGTGATTTAAACAACGGTCCAGCGCATATTTTCGGATTAACGGGTAACGATATTTCCAATGCTCAATTCCATGTACCAAATCAATCAGGTCAGGAGTTTATGATTCATGATTCATGGATAGCAGATGCTGCAGAGGGAGATAGCCGTGTGGAAGAAAAATCAAATTTATTTCTGGTAGAGGATGTTCCTACGACGGTAACGTTTGACGGATTATCTGCAGACTATCAAATTGCATTGTATGACAGTAATATAGATCCTGTTTATTTAATTCGAAATGAAGAATTAATTTTAATATATGCTGAAGCACAAATTGATGCAAACCCTGCGCTTGCGGTGACCGCGATCAATGTGATTCGTAATGCAGCCGGTATTGGAGACTATACGGGAGCTACCGATTCTACTTCTTTGATCGAAGAGATTCTAATTCAAAGAAGATATTCTTTATTAGCTGAAGGACATAGATGGGTAGACTTGAGACGTTTAGGAAGGTTGAATGCAACCTATATTCCTTTAGATCGTTCTGGAGATAACATCATTAACGCGTTCCCGACGCCATTTAATGAAGGTCTTTAATAAAAGAATACATGTTTCATGCATGTAGAAATGAAAAACCCTTTCAGTAAAGCTGAAAGGGTTTTTTTTATTTACTTACTCTGCAAGTTCTGGAGTTACTGTTCTCGGAATTTCTTCCGAAACAGATTTACGAGATCTCCACCACATTTTAAGTTTTGTAATCAAGAAGAATAAAATAGGAACTACAACCAAGGTAAGGAAGGTAGCGATAAATAGTCCATAGATCACCGTCCACGCCAATGGCCCCCAGAAGATCACATTATCTCCTCCAAAATATAAATTGGCATCAAACTCACTAATGAGCGTATAGAAATTAATGTTCAACCCAGTTGCAAGTGGAATCAATCCAAGAATAGTTGTAATTGCAGTTAACAATACAGGACGCAAACGTGCTTTACCCGCTCTCACCACACACTCTAAAGTACTCTGAATATCTAGATATTCGTCTTTACCTAAGCCTTGTTCCAATTTCTTTCTATCAATAAGAAGTTGGGTATAATCCAGCAGAACCACTCCATTATTCACCACAATACCAGCCAATGAAATAATTCCCATCATTGTCATCATAATTACAAAAGGAGCCCCCGTAATGATGATCCCACCAAATACACCAATTAGGCTCAAGAAAATCGCAAGCATGATGATGCCTGGTTTAGAGACTGAATTAAATTGGAAGATTAGAATAAAAAAGATCAGTCCCAATCCTGTGAAAAAGGCACCCATCAAAAAGGCCATTTGCTTGTTCTGTTCCTCAATTTGCCCGGTATAATCAATACTCACGGACGCGGGTTTTTCAGTGAAATTGTCCATTTCCGTTTGTACTTTAGCGACTATAGCACCTGCATCTGTAAAACCAGGAGCCAATGCCGAATATACGGTTACCACTCGTTTTAAGGAGTTATGTTTGATAGAACTATATCCTGAGTTGTTTTTTTGTTTGGTCACCGCCGATATTGGAATTTCTAGCAATTGACCCGAGGCCTGATCCTTAAACGTGATATTCTGATTGAATATAGCACTTGTGTTGTAGCGATCGGCATCTTTGAATCGAACATAAATATCGTAATCCTCGCCTGCATTTTTATAAATTCCGGCCTTTGCTCCAAAGATGGCATTCCGAAGTTGCTGCCCCACTTGGCCGGCACTAACTCCTAGTTCTCCAGCTTTTTTTCGGTCCACCTGAACTTGAACCGAAGGCTTGGATTTGTTGACGTCTATTTTTAATTCATCAATACCGGGAATGTTTTTGGTATTAAGGAAATCGCGCATTTTTTCTGCTGTGGCAATTAAAACCGCATAATCATGACCTTCCAATTCAATATTAATGGGATATCCTGCTGGCGGTCCAACGGCATCTTTTTCTACACTTATGGCTACCCCTGGATAAATGTCCTTCAAAGCTTCTTGAACCTTCTTTTGAAGATCCTTGCTTTCTGCTCCTCTTCGATATTTGTATTCCCTCATAGAGGCAGTTATTTTTCCACGATGAGGCATTTCGGCTGCTGAGCCACCGTCTGTTTGCGGATTTCCAGCACCTTCACCTACTTGGGATACTGCACTTTCTACCAGAAAATTGTATCCGTCATCAACATTCTCCGGAGAATTAAGAATATCGTATACACGGCCTTCAATATCTTTAGTGATCGCGTTGGTCTTTATAATATCGGTACCCTGAGGATATTCTATGTAAACAATAATCTGATTGGGATCATTGTCGGGAAAGAATTCTACTTTAGTTCGTTGGCTGCCCACGGAAGCCCCAAAACCACCAAAAGCAATAAATAAAAGAACAACGGTTCCTAAACTCACCACATAGGGCCTCCAACCTTTTAAGGCCGAACGCAGCGCTTTTTCATAAAATCGCTCCCAGCGTGTCAAAATTTTGGTTTGGAAGTATTTGGCCATTTTGCGAAGGCCATAGCGATATACCCAAAGCATGATCGCAGTAAATACCATTATTGTTCCTAAGGCTTTATATGCTCCACCAAAAAGTAGGATCAATATTCCAATAAAGGCAACAATTGAGGTTATCATGATTATTCTTTTCAAAGGCATTTCCTTATCTTCTACACTCATGAACTGCGATACCATTACCGAGTTAAAGAAGATAGCCACAAACAAAGAGGAACCTAATACCACCGAAAGCGTCACTGGGAAATAGATCATGAATTGCCCCATTACCCCAGGCCAAAGTCCAAGCGGGATAAATGCTGCGACCGTTGTAAGGGTTGAAATAATAATTGGAAATGCTATTTCACCAATCCCTTTTTTTGCTGCCTCAATACGACTCATGCCTTCTTCATCCATGAGACGATACACGTTCTCCACGACCACAATACCGTTGTCCACAAGCATTCCTAACCCCATAATCAACCCGAAGAGGATCATAGTGTTCATTGTATACCCCAACATATTTAAGATCATAAGCGACATAAACATAGACATTGGTATGGCAAACCCAACAAATAGGGCATTCTTAAATCCTAAAAAGAACATTAATACGCCTACCACCAAGATGATACCAAAGATGATATTGTTCACAAGGTCATCCACTTGTCCGATAGTCTTTGAAGACTGATCGTTGGCCACTGTGACACTAAGATTACTTGGGAATATATTCTCTCTGGCGTTGGTCAAAATTTCTTCAACTTTTTCTGCCGCAGCCACCATGTTCTGGCCAGAACGTTTCTTCACATCCAGCATCACCACACGATCCCCAAATTCTCGGGCAAATGTGGTACGCTCTTTTTCCTTAAAGGCCAGCTTAGCTATATCTTTCAAATAGATAGGACTATTGTTTTCAGACTTCACCACAAAGTTCTCCAACTCCATGGGGTCTTCAATTTCCCCCAAAATGCGGATAGTCCGTCGTTGTCCACTCGAAATCAAGTTTCCGGCAGACATGGTAACATTACCATTACTAACAGCGTTAATGACATCGTTAAAGCTCACCTGAGCTGCCATCATTTTATAGATGTCTACGGCAATTTCTACCTCTTTTTCCTGAGCTCCGCGAATGTCGACTTGTTTTATTTCTGGTAAGTCTTCGATTTCATCTTCCAAATACTCCCCAAATTCTTTTAGTTTTTGAACTGGGTAATCTCCAGAGATATTGATATTGAGAATAGGAATCTCTTCGGACATACTTAAGTTGAACACGTTGGGTTCAACTTTGGCATCATTAAAGGTTGGCCAGTCTTCACCAGATGTTTCAGAATCTACTTCATCCTTCACTTTCTGCTTAGCTTCTTCAACAGTAATATTTTCATCGAACTCCACAATGATAACCGAGTAATCTTCTTGCGAAGTAGAAGTGATGTCTACCACATTACTTACCGTTTTTAGCTTGTCCTCCAAGGGATCGGTGATTAGCTTTTCAATGTCTTCTGCCGTGTTGCCAGGGTATAGCGAATTTACATAAATCTTGGTCTCCTTAATTTCCGGGAAATTTTCCCTTGGCATACTAAAATAAGCCGAAACACCTAGAAACAATATCAAGATCATCAAAACGTAGATGGTCGTTTTATTGTTAATTGCCCATGATGACAATGGAAACTCTTTGTTTACTTTTTTGTGATCTTCTGCCATGGTTGCTTATTTATCAGTTTGTAAATCTATAATTTTAACGGGCTGTCCGTCTCTCACACTTCGAGCTCCTTCTTCTACAATCTCTGCACCGCTTTCAATACCCGTGAGCACTTCAATCACATCACCTTGAGTTTTTCCAGTTTCAATAATGACACGCTGAGCTACCCCTTCGTTATTTTCTTTCTTATCATTAATTACATAAATGTATTGCTGACCTTCGGCATTTTCAGAAATAATACTCTGCGGAATTAAAATGGCTTTTTCGTTGGTATAGTCGTTGATCTTAAGTCGGGCAGTTAAATTAGGCTTGATAGACTTGTCCTTATTCGGAACTGCAATTTCTACCTTGAACGTTCGGTTAGCTGGATTAATAAAGTTTCCTGCTTGCCGTATTTTGGCATCCACCGTTTTACCCAGAATTGGAAACTCAACAACCACGTTCTTGTCTTTGGTTACATTCGAAATGTAGCTTTCAGGAACATCGGTTTCAATATACATATCCTTCAGGTTCACGATTCTAATTATTTGAGATTGCCCGGCGGCGACAACCGTTCCTTGTTCCGTGATGATGTCATCGACGATACCAGAGAAAGGAGCTCTAATTCCCGTTTTAGCCAATTGGCTTTGCATTTGCTGAACTACTTTTTGTTGTCCTTCATAGTTGGACTTCGCCTGGAGGTATTGGATTTCACTACCAATTTTTTGTTTCCAAAGTCGCTCTTGACGTTCATAGGTGGTCTTTGCTAATTCTGCTTGAATTTCTAGCTGCGCGACCTGCTGAGCCATGCCTGCATCATCCACACGTGCTAGTAATTGTCCTTTGGAGACCGACTGTCCTTCTTTAACGTATACTTGAGTCAAAAGACCACTCATTTCAGGATAAATAATGACGTTCTGTTTGGTCTGAACATTACCCTGCAATTCCAGATAATGATGGAACACCGAATCCTTAGCAATGAATGTAGTAATTAAAGGAATTTTTTTAATGGTGTCCAGTTTTGCAATAGCCTCATCCAATTGACTTAATTGTGTGGCTATCTCTTTTTGCCTTGCTGCGATTTCATCTTTCTTAGCTCTTAGTTCGGAGATGGTTCCGGTTTCTATAAGCGCTTCGACAGAATTATTTTTGTCACCACCACAGGAGGCTAAGGTAAAACTGGCAATGATTATTAGGATTAGTTTTTTCATCTTCAATGATTTTTAATTCGATTAGTTTCTTAGTTGTGGGGTGTTTAACACTGTTTCCAAATCGGCTTTAGAGTTTATAACCTCCAACATGGCCTGGAAATATTGTTGTTGTGCTGTATATAGTTGAGTTTGTGCCTGTCGTAGTTCAAAACTCGTGGCCAAACCTTCTGTAAACTTAACTTGATTTTTACCTTCAATACGCTCTGCAAGGGAGAGGTTCTTTTTAGAATTGTCATAGTTTTCAATGGCAAATTGATAGTTGCTCTTGGAGGTATTTAATTCTAGTTGAATGTTCTGTACCGTTTCCTCTAATTCTGTTTCGGCCTGATCTAAAGCGATCTTAGCTTGCTGTGTTCTTGCGCTTCGTTGTCCGCTACTAAAAATTGGAATGTTCATGTTCAATCCTAATATGGAAGATTGAAACCAAACTTGATCTCCATTAAGGAAGGTAAAGCTATCGCTGTTTGCCTGGGTGCCATAATTCACAAAGGCTTTTAGCGTGGGTAAGGCTCTACTTTTTTCCAGTTTCATTTCTAGACTGCGCTGTTCGGTAAGGTTAAAGGCAATTTTGTAATCAATGTTTTCCTCTATGTTCAGGTCACTTCCCATCAATTCAAGTTGAATATTTTGGTTAGCCAGTGCATCCAGCCCATCGGTGAAGTTTACATTGCTTTCCGTAGGGATTCCAAGACCAACATTAAACATTTGACGAGCAATTACGGCACTTCGCTTTAAATTACTTAACTGAGTTTCGATATCCAGCAAGGTAATTTCAAGTTGCTCAACATCTTCTTCTTCGGTCAGGCCATTCTCGTAAATCTTCTTTGTTTCGAAAAGGTTTTTCTCCAGATTGGTTCTATTTTTTTCGAATATGCCAATCAATTCTTCAGAAAGTAAAACACTACCATAAGCGTTGATAATACCCTTACGAACTTCCAATTGAGTTTTTTCATTGGCATTTTCAGAAAAGTCTAAAAAAGCTTTGGCGGCTTGCAGGCCTACCAAATAACTACCGTCAAAGATCAATTGGTTTAAAGTAGCCACGGCGTTCGCGTTTTGTTTGGTTCCAAAAGTCACCGGCACAAAGGTGCCAGGTTCACCCCCGGTAATTTCCGCAGGAAGCAGTGTTACTGGTTGTTTCAGGTTGTTTTGATACCCGATGTCTGCACTAATTTGAGGCAATCCGGTTGCTGTGGTTTCCCATTTCCTTTTAATAGCTTTGGCAATATCGCGACGTGCATTGATGGCCGTATAATTGCTGTCGAGAGCAAAAGTAATGGCCTCTTCCAAAGAAAAGCTATAATTTTTTTGAGATTGCGCCCATGATGAGGTCGCCATTAAGACAATAGGTAATAGAATGAAGATCTTACGCATTGTGGACGGTTGTTTTAATAAATTTATTTAATGTTTTTAAGCCAGTTTTAGTGACGATACCTCGTAAATGGTATTCGAGGTAATCTTCAAAAAGTTGCACTTTAGGGAATTCGTTAATTGGAAACAAAGAGTCGTCTTTAATTCCATGAACTCCAACAAAGTAAATTCTTGAAATGAACTCAATATCAATATTATCTCTGTAGAGTCCTTGTTCTACACCACGTTGTAAGTTGACCATAGTGCATTCACGCATTTTATCATAATGCTTCATTTTTAGCGTAGCATGTATTTCCGGATAATATTTCTGTAGTTGGTATTGGGGAGAAGACTTCTCATTTTTAAGCTGCAACATCACAAACTTTTTAATATCATATAGCTCTTCAATTGGGTTTTTACCTAAGGCACAAATGCCATCAATTCCAGAGGTAATAAGATTAAAAAGCGTTAGGGTGCTCTCCTTAATCAAATCGGTTTTATTGTTGAAATGGGCATAAATGGTCTTTTTTGATATTCCCATTTCATTGGCAATATCGTCCATAGTAACACTCTTAAATCCAAGATTTATAAAGAGTTCGGTTGCTTTTTGTACTATTTTTTCTTTCATAATCGGCCACAAAAATAAGACAGGAAACTTCAAAAACATTAAAAGTTTCCAAGGTTTTACAATTTTTTAACATTTGACGCCAGGCGGAGGTAGTTTAGAGACTAAAGCCTTTTTTTGGTTATGGCGGCTTTCAATATGGGGCAAGACTAACCATCAAGCTAATAAGGTCTGTTGCCGTAAATCTAACATCTAATCCGTATTTTAGCGGCAAAATTTGCGCATGGAATTGTTGATTAATTATAGTAATGCACTTACCAATAGATTGGAAGAAGCAGTGCGGCTGAAAGAACCGATCCAGCTATATGAACCCGTAAAGTACATTCTTTCTTTGGGGGGAAAACGTCTTCGTCCGGTATTGACCCTGATGACGGCCGATTTTTTTGGAGATGGCTATGAGAACGCTATGAATGCAGCTTTGGCGGTGGAGTTATTCCATAATTTCTCATTGATCCATGATGACATTATGGATCATGCCCCTTTACGTAGAGGTAAAGAAACCGTTCATGAAAAATGGGATATTAATACCGGAATCTTAAGTGGTGACGTAATGCTCATTTTGGCTTATCAATTGTTCGAAGGTTATGAGCCAAACTTGTTTAAAGAGCTGGCCAAATTGTTCAGTAAAACTGCAGTTGAGGTTTGTGAAGGACAGCAATACGATGTCGATTTTGAAACACGCGATGACGTTACGATTTCAGAATACATCAAAATGATCGATTATAAAACCGCGGTCCTTGTGGGTGCGGCAATGAAAATTGGTGCTATTGTGGCTGGAGCTTCCGAAAGTTGTAAAGAGAATATTTATGAATTTGGTAGAAATCTTGGAATTGCTTTTCAATTGCAAGATGATTATTTGGATGCCTTTGGTGATCCGGAGACTTTTGGAAAACAGGTGGGTGGAGATATTATTTCTAACAAGAAGACTTTTTTGTACTTGACGGCCTGCGAAAGGGCACAAGCTCAAGATACAGCGACATTGCAGCATTTATTCAGTGTAAATCCTATGGATGCCAGCGATAAAATTGAAACTGTCAAAGGTATTTTTGAAAGTTCCGGTGCGGCCCAGGCTACGGTGTTAGAGATCGAACGCTATACTGCAAAGGCTAATTCGGTATTAGAAAAAATAAACCTCTCCGAAGCACAAAAAGGGAAGTTTAGGGAGTTCGGGGAATACTTAATGAAGCGTACAGTATAAAACTTCCAGGCCGCTCGCTAGAAATAAACCCGGAAAAAAGGCGCCCAGGCATTGGCATAAATACTTCGACCTTCATCGTAAAGTACATCATACCTTATCCCAACGGTCACATTATTGGTGCGATATCCGGCACCAAGAAATAAAGCGGGATACCAGTACCTGTCATCTTCCACAACGGCTAATGTGTCCGTATTGCCGGTATCATATTTACGAGTTACATAGAGCTGTTCAAATTCGCTGGAGAGCTGTATTTCTGGGATGACATTAAATAAAGTCAAAATACTGCCGCCCAGAATCGTCGAAGAATAACCAAAATTTCGATCGGTTGGTTTCAATGTATTGTAGGTTCCATTGAGACCAACTCCCGCTGAAAATTGTTCGTTAAAATCGTAGATGGCACTCGGTGCCAATGTCCCGCTAAAAAAACCATTTCCAAAACTGAGGCCAATGCCGCCTCCAAAACGTACATTTTGCCAAAAAGTACTAGGATTTTCTTGCGCGTTCAATACGCTAGACAAAAAGAAACAGCCCAAAAGGAGCCCCCGCACTTTCAGTATTTTAAGAGACGAATTTATCATAACAAAAATTTAAGAGTATTGATTTATAAATATACGAAGAAGGCCACCTTCGTTTGGGGATTTGTTGTACTTTTGTATCGTTTTATATAAAAGAAACCCTATTTATTCCTATTATGGATAGATTTTCATTTCTCAATGCGGTTCACCCTTCTTATATCGCAGAACTTTACGACACTTATTTGCAGTTTCCCGATAGTATTGAGCCTAGCTGGCGTTCTTTTTTTCAAGGATTTGACTTCGGAATTGAGAGCGGCTCTCTTGAAGCTTTAGGCATTGAGCCAGGTGTTGAGGCCGTTCCTGAAAATGTTTTAAAGGAATTTCAGGTTATAAAACTGATTGATGGGTATCGTACCCGAGGACATTTATTTACTCAAACGAACCCGGTTAGAGAGCGTAGAAAATATGAGCCAACATTGGCGCTGGAAAACTTTGGTTTATCCGAAAGCGATTTGGATTCTCAATTTGAAGCAGGATCGATTCTGGGATTGGGAAAAACCACTCTACGAGAAATTGTAAGACACGTTGAAGCTATTTATTGTGACGCCATTGGGGTCGAGTATATGTACATCAGAAATCCAGACGAAATAAAATGGATTCAAAATTGGTTGAACAACAATGACAATCAACCCACATATTCTTCCGAAGAAAAAAAACACATTCTGAAAAAATTAAATGAAGCGCTATCCTTTGAGACCTTTCTGCATTCTAAATATGTGGGACAGAAGCGCTTTTCAGTAGAAGGAGTGGATGCTTTAATTCCCGGATTGGATTGCCTTATTGAAAAAGGAGCTGAGCAGGGCATCGAACAATTTGTGGTTGGAATGGCGCATCGTGGTCGCTTGAACGTACTGGCGAACATTTTTGGGAAATCTGCAGAGACCATTTTCAGCGAATTCGACAGCAAGGAATATGATGAAGCCGAACTGTTTGATGGGGATGTGAAATACCATATGGGGTGGACCAGTTTTTACGAAACCGATAACGGAAAGAAGGTACGGATGGATTTGGCTCCAAATCCCTCACATTTGGAAACGGTAAATGCCGTTGTTGAGGGAATCTCCCGCGCAAAATTGGACAATCAATTGAACGGGAATGAGAAGTTAATTCTACCTATATTAATACATGGAGATGCTGCGGTAGCGGGGCAAGGTGTTGTTTATGAAGTAATTCAAATGGCCCAGTTAGATGGTTATCGTACGGGAGGAACCATACATGTGGTAGCCAATAACCAGGTAGGTTTTACCACCAATTATCTGGATGGAAGATCTTCTACCTATTGTACGGACATTGGAAAGGTCACTTTATCTCCGGTATTACACGTAAATGCAGATGATGTGGAAGCGGTGTGCCACGCCTTTACCTTTGCATTGGAATTTAGAATGCAATTTGGCCGCGACGTATTTATTGACATGTTAGGGTACAGAAAATATGGGCATAATGAAGGAGATGAACCTCGATTTACACAACCTGAACTCTATAAAGCGATTTCAAAGCATAAAAACCCTAGAGATATTTATGTAGAGCGCCTTAAAGCGGAAGGTGTTGTTGACGATGGGTACGTAAAGCAATTGGAGCTCAATTACAAAGCCGAATTGGAACAGGATTTAGTGGCATCTCGTAAAAAAGAAAAAACAGTTGTTACTGAAATATTAGCGGACGATTGGAAGAACTATAAACTTGGGACGAGAGAGGACATAATGACCGCGGTAGATACTACATTTGATCTAAACAAATTGGATGCACTTGCTGAAGGCATCACCAAACTTCCAGAGGATAAAAAATTTATAAAGAAGATCATGCGGATTATTGCAGATCGTCATACTCGATATTCTGAAACCAATAGATTGGACTGGGCCATGGGAGAATTGTTGGCTTATGCCACACTCATGGAAGAAGGATATAATATTAGAATGTCCGGGCAAGATGTAGAGCGCGGTACCTTTTCGCATCGTCATGCTATTATAAAAACAGAAAGTGACGGAGAAGAATTGAACTTACATAATTCGTTGGGAGTGTCTGGAAAAATGTATATCTATAATTCGTTGCTTTCGGAATATGGTGTTGTTGGTTTTGACTATGGCTATGCCATGGCCGCTCCAGAAACGCTGACCATTTGGGAAGCACAGTTTGGAGATTTTTCCAACGGAGCACAAATTATGCTCGATCAATATATCTCTGCAGCCGAGTCTAAATGGAAGACTCAAAATGGTTTGGTTATGCTGTTGCCTCATGGGTATGAAGGACAAGGTTCTGAACATTCAAGTGCTCGTATGGAGCGTTTTTTACAGTTGTGTTCGAGGGATAATATGGTCATGGCCGATATAACAACGCCAGCCAATTTTTACCACTTATTGCGTAGACAAATGAAGTGGAATTTCAGGAAACCGCTGGTGGTTTTTACGCCCAAAAGTTTGTTGCGTCATCCTCAGGTAGCTTCTACCAAAGAAGAGCTGGCCAATGGTAGCTTTCAGGAGGTGATAGACGATACCACGATAGATAAAAAGGAAGCCACTTCCTTAGTTTTTTGCACGGGTAAGTTTTATTACGATCTTTTAGAATATCGTGAAGAGACTCAGAATAATTCGATCGCATTGGTGCGGATTGAGCAGTTATTTCCACTTCCTATAAAAAAATTGGAGGAGGTCATAGCACAGTATCCGAAGGTAACAGATTATGTTTGGGCTCAGGAGGAGCCTAGGAATATGGGTGCCTGGGGTTATATGCTAATGAACTTTGATCTGGTAAAATTACGTGTAGCTTCTCGAAGAGTATATAGTTCTCCTGCCGCAGGTAGTAGCACTCGTTCTAAAGCAAGACACAAGAAAGTGATAGAAAGTGTTTTTGAAACACCTAAAAGTTAAAGATAATAATAAGAATCCCGCTGTTGCGGGTATGTAATAGAAGTATTATGTTAGAAATGAAAGTTCCTTCACCGGGAGAATCAATTACCGAAGTAGAAATAGCAGAGTGGCTCGTTGAAGACGGTGACTATGTTGAAAAAGATCAGGCCATTGCCGAAGTGGACAGTGACAAAGCAACTTTAGAATTACCTGCGGAAGCTAGCGGTGTCATTACGCTGAAAGCTGAAGAAGGTGATGCTGTTGCCGTTGGAGCTGTGGTTTGCCTAATTGATACCGACGCTCCCAAACCAGAGGGCGGGGCAGTCGAGGCTACTGAAGCAAAGGAAAAAACACCCGAAGTGACCGCTACTGAAACACCGGTGGCGGCTAATAGTACCTATGCTACTGGAACTCCTTCTCCTGCTGCTAAAAAGATATTGAGCGAAAAAGGCATGGATGCAAAGGATGTTAAAGGCAGTGGACGTGATGGTCGAATCACGAAGAGTGACGCCCAAAATGCTGTTCCTTCTATGGGAACTCCAGGCGACGGACCAAGAGGAACGGAACGCAAAAAACTTTCGATGCTACGTCGTAAGGTAGCCGAACGATTGGTGTCGGCAAAGAACGAAACGGCGATGTTAACGACCTTCAACGAGGTAGACATGGGCCCTATTTTCGCTTTGAGAAAAGAGTACAAAGAAACGTTTAAGGAAAAACATGGGGTAGGACTAGGTTTTATGTCCTTCTTTACATTGGCGGTAGTTCGTGCATTGGAATTGTATCCCGATGTGAATTCCATGATAGATGGCGATTACCAAATTAAACACGATTTTAAAGATATTTCGATTGCTGTTTCTGGCCCGAAAGGACTTATGGTTCCGGTAATTAGGAATGCGGAAAATTTAGGCTTTCGCGGAGTAGAAAGTGAAGTGAAGCGATTGGCCATTAGAGCACGTGACGGAAAGATTACCGTAGACGAAATGACCGGAGGGACTTTTACCATTTCAAACGGTGGTGTGTTTGGCAGCATGCTTTCAACACCAATAATTAATCCTCCTCAATCGGGCATTCTTGGGATGCATAATATCGTTGAGCGACCTGTAGTGAAGGACGGAGCAATTCTGATTGCACCGGTAATGTTCGTGGCATTGAGTTATGATCACCGAATTATCGATGGACGTGAGTCTGTCGGGTTCTTAGTGGCCGTTAAAGAAGCCTTGGAAAATCCAACCGAATTATTAATGAACAATGATGTAAAAGCTGCCTTGGAGCTGTAACGAAATTATTTTCTATAGAAGCAAAAAACCCAGCATACGCTGGGTTTTTCAATTTAAATTAGTTAGTTGTTTAATTAATTAACTTAATAATATGATACAATGTAATTAATTACGTTTAGCAAGACGACACCCACAATAATGAGTATCATTAAATAGAAAAAAAGCCTTCCGCTTCGCTCTTTCCTCAACTTCCCATTATGAAGTAATGGTCCCTTTTCCATACGGTAAAGATTACCATTTTATATGAATTTCGAAATACGTACAAACACGTAAATTCTATTGAAGTTTATCCTGATGTTCTTTGGCCCAAATAAGTAGACTATTGGTTTTTTGTTCCAATTTAAGCTTAGTAATGATGTTACTTCTATGTTTTTCTACCGTGCGGTAGGAGATAAAAAGCAAGGACGCAATTTCTTTATTGGTCTTGTCCTTGGCGATTAGTTTTAAAATTTTCTTTTCAGAAGGTGTCAATACGTTAAGAGAACCATCTTCCAGGGAATTGGTTCCCAACAATTCCTTTATTTTTGGACTGAAATAGGGAACGCCTTGAGAGACGGTATGGATGCAGTTTTCAATTTCTTCCAATGCAAATTCCTTAAGAATATATCCAAATATGTTAAGGTCTTTTGCTTGCTCGTAGAGCTCCTTTTCTTTATGAAAGGTAATGAGAACAATTTTAGTGTCCACGCCATTATTATTACACTTTTTGGCAATTTCAATGCCAGACATATAGGGCATTTGTATATCGAGAATGGCAATATCGGGACGTAACTTATTGATGAGGTTAAAGGCTTCACGACCATTACTCCCACCTCCAATAAAATTATAACCTTTTTCTACCAAAAAGTCAGTAAGCCCTTTTAATAAAAGAGGATGGTCATCTGCTATTACAATGGACTTACTTTTCATACGGTAGGAAATTGAAATTCTAATAAAGTGCCATTATTTCTTTTGGATTGCACTTTCATTTGTCCATTTAAAAATTTGGTTCGCTCTAATAGGGTCTTGAGTCCTAACGACTTTATATTCTGAAATTTTTCAGAAAAATCAAAGCCTACTCCATTATCCCGAATGCTAATATTCACCATGTGGGGGTATCGCTTTACCACTACCTTCCCCGCCTCAGCACTCGCATGTTTAATCACATTGCTCAGGGATTCTTGTATAATTCGATATAGGTTGATTTCTTGTTTTTTATTAAAAATATTATCGATGTTATCTATTTCAGATGTGATGAATAACGTGGTGTTTTCGTCCACTTGACTTACGGTATGCTGAATGGCTTTTGTAATTCCAAGTTCCTGTAGCTGAAAGGGGTGGAGGTTTCTCGAAATAGATCGAACTTCGTCAATGGCCGTCTCCACTAATTTTTTGGTTTCCTCGTCTTGCGTTTGCAGCACATTATTTTTTATGAGCAATAACCGTTGCCCAAGTCCGTCATGGAGGTCCTTAGAAATACGCCTGCGCTCATCTTCCTGGGAAACCAATAACTCCTGGCTAAATTGCTCCTGCATTATTTTTTTACTTTTGAAACGCATTCTGTTTCTGTATAAGAGCACCATTCCGAAGAGAGAAAATAGGGCTATAACACTATAAATGAGTCTCTTTTTTGAGGATTCGTTGTCTTTTTCCAATAACTGAATATTGGTGTTTTTTTCTATGAGCTCATTCTCCTTTTTTTCAATTTCGTAAAGGGTTTGGTAATAGGCCAGTTTGTTGGCTGTGGTTTTATTATAGATGGAATCCTTGAGTGCAACGTAGTTGTTCTGGCTTTCTAACCCTAACTTGTATTTTCCATCCGCCTCATAAATTTTAGACAGGATCTGATAGGCGTTCAATACCACCTCTTCGTATCCTAGTTTTTTTGCCACTTCTAGTTTCTTTTCAGCAAATTGAAGGGATGCTTTATAGTCTCCCATGGCATACATATACTGAGCCATGGCTCCATTGTAGTTTACCTGATTTACCAGGTCGTCGGGAGCCATTTCAAAATGATAATTAAGCAATGCTAGATACGCCTCAGCTTTTTCCAAATTGTTTTCCTGAGAAAAATACTCCATCAAACTGCTGTAAACCATGATTTTATTCCATGAATTCACGTCTTCATCTGCAACCTGATCCATGGCGTTTTCAGCCTTTAGGAGATATTCTAAGTAAAGTGCTTTATCTCCTAGTTTATTATAATCTAAAGCCTGATTGTAATAGACAACCACCAAATGATGATCTAATTCTAGTTCTTTTATTTTTTCAATGTTTTTACTCCGTTCCTCCTTGGCCTTGTCATAAAAGCCATTCATACTGAACATGGTAGTTACCCCTTGACGGGCATAGTACATGTATTCATAGTCTTCCAAAGCCTCAAAGTACTCGTAGGCTTTTTGATAACTTTCACCAGCGGGCACGAATTTTCCTAAATTGGAATAAGCCTGTCCACTAAACAAGTGAGCATCCGCCACATATAATGAATCGTCATCACCATAATTTGAGATGGCACTTTCATAATCTTTGATGGCCTGTTGTAGATCCAGCCGGGTATTAGCACTACCTCGTTTTAAATATAGATTCCCCAACAAACGTTGATCCTTAATGGCATATTTGCGAGCCAAAAGACCATCGATGAGGGTGAGTACCTTTCGAGGTTGGTTTTTAACCGAAGTAAGCGTATAACTTACATTGATCATTTTTTTGGAAGCCGCTTCTATGCTATCCAGTTCCTTAGCGAGTTCAATGTAGGCAAGACTATACTCAATATACTCATCGATATTGACCGACCTTAGTTTGGGGTTGCTTAGCGAGTCCAAGGCCTCCAACTGTTCCAGCGGGGTTTTGGCAATTTCCAATAGACGTTTGAAATGGGAGGTATCCTGTGCCGAAGTTTTTATAACAAGACCGCACAGAAAAACAAAAAGAATGAAAGGTAGGTTGTCCTTCAGCATGTTAATTTCTAGGGATAGAGATAAATATAACAAAAATTAATTAGTAAACTAAGAACTTATCGGATGTAAAAACAATTTCTACCGTAGTCGATCACGGCTCGAAAGTGTTTTAAAAGATCGGCTCCTAGAATACCATGAACTCTTTTTTCGTCTACTTGTTGTAAGGCTCCATTTACATGTGACAAATCAAACAGAATAATGTCCATATTTTTAAGGGTAGATCCTCCGACTTCTAAAAGATTGTTTTTTGCAATTTTAGTCTCCATATCGGCGGCTCCGGCCCCAGCGGCTTTGAGTTCACTTTTTTCTGAAAAGAGGTTGAAATGTGAAATGCTTTCAAACCCAATACAGCTTATCGACGCACCCGTGTCGAGGATGAAGTCGCCAGCAATGCCATTGATTTTTAGTCGAAGCCGATAATGACCAGTTTTGAGTTTTTTGAGGGGAATTCTTTTAAAGCTTTGATCTTCTAGAAATTTTCGAAGTGACGTCACGTTTTTATTTCAAAGATAACTAACTAATTGGTAGCTTTGCGTCCATGTTGACAGACACCCATACTCATTTATACAGCGAAGCCTTTGACGAAGATCGAAAGGAGATGATGCAGCGCGCCTTTGATGCCGGTATCCAACGGTTCTTTATCCCCGCTATCGATTCCAGTTATGCGGAAGCCATGTTTGCCTTGGAAGCGGCCTATCCCGAACAAGCTTTTTTGATGATGGGTTTGCACCCTACCTCGGTAAAAGAAAATTATAAAGATGAATTGGCCATGGTTGCATCTCATTTGGAGGCGCGAAAGTTTTATGCTGTAGGTGAAATTGGGATCGATCTGTATTGGGACACCAGTACTTTGGAACAGCAGAAAATTGCCTTTAAACAACAAATACAATGGGCAAAAAAGTATAAGCTCCCTATTGTTATTCACTGTAGAGATGCTTTTGACGAAATATTTGAAGTCTTAGAAACAGAGCGGGATGATGATCTCTTCGGAATTTTTCATTGCTTTACGGGAACGTTGGAACAGGCAAAACGAGCTATTGGTTTTAATATGAAATTGGGCATTGGTGGCGTCGTTACTTTTAAGAATGGTAAGATCGATCAATTTCTAAACACCATTGACCTAAAGCATATTGTTTTAGAAACCGATGCTCCGTATTTGTCTCCGGTACCTTATCGCGGCAAACGCAATGAAAGCAGTTACCTGGCGATGGTAAATGCAAAAGTGGCTAGTTTATATGGTATTTCTGAAGAAGAGGTTGCCAGGATCACTACAAATAATTCAAAAGAAGTATTTGGAATTTAATAGCAGTTGTGAAATGAAAAATTCGGCTAAAATATTATTGGTTTACACGGGTGGGACCATTGGAATGATAAAGGATTTTAAGACCGGTGCGTTGAAAAATTTCAATTTTAATGATCTGTTGAAACATATTCCTGAGCTTAATTTGTTGGATTGCAGCATTGAAACCCAAAGTTTTAAAACACCTATAGATAGCTCCAATATGAATCCTTCTTATTGGGTAGATCTGGCAACGATCATCGAAGAGAACTATGAGAGTTTTGACGGCTTTGTAGTCCTCCACGGAAGCGATACCATGTCTTACACCGCCTCGGCATTAAGCTTTATGCTGGAAAACTTAGCCAAGCCTGTGATCTTTACGGGTTCTCAATTGCCTATCGGAGACCTGAGAACCGATGCCAAGGAAAATCTGATCACTTCCATTCAAATAGCCGCCTATCAGGAACAAGGAAAGCCCAAGGTGGCAGAAGTAGGACTTTATTTTGAATACAAGCTCTACCGAGCCAACCGTACCACTAAAATTACAGCAGAACATTTCGAGGCTTTTTCCTCACTCAATTATCCCGCCTTGGCTGAAAGCGGTGTGCATCTTCTTTTTAACGACGAGGCCTTACTAAAGCCCAACCGAAGAAAAAAATTGAAGGTTCACAAGGCGCTGGACGCCCATATTCTTTTGGTAAAGATGTTTCCTGGAATTTCCAAAGAGACGATCACCCATCTTTTTTCTTTTTCTGAGATCAAGGGGATTGTTTTGGAAACCTACGGAAGTGGAAATGTAACCAATGAGTCTTGGTTCTTGGAGGCGCTGGCCGGTGTTCAAAAAAGAGGAATCCCGGTCATTAATGTCACCCAATGTTCGGGTGGGAGCGTGGCTATGGGGCTTTATGAAACCAGTATAGCCCTTAAGAAAATGGGAATTATCTCCGGGAAGGACATTACAACCGAGGCTGCTTTGGCCAAATTAATGTATCTCTTGGGCCAACAAGTTTCTACGGCAAGTTTTAAGACCTTGTTCGAAACTCCTTTACGGGGTGAAATGTTATAAATAATCCTACTATTTCATGGAGGTAAACGCATTTTTTTGTTATTTAGCAGCCCCTAAAGCCTAACGGTTTTTTTGGAACATAATAGAGAGGTGGCCGAGTGGTCGAAGGCGCACGCCTGGAAAGTGTGTATACGCCAAAAGCGTATCGAGGGTTCGAATCCCTTCCTCTCTGCAACAAAATAGCCCAAAGAAAAATGTCCAAGCTCGCTTGAGTATTTTTCTTTGGGCTATTTTGTAAATCGCACTGCGATTTGCAGGCTTACACATCTTCCCATTTAGGGATCAACAACGTTAATCCCTTCCTCTCTGCAAAAACAAAAATCATAGCATGACTATGATTTTTTTGTTTAGTTCTTACTCGTAGCACTTAAATAAGTCTTGAAACTTAAATTTATCATAGGACGGCAAGGTTGTTGTGACCCCTCGACTATTTTGATCGTATGGCGAGAATTCCTTTATTCAGAATATATAAATAAGGAGATTTTGAATTAAATTTTAAGGCGGGCTCTATTTCTTTGATAAATTACATTTTTGATGTAAATGGCGTTAAATCTTTAAAAGTCAGACGAGAAAAATTGATTTTAGAAGGAAGAAAATGGGATTTCAACGAAGAAATTTGAGAATACCCTCTCATTCTTATAATTATTGCACATTAACTAATTATTTTTATATCTTTAAACCCTTAACTAAAAACAAACTTTAAGTCGATAGCAATGAAAAAATTATTTTCTATTCTAGCAATTGCAGCAATGATTTTTGCAGGTTCAACAACTGTAAACGCAAACGCTGCTGAAATTATGCCAACCAATGTATATCCATTAGGTTCGGCCACAACAGTAACAATTATTCAAGATGACGCCGGCACAAGCGCTACAGAGGAGAAAGGGTTCCATCAGGAACTTAAGGATCGTTTCGTAGAAGGAGGCCCTGGATTTATGGGAATCGTATTGTTGTGTTTAATTCTTGGTTTAGCAATTGCTATTGAGAGAATTATCTTCCTTAACTTATCTACTACCAATACTCAAAAATTAGCTAACAACGTTGAGGACGCTTTAAATAGTGGTGGAGTTGAAGCCGCTAAAGAGGTATGTAGAAATACAAAAGGACCCGTAGCATCCATTTACTACCAGGGACTTGATCGTGCTGGAGAAAGCATTGAAGCAGCAGAGAAGGCTGTGGTTTCTTACGGTGGTGTTCAAATGGGACAATTGGAGAAAAACGTTTCTTGGATTTCATTGTTTATCGCATTGGCGCCTATGCTTGGTTTCATGGGAACGGTAATAGGTATGATTCAGGCGTTTGATAAAATTCAATCGGCTGGTGATATGAACCCATCCTTAGTAGCAGGAGGTATTAAAGTAGCACTTTTAACGACCGTATTTGGTTTGATCGTAGCTATTATCCTTCAGATTTTCTATAACTATATTATCGCTAAGATCGATAGCATTGTAAATAGTATGGAAGATGCATCTATCACATTAATTGATATGTTGGTAGACTACAAAAACAAAAAATAATTAAAAACACATATAACAATGGGTTTACATAAAATATTAAAAATAGTAGCTTTAATCCTTGGGGTAGCGGGTCTAATTTTTTGGGCCATGCTGGTAGCCAAAGGAGACGAAACTGTCAAAGCTACTGGAGAAGGGGTTGATCCCCTATTGTACATTGGCTATGTTACTTTAGCCATTGTGCTTCTCTTCGTAATCGTTTTCGTCCTCAAAGGAATCTTTGCAGGAGATCTAAAGAAAACACTCCTATCTGTTGGAGCCTTTTTAGTGGTAGTGATTGTTTCTTACGTAATGGCATCAGACAGCGTGGAAGGTTTACCATTAATTGATGGAAAGGCCATTTCAGCAAGTGGATCTAAATGGGTTAGTACCGGATTGAATACATTCTATATTCTTGCTATCGCGGCAATCGGTGCTATGGTATTTAGTGGAGTTAAAAAATTAACAAACAAATAATGGCTAGACGATCAACACCTGAAGTTAATGCAGGATCTATGGCAGACATAGCGTTCCTGTTACTTATCTTCTTTTTGGTTACAACAACCATCGAGAAAGATAAGGGTATTGCGAGACAACTGCCACCAATTGAGGATGTTGAAGATCCACCAATTATTAAGCAGAAGAACTTATTCATAGTAAATGTGAATAGATCCGATCAGTTATTGGTTGAAGAAGAGTTGATGGATATTGAAGATTTGCGTCAAGCAGCGATCGATTTTATCGACAATGGTGGAGCGCCGGCGGGAAGCCCCGAGCATTGTTCTTACTGTAAAGGGAAACGTTCGCCAGATTCATCGGATAATCCGGATAAAGCGGTAATTTCTGTTCAGAATGACAGGCTTACCTCCTATAAAATGTATATCGCTGTTCAGAATGAATTAGTGGCGGCCTATAACTTTTTAAGAAATAGAGAATCACAACGAAAGTTTGGATGGGATTTTACCGAAGTCAAAAAATCAATTGACGAAGGAAATTTCAATGGCGATGAAGAGGCAATGCTTGAGAAGTTAGAAGAAATTCAGAAATTAATACCTCTGAAGTTATCTGAAGCTGAACCTAAGAAATCTGGAGAATAAAAATTATTAAAGATGTCAAAATTTAAAAAGAAAAAAGGGGGAGAAATCCCTGCTGTAAATACTGCATCATTGCCGGATATCGTATTCATGCTATTGTTCTTCTTTATGGTAGTGACGGTACTTCGAGAGGATAACCTCTTGGTACAGCAGAAGATACCAAAGGCAGATCAGGTGGAGAAGCTGAAAAAAGATAGATCAGTCTTTATTTATGCTGGGAAACCAAGCCCTCAATATCAAAAGCAATTTGGTACCGAAGGTAAAATCCAGATAGGAGATAAGTATACCGATGTTAAGGCCTTGAGAGCGGCTCTTATTCAAGCGAGAGCGGGATTGTTGCCCGACCTGCAAAGTAGAGTGATGGTTGCCCTTAAAGTGGATGAAGATACCAATACCGGTTTGGTGACCGATATCAAACAAGAACTACGTGAATTGGAGATGTACAAGATCATTTATATTACCTCACCAGGGAATCAAATGGACGAGTAATAATGCAATGCTCCTCTTAGTATAGTATAAAACGCCTTGAGATAATCAGGGCGTTTTTTTTACGCACTATTAAGAATTCTTTTATATTTAACCCATGACTCTTAAAAACCTATTTGGTGGCCTGTTATTTCTTTGTGTGATTTCAATGACCGCACAGGATAGTATACCTGCGGCCGATTTGGATCATCGCTACCGAGAGGACCAGTTTTATGCCGGTGTTACCTATAACCTTTTGGCTAGTGTTCCTTCCAACGTTAATTTAAATGGGGTTTCGGGAGGAGTGCATTTTGGGTTTCTGAGAGATATGCCCATAAATGAGGACAGAGACTTAGCCTTCGCCCTGGGAGCCGGGCTGTCTTTTGACCAATTTGGCTACAACCTTTTTATTGGCGAAGACGCCAATGAGAATACTATTTTTCGTGTATTAGATTCGAGTATTGAATTCAATACGAGCCGTTTTAGTACTGCTACGGTGGAAGTGCCTCTAGAATTTCGCTGGAGAACTTCTACGCCACAAACGTTTAAATTCTGGCGTATTTATGGAGGCGTTCGTGTGGGGTATACCTATTGGTACCGGGCGTTCTTTTCACAAACCAACAATCAAGTCTCTCAAACCAAGATCCCGGAATTCGATAGATTGCGCCTTGGAGCGACCTTAAACTTTGGCTATAGCACTTTTAATTTTTATGCCTATTATAGCATCAATCCCTTCTTCAAAAATGCGATTATTGAAGAGACCGGCGAATCGCTTGACTTTAGAACTTTAAAACTTGGGGTGATCTTCTATATTTTATAGCCAGAAATTTAGCATTAATAATTGAGGAACCGTCCCCATAAAAAAACCAAGGATAAGTTCTGGGTAAGTGTGTGAATGGGTATGCAGCCTTGATGAGGCTACCCAACCATTTCCAAGAATAAATAGTCCTATCCAAAATAACATATTGACCTGAAAATGGACCGACAAGGCGATCAGAAAAAACGTGACCCCGGCAATGCCCATTTGGTGAAGACTTACCTTTAATTTGAACAATACGAGGATCAATGCAGAAATACTAGAGAACAATATCCCCACAAAAAAATAATACATTTCGGGGTTCTCATAAGGATTGTAAACAACTTTAATGATGAGTAATAATAGGATGCATTGCAACATTAACGGGATCTTCCGTTCATTTACATTTTTCAGCTCGATGGAGGAGATCCACCCTAAATTCTTCAGCAGTAAAAAAAGAACAATAGGAACAAAAATGGTAATAATGGCAATGGCAAATAGCTTGGCTCTAATTACTTCCGAATCAATAAATCTTGGGGTTATGATGTAGTAGGTCAAAGCCCCAATTAAGGGCATCAAAAGAGGATGCAATAAATACGCACCAAAACGAAGGAAGTAATTCATTAAATTTCTTTTCGAAGTCGGGCAACAGGTAAATCCAACTGTTCCCTATATTTAGCAACCGTACGTCTAGCTATGGGATATCCTTTTTCGAGTAGAATCTTCGCCAATTTGTCATCGGTCAATGGCTTTTTCTTGTCTTCTTCTGAAATAGTTATCTCTAAGATCTTCTTAATCTCTCTGGTGGAAACATCTTCACCCTGATCATTCTTCATGGACTCACTAAAAAATTCCTTGATCAATTTAGTTCCATAGGGTGTATCTACATACTTGCTGTTAGCCACACGTGAAACCGTAGAAACATCCATATTAATTTTGTCTGCAATATCCTTTAAAATCATGGGTTTCAACTTACGCTCATCTCCCGTTAAAAAGAATTCCTCTTGATGGTGCATGATAGAGTTCATGGTCACGAATAAGGTCTGCTGTCGCTGTTTGATAGCATCGATAAACCATTTAGCTGCGTCCAATTTTTGCTTGATAAATAACACAGCATCTTTCTGCGATTTCGACTTTTGCTTGGAGTCTTTGTAACCTTTCAGCATATTAGTATACTCTCTGGAAACATGTAGCTCGGGTGCATTTCTACCATTTAAAGTAAGTTCCAGTTCGCCATCTACTATTTTGATGGCAAAGTCAGGAACCACATGTTCTACCATGCGAGTATTTCCAGAATAGGTCCCGCCTGGTTTGGGGTTCAACCCCTCAATTTCTTGAATGGCTTCTCGCAAGTCGTCTTCTGTGATCTCGAATTTGGAAAGTAATTTTTTGTAATGCTTCTTGGTAAAATGATCGAATGCCTCGCCTATAATTTGAGTGGCCAAAAGCACTGCGTCACTCTCACTTTTTCTTTTAAGCTGAAGTAGTAAACACTCCTTAAGATCTCGAGCTGCAACACCCGCAGGGTCCAACTCTTGAACCAATAGCAGGACACTTTCTATTTTTTCTTCGGAAGTATACACGTTTTGCGTAAAAGCCAGGTCGTCAACAATGTCCTGAAGGTCGCGCCTAATGTAACCACTCTCGTCAACGCTACCCACTAAAAATTGGGCAATTTCACGTTCCTCTTCATCCAATCGATAAGTGTTTAATTGCTGCATTAAATGTTGAGTGAACGATGTTCCAGAAGCGTACGGGGTCTGTTTTTCCTCGTCATCGGCGCTGTAATTATTAGCCGAAAGCTTATAGCTGGGGGTTTCGTCATCGCTTAAATAATCGTCAACATTAATTTCCGTTTCAATAACTTCACTGCCTTCATCAAAATTGTCATATTCGTCATTTTTGAACTCATCCTCCATAGATTCACCATCATCTTTGCCACTATCTAATGCTGGATTCTCCTCCATTTCCTGGGCGATACGTTGTTCAAAGGCCTGCGTAGGCAATTGTATCAACTTCATCAACTGGATTTGTTGAGGCGATAGCTTTTGGGATAGTTTAAAATTTAATTGTTGTTTGAGCATGAAAGCAATTCTTGTTGTTAAAATTAAAAAAATCCAGCTATATAAGGCATAAGATAGCTGGATTTAATATAAAGTTATGAGTTCTTAGTGAGAAGTTCAAAAGCGCGGCGATGACGTTGAGAATTCATTCTTCTCTTTGTGGCCTTTCCGGGGCCTAAAATTCGGCATTTCCAGGTGTTCTGGGATAAGGAATGACATCACGAATATTACCCATTCCAGTAACGAATAAAACCAATCTTTCAAAGCCTAGACCAAACCCACTATGTACACAGGTTCCAAATTTTCGAAGGTCGAGATACCAAGATAATTCTTCTTCAGAAATGTCCATGGCCTTCATTTTATCCAGAAGCACATCGTAGCGCTCCTCTCGCTGCGATCCACCCACAATCTCTCCAATGCCTGGGAAGAGCACGTCCATCGCACGTACGGTTTTTTCATCCTCGTTCAAACGCATATAAAAGGCCTTGATCTTAGCTGGATAATCGAATAAGATGACAGGGCATTTAAAGTGTTTTTCAACTAAAAAACGCTCGTGTTCACTTTGTAGGTCCGTTCCCCATTCGTTCACCGGATATTTAAATTTTTTCTTTTTGTTTGGTTTGGAGTTTCTAAGAATATCAATGGCTTCAGTATAACTTACGCGCATAAAGTTATTGTCAATCACAAAATGAAGTTTTTCACGCAGGGTCATTTCACTGCGTTCTGCTTGCGGCTTTGTTTTTTCTTCATTGAGCAATCGCTGTTCCAAGAATTCCAAATCGTCCTGACAGTTATCCAAGGCATATTGAATCACATACTTAATGAAATCTTCGGCCAAATCCATGTTGTCTGATAGATCATTAAAAGCAACTTCAGGCTCAATCATCCAAAACTCAGCCAAATGCCTTGTGGTATTAGAATTTTCTGCTCTAAATGTTGGGCCAAAAGTGTATACTTTACCTAGCCCCATTGCGTAGGTTTCTGCCTCTAATTGACCACTTACCGTTAAGTTGGTTTCCTTTGCAAAAAAGTCTTCTTTATAGTCTACTTCTCCGGCCTCATTCAAGGGTGGATTTTTAGGATCCAAAGCGCTTACCCGAAACATCTCACCAGCACCTTCTGCATCACTTCCAGTAATGACCGGTGTGTGCATCCAATTGAACCCATTTTTCTGAAAGTATTCATGAACGGCAAAGGACAATTTAGAACGCAAGCGCATGACTGCCCCAAAAGTATTGGTGCGTATACGTAGGTGGGCTTGTTCTCTCAAAGTTTCCAGCGAATGGCGTTTAGGAGAAAGAATGGTAAGCTTTACCTCTTCCGGGTTTGCTTCTCCCAAGATTTCAATTTTTGAAACCTGGATTTCAACCTGCTGTCCTTGGCCCTGACTTTCCACTAATTCACCACTCACTTCAATAGCGGCACCAACGGTAACTTTTTTAAGGACTTCTTCATCAAAATTTTCAAAATCCACCACGCATTGGATGTTTTTAATGGTAGAACCATCATTCAATGCTATAAACCGTTTACTTCTGAACGAACGAACCCATCCTGATACGGATATCAATTCTGGCGAAGCCTGACCTTGTAATAACTCTATAATTTCTTTTCGTGGCATTTCTTCCTTTTTTTATGCTGAAAAATATGTTAACAACCCCCCTTGATTTTCTTCAAACTTAAGATGCCTATGCTGATTTTCAAATGGGTGGGTAAAGATACTTTTTTAATTCTCAATTTCTATTACTCCTCTTTGGATTCTACTTCCGCGTCTTCTTCCGAAGAAGGGATGATCTCCAAGGCAGGTTTTTTTAACGTTTGTTGATTGGCGATACTTCTCTCCAAAGACAATAGCAAGGAAGGAAGCAATAACAGGTTGGCAAGCATTGCAAATAATAGCGTTGCCGAAACCAGGGCTCCTAAGGCAACTGTGCCCCCAAAACTAGAAATGGTAAACACCGAAAACCCAAAAAACAATACAATGGAGGTGTAAAACATGCTAATTCCTGTTTCCTTTAGCGCCGCATAAACCGAACGTTTAATTTTCCAATTGTTAGCGAGTAATTCCTGCCGGTATTTCGCCAAAAAGTGGATGGTGTCATCCACCGATATTCCGAAGGCAATACTGAAAACCAAAATGGTTGATGGCTTGATGGGCACTCCTAAGAAACCCATCAATCCCGCCGTGATAAGCAATGGAAGTAAGTTTGGAATTAGGGAAACCAAGATCATTTTTACATTTCTAAACATCCAGGCCATAAAGATGGCAATCAATAAAATGGCCAAGGAAAGCGAAAGGATAAGGTTGTTTACGAGGTATTTGGTTCCTTTTTCGAATATAAAAGCCTTACCCGTAATGGAAACATTGTATCGATCTTCAGGAAAAATCCTTGCTATTTTGGCTCTTAGATCCTCCTCAATACGATCAAAGCGGTCGGTTTGCGTGTCTTTCATGAAAGTGGTGATACGGGCATATTGTCCTGTACTGTCCACATAACTGGATAAGAGCCCTGCCTGGTTGGCACTACTTTTGGCATATGAAAGTATAAAGGTTCGCTCTTGCGAATTGGGCAGTTGATAGTAATCTGGGTTGCTATTATAGTACGCCTGTTTTGAATACTTTACCAGATCTACTACAGAGAGCGTTTTAGACAATTCGGGGACCTCGGCAATGTATTCCTCCAGCTGATCCATCCGTTTTAAAGTAGCTAATTTCATTACTCCTTTTTTACGCTTGGTATCTACCAGAATTTCTAAGGGCATAATCCCTTCATATTCTTTTTCGAAAAATTTAATATCTGCAAAGAAATCGGCTTTTTGAGGCATATCCTCAATCAAGCTTCCCGACAATTTAATCTTGTTAATACCAACTATACTTGCGCAAAGCAGGATGATAGTTACTATATAAATAGCGATGCGATGTTCCCTAACCATGCGTTCCATCCAGCTTACGAAGCTGCCAATCCACCTTTTGTTCAAGTGCTTGAGGTGCTTGTATTTGGGGACGGCCATATAGCTGTAAACAATAGGGATAATAAATAGACTCAATAGAAAAATGGCAATAATATTGACGGAGGCTACTATTCCAAACTCTTTTAAAAGCTTGCTATTGGTTAGAATAAAAGTCGCAAAACCTGAGGCAGTGGTCACATTGGTCATCAAAGTGGCATTCCCTACCTTGGCAATAACGCGCTGTAAGGACTTTGCCTGATTTCCGTGAAGCTTAATTTCCTGCTGATATTTATTGATTAAAAAAATACAATTGGGAATCCCAATAACAATGATCAAGGGAGGAATTAATGCCGTAAGGACTGTGATCTCATAATGCAATATTCCCAATATACCAAAGGCCCACATTACACCAATGATGACGGTAATCATAGCAATAAACGTGGCTCGAAAAGAACGAAAAAAGAAGAAAAATATGAGCGATGTTACTACCAAAGCGGCTCCAATAAACATTCCTATTTCGTCAATAATGTTTTGAGAATTTAGAGTGCGAATATAGGGCATTCCCGAAGCGTAGATGTCGACTCCAGTCTCCTGTTCAAAAGAGGTTATTAATGGGATGAGGTCATTGACGATAAAATCTCGTCTTGCCGCTGTATTCACAATCTCCTTTTTTAGATAAATTGCGGTACGCACGGACTGTTTGTTTGGACTATAAACCAGTCCCTCATAAAAGGGCAGTTTGTTGAACAATTCATATTGATAACGATCCAATTTCTTTTGATCCAGAACAGAATCTCGAATAAAGGGAATCAGGTTGAAAGATGCCGAATCCTCTCTCTTTTTTAATACCTGAAGGTCGCTTATGGAAAGGGTTAGGTCCACTTCATCATAGGAACGAATATTTTCAGAAAGCTCAGACCAAGCCAGAAATGTTTCAAGTTGGAAAAGAGCCGTATCCTTTACTCCTAGTATGATAAGATTGCCTTCTTCTCCAAAAGTGTCAAGGAACTGAAGGTATTCTTCATTGAACTTATGATCGTCGGGTAAGAGATTGGCCTCGGTGTAGGTAAAACGCATGTTTTTCCACTGCATTCCCATAAAAACGGTCATTCCCACAATGGTAAGTATGATCAACGTTCTATTCCGAAGAATAAAACGTGCCACAGCACTCCAAAAACCGATACTAAATAGCTTATTCACAGACGTAACTTACAATCGCGCAAAGGTATTAAAATACCCACTATAGAATGCCCTTTAAGCCGCTATATTTTGAGGTTAAAGGTAAATTTGAATGAAATGTTGTCTTCAAAATCTGGTAGATGATAAAAGCCATATCGATAGGCCACACTTAATCCAAAACCAAAAATTATTCTGTTGAGCTCTAAACCGCTTTCCGAATAGAAGTTATCAAGGGTTTTGAAGTCAATTCCAAGGTGGTTTTCCGGTCGGTCCAAATTACCCCAGGCGTGCTTCGTAAGAAAAACCAGTTCCGGTTTAAATTTATTCGAAATGTGAAAGCGCCGCAAACTGTGTTTCACCTGAAGCGTGGCGAGTTTATCAGAAAAAAACTCTCCAAAATACATGGTTTCAAAACTACTAATTCCAGCGACAGAGAATCGTTGCAGAATTTCATCTTTTGTTGGACTATTGGGATAGGCATGGAACAAATGGGTGAGTGGGACCTCGCCAAAAGCTGCACTTCCCTCCAAAACTACGTTGGTGGATGACAGATTGGGTCTTTTGATGTGGTGGTCCAGCTTCAAGCCTAATTTGGTATAGGTAAAATCACTTTTGGCAACACCTTTGAGGCCTTGCGTAATTTGAGCACTAATTTTTGGAAGTCCATCCGTTTCAGTTACGGTACCTTCTTCTGTGGTAAATTCTTTCGTGGCCGGGCTTATACGAAAGGAAAGAGTAGCTTCAGAAAGATGATAGTTTTTATAGGTTATTCCATCATTGACGAATTGATAGTTCTCAATTTGGTCAATTTTGGTTTGAGAGAATCGCAATTCAGACATCATTTTCGAGGAAAACTCATGTTGAATACTACTGCGCCAGGTTCGATAAGAATAAAACTGGGTAATGTTAATAAGACGAGGTTCAAAGACCGAATAAACTCGGGCGTCCGTTAAATATTTATAGGTTCCTATTTCGTTAATATCGTTTTGGTAATAGAGGTCAAGCCAAGTATTATGCTCTTTATTAATTCGAAGGTTACCCCCCAGGCTGTATTTGTAATTTTCATCCTTAAATCCGCGAGCTATATACCCACCAATTTTGAAGGTTTCAAGTAGACGCTCGTTGGTGATCCCTCCAAAGCCCAAACGAAAACCCTCGTAGTTGTTGTATTTTATAAAATAACGCAAGTCAACATCGAAAAAGGCAATAGGATAAAATCCCGTTGCGAACGGACTCTTTTTTTTAGTTGTTTTTTTCGAAACAAGGGTGGAATCCTGTACCTCCGTATTAGGCTGTTGTGCAAGACCACTTAAGGTGAACAGTGCCAAAAATAGAGTTAAAAAGGCGGGGGTACGCAATGATCGAAGTTTGAGATAAAGTTAAAAATAAAGCGGCTTATGTGCCGCTTTGTTATGTTTTGTTTAACGAATTCTGAAATTACACGGTCATAATTTCGCTTTCCTTTTTGCTGAATCTTTCATCAATTTTAGCGATGTGATTATCGGTCATCGTTTGAATATCAATTTCAAGGTTTTTCTTCATATCGTCGCTAAGGTCTAAGCTTTTAATGTCATCATTAGCACTCTTACGATCGTTTCGGACTGCAACTTTGGCGTCTTCACATTCAGACTTGGCTTGTTTTGCCAGTTCTTTTCTTCTTTCTTCCGTTAAAGGAGGAACGTTAATAATTACACTTTCCCCATTATTCATTGGATTAAAGCCAAGGTTGGCCGCATGGATCCCTTTTTCTATTTCTGGGATCAGTGCTTTTTCCCAAGCTTGAATGGTAATGGTCATTCCGTCAGGGGTGTTTACGTTGGCCACTTGATTTAAAGGTGTTGGGCTTCCGTAGTAATCTACCTTGACTCCATTTAACATAGATGGAGATGCTTTACCTGCACGAATGTTTGCTAATTTTTTTTCTAAGTGTTCTACAGCCTTACCCATGGCTTCTTTAGCGCTATCGAGGATAAATTGAATTTCGTCTTCCATATTCAAATTTAATTTTTTCTTTTGAAATCAAAAAATGTTCCACTTTTGGTTTCAAGGCGTAATTATAAATTCACTTTGGTTCCTATGTTTTCTCCGGAAATGACTTTCATTAAATTTCCCTGAGTGTTCATATCGAATACAATAATGGGCAGTTCATTTTCCTGACTAAGGGTGAAAGCTGTGGTGTCCATAACCTTCAAACCTTTTTTGAGTACATCATCAAAACTGATAAAATCGAATTTTGTTGCATCGGCATTTTTTTCTGGATCACTCGTATAAATACCGTCAACACGAGTTCCTTTCAAGATTACGTCGGCTTCTATCTCAATAGCCCGAAGTACAGCGGCGCTATCGGTTGTAAAATAAGGGTTTCCAGTTCCACCACCAAAAATAACCACACGACCTTTTTCCAAGTGTCGCACGGCTTTACGTCTAATGAAAGGCTCGGCCACTTCATTCATTTTTATCGCACTTTGTAAACGCGTGGGTACATTTTCCGTCTCTAAGGCACTCTGCAAAGCCAGACCGTTGATAACGGTAGCTAACATTCCCATATGATCTCCCTGTACGCGATCCATGCCTCGACTTGCACCTGCAACACCTCTAAATATATTACCACCACCAATAACAATGGCTACCTGGACATCTTTTTCAATAATCTGTTTAATTTCTTGTGCGTAATCCTGAAGTCTTTCCGGATCGATTCCGTATTGACGTTTTCCCATCAAAGCCTCTCCCGAAAGTTTTAGTAATATTCTTTTGTATTGCATAGTGGTGATTTACTGTCGCAAAAATAATGAAAATTTATGGAGGAATAGCGGAAAATAAAAAACCGCTCAACCTTATGAAATCACAAGCTGGGCGGTTTTAAAAATCTATTTTGATTTACCTTTTATCCTAAGGTAACTCTTTCAAATCCAACAACAGTAGCATCGCCTTTGCTGGCTACATATTGAGCAACATTTTGCTTTTCATCCATAATAAAGTTTTGATCCAACAAACACTGTTCCTGGTCCAAAGTAGTATTATCACTAATGAAACGCGCTAATTTACCAGGTACAATCTTGTCCCAGATTTGTTCCGGTTTACCTTCTGAAGCCAATTGTGCTTCGATATCCGATTTAGCTTTGGCCAAAACGTCGTCGGTCAATTGCATTCTAGAGATATACTGAGGAACATTCTTTAGGGTTTTGCCTAAACGTTCCAATTCAATATTATCTTTTTCAATTACAGCAATACGAGCGGCAGTTTCTGAAGCTACGTACTCAGGATCAAAATCTTTATAAGACAAGGTAGTTGCTCCCATAGATGCTACTTGCATAGAAACACTTTTACCCACCTCTGCAGCAGTATCGCCATTGGCAGAAAGTCCAACCAAAGCACCAATTTTATTACCGTGAATATAAGAACCCACGAAAGGAGCCTCTAAAGTTTTGAATCCTCCAATTTCAATTTTTTCACCAATAACCCCAGTTTGCTCAGTCAATTTTTCCTGAACCGTCATACCTCCTTCATATTCAGCGGCTAAGAATTCCTCCATAGAAGAAGTTCCCAAAGCAACTTCTGCCATTCGACGTGCCATGGCTACATAAGAGTCATTTTTAGAAACGAAATCAGTTTCACAATTTAAAGAAACGATCACTCCTTTAGTAGCGTCGTCATTTACTTTCGCAATTACAGCACCTTCGCTAGAATCTCTGTCTGCTCTTTTTTCAGCGATCTTTTGCCCTTTCTCCCGTAGAATCGAAATTGCTTTATCAAAATCTCCTTCTGCCTCGACCAATGCCTTTTTACAGTCCATCATTCCGGCTCCGGTTTGTTGTCTTAATTTATTTACTTCTGCGGCGGTTACTTTTACCATCGTTTTCAAGTTTTTAGATTTTAGTTTAATGAAAAAGTCGTTCAAATTTATTTCAGAAAGAAAAAACCAAACGACTTTATTACTTTAATAAATAGTTACTTATTCTTCTTCCTTAGCTTCAGCTTCAACAGCATGACCTGTAAGAGCGGCAAGAGCAGCTACATCTGAAGCGGCAGCGATATCAGGATCAGGAGCCGTCACAACATTAGCTCTTTTTCTTGGTGTTTTTTCAACTTTTGCTTCTGGAGCAGCAGCATTACTTGCTTCACTTTCCTTTCCAGCTTTTCTTTCGGCTAAGCCTTCGGTAACAGCGTTGGTAACACTAGAAATAATTTTCTCGATAGACTTAGAAGCATCATCGTTAGAAGGGATTACATAATCAATGGCCCTTGGGTCACTATTGGTATCGACCATTGCAAAAATAGGAATGTTCAATTTTTGAGCTTCTTTAACAGCAATGTGTTCTCGAGTGGTATCCACGATAAACAATGCCCCTGGAAGACGACTCATATCTGTAATAGAACCTAAGTTTTTCTCCAATTTAGCTCTAGTACGATCTACAGCCAATCTTTCTTTTTTAGACAATGTCAAGAAAGTTCCATCTTGCTTCATTCTATCGATAGAGGTCATTTTCTTAACCGCTTTACGAATAGTTACAAAGTTCGTCAACATTCCTCCAGGCCATCTTTCAGTGATGTAAGGCATGTTAGCACTCTTTGCTTTTTCAGCAACGATGTCTTTTGCTTGTTTTTTGGTAGCCACAAAAAGAATCTTACGTCCGCTTGCTGCAATTTTCTTAAGCGCCTCATTGGCTTCCTCAAGTTTTGCTGAAGTTTTGTAAAGATTGATAATGTGGATTCCATTGCGCTCCATATAGATATACGGCGCCATATTGGGATTCCATTTTCTGGTAAGGTGTCCAAAGTGAACACCAGCGTTAAGGAGTTCCTTAACTTCTGCGTTGTTTGCCATTTTGTTTTAGTTTACGTTCTGTAATTTAGATAGCAACCTGGTTTTTGCGCCAGGTTTAGATGCTAAACTAACGCCCCACCCGGCAGAGCGGGGCTAACAGCTTATTAATAATTGTATTTAAAAGATCGTCTTCGAAATAATTCCGAAGTATTTGTTTTCTAATTGTAGTACCCCATATCGAAATACATTCCAATACCGGGGTGATCGAACCGATCGAAACCTAACGTTTCGAGAATTGGAATTTCTTACGGGCTTTCTTCTGACCGAATTTCTTACGTTCCACCATTCTTGGGTCTCTAGTTAATAGACCTTCTGGCTTCAATACCGATCTATGCTCTTCATTAATTTCACACATAACGCGCGAAAGCGCCAAACGAATGGCTTCAGCTTGTCCTGTGATACCACCACCAAAAACATTCACTTTAATATCAAAAGACTTTTCATTGTCTGTTAAAGCTAAAGGTTGTTGTACTTTATAACGTAAAGTAGGTGTAGTAAAGTAATTATCTAATGTGCGGTTATTAATCGTGATGTTTCCTTTTCCGTCAGAAACATAAACACGTGCAACGGCAGTTTTTCTTCTTCCAATTTTGTGAATCGTCTCCATTACTTTTTGTCGTTAAGGTTAATTACTCTTGGTTTTTGTGCCTCTTGATCGTGCTCTGCACCTGAATAAACTTTTAGATTTCTAAAAAGCGCAGCACCTAATTTGTTTTTAGGTAGCATTCCTTTTACAGCTTTTTCTACAAGTCTTGCAGGGTTTTTGTCATACAATTCTTGAGCAGTCAATGAGCGCTGTCCACCAGGATAACCCGTGTGACGGATATATTCCTTAGCCTCCCATTTTTTTCCTGTCAAATTGATTTTGGCCGCGTTGGTAATAACAACGTTATCGCCGCAATCTACGTGTGGAGTGAAACTTGGTTTGTGTTTGCCTCGAAGTAATTTAGCAACTTCGCTTGCAAGACGACCCAATGTTTGCCCGTCCGCATCCACTAACAACCACTCTTTGTTTACAGTGTTTTTGTTAGCCGATACTGTTTTGTAACTTAATGTATCCATTTAGTTTTTTGTCAATAGTTAATAAATCATTGTTTTTCCCTCAAAAAGGGCTGCAAATGTAGTGTTATTTATTTGAATTACAATGGCCTAAAATGGCATTTTTATTTTATACGCTTGCCATAATTTAATCAGCGGTGCGCAAACCTCATTTTTTGCCCATTTTCTTCGGAAATGATTACACTTAAATCGCGGCAAATTTACATTGGAATAAGGTCTGTTTAATAAGCATGAAATATTTTTTTTATGATCAATTGACATAACATAAATTAACATATGGCTGTAAATGAGGCCTCAAGCCTGTTAAAAAAGTTAAAGTTCTCCTAATTAACAGACGAAACTGTCACGATGGCTCGTTAATTGGGTCTATAAAGCATCAATCACAAAACAACTAACCCGTATGACCTCCGCTAAACTAATCACAGTGGGTGCACTTCTCTTTTGTGGCACCTTTATGTTTTCTCAAACCGAAAACGATTCCGAAGAAAATAAAGCCGAAGAAACTCCAACAACTTACGAAAAACGTGTTTATAATACCACTTCCATTCAAGGTACCGACGGTATTACTATTGATGGCTCCATAGATGAGGCGGCCTGGAATGCCGTAGAATGGAGCACCGACTATATCGAATTTGAACCCGATGTGGGTACCGCCCCAACCGAGCAAACCAAAATGAAAATTGTCTACGACGATAAAAATCTCTACGTAGCATTTAAATGTTATCAAGCGGACCCTTCCACTATTGAAAGGCGAATGGGTAGGCGCGACGATTTTCCGGGTGACTGGGTCGAAATCAATATTGATAGCTATAACGATGATCGAACGGGATTTTCCTTTACGGCATCCGTTTCGGGAGTAAAGGGAGACGAGTTTATCTCGAACAATGGTAATTTCGACAGTAGTTGGAATCCTATTTGGTATTTGAGCACTGCTGTGGATTCGGATGGATGGACCGCCGAAATTAGAATACCCTTAAGTCAGTTGCGCTTCGGAAATGATGAAGAGCAAGTATGGGGAATCCAATCCACCCGACGCTATTTTAATAATGAAGAACGATCGCTGTGGCAACCCTTACCTGCCAATCCACCAGGATGGGTGAGCGAATTTGGTGAATTGAGGGGGATCAAAGGAATTAAGCCCCAAAAACAATTGGAGATTCAACCCTATACAGTGGCTCAATTAGATACATACGAAAAAGAATTAGGAAACCCATTTAGAGATGGAAGTGATACAAAATTAACGGGAGGACTGGATGCCAAAATTGGAATCACGAATGATCTAACTCTGGACCTTACGGTGAATCCAGATTTTGGTCAAGTGGATGCCGATCCCGGAGCCATTGCATTGGATGGCTTCGAAATATTTTTTCAGGAACGCCGGCCTTTCTTTGTGGAGAATAAAAACGTATTCGATTTTCGCGTAGGTGGCGGAGCGGACAATTTATTTTTCTCTCGTCGTATTGGAAGAACACCACAAGGGTCCACCACTGCAGATGGGAGTAAAGGTGAATTCCAAGATTTTCCCAATAACACCACTATTCTTGGCGCTGCAAAATTTAGCGGAAAGACCAAGAATGGATTGTCCATTGGAGCCCTTCAAAGCGTTACGGCAAAGGAATATGCAGAGATTGAACTGGATAATCGCCCCGATGTAATTAATGGATTGGAAGAAGTAGGCGAGAACCGTGAAGAATTGGTCGAGCCCTTGACGAGTTATTCTGTAGTAAGACTACAACAGGATTTTAATAATAACAATTCATTCGTAGGAGCAATTGCAACCTACACCAAAAGAGATTTGGAAGGGAACTTGGATTTTTTACGGGAGTCTGCGTTCTCCGGAGGTGTGGACGCAAGACATAATTGGAAAGATAGGCGGTATTATGCAACTGGAAAATTTACCTTTAGTAATGTAAAGGGAAGTGCCCAAGCGATCGCCTTAACCCAGACTTCTTTAACGCACCTATTTCAACGTGTAGATGCCAGTCATGTTGAGGTGGATCCAAATAGAACATCGCTTGCAGGGACCGGAGGAAGTTTTGAAGTTGGAAAAGGAGGTGGAGGAAACTGGCGATACAATTTTGGAGGAAACTGGAAATCGCCAGAATTTGAACTCAACGATGTCGGATTTCTGCGACAAGCCGATGTGATTTCTCAATATGCCAACATTAGACGGTTATGGAATACTCCTACTACATGGTTTCGACAAGCCAATATTGGTCTGAATCAATTTACGCAATACGATTTCGACGGAAATTACAATCGAATTCAATATGAAATAAATAGTTACGTAAACTGGAAGAATAACTGGTGGACCGAATTTGGTGCAGCTCACAAACCGCGAATATTCTCAAACACCGTTTTAAGGGGAGGACCCAGATGGCGTTGGAACGATGAAAACTTTTTCTTTCTTTTCTCTGGAACGGATGGCAGGAAGAAGTTTTCTGCTCATGTGGGGTATGTGAACTCACAGGCCACTCAAAATAATTTCTCCTTTCAACGTTATGTTTTGCGTTTCTTCTACCAGCCTTTGAACTCATTGAACTTAAGGCTCGTTACCGAATACCAGCAAAACCCAAACAAGACCCAATATGTTACGGAGAGTGCTTTTAATGGTACTCCCAGATATATTTTAGGTGAAATAGATAATGAGTCGCTGAGTACAACGCTGCGAGTAAATTATAATATCAATCCCAATTTAACCATTCAGTATTACGGGCAGCCGTTCATATTCAAGGCCAAGTTTTCGAACTTTAATTATGTGAATAATCCCGTAGCAGAAGATTTAAATGATCGCGTAACCTGGTATGGGAATAACCAAATATCATTTGAGGACGATCTATATTCAGTAGACGAAGACCGCGACGGAGAAACAGATTATGCTTTCGGTAATCCCGATTTCGCCTTTGTGCAGTTTAGATCAAACTTGGTGGTGCGCTGGGAATATATCCCCGGCTCCGAGATCTTTCTAGTTTGGTCGCAGGGAATTACTGGTTTGGGCGATGTGAATAACGATTTCGGAACGATCATCGATAATCAATTGCTGAGTGCCCGACCACAAAACACCTTTTTAGTTAAGGCTACTTATCGTTTTGTGCTTTAATTAGTTAAGTACGATAACATAAAAGACGTGAAATTCCAAGTTTCGAGATACCTCGAGATTTGGAATTTTGCGTTTGGAGCTTATGACATCCGCTTTAGTCGAAATACTGAGCGCTTAAGCGAAAACATCAATGGTTAATCCCAGTTAATTTTGAATTGAAGAAGGTATCTTCTAAGTTTGATTAAGTTCTTTTTTGATGGATCAAATCCATGCAACGAGGTTGTTCCATCGAAAGTAACTTGGTTTCTAATTAGGTACCAGTTATATGAGGATGAAACCCCAAGGGAACGGCCCTTTGCTTTTATGCATGTTGGTAAAAGTGAGTCGTTTCCGAAGGGTTTCTTTTTTTAATGAGCCTCTAGCCAAGTTGTACCTTCACCCATTTCAACATCTAGAGGAACCGCCATTTGATAAGCATTTTCCATTTCAGTTTTAATAAGTGTTTTTAATTTTTCCAATTCGGGTTTGTAGGCGTCAAAGACCAATTCATCATGTACTTGCAGTAACATTTTACTTTTAAAATTACCTTCTGAAAGCTCTTTATGAATATGGATCATGGCTAGCTTAATAATATCGGCCGCACTTCCCTGAATAGGGGCATTCACTGCATTTCGTTCCGCTCCTCCACGTACGACAGCATTTCGGGAGTTGATATCTTTCAAATAGCGTCGTCGACCTAAAACCGTCTGTACGTAGCCATTGTCGCGAGCAAAATCAACCTGGTCGCTCATATAGTTCCGAAGTTTCGGATACGTTCGATAATAGGTGTCTATCAATTCCTTAGCTTCGCTACGGGAAAGATCTGTTTGATTGCTCAATCCAAATGCCGAAACACCGTAGATAATTCCAAAATTGACGGTTTTGGCGTTGCTACGTTGTTCTCTCGTAACTTCCTCTAAGGGTACATTGAATACCTTGGCTGCTGTAGAGGCATGAATGTCTTCTCCATTTTTAAAGGCATTGATCATGGTTTCTTCTTCGCTTAAAGCCGCTATTATTCGCAATTCTATTTGCGAATAATCTGCCGCGAGCAATACGTGGTCTTTGTCTCTAGGAATGAAGGCCTTTCGCACTTCCCTTCCTCTTTCGGTTCGGATGGGGATGTTCTGCAAGTTCGGATCGTTACTCGCCAACCTACCTGTTGCGGCAACGGTTTGTAAATAGTTGGTATGTACGCGATTTGTTGTTGCGTTTACTTGAGTGGGCAGGGCATCTACATAGGTGCTTTTTAATTTCGCCAACCCACGATAGGCTAAGACATCGCCTATAATTTTATGGTCTTTGGCCAGATAAGAAAGAACATCCTCGGCCGTAGAGTATTGCCCCGTTTTTGTTTTCTTTGGTTTGTCCACCAATTTCATTTTTCCGAAGAGAATTTCACCTAACTGTTTTGGAGAGGCAATGTTAAATTGTTCACCGGCCTCTTCGTAGATGCTCGCCTCCAGATTTTGTATATCCGCCTCCAATTCCGCAGAAAGGCTGTTCAAAAAGTCTTCGTTCAAATTAATACCCTCCAATTCCATGGCAGCCAACACACGAAGCAACGGTACTTCAATATCATCAAACAGTTTTTGAGTATTGGCTTCTCCCAATTCGTTTTGAAAATGTTCTTTTAACTGCAAGGTAATATCGGCATCCTCTACCGCATATTCAGTTTGATCCTCAAGAGGTACATCTCGCATGGAAAGTTGGTTCTTTCCTTTTTTCCCAATAAGTGCTTCAATAGAAACAGGAGTATAATTGAGATAAGTTTCCGCCAATACGTCCATATTATGTCGCATATCTGGGTTGATAAGGTAATGGGCCAGCATAGTGTCAAAAAGTTTTCCTTTCACTTCCACGTTGTACTTTGCCAGGACTTTGATGTCATATTTTAAATTTTGCCCTATTTTTTCTATACTTTCACTTTCGAAGAATGGGCGAAGTTGCTCCATGATGGCCTGAGCTTCGTCCTTATCCTCCGGGAAAGGCAGGTAAAAACCTTTACTGGCTTCCCATGAAAATGCAATACCCACTAATTCGGCGGTGAGCGGATTTAACCCTGTGGTTTCGGTATCAAAACAAACACTGGATTGTTTCATTAAGTTTGAAATGAACAGTTTTGTGCCCATGCCAGGCTGAATGGCCTGGTAAAAATGTTCGGTATCTTTAATGGTGCGACGAGAACTTGTAATGGCGGCCTCTTCAGTAGGTTCGCTGTCTCCTCCAAATAGTGAAAACTGACCAGCACCTGCAGAAGATGGTGTCTTTTTCGTTGGGGCAGCCGTACTCGGGGACTCACCAGTCTTATTAACTTTCGCCGTTTCGGCTTGCGCTTCGGGCGAGAATGTCTTTAGAAAATTATCGGTAAGTCGTCGGAATTCTAATTCTTCAAAAATAGCACCTACGGCTTGAATGTCCGGCCGTGACATCTCGAAGTCTTTTTCGTTAAAATCAACTGGGACGTCAAGCATAATGGTGGCTAATTCTTTGGAAAGCAAACCGAGTTCTTTAGAGGCTTCCACTTTCTCCTTCATTTTGCCTTTGAGTTGCTCTGTGTTGGCCAGAAGCCCTTCCATGCTTCCGTAGGCTTTTAAGAACTTTTTTGCGGTTTTGTCACCTACTCCGGGCAGGCCAGGAATATTGTCCGCACTGTCTCCCATCATTCCGAGATAATCGATAACCTGCAAGGGGTCCTCTATTTCAAATTTGGCTTGAACTTCAGGAATACCCCAGGTTTCATAGCCGCCGCCAAAGACGGGGCGGTACATAAAAATATTTTCAGACACCAGTTGGGCGAAGTCTTTATCTGGCGTTACCATAAATGTTTTATAACCTTCTTTTTCCGCTTTTTTGGCAAGGGTGCCAATGACGTCATCGGCTTCAAAACCTTCCTTGAACATAATGGGAATATGCATGGCCTCCAAGATTTTTTCAATGAACGGAACTGCAATTTTAATAGCTTCAGGAGTTTCATCACGATTCGCTTTGTAGTCTGGAAACATTTCATTGCGGGCCACGCTTCCGCCTTTGTCAAAACAAACTGCCAGGTGATCGGGTCGTTCTCTCTTGATAACGTCCAAAAGTGAATTTGTAAACCCTAAAATGGCCGAGGTGTCCATCCCTTTGCTATTAATTCTTGGGTTTTTGATAAAAGCATAATATCCTCTAAAAATAAGAGCATAGGCGTCAACGAGAAAGAGTCTTTTTTGGTCGGACATTTTTAAAATTTAATGAAGTGTATAAATCTACAAAACTTCTCCCGTGGAGCGAAATAAATTGAAATGCAATTCGTATTTTTCCGAAGTAAAAAAAAAGCATGAGTAAATTTTCTATAGCAATTCACGGGGGGGCAGGAACTTTGGTAAAAGGTTTAATGACTTCTGAATTAGAAGCGCAATATATAGAAGCGCTGGACTTGGCATTGGAAGCCGGATATGAAGTATTGCGGCAAGAAGGAACCGCATTGGATGCCGTCGAAATGTCTGTAAGATTGCTAGAAGATTCTCCATTGTTCAATGCAGGAAAAGGTTCTGTTTTTACGGCAGAAGGAACCCATGAAATGGACGCTGCTATTATGGATGGCGCTACTCGAGAGGCAGGAGCGGTTTCGTTGATTACCGGGATTAAGAATCCTGTGAGCTTAGCACGGGATGTAATGGATAAAAGCAATCATGTCTTTCTTGCCGGGGAAGGAGCCTTACAATTTGCAAAAAGCAATGGCTATGTGCTCGAAGATCCAAGTTACTTTTATGACGAGGTGCGTTATCAACAATGGCAGGGAATTAAAGGAACCGAAGGGTTTCAGCTGGATCACAGTATGAAAAAGGAAGGCAAGTTTGGTACGGTTGGAGCTGTGGCTTGCGATAGTCAGGGAAATCTTGCAGCGGCGACTTCAACAGGTGGAATGACCAACAAAAAGTGGGGAAGAGTAGGTGACAGTCCTATGATCGGTGCGGGAAATTATGCGCACAACAAAACATGTGCGGTTAGTTGTACCGGAAGTGGTGAGTTTTTTATTCGAGGTGTGGTGGCCTACGATGTTTCTTGTTTGATGGAGTACAAGGGGATGTCCCTGGAAGAAGCCACTTCTGAAGTAATTCATAAAAGAATGTTGGAAATTGATGGTGATGGCGGACTGATAGCCGTAGATTCCCGGGGAAATATAGCCATGCCTTTCAATACGGAAGGAATGTATCGCAGCTCTAAAAATCATCTGGGACATAAAATGATTGGCATCTACAAATAGGTTTCAATATTGATATTAAAATGATGGGAATGGGATTGGATATATGGTCCATATTAATAATTGTTATTGCCTTTCAGGGCTTGTTCTTGGGTTCCGTTTTGGTTTTTTCGGCTGAGAAACGGCGCAAGTCAGGAAATGGCTATTTACTCCTAATTATTGTCACCTTAATTTGGTTTTTGGCGGAGTTCTTCGCGGTTCGAAATAAAATTGATGTGGGATTGAATATTTTCTATGGAACACGTTATGGTTCTTGGTTTTTGTTTGGCCCGTTTACCTATTTTTATTTTAAATCGATAACAGATACCCGGTGGAAATTTTCGAAACGACACCTTTGGCATTTTCTTCCCTTCGTTATTTTCGTAATGATCATCCCTTTTATTGCGTATAAGGCCTTAAATAATGCGCAGGTAGACTACGGAATGCTCTCAGTTTTCGACCATAGACAGAGGGTGCTTACTACCATTCAATGGGTGTATTCGGTCATTTTTATTATTCAATTTGTTCATTTGGGAGCTTTTCTGTTTAAGAATTTACGATTGGTGCGAGTTTATTCTGGGCAGTTACAGCTGGAATATTCTAATATTGACAGTAAAATAAAATGGCTCAGAAATTTTAATGTTACGCTCATTGCTGTACTTATTTGCTCGGCTGCCTTTCTTTATCTTCTGCTAGTCACAGATATTTATAGAAGACATCTGGATTATATTTATGTAGTGCCCATAGGTTTGTTATTCTACTATATCAGTTTTAAATTTATGAGGACCGAATGGAAGCCGGTTGAAAATGGATCAAAGTATGCGGGAAGCTCTCTGGACGCCAACCAAATACCGGAGCTTCGCGCCAGGTTGGATGGTTTAATGGATCGGGAAAAAGCATACCTTAATCACGTAATTCGGCTACGAGATTTGGCCGACATGATGGAGATCAAAACCCATCATTTATCGCAGATTTTGAATCAGGAATATAAGCTTTCGTTTTATGATTTTATTAATCTTCACCGTATCTCGGAAGCGAAGAAAATTATCATAGACCATCCCGATTACACCTTCATAAAGGTTGCTTTTGAAGCAGGATTCAATAATAAAACTTCCTTTGTCAATGCTTTCAAAAAATTTGAAAAGACCACCCCTTCAAAATTTCGGGAAGCTCAATTAAATTCTTAAATTTTTCATAAAACAGGGCAACCCTTATAAATGTTGTCGTGTAAACGCCATGGCAACGCTACTATTGTAGGATAATCTAAAACCTTATTCTATGAAAATTAAATTGACAATTGCCTTTCTATTTCTTTTGGTTGCATCAACCAGTATTGCCCAAAATTATAAAATTGATGCAGGACACAGCCTGGTTCAAATTCAAGTGGAACGCTTCGGTGTTGTAGATGTTTCGGGGCGTTTTAAAGCGGTAGAAGGGAATATTCAATACGATGCAGAGAATCCCCAAGGAACCAATGCATCTGCTATTATTAAAGTAGACAGCTACGACGCCAACAATAAAGGTGGAGAAGATGCTGTAAAAAGCCCCGCGTTTCTCGATGCTGCTAAATACCCCGAAATTTCCTTTACAGGAATTAGCACTCAGGTTAAAGATGGCAAAAACTATCTGAAAGGAAACCTTACCATTCATGGAGAGACTCAGATGATCGAGCTGCCCTATACGATCAAAGGACCTGCTTTGGATTTGCCTACTCAAAAACAGTCTATCGCATTTAATGCAGCTATCACTATCAACCGACAGGATTATGGTCTAACCTTTGACAGAAGGTGGACCAATGGAGTAAGTCTGGTGAGTAATGATGTAAAAATTAATTTGTTGATTTTAGCCATTGCCGAATAGAAACTCAGTAATAGCAACTTTTATTGCCTTGTTCCTTTTTTTGGGGCAAGGCAATTTTTGTGCGGCCCAGATCCAATCGTTTCATATTGATGAAAGCCAATCGAGCGTCACATTTGAAGCCACTCATTTAGGAGTTTTAAAAGTCCGCGGTCAGTTTCAAAATTTCTCAGGAACTCTTGTTTTTACAGCAGGTGAATTGACTCAGGTGGAAAGCAAAATTAAGGTGAAGAGTATAGATAGCGGAGATATTTCCAGGGATCGTTCCCTATTGGATGAAGGCTATCTAAATGCAACGATGTACCCCTCTATTCATTTTAAATCTACTTCAGTAAAAAATGATATTATCACTGGCGTGTTAACCATAAAAGCAGTGAAGAAAGAAATGGAAATTCCGTATCATTTGAAGAAAAACAAGTCCGGGTTTTTGATTACCATGACTACTCAACTGGATCGAAATGACTTCAATCTAGACTTTGGCGCCATGGACGCATTAGTAGGCGATAAGGTTCATATTGAATTAGAGATTGTCGGTCTTCCCAATTGACTTTTGGCTATAATTTGTCTATTGCTTTTCCGCAAATTCCTTAAAATTATTTAACCATTTTTGGGCTTGTCGCTCAAACATTTTTGGAAAAAATAAGGCTAACATCTTGGGCATAAACCCACGGAATGCTGTGTATTCACCCTCCGTTTCGTAACGTGTGCGTCCGTCATCCAAAGGCGTAAAAATACATTTCAAAGTGTTGTCCATATGTTTATGATGGTAGCTAGCCTCGAAGGAATCTGGAAGAAGATTGGCCGTTATAGTTTCGGTGAGCTCCATATCTCGTTTTCCGTACTTATAATACATTTTTGAGACCGCCCCGTCTTTACCCTCTTCTCCGCTAATAAGTTCTTTTCTGATAAACCCGTCCTGATATTCTCCAAGGTACGCCGGATTGGCAAAAAGAGCAACCACTTTCTCTCTAGGTTGCTCTATATCTATAAGTCCTGTAAATTTCATCTCTGCAATATTTTAGATACGTTGCGGTACCTTAAATATAGTGCGAATTTTTTTTTACACTGAATAAGCCATTGCTATTCCTTGACTATTTTTCCGTTAAACAACTGTCGAGCTTCGCTATAAACACTGTAGAAATAGGTTCCGGCACCCAAATTTGAAATATCCACCGTCCATTTAAATAAAGTGGAAGTAACCGAGAGATCCTTGAGTGAGACCACTTCATGTCCTAGAACGTCAAACATTTTTATCGTTACGGTTTCAAAGTTGGAAGGAATGTTAGCCTCCAAGGTAAAATTGTTCTGTGCGGGATTTGGATACACTTTCTGGTTATAATTGGCTGTGGTTTGGTCTTTAATTCCAAGTGATAAACCAGATATTAATCGAACTATTTGAGGATTGATCTCATCTCCCGAAAGTGGCACGGCACAGTTCACATAAATAGAATCCCCGGTTTTCGAAACAGCAACTCCATTAGGTGTTGAAAAGGTGGCTTCAGACCCCAGACCATCCATGTTCCCTCTAACGCCAGTTCCGGCTATTACCTCCATTTCTAAGTCATCTATATTCAGCGAATATATTTTCTGTCCAGCATAGCTGGCAATGTATAAGTTCCTTGAATTGATGTCATAATCTAAATGTCCATTGTCTTCATCCGTATTGCCAATAATGGAAGTAACTCCAGCGGGAGTAATTTTTACAATATTAGTATTCGAAAAATTGGACACGTATAGGTTGTCATTTTCATCTACAGTAATACCATTAGGGCAGGCAAAGACATTTCCGGAGGCAAACTGAGTAGAGATTCCAGCAGGAGTTACTTTTTGAATGGTCCCACTTCCGCAATTGCATACAAAGAAATTGTCGTTGCTGTCAAAAACAATGCCCACAGGTGAAGAAATTCCAGTAGAAGTCACAAAGGTTCTTACTCCATTAATGATTTTAAAAATAGCATTATCGCGAATATCCGATTGATATAAAATACCGTTGCTGTCAAAGCCGTTTCCAGAAGCTCCAATAAATCCTGTCGAATATTGAGTGAGATTTAAGTCGGTGTCTAATTGAATGACATCGTTGGGAAGTCCATCCGGGTCGGGGATTCCAAGGAAGTCACCAAAGTCTCCAATGTAGAGGTTTCCGTCTTCATCCAGAGATAGTCCGCCACTACCTTTAAAGGAAGGTGTGAGGGTACTTACTGTTACTTGTGAGAAGGCATATGTAGTTAAAAAGAACAGGATCAAAATGTTTAGTTTTTTCATAGCGTTATATATTTTTTATGGCACTAAGAAAAACGATTTTGTCAGGGAAGATGTATCTCCTTATAAACGTTTACAAACAAGCAAGTCGGGATTTATCAAAGAACAGACCTACAAATGGTTATTGTGATGTTCATTAAATTCGCTGGGAGTCATAGCCGTGTGTTTTTTGAAGGTCTTGTAAAAAGAGGCACGGTTATTAAAACCACAGGAGAAAATAATATCGGTAATATTTAAATGGTCGTTTTGGACCAATAGATTTTTGGCCTCTTCGATGCGATAGGTATTAATGAAGTCGAAAAAATTAGTGTCAAAATGCTCATTGATTACTTGAGAAGTGTGGTGTCTTGACAAATTCAATTTCTCCGCGAGGTCATCCAATCTTAGGTTGCTATTTAAATACGGCTTTTCAGTTTTCATATATTGAAGAAGCCCATTTTTTAATTCTTGCGAATGCGCTTGGGTAAGCCCGGTATTTCGATATTTTTGGAAAGGTAAAACCGTATCCATGGACTGACCGTCAAAAATATTAGGCTGTACAAAACCGAAATAGGAAACCATGGCGATAAAAAGTACAAGGGTATAGGTAATGAAATAGTCGTGACCCGTATGAATAACTCCCAATCGGGATAAAATAAAGTAGGCTGTCATGGCAAGTACATAGCAGGCAAAAGAGCCTAACAACCATCTAAGCCATCTTGTTTTATTTCGACCTAAGGCATTTTTTTTGAAGGAAGAATAAGTGAGTATGGTATAAAAGATCATGAGCGACATGACCCCAATAAAATTATATTTCACATTAATAATGAAGTCACCCAAGGTTCCATTGGACATAATCGCAAGCTTTTCGGGGGCGCTTAGTACATAAAACCGGAGATGAAATACAATAGAAAGTAATAAAGGGATTAAATGAACACCATCTTTAAAACTGAATTTTTTGCGCTCCACCACCCGGCGAGTATAGAAATAAATTAATGGAGGATATAAGAGCCAAAAATTAATAAGCAGGCCAAAAAAGTGAATGTATTTTAGCGTGAATAATAGTTTCGACCAGTACAAGACGTTGTACACTATATTACATGCAAATAGAAATAAATAAATGCCAAGAATGCTATTGGCTATCCTCTCTCCCTTTCTTTTAAGAAAGAAAAATAGTGAGAAAAGAAACGCTTGAAAAGCGAAGAACAAGAATAATATTTCCCAGAAATTCATAACAAATTATAAAGCAAATTCAGCTTTTAGGAAATCATTACCTAAAGCGTCTTTGCATTGGTTACCGTCAGTCCTAGCGGAGAGACTTTTACCTTTTTCTTTTTAATATTGAATCGATCCCCATTAGCCAGAATGTTCGTCTTTAAATTGGTTAATGACATGGGAGTACCTTCTTCCAGAATCTTGTGATTGTTATGTTTTACTTTTCGAGCATCAAAAACAATCACCATCCCAGAACCAATGACTTCGAAAGTATCTTTCTTAATTACCAATCCAGTGTCCTCGGCCAGACCAATTCCAATGAGCTGTGGAAATCTAGCAACGGCCTCAGCTAAACGACCAAAGCGGCCGCGTCTAATAAAGTGCGAATCGATAATCAATTTGGGAACAAACTCCATTCCTCCAGCCATTCCAACGGCACCTTTGATGAACGATTCCTGGCTGCTTCCGCCCGTGATCATTTCTTCAGACATACACATGGCTCCGGCGCTAGTTCCTGCAATAACTAAACCGTCTGTTTCATAGCGCTCCATTAATATTTTATGAATGGTCGTCCCGCCAATTTTTTTGGTAATATTGGATTGATTTCCTCCAGAGAACATCACACAATCGGCTTTTTTCAATAGCGAAATGTAGGCAGGATCCTCAGATTGCTGTCGCTCGCGAATGTCCATGATGTGAAGATTGGTACACCCGAGTTTTCCAAAAGCTTCCAAATAATTTTGTCCCACTTCATCAGGAATACTTGAAGCCGTTGGAACAATAACGATGATCGCATCTACACCACCACTCTCCTTTACAACACGAGATAATATACCTTCTTCAATAAATTCCAGGTGGTAACCTTCATGTTCGTCTATTCCTTTGTCTTCATTTCCACCTATGGGAATTAAGGTTCCTTTTGCGCTCATTAACTGTAATTTATTGGCGACAAAAATACGTCTTTTGTTCTGAAAAAAATTATATATTTATAATCTTACCCTTGTTACTAACCAAAAATCAAAAGTAGATGAGAATACGAGAGATAAATGCCATGCGGGGACCTAATTATTGGTCGGTACGCCGACACAGATTAATTGTGATGGTACTAGACTTAGAAGAAATGGAAGAGCGTCCGTCCAATAAAATTGATGGATTCGGTGAGAGACTGGAAGCCATGTTTCCAACCATGTATGAACATCGTTGTTCGGTCGGAGAACCTGGTGGGTTTTTTCAACGTGTGAAAGACGGTACCTGGATGGGCCATATTATTGAGCATATTGCCCTGGAAATCCAAACCTTAGCTGGCATGGACACCGGCTTTGGAAGAACCCGGGGGTATGGTGAAGAAGGGGTTTATAATGTGGTTTTCTCTTATATTGAAGAAAGTGCGGGAAGGTATGCAGCGAAAGCTGCTGTCCGTATTTGTGAAGCACTTATTGCTGGCGAAGACTACGATCTGGAAGAAGACATTCAGGAAATGCGGGAATTAAGAGAGGCCGAACGTCTTGGGCCAAGTACAGGATCTATTGTGGAAGAAGCTGCAAGTCGCGGAATTCCGTGGATACGCCTGAACAAATATTCTTTATGCCAATTGGGCTATGGAGCGAACCAAAAACGAATTCAAGCTACAGTTACTTCAGAAACAAGTAGTATAGGCGTGGAGCTTGCTTGTGACAAAGAAGACACAAAGTACCTTTTGGAACAGGCCGAAGTTGAGGTGCCCAGAGGCGATATCATTAGCAGAGAACGAAGTCTGGAAGAAGCCTGTAGATATGTAGGCTACCCCCTCGTTATAAAACCTATCGACGGAAATCACGGAAGAGGAATTACTGTAGACATCCAGAATTATGAAGATGCCTTAGTTGCTTTTCACGCAGCCAAGGAGGTGTCGCGTAGAGTGATCGTCGAAAAGTTTGTCACAGGAGATGATTATCGCTTACTGGTAATTAACAATGTATTAGTGGCAGCAGCCATTCGAACCCCAGCTCATGTCATTGGAGATGGAAAATCTACCATTAAAGAATTGGTCGATAAGGTAAATGAAGATCCGCGTCGCGGTTATGGTCATGAAAAGGTGCTTACCATGATCACCATGAATAATTTAACACAAACCATTATTAAGGATGCGGGTTATACGGAAGATTCGGTCTTAAAAGAAGGTGAGCGACTTGTTCTCAAGGATACGGCTAATTTAAGCACTGGAGGAACTGCCGAGGATGTGACCGATATTGTACATCCTGCGAATGTTTCCATGGCGGAGCGCATATCAAAAATTATCGATTTGGATATCTGTGGAATTGACATTATGACAACCGATATTACAAAGCCGCTTTCTGAAACGGGTGGTGCCGTATTAGAAGTAAATGCAGGTCCTGGGTTTAGAATGCACTTGGCACCCACTACCGGGTTGCCCAGAAACGTGGCCGCCCCTGTAGTGGATAAATTATTCCCGCAGCAAGGTGACACGGGTAGAATTCCTATTGTTGCCATAACAGGAACCAATGGTAAAACAACAACCAGTAGATTGATTGCTCATATTGCAAAAATGAAGGGGTATCGGGTAGGATACACGACCAGTGACGGTGTGTATATTCAAAATAGATTATTGATGACGGGAGATTGTACAGGACCTACGAGTGCCGAATTTGTACTCAAAGATCCAACGGTCAATTTTGCGGTTTTGGAGTGCGCACGTGGAGGAATGCTTCGTGCCGGACTCGGATTTGGTAATTGTGATGTTGCTGTTGTGACCAATGTCGCTGCAGATCACCTTGGATTGAAAGGAATTCATACCATCGAACAATTAGCGAGAGTTAAGGGCGTAGTTCCCGAGACTGTTCTTCCCGATGGCCACGCTATTTTGAATGCCGATGACGACCTGGTATACGATATGAGGCGCGGGATCAATTGCAACTTGGCCTTGTTTTCAATGAACGAAAATAATCCCAGAATTCAGGCATTACAGCGCAAAGGAGGGATTACAGCTGTCTATGAAAATGGCTATGTGACCATTTGTAGAGGGGCTTGGAAGATGCGCATCATGAAGGCCAAGGACATTCCATTAACCTACGGTGGGCGAGCCGAATTTATGATTCAAAATGTACTGGCAGCTATTTTAGCGGCCAACATCAGAGGTATTAGTATTGAAGATATGAAAGCTGGACTGGAAACCTTTATTCCATCGGCTTCTCAGACGCCTGGTCGTTTAAATTTATTCGAATTTGAAAATTTCACCATCCTTCTGGATTATGCACATAATGCCGCTGGGATGAGAGCACTTCAAAAGTTCACGGATAATTTAGAATGTACTGTGAAAGTTGGAATTATTGCCGGAATTGGTGACAGACGTGTAGAAGACAACAATGAAATGGGTGGAATTGCAGCCGAAATGTTCGATGAGATCATCATCCGTCAGGACAAGCGATTACGAGGTAAAACGGAAGAAGAATTAATTAAAATGTTGAACGATGGTATAATTGCCAAGGATCCTAATAAAAAGACAACCATTATTCCTTCTGAAAAAGAAGCCATAACCTATGCGGTCAACAATGCGGTAAAAGGGTCACTGATCATTTTATGTAGTGACGTAATTCCGGATGCCTTAGAATTGGTTCAGAAGTTTAAAGCACAAGAGGCAAGTGGTGAAAAGGTTTTTGCCAGCTAGTTTTCTTCGGAATAAAATACATTCATCTTATAAATTTAGAAAGGCCGTCTCCCCAAAGACGGCCTTCTTTGTTCCCAATAATGTTAAATCTAAAAGGGAAGTTTAGCTATCGGATACGTTCCACTTTGAATGTCGTATATAAGGTAGAATTTTACGTCCTAAATGTTGCGTAGAAATTGCTGAAAGTGAAATAATTAAGAAAATTCCAAAATGGAAAAGCCACCACAGTGTGATGACTTTTCGCCCCAAATTTGATTGACCCTCCGTTAGGTTAGGTCAACCTACTTATGTATCTCAAAATTATAAAAAATATCGATTCGCAGAGCGAAAATTGGCCACTTTATGAATAAATACGTAATAATACGTATATTTTAATGATTTAATAATCAGTCAATTAGAACAATTAAATAGGAAAATACGTACAAATATAGCGCAGAGTTTAACTTAATTTTAATACGAAACACTTCAGATTTACTGCTTTTTATTGAAAAAACCCGGCATGGTACTCTCATTGGTCCCATTCGCATAGGTAGTAACGTAGAACCCTTCATGAATGGAATAGGCTCCGGTTTCTCCCTTTTTATTCACTGCAATATAACCTACCTGAAAGTCTTCGTACTTTGGGTTTTTAGTCACGATACGCCGAATGGCCTCTTCACAAGCCGCTTGTGGAGACATTCCTTGGCGCATGAGTTCTACGATTAAAAAACTCCCTACGGTTTTTAAAACTTCTTCGCCCAAACCAGTTGCAGTAGCGCCACCCACTTCATTATCTACGAAAAGACCAGATCCAATAATAGGTGAGTCTCCTACACGTCCTGCCATTTTAAAACCTAATCCGCTGGTAGTACAGCCGCCGGAAATATCGCCATTTTTGTCAATGGCGAGCATTCCAATAGTGTCGTGATTTTCAATATTAATAATGGGTTTGTATTCCGATTTTTTCTTCCAATTTTCCCAATCCCTTTTGGACCGTTCGGTGAGTAGATTCTCTCTTTTAAATCCTTGTGAAACGGCAAACTGTTCGGCCCCTTTACCTGCCAAAATAACATGAGGGGTTTCCTCCATTACTTTGCGCGCCACCGCAATGGGATGCACAATATTTTGTAGATAAACCACAGCGCCGTAATCACCTTCTTTGTTCATGATACAGGCGTCCAAAGTCACATTTCCGTCGCGATCGGGCATACCTCCTATACCTACGCTTTGTCCGTCAGCATTGGCTTCTTCAACACCACAACCTTGTTCAATGGCATCGAGGGAGCTTCCGCCTTTTTCCATAACTTCCCAAGCTTTGGCGGTAGCGTCTTTTACGTTCCAGGTGGCAACAACTATAGGTTTGGTGACCTTGGTTTCTATGGACGTCGTACTTGCGGTCGCTTCATTTTCACTGGCTTTTCCATTCTCACATCCCAATGTGGTTGCTGTTGTAATAATCCCAACTCCGCTCAGGGAGGCACTCTGAATAAATTTTCTTCTCTTCATGGTATTGTTACTTTATTTCAATTTCGTCTATAAATATCCAGGCCTTTCCATCGTATGGAAAACCTAAATGCCATTCGGGTACGGGGCCAATGTTCTTGGCTACAATTTTCACATAACGTGCACTATAATTTTGCATGTTAAAACTGGCGTTCTCTATTTTTATTTCGTCAGAAGGATCCTTTGCTTTAAATTCGCTCTTTGGCAGGGATTTATAAAAATTCCGAGGATTGTCCGAAACATAACATTCCACTTCAGTAGGCAAGAATATCCAACTCCTTTGATCCTGAAGGAAATTCACATTAATAGTACCTATAGGACGCACTTTTCCTAAATCAACAATTGCGATCACATCCTGATCCTGATAGCCTTGCCAGGCTCCCGTTCTAAAATCCCGAGCACCTTTAATGCCATCTATTAAAGCATCATTTCCTCCTGCGCTGTACTGGTTTGCGAATTGTGTCTCCAACTTTATACTCACGTTAGGGTCTATTTTGAAGAATTCAGTAGTCAAGGTGCTACTCTTTACACCGTCTTTTTCGCTATAGGTTTTTAACACACTTTTTTGTGTCAATTTGATGGGAGACTGATACACTTCAAACGGAGCATCATTTAAGCTGAAATGGATGGTGGTGTTTTCGGATGGAGTTTCTAATTCAACACTCGTTTCCGTTTTAAAAGCTACATCTCCTTTCGAAATATAGGGCGCCGGCGTAATTAGATTTCCAGTGATTTCGGTTTTCGGGACCTCAGTGTCCAAAGTACCCCAGGTGGTTGGTGTTTTGGTCATGGTAAATGCCAGGGTTCCGCCCGCCATAATTTCATCGTGATATAGGAAACTTCGGCCTAGTGATGCTCCATTCAACATAACTTCTGAAATATATTTGTTTTCTTCGGAAACATCCTTTGCCAGCACGGTAAAGGTCTTTCCGTCCTCCAAATAAATACTGGCTTTTTCCATCAACGGAGTTCCAATAATGTATTGGTTACTTCCAGGTGTAACGGGATAAAAACCAAGCGCACTAAAAACATACCATGCACTCATTTGACCACAGTCTTCGTTTCCGCTAATTCCGTCCGGCGTGTTGGTGTACAATTCGGTTAAAATTTGCCTTACTTTCTCTTGTGTTTTATGAGGTTTATTTACGAAATTATAGAGGTAAGCCATGTGGTGACTGGGTTCGTTTCCATGTGCGTATTGTCCAATTAAACCAGTGATGTCGGCTTGATCGCGACCTGAGGTTTTTGATTCGGCGGTAAACAAATGATCCAAATGGGCCTCCAATTTGTCTTTACCTCCCATTATTTCCATGAGTCCGGAAATGTCCTGAGGCACATACAAACTGTATTGCCAAGCATTGGCTTCGGTATAATTGAAATTTACTTCGAACGGATCAAAGGGGCCAAACCAGGTATTTCTAAAACGACCTTGCATAAAGCCTGTTTCAGGGTTAAAGATGTTCTTATAGTATTGAGCCCTTTGCGAATAATCATTATAGATCGAGTTCCATTCCATTTCTTTGGCCATCTGTGCAATGGTCCAATCGTCATAGGCATATTCCAGCGTTTTGGAAACAGATTCACTTTCCTCTTCCACAGGGATAAAACCGGTGGCCTGGTAGGAGGCTAGTCCCAAATGACTACGTGTGGCACTATGTATCATTGCTTTAAGGGCTTTTTCAGTATCGTAGCCCCTAATTCCTTTTAGGTAGGCGTCCGCAATTACAGGAACTCCATGGTATCCTATCATGCATCCGGTATAATTTCCGGATAGGTCCCAAATGGGAAGGATGCCGCCTTCATCGTATTTGGCCAAAAAGGTGTTGATAAAATCGTTGGTCCTTTCGGGTTCAATAATAGTGTACAAAGGATGTGCGGCTCGATAGGTATCCCAGAGAGAAAATACGGTATAATAATCGAAATGCGCGGTTTGATGAATTTCCAGATCCATTCCACGGTAACGACCGTCAACATCCTGATATAAATTAGGCGCTATCATGGTGTGATATAGGGCCGAGTAGAAATTGACTTTAGTATCCTCATCCGTGCTTTCAACTACTATTTTTTCCAGTTGCCTTTCCCAAACATCATTAGCTTCGGCTTTAAGCTGTTCAAAAGTTCTATGACCTATCTCGGTCTCCCGATTTTTTCTCGCGCCTTCAACATCTACAGCGGAGATACCAATGGAAAGGTATACAGGCTCATTGTTGGGGTTCGCGAATTGCAGTGCCATTTTCCTGCCTCCCGGCATACCTTGAATGGGAGGTGATTGCAGCATGTCGTTAAAGGGATGGGATGTTTTAATACTAAAATACAACCGCTGGTCTTTCGCCCAGGCCTCGGAGTGGCGATATCCTTGAATTTCGCTATCGGATATTTTTTCAATCTTAGCATCCAAAACCTTATCACGATGCAGAAGGTCTAAGATCACAACTTGATTTTCGGATGAAGGGAATGAATATTTGTGCATTCCTGCTCTTTGGGTCACGGTAAGCTCAACGTCAATATCCGTGGTATCCAGGTGTACTTTATAATATCCGGGTGAGGCTTTTTCGCTCTCATGAGAAAAATGTGAACCATAGCCATCTTTCCCGTTGGCTCCATTGTTAAAATTTATTTCATCGGTAGGCATTAAAAGTATATCTCCATAATCACTTACGCCCGTACCGCTGAGGTGGGTATGTGAAAAACCATAGATATAATGGTCACTATAATGATATCCGCTACATCCGTCCCAACCGTCCAAACGAGTATCTGGGCTCAGTTGCATCATCCCAAAAGGCAGCGTTGCGCCGGGATACGTATGCCCGTGACCTCCTGTGCCAATAAAAGTATTTACATATGAGGTAAGAGGTCGGTCTTTTTCAGCAGGTGCAATTTGAGGGTCATTTTCCGAACAGCCCATAAGTAAGCTAGCGAGAAAGAGAAAAAAAAATGATTTTGGCATAGGTCAGTTTTGAGTGCCGAAAAGATACAAAATCAAGTTAAAAAAAAGTGAACAACGAGTATCCCTTTTTAAAACCGAAGTATCTTTAGCGCAAATTGTATTTTATGCTTCGTTGGATCATTTTTATTCTCATTTATGTAGCCATAGATATCTATGCGTTCCAAGCTGTGCGGACGTTGACCAAAAGTCAATGGATTCATGGGGCCTACGTGACCTTTTCGGTGCTCGTATTGGGAATGTTTATTTATCAACTCAATTATGGAGCGCCCAACCGAACCATGAACCCTTGGCGAATGTATACTTTCGGTACATTTTTAGTGCTTTTCATCCCAAAACTATTCGTCATTGTTTTTATGTTCGGTGAAGACATAATTCGGCTTTTCGTGGGCTTGTTTTCGAAACTTGGCGGAAGCGAAGAGAGTTTCTATATTCCTTCACGAAGAAAGTTTATAAGCACCTTGGCCCTGGGAATTGCCGCCATACCATTTGGATCGCTTTTAATAGGCATGTTCAAGGGGAAGTACAATTACAAAGTACTTACTTATTCATTAGAGTTTGACGATCTTCCAGAGGCTTTTGACGGTTATAGAATCACACAGATAAGTGATGTGCACAGTGGAAGTTTTGACAATGAAGAAAAAGTAGCCTACGGAGTGGATCTTATTAATCGACAGGAAAGTGATATCATCGTTTTTACAGGTGACCTGGTCAATAATATGACTGCCGAAATGACTCGATGGAAGCCCCTGTTTTCAACTTTGAAAGCAAGAGATGGTGTTTATTCCGTATTAGGGAATCACGACTATGGTGAATACATGCAATGGGAATCGAAAGCGGCTAAGGACAAGAATCTGGAGGATTTAAAAACCCTTCAAAAGGACATGGGCTGGGACCTATTACTTAATGAGCACAGAACTTTAGAGCGAAATGGAGAACAGATAAAATTGATTGGTGTTGAAAATTGGGGGCAGGGATTTAAGCAAGCAGGTGATCTTGCTAAAGCAAGCGAGGGAGTTGCAAAAACCGATTTCAAAGTACTCATGAGCCACGATCCTTCACATTGGAAGGAGCAAGTGAAAGGTAATGAATTGAATTATCACCTCACCCTTAGCGGACATACCCATGGCATGCAATACGGTATAGAGATTCCGGGTTGGTTTAAATGGAGCCCCGTGAAATATCGTTACGAGCATTGGGCAGGAATTTATGAAGAGTTTGGACGTTATATTAATGTGAATCGCGGATTTGGGTTTATTGGCTATCCCGGGCGCGTTGGTATTTGGCCCGAAGTAACCGTTATTGAACTGAAAAAACGCCGTGATACGGCATAATTGCGCATAAATGTTATATTTGTATTAACCAATATGTTAATAGAATGTCCAAATTTGGAGAATTAATTCAAACACACGTTCCGGTCCTCTTGGATTTCTACGCGGAATGGGATCAAGCTTGTACCGAAATGCATCCCGTATTGAGAGATGTAGCAGCAGCTTTAGGAGATAAAGCTCGTGTGATTAAAATAGACATTGAAAAAAATACAGAGTTGGCCGATGCACTTCGTGTAAAGGGATTACCTACTTTGATGATCTATAAAAATGGCGAAATGAAATGGCGCCAAAGCGGAGAACAAGATGCCAATACCCTAATTGGACTGGTTCAGGAATACGTCTAGTTTTTAAATTTCTAATAGTATAACAGCGTCGGTTTGGTCTTTAGCAGCAATGTATTTCTATATTTTTTCCTGCCCATTGTTTTAACACTCTACTACCTATCCCCAAAAAGAGCAAAGACGTTTACCTTATTTATTGCCAGCTTAGTATTCTATGCCTGGGGCGAAGGTGCCCTGGTACTGATTATGATGACCTCAGCCGTCGTAGATTACAGTTGCGGACTTTTAATTGAAAAGGGCAGAAAAAAGCTTGGGTTGTTCATTTCTATCTTAACCAATCTGTCTTTATTAGGGTTTTTTAAGTATTTCAATTTTACATTCGAGAATTTTAATGGTTTTATAAGTATGCTCGGCTATGAGGGGACCTATTTCGATTCGCTCCCGGAAATAGCACTTCCCATAGGGATTAGCTTTTATACATTCCAGACCATGTCCTATACCATTGATGTTTATCGAGGCAATGTAAAGGCAAACCATAATTTCATCGATTTTGCCGCTTATGTAACCATGTTTCCACAGTTAATAGCGGGTCCAATTGTGCGGTATATAGATATTAACGAGCAATTGCGAAATAAGAAAATCTCTTTGAAAAACTTTACGCAAGGTGTGGAACGATTTATCATCGGATTGGCCAAGAAAGTAATTATCGCAAACTCCTTTGCCTCAATAGCCGATACTCTTTTTGCTGAAAACTATGATACCTTGTCCACACCATTAATCTGGCTTGCTATTGTGTCCTATGCCTTCCAAATTTACTTTGATTTTTCTGGGTATTCGGATATGGCCATTGGATTGGGAAGAATGTTCGGATTTAACTTTTTGGAGAATTTTAATTACCCCTATATATCGAGAAGTATTAAAGATTTTTGGCGCCGTTGGCATATATCGCTTTCAAGTTGGTTCAAGGATTATGTTTACATTTCGGTAGGAGGAAATAGGCGGGGGAAATTGCGAACCTATTTCAATTTGTTCCTTGTCTTTTTTGTTACCGGTCTCTGGCATGGTGCCAGCTGGAATTTTGTGGTTTGGGGTCTATTTCATGGGGTTTTCATTGTAATTGAACGGATAGGTTTTGACGCCATATTGAACAGGTTGTGGAGGCCGTTTCAACATATATATACCCTACTTGTGGTCCTCGTAGGTTGGATGTTTTTTAGAGTAGAAGATCTCCAGTTGGCTTGGTATTATATTACCAGAATGTTCTACTACACCGAAGGGGATGCTATTTTGAGTAGCTCTTTAGCGTTCTTTCAATTCAATAGAGGGACTTTGTTTTTCTTAGTTTTGGCTACGGTACTTTCCACTCCAATATATGGTTATTTGAACGAGCGACTTTCTCGTTATAAAATACCACTTTTACGCCCCTTGTTTATCTTTGCATTGTTCCTATGGTCCATTATATATATTGGGTCTGAGTCCTATAACCCATTTATTTACTTCAGATTTTAGGTATGAAGATCAATCAATACATAATGATGTTTCTTTTTGTGATAACCTTGTTTTTAATTGGGCTTTCACAACTGACAGGGAAGACTATTTCGGGTAAAAAATTCACAAAGAAAAAGAAGTTTCCCAGCATACATTTTTCTGAAAAACGCTTAGATAGTCTTGGAAATAATCAAGGTGGACTCTATAAGGATCTGCTGCATTACAGAGATAGTATTGATATATTTTATTTGGATCACTTTGCTTTAGAGCGCGACCTATTTGTTCAATACCGTAAGATCGAATCCGACCTCTACGGTCGAAATCCCTTACCTGGAAAAGTAGTAGAGGGGGCAGATAATTGGATGTTTTTGGGAGATAATTTTTCAAATGCCTTGTCCGAGTCTCTAGGCCATGACCTGTTTGAAGAAAAAAGTTTGATTCGTATTGAGAAGCAAGTAGCAAATAAGAGGGGATGGCTGGACGAAAAAGGAATATCTTATTACGTGGCGGTTGCACCCAACAAATTATCCATCTATCGAGATAAATTGCCCATAAAATCGCCGGATACCCTCACCAAGGCGAAGCAGTTGTTCGCTCATTTTGCTAAAACAGACTTTCCTATCATAGATTTGTCGAAAGAAATACGAAAACATAAGGAGGAGGAGCTCTATTACCGCTACGATTCGCATTGGAACGACCTTGGAGCTTATTGGGGGTACTTTACGCTGATCTCTGAGTTGAAAAAAGACTATCCTCAAATAAAAGTTGTCGGTTTGGATGAATTGACATTGAAACGAGAACCAGAAGACCGGTCCGATTTAATAAAGATGCTTAAGATCAAAAGAAGCGCAATAACCAATAGGTTGTACCATAAAAACTCCAATGCTACGCCATTGCCGGCAGAGCTTACTATCCCCAGTTATTATCGTCAACCGGCCCAATATGAATATCGCTACAAAAGCGATGTTAATAATTTAAAAGTTCTTTTATTGGGCGATTCCTTTAGTAATGCGTTGAAGGAGTTTCTGAAGGAGAGTTTTGGGGAATTGGTTATGGTTAGAGACTCGCGTTTTGACAAGAGGATTATAGAACGCGAACAACCCGATATTGTCATTAACGAATTTATAGAACGCGACATTGAACTGATCTGGATAAAACCCGTAGAGCTTAACGAATAGCAGCGCAAATAAGATCTTCCTTCGCGGCAAGTTTCAAGACTTTGGGCAAAGCATATTGCATATTTTTTTGAGCCTTTACGCTATCATGAAATACCACTATACTTCCCGGTTTCATACTTTCAGCAACATTTTTAAAGCACTTTTCTTCTGAAATGGACGTGTCGTAATCGGCACTTAGTACGTTCCACATGACGATTTGATATCCTTTTTGCTGAATTGATTTTGCCTGGGTTGCCGTCATTTGCCCATAAGGGGGACGAAACAGACCGGTGTGCCGGCCGGCACCATTTTCTTCCGAAGTAAATATGGTTTTATCCATGGAAAGGATTACTCGTTCCATGATGGACTGTGCCTTGTCAACATTTTCGCTGTAGGTTTTTGGATCGGTCTTTTTTCCGTTTAGATGGTTGAAAGTATGGTTACCAACGGCATGTCCTTCAGTAATAATACGTTTAAAAATTTCGGGATGCTTTACGATATTATCTCCAATACAAAAAAAAGTGGCTTTGGCATGGTGTTTTTGTAAGGTATCTAACACCCAAGGCGTGACTTCAGGAATAGGGCCATCGTCGAAAGTGAGGTATATTTTTTTTTCTGAATTGGGAAACGCCCAAATTCGCTTCGGAAACATCCGTTGTACGAATTTGGGCGTTTGTACCAAATAGGTTTTCATCTATAGTTATTCTTGAGGTTCCGCACCCCCGCTATCCTTCATCATAGAATCTAAGAATTGTTCGGTAAGACGCTCTTGTCTTAAGAACTCGGTATCTATGTCTATCCCTACACGAGCAAAGAAACCACGGAACGGATTTAGATAGTCTAAAAATTCTTGCTTCTGCTGGTTGTAGTACTCGGCTGTATCGAAGGTATAAGTTAATTCAACCAAACTCTCATACTGATTCATTTTAGAATAGATATCTTCGATCATATCACCCTGGGCTTGTAAGTCTAATCCACCATAATACTTTAGATATTCCTTCAATTTACTGGAAACAGCCTCATATACCTCGCGTGCTTTTTCGGTTTTGTCCAACTGGTAATAATGGGCGGCAAAGGGCTCAACGAGTGAATAGTATTCAAAATATTCCACTGGCATTTTTTCCATGGCCAGATCCAAAATGTTTTCGGCCTTTTCCTTTTTACCTTCTCTAATGAGCGTTTCTGACAATCGAGCCAAGTTACTGCGATAGGTAATGCCATTTCTACGGGTCTCAGTGTCGTGATAAATAAAATCCTCACCACTGTTACCCCAATCCCAGCTCATAACGATATCGTACATTTTATCCCCATCAATACGCCCCATATCGAACGGGTTTCTGGGATCCACTGGCGTGCGGATAGGAACTAACTTATAGACCACCCCATCCAGTTGAAGGTAATCTTTCATCCAGAGGTAATCGTCATTTCCAAAGGCCCCGCCACTAAAATAAATAGGGCGTTCCCAATTGTTATTTGCAATGATATCGAGCATCAACAATCGGTTCTTATAAACAAAATCTCCACTTAAGACAATATCAATATAAGGAACAATGAGGTCTGCATCTTCTGGCGCCACCACTCCGTTTCGAAGAACGGCTTCTTTATTCACAGGAACCCGAATCACCTTAGAAGGGAAGGAACTGATCATTTGCCCGCTGTTCAATTCTACTTTGGTAATGGGGTTTTCACTTTCTACCCAATCCATCCAAGTTTTAATATCTACAGTATCTTCCTTGGTTTCTTGAAATGCGATCACGTCTCGAGTTCCGTAGGTGTACTTATCGTGTGTCAATTGCGACGGAATTGGGTCACTGGTGAACGCCTTTTTCTTCATATCGTCAATATACCAATCGGTTTGAAACAAGCTGGTATTAACAATTCGTACATCCTGACGATATTGTTCAATGTTTTGCTGATACCAGAGCGCAAAGGTGTCATTATCTCCAATGGTAAATAGAATTCCATTTTCCGCACAGGAATCGAGGTACATACGTCCCATAGAGTTAGCGGTGCGTCTGTTGGAGCGATCGTGGTCGTCCCAGTTTTGTGTAGCTAGTAAGACCGGTGCAGCCAGTAATGTGGCTCCCAAAACTATCGGGATTGCTGTTTTCGGCTTTAGGTATTCTTTGAGCACTTCGTAGAGGGCATATACGCCGTAACCAATCCAAATAGCAAATACATAGAAGGAGCCTACCAATGCGTAATCTCGTTCACGAGGTTCATAAATACGTTCGTTGAGGTATACCTTTAGGGCCAGTCCGGTAAATAGGAAGAACACAAAAAGAACCCAAAAGCTTTTTTTGTCGTTTTTGCCATGAAATACCATCCCTAATATGCCCAGAATGAGCGGTAGAAAATAATAGGTATTTCTGGCTTTGTTGTCCAGCACGTCGCTGGGCAAATCGTCTTGTGAACCCAGATGCCATTCATCAACAAAAGGAATCCCGCTAATCCAATTTCCGTTCAAACTACCTCCTTGACCCTGCACATCGTTTTGACGCCCGGCAAAGTTCCACATAAAATAGCGCCAATACATATAGCTGAACTGATGCTGGAACATATAGGATAGATTTTGCCCAAAAGAAGGTTTTCTGATGTCTAAAAATGGTCCGAAATCGGTTAAAAACTTGTTATAATCGTCTCCATCAACGCGCCCCAGGGCATGTGCTTCTTTGAATTTTTTGACTTCTTCTACCAGCCGTTCTTCGCTTCTATATTCACGTTTAATTCCGAATTCCAGTCCGCCAATGAACTCCAGATAATTCGCATTGTGCTCCAAGCTCCACATTCGAGGGAGGAAAGCCTTTTGGTTGTCATCCGTATTTTGTCCTGCATTTTTATAATCGTTAACGATTACATATTTACCCGCTTTATGGTCTTTTTCATATTTAGGTTTATCATCCTTATAAGGATTATTGGCATCCAGACCTACATAAGCTTCGGTAAATTGTGGGCCATAGAATAAGTGTGTTTCAGGGTATTGTTCTCGATTGTAATAGGCCAGCAATTCACGGGCATTGTTGGGGTTGTTCTCATTGATAACTGTCCCGGCGTTGGCACGGACCGGGAGCATTAACCAGCTCGAGAATCCAATGAAAATAAATAGCACACAAAGGATCAACGTATTGTACATGACAAAACCGTTCTTCCGAGTATATTTTAAGCCGAAGTAAAATAAGCCGATAAAGGCCAGGCCAGCTATAATGGTTCCAGAGTTAAATGGTAGTCCGATGCTATTGACGAAGAACAATTCTGAAGCACTAAAAAGCTTCAGTGTAACTGGTAATAGCAGCTTAAAAATAAACAGCAGAATTGCAACGGTAACGATGTTCGCGACAATGAAGTTTTTAACGGTGATCTTTTTGTATTTCTTAAAATAGTATAAGAAACCTATGGCTGGGATAGTTAGCAAGCCCATAAAGTGAACTCCAAATGAGAGCCCGACAATGAAGGCGATTAAAATGAGCCAGCGATCGCCACGGGGGGTAAACATTTCTCGTTCCCAGCGCAGACCACAATAGAATAGAACAGACATGATACAAGCGGCGGCGGCGTATACTTCGGCCTCTACGGCGCTGTACCAAAAACTGTCTGTGAAGGTAAATGCCAGGGCGCCGACAGCCGCGCTTCCTAATATGGCGATGCTGTTGTTTTTATTGAGTTCGCTGTTTTTCTTGACTAAGTTGGTTAATAAAATGGTCAGCGACCAGAACATAAATAGTATGGTAAATGAGCTACTGAAAACCGACATCAGGTTAATGGTTAGGGCGATGTTGGAGGGATCCATGGCGAAGATGGAGAAAAATGCTCCCATTAATTGATACAATGGTGCTCCGGGAGGGTGACCAACTTCCAAATTACTAGCGGTGGTGATATACTCTCCCGCATCCCAAAAACTTACGGTGGGTTCAACGGTGAGCCAATAGGTTAAAAGGGCTACAGCGAAGACAAACCATCCTAAGATTTTATTCCATTTGTTGAAGTTGAAATCGGTCATAGGTATTGTTAATTTTAGTTGGCACGAATTTACTAATAATATGGATAAAGGTGTGATAAAAAAAAGCTAACGTAGGCTTGTAAGCATTTATTTTGCTGAAAAGGGGGTGGAAAAGGGGACTAGACCCGTCTTTTGGCCGCTTTAGGGCTATTTATACTATAAAAAGTGTGGAAGATATAAGAATCTGGGTGCAAGCGATTGATTCTTATATTTTTCCAAAAAATAGTTTGTGCGTCCCAAAGTTTGTATTAAATTTGCGCACTCATTATGGAATTGGCCCATGGTGTAACTGGCAACACGTCTGGTTTTGGTCCAGAAGAGTCTAGGTTCGAGCCCTAGTGGGCCAACAACGAAACCCCTTGATTTCATTGATTTCAAGGGGTTTTCTTATTCATGGGTCGAACATAGGTCGAACAATTTCTTTCCAATTTATCTTAAAAACAGTAGGCTATTGAACTAACCGCTGTTACCTGGTTCTCTTTTTTGCTCTATTGGAGGTTGCTCATTTTGAAAGCTCTAACTATAATTTGAGTAATTCCATCTCTCACGGTGCATCATTTTTTTAGCTGAGCGTCTTAGAGGGTATACACTTTTAGAATAACGAATTAAGATAGAGATTATGAAAAATAATAATTTACCTGTAGCAATAATTGGAGCCGGACCTGTTGGCCTTGCGGCTGCCGCTCAACTCACCAAAAGGAACATACCTTTTAGATTGTTCGAGGCGGGTGACTCGGTTGGAAACAACTTCCTGTCCTGGGGTCATGTGAGAGTTTTTTCACCATGGAGGTATAACATCGATGCGGCTGCTGAAGAATTGCTTTTACAAAACAATTGGATCTCGCCGAACAAAGAGGCACTTCCAACGGGAAACGAACTTGTAAACGATTACTTTGTGCCGCTTTCAAAGCATCCATCTATTGAACCTTTTGTCCATTTGAACACTAAGGTTATCTCAATTGGAAGAAAGGGCTTTGATAAGATGAAGACATGGGGACGTGATGATAAGCCTTTTTCCATTAAGGTGGAAAAAAACGGAAACATTGAATATCACGAAGCCAAAGCCGTCCTTGACTCTTCAGGCACATGGAACCAACCCAACCCAATAGGTTCCGGAGGCGTTTTCGCTGAAGGTGAGCAGGAACTACAGGATTATATTTTCTATGGAATACCCAACGTTAAAGAGGATGCCTTAGATAGGTATAAAAATAAGAATGTCGTCGTCGTTGGTGGTGGTCATTCCGCCGTTAATGCATTATTGGACTTAGCAACGATCCAGGAGAAGTATCCAGAGACAAGACTCAATTGGATATTGCGGAAAGATAACATTGAAAAGGTTTATGGAGGAAAGAAAGACGATGCATTGAAAGCCCGCGGAGCCTTAGGTGTTAGAATTGAGCAGCTCGTGAATAGCGGAAGGCTAAATGTTTACACCCCCTTCCATATACTGAGACTGATTAAAAGTGAAAATGGAATTCAGATCAAAGGTGATTTGAATGGGGCTATTGAAACCATAGAGGATGTAGATGAGATTATAAGTAATACGGGATCTCGTCCTGATCTGGACATGATACGAGAAGTGCGCGTTGATCTTGATTCTTCTCTGGAATCAGTGTTCGACCTTGCCGAACTCATTGACCCTAACATCCATAGTTGTGGAACAGTAAGACCTCACGGAGAAAAGGAGCTACGCCATCCTGAAAAAGACTTTTACATTGTTGGATCGAAAAGCTATGGTCGAGCCCCAACATTTTTAATGGCCACAGGGTATGAACAAGTACGCTCTATTGTAGCTTACCTGGATGGAGATATTGAAGCCGCGGAGAAAGTGGAATTGAACTTACCGCAGACAGGAGTCTGTAGTTCGAATAACACAGGTGCGACTGGAGCATCTGCTGGGGGTTGTTGTGGTCCAGAGGAAGTCGTTGAACAAGTTAACAGCGGCATATTCGCAAATGGCTCGGAGACATCAAAATCTTTGGCTAATAAAGACGCTGGGTGTTGTGGTTAAAGTTTGCATCAATTTTTAATACCGACGTCTTAATAGATATACATGTAACATTTAAATAAGATAATTATGAAAACACGAGAAAATAGAAATAATGGATTAGAGACAGTAATCAATCAAGGTGGTGGATGCTGTGGCCCAGCACCGGTGAGAGAACAGGTGCAAGGAGTTGAGAGTTCGGGTTGTGGAGCCGCTCCTGTGGTGGAAGAAAAAACTCAATTTAGTGGTGGATGCTGCGGGTAGGTAAATACCTTCCGGTAATGAAAGCAAGAAGCTCCCCTTTTCGGGGAGCTTTAATTTCTAGTGGGGTCATGGCTTTTGCAGGAATGGGAGATGCCTTATTGTACCCTCTGTTGCCTGTTTATGGAAAAGATATGGGGTTTTCGGTGTTTTTTATTGGAGTTTTACTATCAGTGAATCGATTTATAAGAATTCTGGCAAACACACCCATCGCTAACCTTGTGAACCGATTGGGGATGAAAAAAGTACTCATCGTATCCTCCATTCTTGCTGTTATTACCACTGTTTTTTATGGATTGAAACTCGGTCTTATTAGCTTTTTAATTGCTAGAATCATATGGGGTTTGAGCTATTCAGGGTTGAAAATCGCGACACTAAATTACGCCGCTAAATCGGAAAAGAAATCGGGGCTTGCCTTTGGTTTTTCAAAGAGCATAAAGACGCTAGGTGCATTCTTCATACTCTGGTTTGGCCCAGTTGTTATTGATGCTTATGGAATTGAGAATGGACTTTTGATAGTAGGGCTTATTAGTCTAACAGGGGTTATTTTGGCCTTATCTCTTCCCACCTACAACAGAAAACAGAATGACAAAGTACGGGCAAGGAAGACGTTTCAACCTACGCCCATAAACTTATTAGTGTTTGCGTTGTCTATAACCATTGACGGAATACTGGTGGTAGTGCTTTCAAACTTATTGATTACAGAATATTCTAATCCTAGCAGGCTATTGGTTGTGGTGGCTTTTTATCTTCTGCTCAAGCGGTTGTTTGTGCTTGTTCTTTCCTTTGTAAGTGCATTTGTTACCTTGAGGGTACAAGTAACAAAACTATTCAACGTTGCTATTTTGATTTGCATTCTTGCGACCCTGCTAATTTCTTTCAATCTAATTCTACCAGGCATCATTTTGGCATTTCTGTTTAACCCAATTATTGTGACATTCTCGCCACTTGTCGCTATCGAAAAACAGAAGGAAAAGGGCGACAATTCATTGCAAGCAATTTCCAGTGTTAGCACATGGTGGGACTTAGGTGCAGCCGTGGGAGCATTCTTGGGAATTTTTCTCGTTGAGAAAATAGGGTATGAGCATTTGTTTTTAACGCTGTCAGTAATTGTTGTAATTTTGTTCTTCAATTATTTTTATAGCAATGCAAAACTCAATAGAACAACTATACAACCCTCTTTTTCTCTACGTAAGGAAAAGAATAAACAACCAGGAAGACGCTGAAGATCTAACTCAGGAAGTGTTTTATAAATTGGCGAAGTCCGATACTGAGAAGATTGATAATGTAAAAAGTTGGGTGTATACAATTGCAAGAAATACCATAACCGATTATTACCGCAAAAGAAAGATTGCCACTAGCGAATTAGGAGACTACTCTTTTGATGGTGATTACAACCAGGAGGATTCGGCGCTGGAACTGAGTAATTGTATAATACCCTTTATTAATGAACTTCCGGAGGAATACCGCTCTCTAATGATACTTTCTGAATTGGAAGAAATTTCCCAAAAAGAAATCGCGGAGAAATTAGATGTGAACTATGTGACGGTGCGTTCGAAAATTCAACGCGGCCGTAAAAAATTGAAGGATATATTTTCGGATTGTTGTACCTTTATTCAGGGTGGAAAAGGTAGCATAATGGATTTTCGATCGAAAAATGATTGTGATGGAGAAAGTTCTTGTTGACCCAATTAAGGATTTGACTACGTAATTTGTGAGCTGTCTAAATTGACAGCTTTTTTTATGGCATCATTTTATACATTTTACGTCTTAAGACATAAAGACAATAAACAAAAAATCATGAAAAAATCAAATTCATACAGTAGCCGATATCAACAGGACCTTATTTCCGAATATTTAAGCAAGGGAGCGATTATACTTGATGTTCGAACTTACAGCGAAAGGGAGAGAGGATATATTTCAGGTTCTAAGCATATAGAAATGAGGGATATACCTTTTCACGCAGAGATCCTAAAAAAGCTTAATAAACCTATCATTGTTGTTTGTGCTGGCGGGGTTAGGAGCAAAGAGGTGGCGAAGCACCTAGAGTTCATTGGAGTCGATATAATCAACGGAGGTCCATGGCAGAATGTTGAAAATTTAATGGTTGCTTAGTATGAAGTAATTAAAAACTTAAAATGATGTATAATGAAATTAGCAATAATTGGTGAGTTTAATAAAGACTTTAGACCGCATGTGGCAACAAATGAAGCAATTGAACATTCAAGGGGATTGATCAACTCTGAGTTTGAAGCTGTTTGGGTTTCCACTCAAGAAGTTGAAGCTAGCTTAGCTCAGGTTCTAAGTCAATTTGATGGCTTCTGGATTGCACCTGGAAGCCCATACCAAAGCATGAGCGGAGCCTTGAATCTCATTGAGCATACCAGGGAAAACAAAATACCAACCTTCGGCACATGTGGTGGGTTTCAGCATATGGTAATTGAATTTGCACGCAATGTTTTGAATATCAAAGACGCAGAACATTCAGAATATAACCCTTATGCGTCCAAATTAGTTGTCAATCCACTTTCTTGTGATTTGAAAGGTGAACCTTTAGAAATTGAAATAATTGATAAAGGATCTCAGACGTATCAAATATATGCACAATCAAAAATAAAAGAGAAATACTATTGCAATTTTGGGCTCAATCCTAAATACCAAGACCTGTTTGATACAAATGGGTTTAGAATAGTTGGAAGCGATAAACTAAAAGAGGCGAGGATTGTTGAGCTAGACAATCACCCGTTTTTTATAGCAACATTGTTTGTTCCTCAAGACAATTCCACAATGGAACTGCCACATAAATTGGTAACAAGGTTCATTAAGAAGATAGTAGATAAAGATTGATTTTCTTAAAGAAAGGTATCGCATCATATTTATAGAGTTTCATCTAATATTGTAATCGTAGAAGTAGAAAATATAAATTAATTCGGTATGATTGAGTTAAAAGAGGTAAAATCAGATAAAGAATATAAAACAGCAATTGAGTTATTTGAAGAATATGCCTCACAAATAGGTATTGATTTAGAGTTTCAAAATTTCAATGAAGAAATTAAAAATATTAAGAGTCAGTATTCAAAACCAAATGGTGCAATATTCACGGCATATAACGGTGGGAATTTACCTGTAGGATGTTTTGGAATAAGAAAAATAGACAAGACTATTTGCGAACTTAAAAGAATGTATTTAAGAAAAGAAGCTCGTGGCCTTGGAACAGGAAAATTACTATTGAAGAAAGCAATTGAGATAGGAAAAGAATTAGGCTTTGAAAGAATGAGATTGGATACATTACCAACAATGCATTCGGCAATTGGCTTGTACATAAAAGTAGGGTTTTATGAAATAGAACCTTATCGATTTAATCCTATAGAAGGAACAAAATACTTAGAAATAAAATTGAATTAAAAAAATGAACTTTAGAAAAGCAATAGAAAAAGATATTTTATCAATAATAGAAATGATAGCTGACGATGAGTTGGGGAAACGTAGAGAAAATTTTCAAATACCATTGCCTAAAGAATATCTGATGGCATTTGAAGAAATTGATTCTGATAAGAACCAAGAACTTATTGTTGTAGAGGATGAGAATTCTGAGATAATAGGGACAATGCAATTGTCTTTTATTCAATATCTGACCTATAGAGGAGGAATACGTGCACAAATAGAAGCGGTTAGAATAAGAAGAGATAAAAGAAGCTTAGGGATTGGAAAAGCAATGTTTAAATGGGCCATAAATCGTGCTAAAGAACGAAATGCACATTTACTGCAGCTAACGACAGACAAAAAAAGACCGAATGCAATAAATTTTTATGAGGCATTAGGCTTTAAAGCCTCTCACGAGGGAATGAAATTGCACTTTGAATAAATTATAATTTTGGAGATTTACCGTAGTCATCAGTAATTTTACTCTGAAATGCTCTATTCCTATTTAAGTTAATTAAAGAATGATTATGTGTTTATATTAAGGCTTCTAAAAGTGAATAGTTTTACTTTCTTGATTCACATATCTAAAGTATGATTTTCATCAATATCCAAAACTAAATCATTCAACTTTAAGGATCAATCCAACATTTGGAATGGCCTCTATTGAAATCTTAGGGTCTCTTTTGAGATATTTTCTGAGTTTACTTACGAAGACATCCAAACTCCTTCCGGTAAAATAGTCATCTTCACCCCAAACCTCCTCAAGTAGTTTCGAACGTTTCACCACGTTGTTTTTTTCAAGTCCCAGCGTTAGAATAATTTCGAACTCTTTTTTGGTCAAACGTTGCATGGTTCCATAACCACTTAGCGATAAACTTCGGGTGTCCAGAACGTATGCACCAATAGAAATCTCCCTTGGGTGCCTTTGTTTCTGAGGCCGATAGCGATTGAGGATCGCATTGATACGATATACCAGTTCTTCCTCGTTAAAGGGCTTGGTAATATAGTCATCGATGCCGATTTTAAACCCCTTTATTTTGTCTTTGTCCATGGATCGGGCCGTAAGCATGACAATTGGTGTTTTTAGATTCTGCTCCCGTATCTTCTTTGCCAAGGTAAACCCGTCCATTCTTGGAAGCATAAGATCCAATATACAAAGGTCATAGTCTCCTTCTGAAAACGCTCTGTATCCCGATACACCATCTCGGTAAAGTTTTGCCTCGAACCCATTCGTCTCAAGATATTCCATGAGCATGAAGCCGAGGTTTGTATCGTCTTCAACGAGCAATATTTTATATTTAGGAGGCATCAGAAACGGGAATTTCTAAGGTGAATTCCGAACCTTTACCCAGGTGGCTTTTTAACGAAACTGTACCTTTCATTTGTTCTATGATTTGTTTCACATAGGCAAGGCCAAGACCAAATCCTTTTACATCGTGCTGATCTCCTGTAGATACCCGATAGAATTTGTCGAATACAGCGCGGTGGTTCTTTCTGTGAATACCAATACCCTTATCTTCAATAGAAATATTAAGAGTGTCGTTCTCGGGATTATTGGAGGTGGAAATAAGAATTTCAGGAATCAATTTGGAGTACTTTATTGCATTGTCGATCACATTTGCAATAGCGTTGCTTAAAAAAGACGGCTTGCCATAAACAAAAGGGTGTTCGGCGAAAAACTTTAAGTTGAAAGAAATGTCGGGGTTTGTAGATTGGAAATTGTTTTTAAGTTCGGAAATGAGTTCGTGAACATTGATAGTTTCGCCCTGCACATTTCCCAGATCATATTCTTGTCGGGCCATCTCGAGTATATCTTCACTGTTCTTTACAATTTTATCATTTTCGGACTTGATAATTTGGGTGTACTTACGGATTTTCTCGGGATCCGGTCCGGTAGCATTTCTGGCCAGCATATTATTTGCAAAGGAAATATTGGCCAGAGGGGTTTTAAATTCGTGAGTCATGGTGTTTAAAAAGTCTCGGGTTCGTTCCACATTCTGTTTCTCACGTATATAGAATCTGAACACTATGGCGAAAATAATGGTGATTAAAACAATAATGAGAATCGAGGAAATGAAAGCAGGGCCCATCTGCTTGAGGACGTATTTGGATTTACTGGGAAACTCCAAGTACATAATAAGTCCTGATTCCTGCATGCGATTGTCAACATTTTTCGTGTAGGTGCTCTTGTTTTCGGGAACTACAGAATTTTTTAACTCTCTGGTACAGAAATCAAAATTGTAGGTTAAGTCAATATTGGATTTGGTCAGGTTTTTTTGAACAATAGAATCAACAAAGTGCCATTCCCTCTTCGATTTGAAGGACGTACTGCAAAAACCAACCTCGCCTCCCTCGATACAGGACTTCATACTCTTGCATACATTGTGATTTTCGGAGACTTCTTCAACAATAGACGCCAGTGCAATATTTGCCTTATCATTAAAATGCGCTTCCTGCTCTTTAGCCGCCTTGTAAACATACACTATTTGATTTACCAACAAGCACAGGAGCAGAACCGAAATGGTTATAATTAGCCAGTAAGATTTCCTGTATTTCATTGCATCAAATTTAGTTAATATTTAAAGACCACTTAAAATCTTAACCTCGTCTTAACCTGTTATAACTCGGCTATAACCTAAAGAGATGCAAGTCTTCCGTTACTTTGTTTTCAGTAAGAAATCATTAAAAAGCGAACACATGAAATCAACATTCAAACCTTTAATTTTCACAGCTCTAACAGGCCTCTTTTTGTTACTCGGCTCAAACACGTATGCCCAAACTTCATGTTGCTCAGGAGAAAGTCATGACAAAGCATCCTGTACAGCCGATCATGGAAAAGGAGTTAAGGATAAATCGAGCTGCAGTACTGCCTCTGTGGCCAGCACCGAATCAACTTCGGGTTGCTCCCCTAAATCCTGCAGAGGTGCAAAAACGAAGTTCGGTGAAGCTATGGTGATTACCAATTTAAGAAGCGAACTAATCGCTTTAAAAGCAGATATGGAGAAATCGACAAATCCATCCTTCGATGCTAAATCTTATGATATACATGGAATTGTCGGGGAAAATGATGATCAAAGCCTGGACATCATTGTCAGGGAAGTCAAGATTGTTGAACAGGCCTTCGCTCAGAAACTGAATTATAGTGCCCCGACGTTTGACTTACCCGAAAGCAAAGCGAAAAAAGTGCAATACCTGTCGAGTAGAATTGAAAGTTTGAAAGGGCTACTACTATAATTCACTTTTTTGATGTAAATAACGGAAAGAATCCTCAATACACCATTGAGGATTCTTATTTATAAACAAGACCAAGCTGTTTTATGGAATTCAGAAGAATTGTTAGTCTTTCAATAGCACTCAGCTTTACAATTCTCTTGATCACAGGAGTTTTATCATACTTTATTCCTTACTCGCGAGTAACAGCTACCCTACATACCGTATTTGGGTTGTTATTTACTCTTGGGATTGTCTTTCATTTAAAGAATAATTTAAGATCCATTAAATTCTATAGCAAGGGGAAGTGGATTTATGTAATTTCTGTTGTAATAGTACTTTTTGCTGCTGGTGGCTATTTTCAGATGAAACCGTTTAGTTCGCTTATGGACTATGGAGCACAGTTGAAAGCTACTGCAGATCAAGAAATTAATCTATCGAAATACGAAATCGTTGAAATGAATGTCGATAATGACGTACAATTAACGATAGATTTAATGCGTTCTGAGCACTACTGGCATCCTCAAATGGCTGTCTGGGTAGAGGACACCGAAGGGAATTATATTGAGACCTTGTTTGTGTCTAAAGCAACTGCGAAAGGCCTCTTTTTTGGTGGACGAAGTAAAGAAAATTTTAAAACGTTCGATACGCAAAAAGAAGCTAGCGGGGATTTCCGCAGAGTTGATGCGCTACCCGTTTGGTCTCACAAAAAAGGTAAGGTTTATGCCGATGGAATGTTTGCGCCTCCTAGTAATGATCCTTTACCAGATGCTATTACCGGAGCCACAATAACTGATAACTTCAAACTTCTTTCATCCATTAGGTCTTTTTCCAAATTTCGTTTGAAGATTGAGATAAATGTTGCCTTTGACGACAATGAATTTTATTCTGAATTTGACTTCCCGGATGATGAGATCTTTCATAATGGAACAGGACAATTAGGGCAACCGTCAATTATTTTTGACGCCGAGATCGATATGAATGATGGTAAAAAGTATTACTTAATGGAACTCGTTGGCCACGGACATCAATCTGGGCAAACGGGAGATATTTATACCGATCTTTCAAAGTTAACAACTGCAAAACAGATTGTAGAACGTATAGTCGTGGCAGCTTATGTGTCTGAATAGTATCTTTACTGGACCGTGGTTTGCATCATTTTTTGCTTGCAACGTCTATGTAGAAGATTAATGAATCATAATTAAAATTGTCCTAGCACTATGAATCACTTTGACACCATCCATGAAAATTTCGAACATAAATTTGCCAAGCAAAACTCTAATATGCTTAGACACATGTTTGGTTCTGATGACGTAAGCTCCTTTTGGATTGCGGATATGGATTTTCCTATTGCAAAACCTATTACTGACGAACTAAAGAGAATAGCAGACAGAAGTATTTATGCTTATGAGTTCGACCGCAGTAGCATATTTAAGGCAATTGTAGACTGGAATGAAGACAGGCATGGTCTGGTTTTAAATAGAAAGTCATTCGTTCAAGTAACGGGAGTTCTAACTGGAATTGCTGTTGCAATTCGCGAGTTAACCGATCCAAATGATGGTATTCTCATTCAAACTCCTGTTTATCATCAGTTTGCTAAAGTTATCAAAACAGCAGGAAGAAAAATCGTCAGAAACCCACTCCAAATTGTTAACGGTAAATATGAAATGGATTTTGAAGATTTCGAAGAAAAATTAAGATCGAAAAATGTAAAGGTTATATTGCTATGCAATCCTCATAATCCAGTGGGCCGAGTATGGAAGAGAGAGGAGTTGCAAAAAATGATAGATATAGCTGAAGCCTATGGCGTAACGATTATTAGTGATGAGATTCATTCTGATATTATCTATTCTGGGAACGATTTTAATAGTATAACCTCTTTGGGCGTAGAGCGTCATATTTCCCTTATAGGGTCTCCTGCCAAAACTTTTGGAATGCAAAGTATCTCCAACGGATACCTTTATATACCGAATGAAGAGATTCGAAGCAATATCAAGAAAGAAGTTGAATCTATGTATTTAAATCATGGAAATGCCTTTACTACCTTCGCTACGATTGCTGCTTTTAAAGGGGGAGGCCCTTGGGTGGATGAATTGATTGCCTATTTGGAAAAGTCCATTTTATGGATACAGAATTATCTTGAAACTGAACTCCCGATGATCAAGATGCTTCCGATTGAAGGAACCTACCAAATATGGTTAGATTTCAGCGAGCTGGACATTCAGGGAGACGAGTTAAACAAGTTTTTAGTGAAGAAGGCAAAATTAGCCTTGACCCCTGGCGGTTGGTTCGATAGAGAGTCAGGTAGACATATGAGAATGAACATTGCCTCTCCGCTTTCCAAAATACAATTGGCTTTCAAACAGCTTAGATCTGCCATCAATGAAGGTATATGATACGATAGTCATTGGCGGGGGTCAGGCCGGACTCTCTGTGGCGTACTTTTTGAGGAGGCATCAAATTGACTATCTCATCCTTGACGATCAGGAGAAACCTGGTGGTGCTTGGCAGCAAACATGGGACAGCTTGAAGTTGTTCTCTCCCGTAACATATAGCTCCTTATCAGGGTGGATGATGCCCAAAGGGAAAGAAGAGTATCCTACGAAAGACGAGTTTTTAGAATATATGGCTGCCTATGAGAAGCGATACGATTTTTCCATTCAAAGGCCTACCACTGTTCACAAGGTATTGAAGGAAGATGATCTATTCCGAGTAGAAACTGATAAAGGAGTTCTATATTCCCGGACATTGGTGAGTGCCACTGGTTCATCCCGAAATCCATTTATTCCTCCTTACGAGAATAGGCATATTTTCTCGGGCACCCAGATTCACTCAGTTGCGTACCGAAATTCAACTCAGTTTATCGGAAAGAAGGTCCTTGTAGTGGGTGGAGGAAATTCAGGAGCACAAATTTTGGCTGAAGTGTCTAAAGCAGCTCAAACAAAGTGGGTTACTTTGGAAGAACCATTCTTTTTACCAGAAGATATAGATGGACGTTACCTTTTCAACGAAGCTACAAGAAAATTCTACAATAAGCCTTCAACATTCCCGCATAGAAAAGATTCAGGCAAAATATCTCTTAGCAATATTGTCCAAGTGGAATCGGTAAGAAAGGCTAGAAAGAGAAGTGTATACGATAGCGCTGAACGTCCGTTCAAATCTCTCTATAAGGACGGTGTAATCTGGCAGGATGATTCTAAAGAGACTTTTGATGCAATTATTTGGTGTACTGGATTTAAAGCCAATCTGGATCATTTGTGGTCACTAAATATCGCGGAGAATGATAGAATTAAAACTGATCATACTCGCTCAATTGAAGAACCTAATCTCTGGCTAGTTGGGTATGGCTCCTGGACAGGTTTCGCTTCAGCGACGATCTACGGGGTAGGAAAAACGGCACGCAGAACAGGAATTGAAATTGTAGAATCCCTGAATTCTACATAAGTATAATCAACTGATTTTCAAAGTATTAAAAATGCAAAATTATTTCTAGCTTCGAGCCATAGTGGGCCAACAACGAAACCCCTTGAAATCAATGATTTCAAGGGGTTTTCTGATTCTAGGGTCGAACATAGGTCGAACAAATGGTGCCTTACTTAATTAATAATCGTACCTTTATCAAAGCTTAAGTTAACTCCCGTTATTCATAAATATGGCAGTAAATAGTACATACAGCACGTTACTCAAGTCGATCTCTCCTGTTTTAAGTAATACCACATTTTCTCAAATAGCTCACAATCAAGGGATATCAACTGTAGTAAAAAAGGCCAAGAAGTATAGCCAGTATAATAGCGATGCTACTTTAGCAACCTATAATGATTTCTTTGAGCATCTCTATCATTCGATGCTCAAAAACTATCGAAACGAATATGTCTATAAGAATCTCATAGTTAACAAAATATTACTTGGACGGCATAGCCTAAATACTGCCACTTGCTTTAACGAATTTCGAATTGGAAAATCTGTGGCCGATTTGGTGTTACTTAACGGCACGTCGGTTGTTTATGAAATCAAAACAGAGTACGATTCTCCTGAACGACTCCTTTCTCAGGTGAATGAGTATCGAAAGACTTTTTTGAATGTTGTTATCGTCACTCATCATTCTGTTGTTAGGAAGTATGAATCTTTTTTAAGGGAAAATAACTTGGATAAAGTCGGTCTTATATATTTAACGTCAAAGAGGACTTTAGCCGAGGCGATCGGTCCAGTTGAAGATATTAGCGCACTCGACATTAGTTATATGTTTAAATGCCTTAGAAAGAAAGAATACACTAAAATTATAAAAGAATATTTCGGCTTCCTTCCTGATGTTCCAAACACGAGAATCTTCAGAGAATGTCTGGCATTAGCCAAAAAGATTGATCCGGTTGATTTTCATTTAATGATGTTTGAGAAGCTGAAAAAGCGTACCATAAGAGAAAAAGATCAAATTTCCTCCCCACTATTTCCCCATTACTTAAAACACATAGGCGTGTGTTCTGATTTTAAGAAAGAGGAAATAGAAAGAATAAGTTCATTTATTAATAGAAAAATCTAACTATGTACTTTCCATTTTTAAGGGGAAAGCAGTTCGAATTGATTGCTTTAAGGGAATTGGTGCCATTTCTCTCCGGCGAAAGCCCCATTAGTCCAATTATTGAACCTGTAAAAAAGCTTACAAGCACCTATACGATAACCTTAGGTGAGTTACAGAAACACAATTGTAATTTTACGGTTATCATAAACCCGACTGTAGGGAGTATAAAAAACAGGATCAACATGATCTGTGGCAATTTCCTTCCTTCTCCTACTTATGACAATTTTCAACTTGGGATTATTGTAAAGCATGATACAGATTTGGAGGACATAGCGGGTAAACTGGATCAACTTGGATTGTCCGAACAACGATTGGTGCTTATCGTATATTCCTTGTCTGAGCCAGAGGAACTAGTTGATTTTATTGAGTCGAATAACGTAGCTCACGTAGTAATCAACAACTTAGGAAGTAGGAAAATATTGCGCGCTATCAAGGCTGTAACAGATAACGTGGTTTTTCTTTCTGATCCCTTCGAGAAGAAGAATCGAAATAAGGATTATGCCCTCGAAGTTGACGAGTTCTTTAGTGATGAACATGTGTATTACGCTGAAGAAGGTTATTCGGGCTACTCCGATTACCTTAGTATTGGTTTTTACTATTCGGACAAGGGATATTCACCCTATGCGGTTGCTATACATTTAACATATTTGAAGGGAGAGGAGTTCTGGATACGACACCTCGTATCCGATTCGAACGAGGACGTTTCCGATGTTGCTGGTAAATTCGAAGAAGCCATAGTTAAGCTAATTCCCTTCATTGATGCACATGGCCTGGATACCATAGCGTGTGACGAATTTCGGCGCCTTCATGCCGCCGGAAAGTACCCTGGGCTCGGGACTGTGAAGAAACTTTCTATTACAAACCACGTTGAATTAGTTTATAGATATTTAACCTGATGTTACATTGTTGTTCGAATTGTTTCGTTGACAAGGAACTAAAGGGTTTTATTGAGAATAATTCAAACGAAACTGGTTCTTGTCAATTTTGTGAATCCACTGATGTTGCAATGGTCAATGTTAAGGAGTTGGAGGATCAATTTATCTCACTATTAGACATCTATGAGGTTGACGAACATGGTATTCCTTTAGGGGACGCCCTTCAAGATGATTGGAGTATATTCAATCTTCCGAGTAGGGAAAAAACACATGACCTTTTACTAGCGATTTTCGATGGATCGGATGAAAGATATGCCGAATTAATAGCAAGTCCCGTGACTATGATGGTACCTTCGGAAACCGAAGATCTAATTGATAATTGGGAATCTTTCAAACGGGAAATTAAGGAAGAGAATCGATTTTTTATCAAGAATCCGGCGGACTTGGAGTCAATCGAAGAGGTTCTGCCTGTTAGACAATATTCAAAGGGGAAGATATTTTATCGCTCCAGGATCGCAGACGATGAAACGGGCTATCCAAATAATAGAATGGGTAAACCTCCTAGAAAGTTTGCTAAAGGTGGTCGAGGAAACCCACAAGGCATCCCCTATCTATACCTCTCCCAATCGGTGGACACAACAATGTATGAAGCGAGGGCAACATATCTAGATTACGTTGCGATTGGAACATTTCGATTACAGGAGAAAATAACGGTAATCACATTGAGAACATCATATCAAATTAGTCCCTTTCTAGATGAATTTTCACTTGAAAAGTATGTGAGAAGCAAAAAGTTCATTGACGTCTTAGAAAATGAATTAGCGACTCCGCTCAGACGTCAAGATGACGAACTCGATTATCTTCCCACCCAGTATTTGTGTGAGTATATAAAACACCTCGGTTACGATGGGGTTGAATTTGGAAGTTCACTACATGAGAATGGAATCAATCTTGTTATTTTTAACGATAGCAAGATATCCTGTATTGAATCAAAGGTATACGAGGTTTCTAGCATTGCAATCGAACATCACAGCTTGGATAGAAGAACGTTAGGAATATGACAGAATATAGAGGGTTTTCAAGTTTTATTAGTGAGCGAACGGCAGACTACATCATAGTTCCGCGACTTGTTAGTATGCTTAAATCAGAGTTTCGAGATGTCGTTCCATTGTATCCTTGGTTATCCAGGGAAGGAGGGAAATTATCACGAACACTGCACGCAGATGATTCTTTTCGAGTTCTTGGCTTGTTTACCAAGCGTCCAAAAGTTTCGATTGCGAAAACAAAATTCGTTGTCAAAGTGAATAATGATTTTGTTCTCGGTGCATCTGCGGCAAGAAAGTTGGGGATTCCATTTATTACAGGAACACCAATTGTCCAGGATTTTTGGAGACTGAATGAAAATGCAGATTGTTTCTGGGTGAAGCTCAATGAAACAACGAAAGATTTTTATGAAATTAAAGCTAACTCGCCTTGTCCATATTCGGACAACATAATTCAAAGTGAGGAAGAGATGATCGAATTTGTTACGAATAATTCCAGTGAAATGATCTTGGAGACTTTGGTGCGAGCAATTCGCGAAGTTAGGTGGGCTAGTGGGAATGGTATGTATCGTGCATTTGGGCTCTATCGTCCTGTTTATTTTTTGTTAAGGTAAAAATTTAACCAACTTTCTTGATTGTTCTCGAAATCCCGTGGAATATTTCCTTCACAGACTAGGGATTCTTATTTAAATATACGATTGAAATCCGAATCCATTTAAGTCAAATCAGTAATGGTCAGAGAGGTGAGTAGGATACCCAACTCTATCACAGCGTGAACATCATTATTAAATATTCAAAGAACCGTCTTAAAGTTTTAATTGTTTATGATCTCGTGAGGAAAATTCACGATGATCCCACTTTTATATGAAGCTTCGAATAAAAAGGAGATTGTACTGTATGGATCTTGCGCTATGAGAATCCTTCAAAAAACTCTTCAACCGAGATGTCAAAAGCTTTTATCACCTTGTATAGGCTGCTGAATCTTAAATCCTGGCCTTTCTCATATCGACCATACTGTGCTCTAGGTAGGTTATTGTCGAATGCAAATGATTCATAATTATTATATCCTTTTGCCTTTCGTAACTCTTGAAAACGTTCTCCGAGCTTTCGCAATTGTCTTTCGGTGTCCTTGTCGTGTTTCGCCATACAACAAAGAACCTAGAGTTCCTATTAAAACGTTACTACTAATAAGTAGTAATTAATAAGTAGCTAATATCGATATTTTTTTTATGTTTGCCTACTATTGACCTTTAAACGAGAATCATATGAAATATGTATTGATCTATTCTATGTTAGCCCTAACTTTAATAACCCTGTTGGCCTGTAGCCCTGATACCTGTCTCAACCGAGAAACCGCAACAGCTGTATTGAAAGATGAATTCAAACCTTCACCCATATACAAAGTCGCAAAGAATACTCACGACTACGATATTCTTGTTAGGCATGGTTACTTAAAATATGACAAGATTTATTATGGAGGTAACCTCTCACAAACTTCGAGTGGTAAGAACTTTGAACTTACCAAAAAAGGATGGGGAACGGTAATGAAAAACCACGAAGGGAAGGGCACACAACCTGTATACGACTGTAGGGTAGGAGCTACAATCTTTAATGAGATAACTGGAGTGGTATGTGAACCAAATTCAACAACTGCCGAGGTGCACTACACAATAAAGGACACTATCACCGAATTCGGCATGACCGTTTTTGATTATCAAACCGAAGTAAAGGAAAAGATCGCAACTTTTAAGCGTTTTGATGACGGATGGAAGTTAGTTAATCTCGGTAATCAGAACTAATGATTCATTATATCATGGCGAGGGATTCCAAAGGGATTTCCCTTTGGCAAGATGCAAGTTTACGTGACTGCATCAGTTTAATGGAAACTTGCAATCTTGCTCCAGCCTGTCCTAAAAGTTACGCAGTTTCGACTTAGGTTAGGCTGGACGAAATGTCCTTAAAGCATCACCTAAAATGCGACTAAGGACATTTCCGCCTAAAGGACACTGAAATCAAATGGTATTTATTTTGTATAGTGTAAGTAAGAACCTATCGTTCGTGATCTAATTCTCCTCTTCGGTCTGTTAAACGATTGAGTTCTTGCTTCTGTAGATAGATTCGATCTTTTAAGAGAAGTGCATCGAGATTGATACCCAGTGTTCTCCTAAATCGGTACTTGCGTTTGCCACAACGTACCCCTGTTAGTTTCCCACTATAATAGTATGGTTCAATGTTGTTGAGCGATAAACGGTTCGCGAAATCCTTGATATCCTTGCTCTTTTCAAAGATTGGCTGAATTGTGGTAATGAGAAGATCTTTTTGTGAAGGTTGTTTGGTTCGTTTTTTTAACTGTACTTCTTTCTCAGAATAGGATCGGGTCAGTCTTTTTTTTTACGACCATGCTCCACCACACTGTCAGAAATCTCAGGGTACTTCTCCATCTGGTACTTTTGAAGTTCTTTTTTGATGGCTTCAAACCTGGCCTGGGAGATTCGAGCACTTCTTCCGTCTGATTGCTTAATGCCTGAGAAGATGAGGTGGGTGTGCCAGTTCTTTCCATCAGCCTCGAAGTGCGTTCCACCCACTACAATCTGATCGTTACACCGAAGTTCGATGTATCTGTTCACGAGGTCTTTGATAAGTGCCCGATTCAGGTGTTTAGTAGATTCAGGATGGAATGAGATTACCTCGTGATAAGCCACTACCGATTTGTTTCCGTAGTGCGATTGTCTATTCTGCTCTAATTGGTTGAACGATTTTTTCCACTTGTCCTTATCATAGGATCTTACGTTACGCTTAAAGTAAAGGGGGTTCCCCTCTGGATCAAGTAATGGTTTCCGACCATCAAATATGTACTTGATGAGTTCGGTTGGTGATTTCCGGAGGGTATGTGAAATGGATTTTACGATCATGCTTTGAATAAGGTTTCGATCTTAGTAAAGAGTTCTAGGAGTCGTTCGTAGCTTATCTTTAATTCTTTGGAGTCGCTTTCGAAGTGGAGTTCTTCCACAAGGTCATAGCATAGGAGAAACAGTTTTTTGGCTTCACCAACGTCAGGATCAGGAACGCACGCCATGCTCCCTCGGTTCAGGTAGTCAAGTGCAAGTTGTTGGATAAAGCTCGCGAGCTTCATGCCGTTCTCATGTGCCTGTTCCGACAGTAAGAGTTTGTCCTTCTCCTTGAAGGAGATGCTGACAGTGGGATGGAACTTCTTGTAGTGTTTACGGTAGCGTTTCAAGTAGATGGCCCTGAAGTTCCTGCGTGCGTGTTCGATCTCCTGTGGACAGCCACGTTCAAGCACTCCGAGGTGATCGAGGTACTCCTGAACGTTACGAAATTGGAACTCCCTTTTGCTCATTAGCGCTCTAAGTCACGTTTATTTTTTTTCCTTTCAGATATCAATCCAACCTCTCGTGACCGCTTCTGTATCTCCTTTTTCTTTTCAATTCGAAGTTCTTGGTGGAAGGACTGATTGAGATGGTTCATGCGCTTCTGATGCGTTTCAGATAGCCCTTTCATGAGATCATCAAGCGATTCGATCTTGGCAATCTCAACTTCACCGAATTGCTCTAGGCTCTGCGTATGAGGATTGAAGGTGTTGATATCATTACCTTTTTCACTCATCACGGTATCCGCAAACTCTTCGAAAGCAGATTCAACTACGAACTCAAACAGCTCTGGATTTGATTCTTTGTGAGTCATTAATTCATCAACCGTAATGCCATACCGTTGCTTTACGAAGATTATTACGTTCTTTCTTGTGATTACTTCCTTCATACAGTTATTATTTTATATGGTTAAACCCTATGTTCTCATCATTACCACCAGCCTAATCTCGATCTAATTCAACATCCTGTGATGCTTCCTGTTCCAACTCTTCAAGTTCAAGAAGACGTTCCTGTGTACGTTCCTTCACGTCAACATTAGAATCTCGCTCAAGACGTTCGTTATCGAAATCAGGAATAACCTGATGGGACTGCTTGTATTTTTTGTTCTTCGATTTATGCAACCTATTATTCAGCAAGTTCTTGTCTGCAATTTTTTCAACTGAGATAATGGCTGACTCAAGAATTTGTTCAGCGTACAAGAGAATTCTGCCGGGATTGAATTTAGTTCTACTCTTGGCCATCGTCTGATATGTTTACGTATTGGTCCAAGGGCAGGTACTGCGTTCGATGCCTGGTTGTGGCTTGTATATTATCATCTGGTTGTTTCATGGTTAGATAACTTTGGAACCTCCGTACCTTATAGTACGGTGTCACCTTCAGATAGATAGGACGCATACCACCATTTGGAAACACGAGCACACGATTTCGGGGCATACTTCGTATCTCGTCTGCGGTCATTAAATACCTCGTACGCTGATTTTTTTTGTTTCTTCTGTTCTCATAATACGTGTAAGAACCCAGACTGTTTTGTAAGCGCTCACACTCCTGATCAAGTCCACCGAAGTACACACGTGTACAGTTATTGAGTATAGTCATAGCGTTATATTCGCCGTACTTTTCTTTCAATTGGTTTTCGGATTGGATAATTCCAAGTATGGCAAAGTAGCTACGTGCGGTACTCATGATGCTCGCGAGATCCGGGAGCGGAATGTTGGCAAGTTCGTCGATAATCATAAATATTTTACGATCCGCTGGGCTCGGCATGGAGGAAAACAAGTAGTCAAAAAGTTGGCTGTAGAAGATGCCGAAAATAGAGGAATACACGTCCTGACTTTGCAAGGGGCATCGCAAAACAAGTGCTATTTTTTCCGACTTTAATCGAGAGAAATCAAAGGTGTCAGTGCTTGTTATGTCGCATAGGTCTGGGGATAATCCTATGAACGATAAATTTGAGATTGCAGATGCCAAAATTGAAGATTTTGTTCTATCTGAGGTACTCATCAATGCACGAAAACTCCTCCACACATCTTGATCACTTTCAGAGGCAAACATGTTGCTCACAAGCTGTTCATTTCCCATCATTTCTTCAATGAGGTAGTAAATGTTCGCAACATTCTGAAACTCTTCAGGAGCCTTTGATTTTAGTTGTCGAGCAAAGGTGTGTATGGTTCTGATACTCTCCTGTGTCCAAAAATCATTTTCATTTCGTTCCCCCTGCTTATGTACCAACCGTTGAATAACCCTATGTAGCTCTGCTGACGTGGTGGCTCGTAAAATTAGATTGAAACGAATTGAATCATCTGGCTTCTCAATATCAAATGGCACCACAGTGTAACCACGGCTTCGAAGGAATGGTTCAATGATAGTTAACTCCCGCTTAGGATCTGCAATAACCATGCTTGCTCCGTCAGGAGAAGCCGTGGCGATATTTACAATGCTAGGAATTACCACACAACTTGTCTTTCCGGCCCCACTGACCGCACAACACATGACGTGGTCATGCGATTGCTGAACGCTCAAATTGTTTCCAACTCCAATACTGAATCCATTGTGTTGTGATGAAAAAAGTTTATGTTTTTTTTCAAATGAAGCATTCAACCTGTTCTTCCTACTATTCGGGTCAATACCGTCCACCTCATTAGAGGTAAAGTCTAATATCCCTGCGATGATGTCAATGATGATGTCTGCCAATGTCTTCATGGTGAGTAGTCATTAATTCATGTATCGTTCGCACAGGCTTGCAATGAACCTTGAGATGTGCTCATTGATCTTGAAGAATAAATAGGTCATGAGCAGAAATAACTTAAACATTGATTTAGCTATTGATCCTATTGTTGGAAATATGGAGTGCCTATTATTTCTCATTGCTTTTTGTTTTAAGGGTGAGTTCATGTAAGATGCCCTTGCAGTCTGGGCAGTCGTAGTTGTACTTTGGACGTAACTCTGGCTCTACCTTTTGCCAACAGGGCACAAAGTTCTGTGCCCGTTTACCAAGTGAGTCATACGAGGTGTCAAAGAGTTGATGCCCCCCATGCGGATGTACCTTCAAATGAAGAAAGTTCCAATCAAGAGTGCCATCCTCATTCAAGAGTCCTTTAAAGAATGTAGAACATTCCTTGACGTCATCTGGCCGGTTCCTGTGGAGAATTCCGAGTGCTAAGAATCCGAGATAACTATCGAGCAACTCGCTGTGAAAAATGGTGTTGCACTGTGAACTTATCGGTATGACCTTTTTCTCATTAGCTATATACCGACTGCTGACGGCACAGCGAAAACACCCTGGTGTGTAATCTGGAACCTGGAAAAATATCTCAGCTGTTCGTGATTTGGCGTACCATCCACCCCATATTGCTGGCTTCATGTATCGTAACGCAAGGATGTTTCCGAACCGTTGCGCATCAAAAGAGTCAGTCAAGAATAGGAGCAGGTCTGCTCGTTGGAAAATCCGATCTAGTTCATCCGTCTCCATAGACAAGAAGTTGTGAGTGATACCCTCATAATCCACGAACGGATTAATAGCCTGGACTTTGCTTCCGATGGCATCGACTTTATGCAGTCCTATGTCAGATTGGTTGTAGCCTTGCCGAACAAGGTTTGTATCCTCAACCGTATCAAAGTCGAGCACCGTGAGTCTCCCAATACCCGTTCGGGCTAGGTTTAAGATCAATTGCTTTGCTCCTCCGGCACCAACCACAACGACGTGGGAGTTTTGGAGCAGCTCTATGTCTACACTGTCTTTGATTCTTTCGTAATTCATAGCTATATATTTAAAATGAACTCAAGATGAGTATAGATAACCTGAAGGGCACCAAGAATAAATAGCAGTACACCCGTACACAAAATGCACACGAGACCCATGAGGTAAATGCCGAACGTAAGCCTCCGTGATTGCTGAATGGGAGGAAATACGTACTCGGAAAACTCAACGTCCATGTTATGCACCATATGGGTTGTGTAATCGTCCGGAAGAATATCCAGTTCTGTACGTTCAACACGGCCATCTTTGTGGAACACGTAGGGAATGAAATCGTAGGTTCCGTCAATGGCCGGAAACATGAGTGGTGTCAAAAACTTATTTACTGGAATGTTTTTGAATTGCCGTTGGAAGTATTCACGATCTGCATTCGATAGTTCCGTGTAATGTGTTGGATGCGAGTGAAAGAAACCTAAGAGTTCGAGCCCCTCTTTCCCTAACTTCTCAATCATGGGGTTGAGGTAACCTACGTCGAAACTGTAAGTGGTTCTAGTAGTGTGTGCATTTTTGTCATAGAGGAATTTGGTAATCACCCAATCCTCCCGAGAACCAAATAGGAGTCCGCCTGCCTCGGCCGGTTGTGAACCGACGGTCTTAAGCATTTCTTGGTATGCTGATGTCGCTATTCGTGTTTTCATGGTTATTTCTTTTTATGATTTATTGCTACTTGTGTATCAATAGATATCCCGGTTTTAATGTATTCCCATGTCAACTCAGCCCATGCTTTGGATAGTTCCTGAGCATCCTCAAGTGTCTTAGGGCTGTGGGATGTACTCACACATATCTTGCGTTCAGCATCTCTTGGAGACAGTAGCCAATGAGCCACGTAACTACCACCTTTTCTACTTCTATAGTTGGGCTGTTTGTGGATGTCAATTTCATATCGGTTTCGTACCAAGTGGTAGCTGAATTTGAAGACAGCTTCACCATCTTCTGTGCGATAGGTAAAAACCTGATAAGGTTCTGTGTGTTTTGTAGAAGGTCGGCTGGACTCTTCATCCAGTCCAAAGAGTAGCCGTATGACGTATATCAACATGAGTATGTAGTATTAAGGTGTAACATCAGGCGGGATTATCTCCCGCCTGCCTGAATCTGCTTAGAGCGGCTACTTTACTTCACCCTCACTAATTTGGAACCTTCAGGTTACGCATGTAGCGTACCTGGCTCGATGAACTCAGTTCCTTTTTTTGAAATCTTTTCCATTTAGGGATTGATTTTTAAGATTAAACATCGGGTGTCTCCTTTGTAAAAAAGAAGTAAAATTGTCTATACACATCTCATCTATACATGCATTGATTCATGTAGGATTGTGCGTCGGATAGTTCAATAAATGCTTGCGAAATTTTGGTCTCCGTTCCAACGAGATATATTCCTTTGGAGGTTTTAAAAATTCTCCAATTCAGAGCAAAGGAAATTGTCTCGAGTTGGTCTGATAGATCAATGGGTGATGTCGACGTTTTGAGTTTTTTCTTGACCTCCGTTAGATGAGATTGAAGTGCGTGCGAAAGTAATTTTCTCATGATTTCTAAATCTTTTAAGTTTTGTTCTTCGATTTAGAAACCATTTCCATGACAGTAAGCCTTGACTTATTTTTCAAACCTGTATAATAATTCTAAGGTCTACAAAGTTGCGCGCTATCGCACTTTGGGGGCTTAACTGTTTTTAGAAGAGTTTCTAAATCTTACTTCTAATTATGGTCGCCATCGGTCTCTTACTGATGGTGTTTTTTCGTTTGTGAAAACCGCTATACAACCTTTTTCAGGATACGATTTTTATGTCCTCTATTAAAACCTTATGCTTCGTAGTTTTCTTCGTTAATGCTTGGTTTCATGCGGGTTTTCGTTCGTAAGAATAAATTCTGTTATTTTAGATGTCATGGAGCAGCCATACAGGAGGATATTTAAATTCAAAATTGAATCGCAAGAGGTGTTTGATGAAGCCTTAAGAATTTCTTTAGGGAAGTTTTCAATTGGGCACGAATCACTTAGAGCCAGAAACTTCTACCACCGTCGTATGCCTAACAACCAATTGATTCCTCCCACAAGGCATAAGTACGATGCTGATAATAATTACGCGAAGTTTGGGTACCATACTCTGATTAATGTAAACATGATACTTTGTTGGATGTTCTATGAAGGTTCAGGATTCAATCATACCGTTAAGCATGTGAAAAAATATCTTGAGAACCTTACTTGCTTAACGAATGAAGTAGAAGCGATACTTCTTTTTGAAAAGTTTATTAAAGCAATAAGGCCGCATCTAACAGGAGAGTTTAAGAAATACAATTATCGATTGAATGACGACTACAAGTTTAAAGTCACATCTCTGGATGAGCCGGAGTTTAAGAATCTGAAAACCTCCACACTCCAATACCCAAAAAAGTTGAGTTTTATTCCAATGGCCAACCCTGAGAACATTATTGGAAGAGAATGGGAGATTGAGAAGTTACGAGAGTTATTAGCAATTGAGCACCAGTCAGTGTTAATTCGAGGAATTTCAGGCTTGGGAAAAACGACACTCGCCAAAGCTTATGTCTTCAAGTATTTTGATAAGTATGAACATGTTCTTTGGCTAAGTGTTAAGGAAGTTGGGTTGGTCCAATCAATATTGGAAAACACGTCCGTTATGAAATGTTTCGATTTAATGCCGGAGGACAATAATTCGGAAGAAGTGATTTCGGAATTTTTCTTTGAACTAAATACTATTGGTGGTGGTGACAAACTTTTGGTGGTTGATAACGCAAAGGTTGAAATTGAAAAGTATCTTGATAAAGCTCTACCGGGTCAACCGGATTGGGATGTCATCTTTACATCAACTAAACAAATCGAAGGACTCATTCCATTTCAATTGGAACTTCTTTCACTTGAAGATTGTAAAAGCCTCTTTAAGAAGTATTGCTTATTTATTACCGAAGAGAAGAAAATTGAAACTATAGTTCAGCGAGTTGACCGTCACACGTTGGTAGTAGAGTTGTTGGCTAAAACTGCGGAACGATTAAAACTGAAATACGAAGATATCATACAAGCTGTTGGTTTAGACTTATCAACAGATGTAAAGATTGAGCATAGTGGGAAAATATCCGTTGGAAACATACGTACGTACGTAGCCAATTTGTTTAATATTAGTGAACTCTCTGAACAAGAGTTGTGGATGCTTAAACAATTTACTTGTTTGCCGAGTGATTATCACTCCTATATGACGCTTAAATCTATATTGTATCCCTCTGAAGGTGAGTTGAGCAGAGAATGTGCTTTAGTACTCGAAAAGTTATTTGATAAAGGTTGGTTGTTAAAAGATGCTGATTCCCAAAGCTACAAACTTCATAAAGTGATTGAGGAGGTAATAGGAGGTGAGTTGAGCGTTACCGTCGTTGATGTGAAGTTTTTAATAAAAAATGTAAAGATGTCTCTTTATTTCGATGAGAAAGAAATAATGGGGATGTATAAGTGGATTCCTTATGCAGAAACCTTGATTGGTCATTTTGATCAACATAAAGATCGGAGGCTAATCTCTCCTATGAAATACAAACTAGCATTTGTTTATGATCAATTTGGAGAATGGGAAAAATCAACATTGTTACTCAAAGATGTTGTTGGTTTTTTTGAAAATACTTTAAAAATATCTGATAAAGATTATAGGTTATCCAACCATTATAATGACGTCAGCCAACAATCAAATCCAATTACTTATAGTATAGTAGCTGGATTAAATGATCATGAAGAAAAACTGACCTATCTAGAGAAGTATCGAGAGGGTAGATTTGCAAACGAACTTTCTGGATTTGCCCGATCTTACTACTTGCTTGGAAAGAATCATAGCGACATAGGAAATGATAGTGAGTCAAGGAAACATTTAATCAAAGCAAAACTCGTAGCCGACCATTTCCTGGACGTTTTGGGTACGTCAATTGATAATTACATTGACCTGAATTATGTTAACATACTTTATCGTTTGGGGGACTATGAGGAAGCGGTCTTAATTCAACAAAAAGTAATCGAGGATATTAAAAGCGAAACAATGGATGAGGAGATGGAGGTATCCTTAGCTCTCAGACGTTTCAGACTATCGAGACTTTACCTTGCACTTGACAGATATGATGAGGCAAATGAATTGGCGAGTTATAGCATCAATACGTGTAACGATATTTTAGGAGAAGGGAATGCTTATTCAACTTATTTCTACACAACGTTTGTTGGAAATCTAGCTCGAAAAGGTTATGAAGAGATAGAAGATCATTGTAAAAAGGCCATAGAATTGGCAACAGAAACATTCGGCGAGAATCATCTTCGAACTAAATCTGTTCTTTATGATATGGCTCTTGCATTAATTAATGACGGAAAGCATAAGGAAGGAATTCAAATCCTTATTGATTTATTAGATTATTACAAACAAGAATACGGTATAATTCATTTTAAAATTGCAGTTTGCCACCATTACCTTGCCCAAGCCCATATGGGACTTAAAGAATTTGAAAAAGCAAAAAAATTCGCGACGAAAGCGAATAATATTGTAGATAAACTACCCTATAATCCTAGAAAATTTACTCACTACAATAATAATTTGATAAAACAAATAGAAATGGTTCTGACAAAATTCTAGACATTTAAGAACCCGTGTGCCAAAGTAGTGCTCATCGCATTGAATACATCACTATTGTGAATCTAATTCGCCTGTTTCTTTCACTGTAGACTCAATTCCCTTAATTCCTTCGTTAAACTACGAAATAGAAACACTCCACCTAAAATAGTAGAGTGTTATTTGGTTTTAATAATAATCCTTCATCGGCAAAACTAAAATATGACTCGCTTGTTATAATAAGGTTGTCCAAAAGGTTAATTGAAAACATGTTTGAGATGATGCTTAATTGTGCTGTCATATCTTTATCAGCACTGGATGGTTTGAGGGATCCGCTAGGATGATTATGGCAAATTATAATGGCCTTACTATGGGTCTTTATGGCATGCAAAATTATGTCCTTGGCATCAATTGCGACTCCAGTTGATGTTCCTTTACCTAACTCAGAGTAACCTAATACATTATTGGAGTTAGTTAGAAACAAAGCCAAAAATACTTCCCGATAATCAAGAGTGTTTGGATTAAGCAATCTAGTAATCAGTTCATATGCATCTTTTGAACTACTTATTTGTGGCATAGTTTCTAGCGCGGGTCGTTTGTATATAATTTCTACCTCGTACATTTCGGATCTCGTACGCACTTTTTTTTGTTCCATGGTTTAAGTTTTAATTGTTTAGGAACAGTATGGGCCAGTCGGGATTTATGAGATAGCACCGCCGTGCTGTATTTCAGAATACATAATCGAGGTGGCCGTAAAAGGTCTGCATACGTTGCCATCAATTACCATTCTAACTATGCAATGGTAACGAGGCATGGTTACGAAATCTTCATATCTAAAAGGTTGATGCTGTTTTGCCATTTCACGTGCTAAAAACATTCCATCTGCAGCACTCGTTCTAAAAGATATAATATTGTGAACATTTGAAAAAACTCGCTCACGCACTTCTTGGTTTAATGACGAAAGCCCTTGAAAGCAAAGGCAAGTGCTTACTTTCATTTTCCTTAACTCTTCTAGCATGGATGCAATACTGGTACTTGAGTTTAATGCGAATAACTGACTCTCATCACAGTAAATAGTGAAAGGCTGTCGTTGATCTTCTTTGATGTCCACTCGGCTATGCGCTGCGGCTGTTAATGCACTCAAGAATAGTGATCCGATGAGCGTAGAGGCATCACGTCCAATAGAACCAATGGGACATGAAATAATGAGTATTTTGGATTCATCCATGATCCTTCTTAGCGAAATTGAATCTTCATTTTGAACAAGAAGTTTCCGTAATGAGGGGTGAAGAAGAAAACGAAATTTATTATAAAGAGGCAAAAAATCATATTTGGGATTGAATTCCTTAAACTGTTTTGTGAAAAACCGTTTTACCTCTTCATTTTGAATATGACCAACGCAGTCATTTCGAAAATCTTTGTCCTGTAAAATACGAAGTACATCGGAAAGATTAACGGGTTTAGGATAATCAAGAAGTGCGCTTAAGCAATTGAGAAGTAGGAAACTAATCTTAGGACCCCAAGCATTTGCGGAATTAAATCGCTCGAAAATGTCGAGAACGGCACTTGCGATGAGCCCGCGTTTGTAAAATGATGTCTTTTTAAGAATATTAAATCCGTGATTATGTTCAGGGTCTGATAAATTCACAAATAATACATCCTTTTTGCGGTGTTTCGGAATACTTTCAATGATCTTAAGAGCCAAATCGTTATGAGGATCAATAAGGCAGAATCCACGGTTGAACTCTAGGTCATTTAACATAAAGGAAGTCATCACGTTGGTTTTCCCAGACCCTGTACTCCCAATGATTGCGCAATGGTATTGCCAATCCCTCTCCTTAATTCCAAATAGTTTGTTTTCATTTCTATAGTTGGTCTTTGCGAAGTACTTCACCATATTTTCGTTAATAGCAATCACAATCCGTAGAATAGTGAAATCTTCAGTCTGTTAATAGCACCGACCTTCAAATAATCTTATTGGAATCAAGACTTGGCCATCCTGAGATTTCGGATGAATATTCGTATATTCGTTTATAGCCCAAGATTCTCCCCTAAAAGCATAAAACCGAAATCTAGATTAAAACTTATCGTAGGTTTCGGATAAAAAAATTGTAAATAACCTCTTATAATTTTCGGGAGGTTAGCAAAACTATATTAGTGATAAAAGAACTCAAGAAATTCAGAAAGGAAGGAGGATACTCTAAGAAAGGGATGGCGAAGAAGTTGGGTATTACGATGGATTTGTACAAACGTGTAGAGTCAGGTGACGAAACAAAAATAGATTCCGAACTTAGACAAAAGATAAAAGACTTGGTTTCTAGCAAGCCTAAACGTAAGGATAAAGGCTCAAAGTCTTCATCATTTAAGGGTACACTAACAAAACCAATTGCGAGTCAACTGGTTAATGACAAGATTCGCAGAATCCTTCCGAAACAAAACCCTATACAGGATGTTCTGGATAAAATTCATAAACCATTCACGTTGCAATCTCCAGTCTACGATATTGCCCAACAACTGAGGCCTAAGTTACCATGCCTTGAAATTTCGAAGGGGGTTCATGATGCAATGAAATCGTATGAAGGGCTCTATACAATAACTGATATGTTCAAACCTATTACGAGTGCTTCTGCTGTGGCATCTATAATTAATGATCAGTTGGATTTCTATTCCTCTTACGATTCTGTATTCCTGAATGATATCGTGCAACCTCAATCGGGTGTTACAAAAATTATCGATGAGATGAGATCTACTGGTTTGGATTACAACTGGATTCAGAAAACAGTATTTGATAATAAGAAACTCTACACCGATTTTATTGATCTTAATTCAGAGCTCACCAAAACATTTATTCAAACTCCTGCACTGAATTTTACTCACAACGCTGACAACTTCACTGTTCCAAGCCCGAAACCCTTTGACTTATTCTCCGGCACATCATTCACATACATGGTTGATGACCTCCAGGATATTGATGAAGAAATACTAACAGTAATTCAAGACGATGAATCTCTCCAAGAAGATGTTCTTGAGTTTTATGAAGAATTGGCTGAGATCATTGATGAATCAGATTCGGATTATGATGTTGACCTCACTCGAGTCGAACAAGTTTATGCGAAGATTGTTACCTGGGCTATTAACTCCTTGGGAACGGCATTAGAGAATGCACAAATCGTAGCTACACTTTTTATTAAAAACTACACATTTTTGATTCCCATGTTCGCTGTAGTTATGTCATCAAATTTCAACAAGGATCAATCGATCAGATTTGCTAATTTGGAGAAGGCTGTGACCGAATTAACCGAAAGCATGGAAGCAGCCAAGTACAGGCAGGCCTGGGAGGAAGTTTCTCTAAAGAGCACTTACCGGGATAATTCAAAGACATTGGGAACAGTAGTTAAAATGCAAAATGTAGAGGTGATTCAAGAAAGGAGATTATGGATGAAGGTTCGATACGAAGACTTCAATACAGGAGAAGAGAAGGAGGGCTGGGTTAGAAAACGATTCTTTGATGATATTAATTTCAGAAATTAAGTATAGTGGCACAAGATCAGCATGTTGGAACAGCATTTGTCAGTTGCAGCCTTCGCTCGGAGGACAAATGGTTTGTGGATTTCGTTGAGAGTATTTTGCTTGAACATAATATTCGTCCTTTTGGAACAGTTGGAAGGTACGATGCAGCTCCTTTGAATATCGCTGAACACATGCGTGAGAACATTCAAAAGGCTGATTTTGTAGTGATTGTTGCCACCCCACGGTACGTTCAACGGGACGTCAAAAGTGGGCGTAAGACATATGGGCTATCAGAAATGGTCCATGTTGAGGCGGGGATGGCATATATGTCTGGTAAACCCGTTGTAGTATTTGTTTTAGATGGTACTGATGTTGGCAACTTCTTGCCAAGCGTTACTCAATACATTGTTCTGAACGGTCAAGATCATGGAGAAAAGTGGCCATTGATCAAGAGTCTTCTCAATAACGCATTTAACATAGCAATGCGAAAAAAGGAGCCTGGAGCTAAAGAAATTACCCTTGGTGGATTTCTTAAAGGAGCTCTGGCCATTTACGGCGGCATTAAACTTTTCCAATACTTCACCTCAGGTGATGATGACGAATATTACTACGAGTAATCTAAATCGTATTGATTTAACAGACAATGAATAAACACTATCTACTTAAACAGCCTCCATTAGCCGAAAAGTTTACTTTTTTAGTAGATGTCATTACAGATGATGGAAACTATGGATTGGCTACTGATATTGATAAAGTTAACTACAACCGGCAGCTCATAGGTGAATTAAACAAAGATGTCAAAATTGGTTTGTTGATGTCAGAGAATAAAGGAAGTACTTTCGTCTTTGATCTTGGAAACTTTATTACCGTACTTGAGATTAGTTCAGACGAACTTGACGGCATGATGGCGTTCTACCATTGTGTTGTTGATGTTGGTCAAGATCAACTATTGCCCCTACTTGAAGCCCGATATTCCAAGAAAGTGGCGCGAGAATGGTTTGCACTTCAGGAGAAAATGTTGGCGAACTTTTCACCTGATCATGATATTGTTCAACTTCATAGACCAGAGGTCTAGTTATCTTGCAATAGTGCTATTAATGATAGGAATATCATTTCCAAGAGGATGCTTTACAACCTGTGAACGAATATGCAGAGCTGAAGCAGATACATATATCATGGTCGTTTTAATATCACTGTGTCCCATCATCTCCCTCAAACTATAAACGTCACAGCCTCCTTCAGCCATTAGTGTTCCAAAGGTATGTCGAAGGCCATGGATGGTGAAGTGAAAATCCACGACCTCTTTAATATCATCGGTGAGGTTTTTTAGTGCTGAGGCCGTAAAGGCATCGTTCTTTTTAAGTGAAGTGAAGAATTCTGGACATGTCTTACCTGTGGTTCTTCGAGCTTCGAGATATTTGTTAAGGATAATACCAAGTTTTGAAGTCAGAGGTATAATTCGATCTCGTCCTCCTTTACCTCTTCGAACGAAAATGGTTTGTCGGTTGAGATCAATATCGGTTAACGTGAGACTGAGTAGTTCTTTTCTTCTGAGTCCGGTAAAAATGAATGTTGCATAAACCGCATAATTCCGGATTCTCTGGAACTCACTTCGGTATGGGTAGTTGTGAACAACCTCAAGAAGTCGTTCTGCCTGCTCATTGGTAAGTCCCCGAGGAATAGACCGCGGAAGCTTCGGTAATTCTAATTTCTCTACATGATTTTCTGTTAGGTAATTTCGTTTGATACACCAGGTAAAAAATACATGTAGACTCATGTGGTATGTGCGATAGGTAGAAGCACTCCAAGAACGTTCTGTTCGCCCTTTGAAGAAATAGGATCGGACTGAGGCCTCACTAACATCACCCAGGGTCGTAATGTTCATAAATCGGGAAAAAAACGAAACGTGCTGTTTGTATCGCTTTATAGTTTCAGGTGAAAGCCCCTTGATGTACCGTTGGTATTCGGAAAACTCATGAAGGGCTGATTCAATGGTCATAAATGTTGTTGCCGATACACCATATTTCGGAAAAATATGCTCTCTGTGTTAGACCACCTTCGTTACTGATATGCTGTGAAAATCAATAAAATTAATGAGCGTTTCCTCTAAAAGGTGAAAGCATAAAGGGATTTGTGGACCTGACAGGACTCGAACCTGCCACCTCGTCAGTGCAAGGTAGGAGGTCAGATCTTATTGATCCAAAATTTTCAGTATACCCTTATTTCATAAGGCCCAAATGGAGATTAACTTTTTTGTTAAGTCTTTTTCCTTGAACCACATCTTTACCCGAATTTGGATGCATTGGCGATGAATTAGTGGTTAATATATCGACATTTCCATTATAGCATACTCATTCGAAAGTCAAAAGGATAGCTTCTCTATATCATCTCGGGAGTCTTCTGTTTGTATTGATCGAAGATAACGTTCGGTCATTCGAATAGAGGTGTGACCTAGCAAAGTTTTTATGCTTACCGTATTAGTTCCGGCACGCGCAAGGTTACACGCAAACGTATGCCTAAATCGGTGAAGGTGGAAATTAACATTTGATAATTTAGAGTACTTGGTGACCCAATGCTTTAGACCATGTTCGGTAAGCCCTGTATTTCTCTTACTGGATATAAATAGCGAAGGGGTATTAGCCTTTCTTTTTCTCCGCTCATTTAGGTATGAAGTCAGGTGCAACGCTAAAGTTGAGTGCATAGGAATGTATCGGTCAAATTTAGATTTGGAAGTTCGATGGCTAATAAAGAGCCGTTTCCTTTCGAAATCTACGTCATGAACCCGTAGACCAAGAAGTTCACCACGTCTTATTCCAGAGTAGAGTAGGACACTAATAATTGCCAGATCTCGAAGATAAACAAATTGATCGTTCATGCTATTCATGGTAATAGCAGTAATTATTTTAGCTATTTCATCAATGTTTAGTTCACGCTGGTCTGTGTATATTGGCGCCGGTGGTCGAGCTACTTTATTTGAAATACTCCCAAATTTTATGTAGTCATTCAGTTCAAGCCATCTAAAAAAAGCCATTAGCTTGTTGTAATATGTGCTAATCGTTGACTCTCTTATCCCCGTCTTAATCGTATTTCCTACACTTCTTTTTCTAACACTAATTCTTCGAAAAAATTCGGTTACCAAGGAAGGGTTGAGTTGCTCTACAGAAGAGAACTCAGGAAGAATTTTTAGAAAGGTGCTAAACACCTCTCCGTACCCTTTGATTGTTTGTGGACTGAGGCGCTTGGTGTAACGACATTCGCTGATGTACATTTCGAAGAGTTGATCAATTTCTTGAGGCATGTAGATAGCCTATTCTTTTCCAAGACGTCATGATAACACCGCCGGGGCGATCTGTGATCGGCGGTATTATCTCTCCTCATTGGTTCCCAGAAAAAACATTTTGGTTTAAAAGTTAATATGGTAATGACCACACTCTTATACATTTCTTGAATCCTTGATTCTATTGCTAAAATGCCAGATGGAGTCCTTTAGTTGAATGCAAAAGCATTCAACAATAGATCAAGTTTCTAGTTCGCAAGTTTTTCCACAAAAAATCCACCAAACATGATTCATGTACGGTGGTATACGGACTTTACGGTATGGATATAATACAACAGGCGCTGGTTCTAATCCCCAGCGCCCATTGCAAATATGAATAGTAAGAACAATACACTAGCCGATCTTAGACGGGCGGCTGGTGTTTCACTAAAGGATCTTGCATACCTGATCCACGTAGACGCCGCCCACCTCCATAAAGTCGAGGTAGGTCAGCGTAGACCGTCGTTAGCGATTATCTTAACATATCATATGCTCTTCAGAGCACCTTTTGAGGTAATGTTTGCAGATCTGTATGCGCACCTGCACGCACAACTCCTAGATAGGAGCCAGCGGCTCATCGAAAATCTCGAAAGATTACGATCTCCGAAGAGCAGTGATAGAATAAAATCTTTACAAAAACTTGTCAAGCCATTAATCCACGGTGATGAGTATGAGTAAGACAACGACCGAACCGCTTAAGACCGTTGCGCTATATCCTTTCACCCGTGGGCTAGGGTACGCGGTAATGACAAGTGCTCTAGATTTAATTGAATTCAATTTGTTTGACCTCAAAGACTATGATTTCGAGAAAGTAAAGAATTTAGTAAAGGAGATTGTAAATACGCACAAACCAATTACCTTGATCCTTGAAGACACAAATAATCGCTACTGTCGCAAGGGGCGAAGGGCTAAAGAAGCGATTCGGAAAATAAAGAGTTGGGCACGGCAAAATGAAATTTCTATCCAAATGTATTCACGTGAACAGGTGCGAGCAGTTTTTGATAGATGGCATGCTAAGAACAAATATGAAATTGCAGAAGTTTTAAAAAGGAACTTACCAGCTCTTAAGAACATTGTTTTTGCAAAACCGAAGTACCCGGGAAGAGAACCAAATTATGAATGTGTTTTCTCAACAATATCAATGCTGATAACGCATTATTTTTTGGAAGAGTAACTGATAGCTCTGGTAACTTCTTGAGTGTGTTGTTCTAAATACTTGTAAAAGAGTAATATAATGTTTAAATTCGGGCTTAGTATCGAATATTTTTCTCCCCATTTTTTTGGTATTAATACTGTTTAACATTCGTTCCGATATGGATAGATTGTTAGATATAATGTGTTTTTAAAAGGCTATCTAAATGGGAGAAGAAAAACTTGAAATAATTGATGTTCATACGCACCTATTTAATTTAAATCACCTTCCTGTAAGAGGGATTCTTCAATCGTATGGGATTCCATACCCTGTTGCTGTATTGGCAGCTATTCTTTTACGTCAATTCACGAATAAACCAAGAAAGAGAAATTTTGATAGTAGCTTGTTCAACGAGTTGGAGTCGTCATTTCCGCTGGAGTTGCTCAATGCGAAAGAAAATACAGTCATAGATCATATCTCGGTTAACACTAGACAAGATACTTTTTTTGATCCAATGTTCCAGTTTCACTTGCTAGAAGCCATAGAGAAGGGACATATTGAATTAGAGCCAGACTTAAAATCCTTCGCCTTCGGGAATCAGGGTCTGGCCGAAGATTGGGATTCCAAAATTTACTCGATTGTCAAGAAGATTCTTGATTTGATAAAAGACGGTTTCGAATATATAAAATGGTTCTTCTTTATGATGCGTTCTGAAGAAGAAATCCTTAAGATGTTAATTTCCAGTTATGGTGATGATGTAGGTCATTTTGTATTTCACATGATGGATCCCCAATATTTCTTTGCGGGTAAACCTAGACTGAGCATGAAGTCTAAAATTAGAAGAATGAAAAAGTTTATTAATCGAAGTAATGGTAGATTGATTGGTTTTGTGGCATTCAACCCAAAGAGACGTACAAAGAAAGGGATGGAATTAATTAAGTATGCTCTTAATAACGGTTTTTCGGGTGTGAAGTTTTATCCTCCTATGGGTTATCGTGCCTCACAAAATGATGAAGATATAGATGGTTATTACAAAATTCCAAATGGTCAGAAAATTGAACAAAGGGTTCTCAATTTTTTTCGGTTTTGTGTTAATGAAGAAAGGGATGTGCCAGTATTTACACACTGCACTCCGAGTGGGTTCCAAGCAAAACCTTACAAAAAATCTGGGGTTAGCTCTGATCCAAGATTCTGGGAGAACCTGCTGAAAATGCCAGGGATGAAAAATTTGAGATTGTGTCTTGGTCATGCAGGCGGTGAAAAAGGTTGGGCTTCTGGTAGTGAAGAAGTCTTTGAAAATTCTTATGCATATAAGGTTTATCAACTATGTATAAATTATCCGAATGTCTACTGTGAGGTAGGATTCTTAGCTCATATAAAAAATGATGACGAAAAGAAGAATTTTATAAATCGCCTAGTTGATTTGTTCACAAGGAATGAAGGTGAGTTTCATTTTGCGGATAAAATAATGTACGGCAGCGATTGGCATATTCTATTTAATGATGGACTTCAAGTTGACTATCACAAAGAGTTCTTAGAAATATTCCAAAATGAGACTTTGTCAAAGTTCAAACAGAAATTTTTCTCTTTAAATGCAAAGAGATATTTGAAATTATAAGATGAAAATAATCCATATAAGTGACCTTCACTTTCCCGTTACCAATGACAAAACGGAGTGCCTGGTAAAAGGAATAATTGAACATTACCGGGAGTATGAAATAAAGCCAGTTTTGATACTTACAGGTGATATACTTGATTCACCGGGATATTCTGATGATGTCTTTATTAAAGTCAAGAATATCCTTCATGAACTCAAATTGGATGGATATAAGATGCTAATATGCCCTGGGAATCATGACGTCAAGAGAAATGGGATAAAAAGAAGAAGATCGATTCCTGCGAATAAGAAAAAATTTAATCAAGTATTTAAAGAACTGTTATGCGAAGGACATAACTATTTGAATCCTAAAAATGACCTATTGTCATTTCCATTGGTTCATAAAATTTCTGACGTAGTTTTTATAGGATTGGATTCAATGTCAAAGAATCAAAAATATGCCAAAGCTGCTCGTGGAATAATAGGAAGCAGGCAGTTGATTAAATTGAAAAGCTATATTGATCAGGCTAGGAAGGAGCATCCCTCATGCAAAATTGTGGTCTACTTACACCACAATCCTATGGGCTATTTTATAATATCCAAACTCCACACCTGGGGGACAAAGCTAAAGGATAGAACAAGTCTTTTAAACGGGTTAAAAGATACAGACGCCCTTCTATTCGGCCATATTCACTTTGATAAAAGGTATTCAAGCAAGGAAAGTAAATACAAAATTAATTGTATACAGCTTTCCGGTGGAAGCACACATGGCGAAGATACAGGCTGGACAGAAATTGACTTGATTGACTTTTCATCTAAAAATTTAATGATTAATGTCTGAAGAAAATTTTGATCAAGAAGCGGATTTACCGATAGCGGATTTGCATTGCCATATTGGCCTTAAACCGGCTTTTAATAGAAACATCCATACCATTTGGGAAAAATACCTAAACCCAAATCTTGGTCAGTTATTTTTACCTACGAGTATATTACGTTATTTAGTTTTCAAAAAAATTAAAGGAGATTTTGCTACTTATACTCAAGCTAATTTGGAAAACTGTATTGACGGTAATGTACGTCTTGTGGTCATCTCATTATACCCAATAGAGAGACAGTATGTGAATAGAAAGAGTGGAGGGCTCATATTATTAGAAGTATTTATTCTATTTCCTTCCAAATTCAACCCTCTAAAATTTTGGCAGAAGAGAAAAATAATATTTAGAAGTTTAATTAAGATCTTTTTAGGGATTTCCACGGACAAAATTGATTCATTGTGGTTTGAGCAATCTGGTAATCGAAAAAGAAATGTTGATTACTTTAAGGATTACCATAAGGAACTTGAATATTTCACTAATAGTGAATTTTCACAACCTCATAATCCTAAATACAGCGATAAAAAATTTAGACTGGTTCGGAATTATAGGGAATACATTGAAATAAAAGACAACCCTAAAATCATTGCTGGAATTTTATCAGTTGAAGGAATTCATAGCTTTGGAAAATATCGGGCAAAAGACTTATTCTCCAAGAAGAACATAGATAGGATTCCAAAAAGGGAAAGCGATAAATTAAAGGATAGCTTTGCGATCAATATCAAAAAGATAAAGGAGAGTATTAATACTCCTTTTTTCGTTTCCATGTCGCACCACTATAATAATCTCGTGTCGGGGCATTGCCAGAGTTTTGAACCTCCAATGACGGCTTTTTTTAGGCAGAAAGGAGGCATGAATGCGCCATTGACAGAATTTGGAATCAAAATTATCAAAGACTATTTATTGGATAAAAATTATTATGGGAAGAGGATTTTGATTGATATAAAACACTTTTCCATCAAATCGAGAATTCAGTTCTACAAAATAATCGATGAATATCGAGTGCGAGGAGATAATATCCCAATCATTTCAAGTCATTCAGCGGTAAGTGGTTTTAAGACTTTAGAAGAATCCAGAAGGAGAAAAGATTCTAGAAAATTGAACAAGAGGTCGTACGTTAGTCGATGGGATATAAATTTGACTGACGAAGATATAATTACTATATATAAAACGGACGGTCTGATAGGAATACTAATGCATGCTGGGAGGATGCCAGGGAAAGTTATAAAAGATAGATTGAAGAGAGCTAAAAATGAAGATGAAACCCAGATATTCCTTGCGCAACTTTTTTTAATAAATGTTTATCACATCGTCCATGTCATAAGAAAAACCCTTAACGAAGACGGTTGGAAATGTGTCTGTTTAGGAACTGATAATGATGGTATTGTATCACCTTTCGAAGGATTCGAAGAAACTCGAAGACTTCCAAAATTCAGAAAGGTACTGATAGAGTACCTTGATAATTATGACAACTTAGATAAGGATGAGTATAAGATTCCAGTTCTGTCAGAAAAAGGAAAATTCTTTACCTCAATTGAATTACGAGAATTAAATAATGGAAGAACAAATACCGAAGTTATTTACAGCGTTTTCTATACTAATCTGGACTCATTCTTAAGTAAATATTTCACGGAAGAATATTTACATAAATAAGAACTAAAAAGTTGATTAATACATTACTATTTTTCCTGATCACGATCCTCTCTAGATTTAATTGATTCTATTTCCTTAAGCCTCGATTGCATTTGATCTTTGTTAAATTGATCTCGCCCATCCTTAAAGCCTTGAATGTAGATTCCGTTATTCTTTGTATGAAGTATGTTGCGTGCGAGTTCAGACTTGTACTTCGCTATGAGATAGGCATGGTTGAATGCTCGAATATATATATCATTTATCTCGTCGCTCATGAGAATTTTTTGTGTTTATGATCGTCCAGATAAGTCATTATGGAGTCGTAGTCGTAAAGGATAATTTTTCGCTGTGGCTGAGTAAAGGTTACTTTGCCTGTATCACGTAGCTTTTGGAGCGTGGTTTTACTCGATATATTAAGGAGTTCCATTGCGCGCTTAGGCGACACCCACTTGTCGTGAGGAACCTTGTTTTTCTCTTTGATGCGGTCCACAACCTCCTCAATGAGCACGTAGAATGCTTCGTCCTGTATGCAGATTACTTCCATTGATCTTAAAGGTACACGATTTCTATAAATTAATGTTGTTAATCTCTCGATGGGTTCTATCAAATTCCTCTTCACTTATCAGGTTGGGCTTTACTGTATCACTTCCGTAGCCGTATGGGAACAAATTGATTGCGTCGGTTTCGAGCTTTTCTATGCGGTGCCCATAGAATGCCAGGGCATCATAATGACACTCAACCAGTTGGAAAACTTTCTCATTCAATAAGAGCGAGTATCGTTGTTCTGAATTGGCCGTCTTGGCGTGTACAATTTCATTTCGCAAGTCCTCTAATTCAATAAACCGTGGCCACCATCCTTCGGTAGTAGGGTCACTTGTTTTGAGGCACTCCGAAAGCACCTTTTTCAGTTTATCTCTGAGCTTGTACGTTTTCTCAATTGCATGTTTGTTCCAAATCTTAACGATACCAGTACTCTCTTCCACTTTCACCGTGTATTGATCTGGAATCATGCTATTTGCAAATGCTTCAAGCGCAGTATACGACATAATTACTGCAGTAATTATATGCTCTAGATAGTTGTAGACATCCCTTTGTTCATCAACTTCGATCGTTCGAAGTGGGTAGATCTTCCCGAACGGGAAAATCTTTTCTTTATAGAGAGCCCTTGCCTCATTGAGGCTTCTGCCGGCGATGCTACTGTACAAGGCGACATCATGAGGTCGGTCCATCATTATAGCAACTTTGTCTGCTTCTATCACCCAGTTCGCTGGCCATACCATATACTTCCGTGTTTCTTCTTTACATACCCAAATATCTGGTTTTGATACGCGGGCGTCTCTTTTTTCAAGAAACTGCTTGTTGACGTGGTCAGTTATTTTTTCGGCGTCCATAATTTGTGAGATTAAAAGTTTATTACTGACTCTAAAGCCTCGTCCATTTCATCATGAACAAAGTTCTGTTGGTAGTTTATCGTGGTGGTTACGTTAGAGTGTCGATAAAGTCTTTGGAGAGTGCGAATAGGAATTTTATTTCCAGAGATGTTTCCAAACGTATGACGGGCAATGTGCATTGATAACGGTACATCTATATTGCACATTGCAGCGATCTTCTTGAGATTCTTATTGAACTTGTGGTTAGCGTTCCGCACTAGTCGATGGATGAGGCGAGTGTCCTTTGGGTCAACCCCATCTAACTCCGGAAAGATGTAGGCGCGATTTGAGTCACCGTTTGGTGAATATATGTTGAACAGCTGCTCCAGTTTTCCGGTGACCTTAAGTGATAGTGGCTTCTCATTTTTGTTCATTTGGTAGTAAAGTCGCCCATCTTGTATAGAAGTCCATTTGATCTTCAGCACATCTGCGATTCGCATCCCTGCTAGGTAGAATGAGAACAACCACACGTTACGCGCATGGTCTCTCGGGTCAAGTGGGGGTAATTCGAGGCCCTCGATTCGTTCTACCTCTTTAGCAGATAATCCGATTTTTATTGATTGGGGTATTTTGATTCTGAATTGATCTCTACCGTCACCAAATGGGTACGATTCTCGTTTAGCGAGCTTGTCTTCAATCGCGCGGTTATATAGTGTACGCATAAACATAAAGATGTTGGCGATACTTCGGCCACCCACTGAACCATCTCTCTTGAGGCCAACATTCAACTGTCTCAGGAAAGGAACGGTGATGTCATCGAATGAAAAGTCTTTTCCATCGCGGAGTTTCCTAATCTTGTTCAATAGTGGACGTTCGCTATTGACCCTTGAATATTTTTTAGCCTGATCAAGTTGAATAAGATATCTTTCCGCATACTCATAAAATGAAGTCCCAGAACTTGTTCTCTTCAGTAGTGATTTGAAGTCGGCACTGGTAAAGCTTTCGCCAAATCTTCGTATAGCCTCCAGCACAATATCGTTGGCCTCACTTACTTTAGCCGAGATAAGCGAGTTCAATCGGACTGAGTTCGGATGTGATTTTCTAACCGTCATCTTTGTGTCATCCCAGTGTTTGGCTTCAATGTGCTGGCCAAGTGAGATTATTACTTTCTTTCGATTTTGGGTGACACGAATTGCTATAGGATAGAGTCCAGCCTTGTTGGTCTTTTTTCGTAATATTGCATGAACACTAGCCATATGAGGATTTTTTGTTTATATAAAGATACGAAAAATGGGTCGAACATAGGTCGAACAAATGGTGTTTTTATATGGATTTATATGGTTCTTTTTGATTGATTGGAATACATAAATAGCTAAAAATCAGATAAATAAATACAAATTGATATGATAGCATCAAAGTTCGAGCCCTAGTGGGCCAACAACGAAACCCCTTGATTTCAAGGGGTTTTCTTATTTCTGGGCCGCACATAGGTCACACAAACCCATATATTACTTAAAACGAAAACCCTCCAACCTGGTTAGGGAGGAAGGTTTTCTGTAAACCTCAATCTATTGGAAAAAGATTACAACTAGTATTGTTGCACTCCCGACATGCTTCGGGAGTGCTGGCTGATCATGGGTTCAATTATTCTTCTAACTAGTTAATTATGAAATTATTCCTTGATCAGCTGTTTCTTGATCTGCCCATCTTCTCCAGTAACGATCACTACATAGGTAGCCGAAGCCAGATGCGTGATATCAATGGCCTTTTCGGTGTCCATACCTTCCAATTGAATGGTTTGTATGAGCCGGCCGGTAAGATCGAAGATCTGCATATCATTGAGGTTAAGTGTCTGTGGATTACTTAGGAATACGGTATTGGTCGCCGGATTTGGATACAATACCAAGGTTCCAATGTTTCCATCACCAGCATCACCTACACCAAGAATACTCTCTACGGTAAGCTCGAAGGTGCAGGTACCTACATTACCCAGATCGTCTTCTGCCGTGAGTGTAATGGTGTAGACACCATCAGGTAGTTCTGTACCTGGCGCTGGATCTTGGGTAAAGATTGTCACCGGATCGGTACAGTTGTCAACAGCGGTAGCATCTCCACTTGCCCAGTAATCTGGTACTTCATAGAACAAGTTGCCTACTCCGGGATCTACTGTTGGATCTGCCGGACAAGTAACTACTGGCGCAAGAGCATCAACTACAGTTACTACCGCCATACAGCTGGATAGGTTGCCGTTATTGTCCTGGCTAAACACCGTTACTGTTACTGGAGTACCGATATCATCACAACTGAATTCGAATATGTCAATACCCGTAGTTAAGATACCACAAGCATCTGTGTTGTTGGTCATCACATCCTCAGGAGTGATTACCGCTTCACCGTTCTCATCCAGTTCTACAGTAATATCCATACAAACCAGATCTGGTGCGATGTTATCTTCTACCGTTACAATGGCAGTACAAGTACTCACGTTTCCGTTCACATCGGTTACCGTTACCGTTACGGTGTTGTCTCCAACATCGTCGCAGGTGAAGGTGTCGATGTCCAGCTCTATGGTGTCAATACTACAGGCATCTGTCGAAGCTCCTGCTACATCGGTACCGGTAATGGTTACCGTACCATTCACATCCAGTTCCACAGTAATATCCATACAAACCGCCACCGGAGGTACATTGTCCTCTACCGTTACCACGGCAATACAAGTGCTGGTGTTTCCATTCACATCGGTTACTGTTAAGGTAACATCGTTAGGTCCGACATCGGCACAAGTGAAGGTGTCGATATCTATGGCAAGACTCGCTACACCACAATTATCAGAAGAACCTCCGTCTACATCAGTCGGTGTGATGGTTACCGTACCCGTTGCGTCCAATTGAACCGTAATGTCCTGACAAACTGCCAATGGTGGTTCGTTGTCGGTTACTGTTACTGTGAAGGTACATACCGCAGTGTTACCACTGGAGTCGGTTGCAGTGTATTCTACCGTACTTACTCCTACTGGGAAAGCACTACCACTTGGGAGGCCACCGGTTTGAGCTACGGTTACCGTACAATTGTCCAGGGCAATGGCATCCGGGAAGGTTACCACAGCACTACAAAGGTCTGCATCGGTATTCACTGCAATGTCTGCAGGACAGGCAATGGTTGGATCGATATCATCGATAACTGTCACCACCGCGATACAAGTGCTCACGTTTCCGTTCACATCTGTTACCGTAAGTGTTACATCATTCGGTCCGAGATCTGCATCACAGGTGAAGGTGTCTATATCGATAGCCAGTGAAGCAATTCCACAAGCATCGGTCGATCCACCATCCACATCGGCAGGAGTAATGGTTACACTACCTGTAGCATCGAGGAACACATCAATGTTCTGACAAACGGCCACAGGTGGTACGTTGTCTTCTACCGTTATCAGTGCAGTACAAGTACTCACGTTTCCGTTCACATCGGTTACTGTTAAGGTAACAGGGTTTATACCAACATCCGAACAATCGAACGTGGCTGGACTAACCGTCAGTGAGGCAATTCCACAATTATCGGTACTTCCGCCATCTACATCTCCTGCTGTTATGGAAGCATTTCCATTGGCATCTAATGGAATGGTGATATTTTGGCATACGGCTATAGGCGCCTCGGCATCATTCACGGTTACCGTAAAGCTACAGGTTGATATATTTCCACTTGGATCGGTGGCTATAAAAGTATTAGTGGTTGTTCCCACGGGGAAGACACTTCCACTCGGCAAACCAGTTGTCTGTGTTATAGGTAAGCCTGTAGTTTCTATTACAAAGGGTCTTGGGGTACTGGATCTAACATCATTCCAAAGCCCGTCGTTGCGCATTACCGTATAATCTTCGCCAGGCCCCGCATCATTGGGTTCATTTGTATTCCAATTGGTATAGCTGGAAGTGCTTACACTATGCCATGTAAACGTTCCCTCTACGTCTCGATCGGTGAAGCCTATAATGGCCTCTCCAACTCCTTCAGTATTCAACACATTCCGTAACCAGTCATTCTGATCTTGTGAAACAATCGTAGCTACAAAACCATTTTGGGCCTCTGCCGCAATAAAGGCATCGGGACCATCACTACTGTTATTTGAAACATAATAGGCTTTGTTATCATAGTTCCCTAAGTAAGTAAAACCTGCAAAGATAGTGGGGTCGCAATTGTCGAGGGCCAAAGGAGTTTCGTAGTTTACAGTGGCTCCACATACACCTGTATCATTGTTCACTGTAATATCAGCCGGACAACTAGCAATTTGAGGTGCTTCAGTATCATTTACGGTCACTTCAAAACTACAGGTCGACATATTTCCGGCATAATCGGTCACTTCGAAACTATTCGTGGTAGTTCCTATAGGGAATTCACTTCCAGAGGGTAAGCCAGCCGTTTGTACTAAGCTTAGCGGGGCTCCATTCAGCCCGTAGATCAATGACCCGTTCCATACTCTGGGTGAAAATACGGGGCCTGTAAATTCAGTATTGGTAGCTGAACCTAAATCTACCGTAAGATTCCCATCGGTATAGGATTGGTTACTGCCATTCCCGTTTCTATAACGGTGAATATTCGCGGAGGTAAGATCCAAAGCAAAAGCATAGGTAGTGTTAGGCATCAATACGATTACCGAACTTAATTGCAGGGTTGTAGGATTATTTACCGGTTCTCTGGTTCCCGAAGCCGAAGCAACAGGGGTCCCCCAAAAACTAGGATCGGTTTCGTTCCCATCGTATGATCCTTCCGCTACATAAATGTCCATGGTAACCGTTTGAGCGCTTCCTATGATATTGCTTTCCAGAGACCCAACCTGAATTTCGTCTGCTTGAGTAGTTACATTGAAATAGATAGCTCCTCCCTCGGAACCATTATTATTTGATGAGAATAGGGTTGTTATTTTATTCGCAAGAACACCACAGTTGTCTAACGCTTCTATGTTATAATTAACTACAGCGCCGCATACTCCCGTATCGTTATCTACCACGATGTCCGCCGGACAGGTTAGGGTTGGGGCTTCTATGTCATTTACTGTTATGGTAAATGTACATACCGAAGTATTTCCATTGACGTCGATTGCTGTGAATTCTACCGTACTAACTCCCACAGGGAAGGTAGAACCAGATGGCAATCCATCGGTCTGTGATACAACTGCCATACCACAGTTATCCGATGCAATGGCATCTGCAAAGAATATTTCGGCACCACAAATACCAGGATCGGTAGTTGTTACGATATCTGCCGGACACGTGATCGTTGGTTGCGTATCATCCAGAATCAGAACGAAGTCATTCCCATCGCCACCTATATAGGAGATCTTTCCTGTTATATCACCAAATACTACCGAGTCTCCCTCTGCCAAACCGTTGAATGTACCTATCATAGGATCTGTACCGTCATTATCAATCAATAACAAGGTCTCACAACTATCCTCGATGGGTCCTACATTGTCTACAAATACAACATTCGAATCTGTGATGTCGATGGTTCCGGTTACCGAAACCTGATCATAATGCACCCCCGCAGTCACAAAATTGCGGATATTAAAGATCAACTCATCATCACTGGCCATCTGGAGGTTCCCACTAATTGGCAATAATCCAACATTGACACCGGATGTATTCCCCGGACGCAGGTTTCCATTTACAATTATTTGATTGGCTACAATGATATCTGCCGGTGGAATACCACCCGGAGTGATAATTCCAAATCCGTTGGTTCCAGTCATGCTTACATTTCCATTACCAGCACTAATCAGCGTGCCAGCATCTTCTATGGAAATGTCGCGTGTATTGGATCGACCAGCGGTACCGTTCAAAATAATATTTCCGCTTCCGGTGGTCGTGAATGTGCCTGTTAACCACAGTCCATAGTGGTTGCTACCCGTGTTGTCGGTAGCAATACCTGTAAGACTCATGTCGCCGTTCTCGGTTGTTAATGTCGATCCGCTTGCAAATTGGGTTCCGTAATTATCATTACTTCCAGTTCCTCCGGTTCCATTGATGGTTATAGTACCAGTCCCTGTGGTTTGAACCACAGAATTGTTCAATACCCTTACTCCAAGTTCCAGATTTCCATTTCCTGTTCCTCCGGTACCCTCAATAGTGATGTCTCCATCGGAAGCGAGAATATCTGTATCGTTTATGGTTACACCAGCATAGAAATTACCAGTTCCGGATCCACCGATCCCCGTAATATCAATGGTTCCTCCATTGGTGTCTTGAATGGTTGGGCCTGTGAGTAATACAACTCCAATGGCCTGTGAATCTCCTGTTCCAGCCATTCCGTCCATCGTAATTCCTCCACCATTCGTTCGTATAATGGTTCCTGCACTTTGAATGTCGATACCTCTGTTGAATGAGCCGGAGCTTTCACCCCCCTCACCGTCAATAGTAATGTTTCCAGTTCCCAAAGTTTGGATGGTTGGCTGGTTTCGGATAAGTACTCCTCTGTTGGAGCCGCCGGCATTACCTGTCGTTCCGCCACCTTCTCCTTCAATATCAATAGCACCGTCGGTCGTCGTTATCTGTGTACCGCTGTCCTCTATCAAGACTCCTGAAGCATTCCCGCCATTGGCATCCTGACTTCCTTCTCCGGTTAGGTCAATATCTCCGGATGTTGAGATGAGCGAGCCACCATTGGTCAAGAATATTCCATGACAGCCGTTTCCAGTTCCTCGTCCAAATCCTTCCAGTTCTATCCTCCCTGAAGTTGTTGAAGCGCTACTCGATGAACTGATTAAAATTCCCTGGTTATTGTCGGTTCCATCTCCGGCAACACCGAAGATTTCGACAGACCCTGAACCCGTCGCACTCACCGAACTCGAGTTAAACATATGTGTTCCGCGATTTATGGTAGAAGTACCATCACCAAATCCAAGACCGAATAATTCAATATTTCCATCTTCAATAGTAATGGTGGCGTTGTCCAACTCAATACCGCTATTATTCTGGATACCTCCTAAAGATGTTCCAATTGCGAAGATTTCTCCAAATCCTGAATTATTGATAGAGGACCCACCTACAACGCGAATACCGCGGTTCGTATTACCAGATCCGTTTCCATTTCCAGCAATGGCGATAGTACCCCCAGAAGACGTTATGGATGAAGCACCCAGAAAGCCAACACCAAAGTTATTATCAATTCCTGTGACGGACCCTTCACCTGCAACCGTAATATCTCCTGTGGTAGAGGTTATAGAACTTCCACTCAAGAAAGTACCTGAGTTATTGCTCCCTGTTCCACTTGCCGTGCCATCAATATCGATTTCCCCGCCATTGAGGTCTTGTACGGTTCCATTGGTCAAATTAATTCCACGATTTCCGTTTAAGGTACTATTACCACCTTGGCCGCTAAGGTCAATTCCGCCACCATTGGCTTCAATTCTTGAATTCTCGAAGATGAGCATTCCCTCTGCACCCAATGCATCGCCAGCGGTACCATCTAAGGTAACACTTCCCGTTCCTGTTGCTTCTACCACAGCGGCATTTCGAAGTGTGATTCCATGTCGGAAATCTAAAGCGGTAAAAGATCCAATTCCTGTGATGGAAATGTCTCCTGAGCCTGTGGTTCTCAAAACACCACTATCGACTCGCATCCCTAGAAAATCGTCGCCAGCAACCGTTGCATTTCCACCAATGATGGTTATATCTCCATCTATGGAAGAAAGCACCGCGTTGTTAATTACTTCAACTGTTTTGCCTCCCGTAAGGCTTGCTCCTGATGGTGTGGTTAAATTTTGACTTACATAAATTTCCTCGCTAGTTACGGTGACACTGCCATTCCCAACCGATGTAGGATTGATTTGGAAGTTTACGGTGTCGTCATCGGCATCACCATTCACAGTAAGGTCTGCATCAAACGCAGCATCAACCCCTTCCATATTAATTGTATCATCACCCGTACCTGCATTTATGGTTAAAGAGGAAATAGGGTTATTAAAATCAACCGATTCTCCCAGTGTAGAATCTATTTGGTTATCCAATGTGCCACCGGCGTCCAGGGTAATTGTTTCGGCTCCACCGGTAAAGTTGAATATTCGATCCACGACATCCAAATTGTCGATAATCGGCTCCAGCCCCGTATATGTAATGGTGCTGTTGCCTGTGATATCTACCGAACCATCATTTTCATTGACAAAGGAGTGAGTCACTTCATTCAAGGTACCATCGCCGTACAGCGTAAGTATATCTCCAATGGTTTGGTTTCCTCCGTCATAGTTAATGATATCAGTAAAATTACCCCCAGAGAGGTCAACAGCAAGATTATCATCGCCGCCTAGTGTATTGATAATGATATCTCCGGTAACTGAAGTAATGGGGACTAAAACATCCATACCATCTTGGGTAGTACCATTTCCCGCTACTAAGGTTCCGTTAGGATCACTGAGTAGATAGTTTGAACCATCAACTACCATAGTGATATCATCATCTACTCCATCACTATCCGTATACACTAAATTTCCACTGGCGTCAATTTCGATATTTGACATTAGTGAGGTGTCTGACGAACAAACACCTACAGAAACTTGAATAACGTCAAGTGTAAAAGGAGCTGGATTGTCAATATTTATTACCAGGCAATCAAAAGATCCTGGCACTTGTATATACCCATCTTGATTTGTGGAAGTTGTACCCGTAATAAATGCTGAATTGCCAGACGCTGCAAACCTGGATTGACCATTCATTAAATTTACATTGATCGGATTTCCGGTACAATCAAAAATGTTTATCGTTGTAAAGGTTTCCATGTCCCCAATAAAAATATAAGGATTGGTTACTGTAACATCAAAGTTATAGGTAGCATCTAAATTTCCACCATCGGTGCTGCTATAATTAATCCGTCCTCCATCTGCAACTATATTATCCACATCTCCAATTCCTGCACCATTTGGAGTACCAATAATTGTGATATCGGTAGTTCCACTGTTTACCAAACTGGTGGTCACTCCTATTCCAGCAGGTAAAAAAGCTCCGGTATTTTCATCATCATGAGTAATGGTGTAAAAGCTAAATCCTGTGGCGCATGCTGCAGGAGTACCGGGTATTGCTGTGGTTCCATTAGGATTTTGAGTGGCCGGTGTCCCCAAAGGGGTGTTCTGAGAATTTACGGTATATGAAACCAGTAGCGCTGTTATCAATAAAAGTACAGCTCTAAAAATTTGTGTATTTTTTTTCATAGTAGGCTATTAATTTTGTTTTGATTTTTGTTCTGCAGTGCGAACTACTTTTTGTTGAGGTAAGTATGCTCTTTGCAATTCGTCATTTGTAGTTTTGGTATCAATTCGTTTAGCAAGACGCTTTCTAACTGCTTCAGTAATTTGCGCACGTTTTGCTCGGGCCTTTTCGCTAAGAATTCGGTTTTCCTCAATTTTACGTTTCGACTGGGCATCCTCGGCCTTTTGTTTTGGGTCGTTGTTGTCAAAAGGTAAGGCTGGTATTTCTGGCGCTGCAGTTGTCTTCTCAAGCGCATTGGCTTGAAACGTTGATTTCTCTTGTTGCGCCGTTGCTATTGAAGCAATCCATAGTATGGGAATGAAAGAATAAAGGAACTTGGTTGTCATAAATAGTTGTTTTAGGGTTATTTTATTGAATCTTTGAGTTTTTGTTCCATCTCGTCAAGCTTATCCAATCTGGCGTTTAGGAGATCTTGTTTCTCTCTTATGGTCTTAAGCGAATGGTCACTTTTTCTTTTGAATTTGGATTGAAACCATTGCCCTATTTTTTGTGTAAGTTTCCAGATCTTCATCGTGAGAGGAATTTGGAACAAGATTATGGGAGAAAAAAAAAGACACCAAAAAACGAGGGGGGACAACAGGGGGGACATCAATATAAAATATTGATAACCAATGTATTAAAAATATATTTTGGAATATTACTTTTGGGACAAGTACTGCCGAATATCGATATTGTCCTCCAGATTCATCTTCTTTCTAATACGATAACGCGACTTTTTAGCGGCTTCTACAGAAGTATTTCTAAGCTTGGCAATTTCATTTCTACCCAGCCCCATTTTAATAAAGGAGCATATCTCCAGGTCTGTGGTGGAGAGATTGGAAAATTCTGATTTGAGCCGCTTGTGGAATTCAAAATTTTGCGACTTAAGCTGCTCCCTAATTAGCAATAATTTATCATCTTCCAGGTTTTCTGCGTTTAATTCAGCGATTATACCTTTTACACTTATTTCTGAAGACGGGTCTTTGGTTGCTTTCTTAAGGTTTTCCGTTAGTTTTTTCTTGGATCGAATTTGCTGTATGGATTCGACAATTAGATTAGAAATGGCCTCTTCTTTGGTTTCAATTTTCTTTTCGCTTTCTACAAGTTCCAAGCTCAACAACTGTTTTTCTGCCTGTTCCAGTTGCAGACGCTTCCTATTGAATAAATATAGCAACAGCAATAAAATAAGAAGTACTGTTATGATCGCATAATTTCGCCAACGCGTGGCTTTGCGTTTTTCAATGTCCTTTTCCAGCAAAACACGCTGATTCGCATAATTAAGACTATCTGCTAGGCGTTCTTTTTCATATTCAAAGGACATTTCCAACGATTTGATCTGTCCAACTTTTTCCTTGTCATATACCTCCTGGTACAATTCATTATAACGCTCAAAGTCCTTCAACGATAGCTCTGGTCTGTTAAGCGCTTTATAGATTTCACTGCGCTTTAAATATGCCAGGTACAGGCCCTTCTTAGTCTCCATGCGTTCAGCAATAGAGATAGATTTGTTAATATAGTGCAACGCCGAATCGAGTTGATCTAATCGTAAGTGAACATATGCCATATCGTTGTATGACAAGCTAAGTTTGTGAAGTTCGTTTCTTCGTTTCCTGACCGAAATAATCTCTCTGAGAAGCGGTAATGCCTCAGGGTATTTGCCTTCGACAAAGAGCAAGTCGACATCTAAGGCCTTTGTGTTGCATATGCCAGATTCGTCCTGGATGGATTCATAGGCTTTTAGCGCCTTTTGGTTATAGTAGCGTGCAGAGTCGTATTGTTTAAGGTTTTTATAGTTCACACCCAACATTCGAAGGGTCAAGGCATAAGCTTGTTGGCCACCCCATTTTTTGGTGATCTCGTGCCCTTTTTTAACGAATTCCAGAGACTTCTTATGTTCCTCTTGCAGTCTAAAAATACCGCCTATATTATGATACAAGGGCGCAAGTTTTATCGAATCTTTGGTAGCTTCCGCTATTTTAAGGGATTCAAAGTAGTAGTCCAACGAGGCTGCGAAATTACCTTTCACTCGATTCAACATCCCTTTTTGGTTGTAGTACATCACATCAAATCTTGGATGCAGAGAATCCAAAGATTTATCCATGACTTTCTCAACTATTTTAAGGATACTGTCCGACTCGTTAATATTCCGCCTTAGTTGATATCTAGAATAGTCAAATAACCGCTCTAGCTTCACAGAGTCGTTCGTCGCCGTTTCGATCTCTTTCTTAAATTTTATTAGGGTGCTGTCAATACTCTGGGCTTTCATTGGGCTAAAGCCGAAGAGGAAAATGATCAATGCCCAAAACGATCTGAGTTTCTGCATTGGTGAGATCGGTGCGGCCATATAAAGGATAAGTTTCAGTAGGTTACTTAGATTTGGTAAATTCACTTTGTGTAAAGCAAAATAAGGAAATAATTAGGGTATATCAACTTATTTATTGCGTGAATTTTACCGGTTTTATATTATACGTTGTTCGATTAAAATGACGGGCAGAGCAATAAAGAATGCTGCCTTATTCTAATTTTATTAAGCCCGGTTCGAAACCCATTGGGCCAACAACGAAACCCTTAGAGTTTAAAAGCTCTGAGGGTTTTTTGATTTTACTAAGGGATAACATAGGTGCAACAGAATAACTTATTTTTGCTTATAGAATCTTTTATTTGGGCTTTCGCCCTAAACAAGCTTCTTTGGCCTTTTGATCATTGGAGATACCTTATGCTTAATGAATCTTTAATTGACCAGATGCGCTCTTTGAATGGGCCAGTGATCTTCATAACCTTCTGTCCAATATTGTGCAGCCAACTCGTCGTCTGTGGCTAGACAATCATTCAAATCTGATCTGATAAGTGTCTCATCCATATTTTGCCCAATAAACACAATTTCATTTTTTCGATCGCCAAAAATTTTATGCCAATCGGTTTCAATATGGGCCTGGTTTTCCACAAACCCCGGGTATTGAATTCGGTTTTCAAATGGCATACTGCTCCACCAAACGCCGGCGCTATCTGTACGCAGAGATCCTCCCGCCTGACCCCAAATCAATGCTTGTTCTGGTCTGGACGCTAGCCAAAATAGTCCTTTACTACGAATAATATTAGGAGGAAATTTATGGTGAGCGTAATACCAGAATCGCTCGGGATCAAAGGGTTTCTTGGAACGATAAACAAAGGATGTTATACCGTACTCTTCGGTCTCTGGGGTATGTTCTTCATTGTTCAGTTCTTCGATCCATCCAGCACTCTGCTCGGCCTCATCAAAGTCAAATAGGCCTGTATTTAAAATGGCTTCTGGTGCCACTTTACTAAAGGTAGATTCCATTATTTTTGCAGATGGGTTTAGCTTTTGTAAGGTTGCCTTGAGCAAGCTAAGATGCTCATTGGTGACCAAATCTACTTTGTTCAAAACAATGACATTGGCAAATTCAATTTGGTCTGTCAATAGGTTAACGATCGTTCTATAATCACCTTCCAGATCGGTCAGGTCTCTGTCCATTAAAGTTTCAGGACTTCCAAAGTCTTTAAAAAAATTGAAAGCGTCTACTACGGTTACCATGGTATCTACATAACTGATACGGGATAAATCGATATCGTTTTCTTCATCTACAAACGAGAAGGTTTGGGCTACGGGTACGGGTTCGCTAATACCCGTACTTTCAATGAGCAAATAATCAAAGCGACCTTCTTTGGCCAAACGCTCAACTTCAATCATTAAATCTTCTCGTAGCGTACAGCAAATACATCCATTGCTCATCTCAACCAGTTTTTCTTCTGTACGAGAGAGTGTATTTTCACTCTTTACCAACTCTGCATCTACATTAACTTCACTCATATCGTTCACAATAACGGCTACTTTTAAGCCGTCTTTATTGTGTAAAATGTGATTGAGTAAAGTTGTTTTTCCTGCTCCCAGAAAACCACTTAAAACGGTTACGGGCAATTTATCTTCTTTTACCATGTTTGTTTCTTAATACAACTGAGTTGCAAATATAAAAATTTATTGCGTACATGTTGGCCAAATCGTTTACATAGTTGCGGCTTTCAATGGCAAAATTGCCTAATGTTAACAAAGCAAAAAGAAATTATGATCGGTTTGTACGTAACGACCCTATATGTCAGCTTATGTACTGTGTCTCTGAACTAATTATAGCACATCTCACACTTCCCCTGAATTAAAAGTTGGGAAACTCGAATTTCCCTGTTGGGGATTTTAGGAAGTTCTATATCCATAGGCAGGCAATCTACTTTTCCACAGTCTTCGCACTGAAAGTGTGGATGAGCATCGGCGTGCCCGGCTTCGGAACATCCTTTACATGTGGCAAACCACTTGATTCCATTTTTATCCAGAAACGAATGTAAAAGCCCATCGTCTTCCAGATTGTCTAAGACACGATAAATGGTGGTTTTATTCACCTGAGAGCTCAGGCGCTTAATCAATTCAATCACAGAAAGGGCGTTTTCGCCCTTTTGAAACTCAGCTAAAAGCATTTCGACTGCAGGTGTTTTTCTAATGATACCCATACTACAAATTTATTACAACTTGGTTGTAGTTACAAATTAAATAATTATATTTACAACTCAGTTGCATTAAGCAATTATCTGGGTGAATTACACGAGAAAATCAAGCTATGGTATGTTTGATTTCTAACCAAGATTCACTCGTATTTCTAAAAACAATTAAATATCAAAATTCTTTCAAAAATGATCACAAAAGAACAAGTAATTGATGCACAAAATAAATGGGGAAACGGGGTAGTCAAAATCGGATCCCTTAAGAACAATCGGCCCGAATGTGAATCTTACGCCAACGAGTTTCTCGATGCCCGTTATGCCTTTGAAGTGGGATCGGTTTTGTTTAAACCAACCAAATGCGCCATTCAACAATTCAGACCTACAAAGGCGGAAGCCCTATCGTATTTTATTGCTGGCGATGACAGAGCCTGCCATGAAGATAAGGGGTTCGCAATTCAACCCTGGATCAAGGTGCGATTTGAAAATTCGGGTTTTCTTTTAGAAGACAGTCGTGCCATTGCCATGGGGAATTATTTCTTTACGGACCTTGACGGGAACGAAGCCAAAGTAGAATATACCTTTGGTTATAAGTTAGTGGATAGCGTTTTAAAAATCGACTTGCACCACTCTTCTTTCCCTTTTCCAGATCCTGTTGATGCAGCTTAATGAGTAATAGTCTGTTCCTAATATGTCCAACAGATTGTCTGGAATCGACCATTAACCAGGCTTTCAAGCATGAGAACTATTTTTATACTTCTCTAGGGAATTCCTTTGATTCGGATAGAAAAACGTTGAACAGTTTGATGGAACTGATCCAAAATCACGGTATCAGAAATATTTGTTTTGTTCTTTCCAACGATAATCGAATTATTCTGGATGCATTAGAAGGCCATTCTTTTTCTGGATTCCGAGGTCTGGAACTTTTTTACCATGAAATTATGATGCAAAAACGGACCTCGGACATATCCTGGCAGACCACTGATCATCAATTCGCAGTCCTTTCCTATTATTTGAACAAAAGGATTAAAGAACTGCGACTGCTTTTATATAACAGTTTTTTAGATTCGATTGAAATTTACGGCCAGATTTATGATAGAAGCACAAATGCTTTTGTAGATATTTACTCTGATCTAATTTGTATAGAGAAATATTCTTTGAATTAAATATAAGATGGAATATAATCGTAGAGAGTTTATTTCCTTTCTGGGCAAAGCGAGCTTAGGATCGCTGATTGTACCCCCTTTTTTAATGAGCTGTGGCAGTACTTCTACACCAATAGATTTAGAAGCTATGCCGGATGAGGTTCTTAAGAAGTTGAAAGCGATTCCATTAGAAGCCTTGGCCGCATCAAATGTGGACGACTTACTCCTGGCAAAAGGCCTGGATTATCAGGTTATAATAAGATGGGGAGATAACTTGAACGAAAATGACACCTTCGGATTTAATAATGACTTTACGTGTTTTATTCCGCTAGGCGAAAACAATCCGAAAGATGGATTGTTGTGGGTTAATCATGAATACGTAAACCCTTTGTTCGTTTCTGGCTTTAATTATAGGGACCATGAAAATTGGTTAGAACACAGAACCATAGAACAGGTAGATAAGGAAATGTATGACGTGGGGGGTAGCATCGTTAGGATAAAAGAAGAAAACGAGGTATGGAAGGTTGTAGAAAACGACCCGCATAACCGCCGTATTACAGCGCAAACGCCCATAGAATTAAATTGGGATATCCCTATCAAGGGCAAACGTACGGTCATAGGAACACATAGCAATTGTTCGGGCGGGATAACTCCATGGAACACATTTCTAACATGTGAAGAGAATTATGACAACTTTTATGGAGAAACCGAACATGATGAAAATGGCATGACCACCCATAGACCAAGCGCTTATGGCTGGGAAAAATTCTATAACTATCCTCCAGAACACTACGGCTGGGTGGTAGAGGTAAATCCCAGAGATGGGTCTGCTCAAAAGCACATTGCTCTGGGTAGGTTTGCCCATGAATGTTGTACGATCTACGAATTGGATGACAAGCGTGTGGTAGCCTATACTGGTGATGATAAAAATGACGAACATCTCTATAAGTTCGTCTCTTCCAAACCGAGATCATTAAAGGAGGGAACCCTTTATGTAGCGGATACAATTAATGGAAAATGGCTTGCCCTGGATTGGGAGAACCAAGCCGTATTAAGAGATAAATTTAAAGACCAAACCGAGGTGCTTATTAGAGCTAGGGAGGCTGCCAAATTATTGGGGGCGAGTAAATTAAATCGTCCAGAAGATATAGAAATTGACCCCATAACAGGAAACATATTGGTTACACTTACCAACAATATACCCAGAAAAGATTTCCATGGTTCAATTTTGAAAATTGAAGAAACCAATGGCAAATTTGATGCCTTAACCTTTAGAGCTTCAATCTATATGGCTGGAGGCGAAGAAAACGGATTTTCATGTCCGGACAATTTGGCATTTGACTTATCAGGGAATCTCTGGATAACTTCAGATATGTCTGGAAGCGCCATGAATAAAGAAGGCAGTCCCTATCTGCCTTTTAAAAACAATAGTTTGTTTGTTATCCCCAGATATGGCGAGGATGCCGGAAAAGTCATTCGGGTGGCATCGGCCCCGAGAGATGCTGAACTCACTGGTCCCTGGTTTTCACCAGACGGGAAAACCTTGTTTTTAAGTGTTCAACATCCGGGAGAGCGAACTTCAGATTTAAGTAATCCAACCAGCAAATGGCCTTTTGACAAGGATAATATTCCTAGGCCCGCGGTTGTAGCAGTGAGAGGAGCGCTCATTGAGAAGATGAATAAGTTGAATCAAATTGAATCTATGCCATGATGCTGTTTGTACGACTTTCCATGTTGATTCTAATAAGTGTTTTTTGTATTTCATGCCAAAAACAAACCTCAAAGAAATATGACCCCTCGCTTATCCAGCGAGAAAAAATTGATGAATTATTTGATAAGGAGGTGTCAGAGGTATTATTTGATCATTTATATGTGGTCGTCGATAGTCTTACCTATGCTAGATTGACGGAAGATAACTTGTGGAATCGAATGTATGCTTCATTCGATATGGGTTTACCAGATTTTGTTCCAGTGGTTGCCAGTTCATCCACTTGTTACATGCGGGGGCATCTTCATTATTTAGAAATTTTGGGTCCGACCAATACTTATAATGAACCCGTCGGGAAAAGTGGCATTGGTTTTTCGTTGAAGAATGATGGCGAACATTTCCATAGGGGCATATCTCCAAAAATGAGAGGTAATAATGGTTCAATTATTAATGCGGCCGAGATAGTTAGTATACCATTGGGGGTTAATGAACAGATATGGTTCAAAGCATTTTATACCCCAAGCCCAGGCACAGCATTACATACGTGGTATGCATTTTATAATCCCGTTTTTCTGGATAGCCTCAATGACCAAAAGCATACTTTTTATTCTAGAGAGGCCTTTCTCCAAAAATCGTACAGAGAAGATTTCCTCTTTAATGGGATTAATAGCATTCATCTTAAGTGTACGCCTGAGGATTACCACCGTATTGCCCAGGAAATGCGACACCTTGGATGTAGGTTATTGGAAAATAATGCTGAAAAACTTACAATCCAGAGTGGTGATGTTTTTGTAACACTTACACTTTCGAATGTTAAATATAGTCGCATTACACGTTTACAGTGTCGCTTAAACAGAATTGACAATAGTGTTACTCGATTAGGAAACTTAACAATAACTAATAGCGGGAAAGAGTCTGTTTGGGACTTTAGCAATGTGCACAGCGCTATAGAATAAATTAACAACTGCAAAATTTTATTTCAATGAAAACACGAAAATTCAGTCTGTATGTCATAATGATCGCGACATTAACCACGGTCATAGCTTGTAAACAAACCAAAGAAGATATAAAAGGTCAAGAAGCTGAGGTGAAAACCGAATCTTCCGAAAAAGTTAAGGTTAAGATCACTATTGAAAAGTTACAAGATTCACCTGCCTATGCCGATGCTGCCTTGGTTTTGGAAAATCCTTCCGGAGCCGAAATCACGACTGGCGGATCGATTGATTTTGCCTTTAATGTTGAAAAATATGAACTTGCAGCGCAGACCGAAGGCCCAAACACCGGGTTATTGGCAAATTCTGGTAAAGGGCAGCACATCCATTTTATTTTGAACAACGAACCGTATTCGGCACATTATGAGTCATCTTTTAGTAAAGAAGTTCCTAATGGGGTGCATCATCTAGTTGCATTTTTAAGCCGTTCATATCATGAGTCTGTTAAGAATAAGAATTCAGTTGTGGTTCGAAAATTGGAAGTCGGGGAGAATGCAATCGACACCCGGGGATTAGATATGCAGGCACCAACACTAATTTATAGTCGTCCCAAGGGGTCATATACGGGTAAGGACACTAAGAATCTACTTTTGGATTTTTTCGTGATCAATACCACTCTTTCGGAAGGTGGGAACAAGGTAAGAGCCACTATAAATGACGAAGAATTTATGATTACCGAATGGGCTCCTTATGTTGTTAGAGGATTGCCTATGGGTGAGGTAACCATTCAGCTGGAATTATTGGACGCCCAGGGAAATTTACTCCCCGGACCTTTTAATAACGTTACCCGAAGTGTTACTCTAAAGGAATAGTTGGCTTCAAATTAGGTAAATATAAAATTGAATGCACTAAGGATCATTAGCAGCTATTGATCATTATAATCACGATATCAATTAAGCTTGAAATTCCTAATGGTAATCATAAAAAGTTGACCCTATTGAGTAATAAGATTTGAACGATAACTTTGAAACCTAGTGGACCAACTTAAAAACCCTTATGGATTAGAGCCGCTTAGGCTTTTTTGATTTTTATGGGCACAATTAAAGTGAAAGAAAGTATCAAATATCTTGCAGAATATCCTTATAGAATCCGTTGAAACTTCCAAAAACCGAGCAATAAGGCGACTTTTAGTATGTTAATTAACAAAATGATAACTGTTTTTCGCGAATTATGATTAATTTTGAAATATGCGTAATCCTATCAACAAATCAATTATAAGCCTTCTTTTTCTTTCGGCTTTTCTTTTTTTAAGGGTTGCCAATGCGCATGCTTTTTCTCATTCTTCGGATGAAGAAGAAGGTACACATTGTGAATTATGTGAGATCATCACTACCTCACAAGATCAAACTCCATTTACTGGAGAGGCCTCTTCCGAAACTGAAAACAACAGACTAATTTTTGTTGAAACCAATCAACTTAATGCCGGGTATGATGTGCCATTTCATTGTATTGTCAGCCCTGATTTTGTCTACAACAAACCTCCGCCAAACTTACCAGTGCTGTATTAATTCAGATTAGGATTTCCCTATTCATGATGTTCAGAATAACACCCTTAAAGCATTTTTAAGAGGTTAATATTGTTTAGGTAAACACAGCTTTACCTTATAGCTCGTTATTTACGGATTGGGCAAATCTACAGCACTTCGGTGTTCCACATAAGCGTACAGTACTTCTTCAAATTTTTAGGCAACCATTTGCGTGATTGAATCATTTGTGGTTGCATTTTAACTATCAACCAATTTGTATACCTATGATACATACCAAGAACCTTACAAAGAAATATGACAATCTGGTCGCTTTGGACCAACTCGATCTCAAAGTAGAACAAGGCAACATATATTGTCTTCTTGGAGCCAATGGTGCTGGGAAAACTACTACCATTAACCTATTGCTCGGTTTCATTACTCCAACTTCGGGAAGCGCATCCATCGATGGAATGGACGTTTTTAATAATACTAAAGCCACCAAGAAAGTATTGGCTTACATTCCTGAAAACCTAATGCTCTATCCCAGCCTCAGCGCTGTGGAGAATCTCGATTATTTTTCCGGAATTGCAGGGAAGCGCTTTTCTTCATCGGCATTAGAATCTTATCTGTCTGAAGCTGGCTTACAAAAGGAAGCCTTTAAAAAGCGGATTTCTACTTTTTCCAAAGGAATGCGTCAAAAAGTAGGAATTGCTATAGCCCTTGCAAAAGATGCAAAGGCACTACTACTGGATGAGCCTACTTCTGGTTTGGACCCCAAGGCTAGTAATGAGTTTGGACAATTGCTCCAAAAGTTAAGAGAAAAAGAAGTCGCTACACTTATGGCCACACACGATCTATTCCGTGCCAAGGAAGTTGCTACCCATATCGGAATTATGAAAGACGGGAAGCTGAAGCAGGAATTCACTGCTGACGATATTTCTCTTTCCCAGCTTGAGAAGGTTTATTTAGACACAATGGACTATAAAGAACAGGTATCATGATTCTAAAAACATTTTATAAAGAAACCAAAGAGCTTTGGCGTGATGGACGGGTTCGTTTATCGTTCATTATAGTGCTTCTTCTTTTAGGGATGGCTATTTGGATAAGTGCCCAACAATATCAAAATATCAATGCACAGTATGAAACAGCTACTGCTGTTGAACGTACCTTATGGGATAATCAAGGTGAGAAAAATCCGCATTCGGCGGCGCACTTCGGAACCTATGCTTTTAAACCCAAGTATCCGTTGTCTCTTGTAGATCAGGGTGTGGACAAGTATGCAGGAACTTCCATTTTTCTGGAAGCGCATAATCGTAATGAAGCTCAGTTTAGCGCTGCAGCGGACCAAACCGGATTGGCTCGATTTGGAGATCTGACTCCAGATTTCATTCTGCTTTTCATTATCCCTCTGCTTATTATTCTGTTAGGTTACAATGGTTTTACCAAGGAACGTGAAATGGGAACTTTGACCCTACTGAAAAGTCAGGGGATTTCAATCCGGAGATGGATCCTAGGAAAATGGCTGGCCTTGTTCTTCCCTGTGCTTCTGTTGACCGTTGCCTTATTTCTGGCGGCTGGAGTATTGCTTGCTAACCTTGAAAATTTTGGGGTCTTCCGTTGGAATTCCCTTCTGAGTTTGTTTCTGGTGTATATAGGATACTATATTATTTTTATTAACCTGGTCTTGTTTATTTCTGCGAAGGTGAAAAAATCTGGTATTTCTCTGGTGTTGTCACTTTCTGTCTGGATTTTGGCTTGCCTGGCAGCGCCTAAGGCGGCTAGTAACATTGCAGAGAACAAGCATCCCTATCCAACCAGGCAGGAATTTAAGGCCATGATAACTGAAGATAAGAAAGAAGGTCTGGATGGTCACAACCCATGGAGTAAGGAAGCCAAACTGCTGGAGGAAAAAGTTTTGAAAGAATACGGAGTGGATAGTCTACATAAGCTTCCATTTAATTTTGATGCCTACCGTATGCAAAAGGGTGAAGAACACGAGGCCCGGGTTTATTTCAAGCACTATAATTATTTAAAGGAACAATTTGCAGAGCAATCCAGTGTTTACCGCACTTTGGCGTGTATATCTCCATACCTGCCAACCCGTTTTATGAGTATGTCCATCGCTCATACCGACTATGCAACACATTGGGATTTTTCAGATGCTGCAGAGAATTACCGCATCACTTCTCAGAAATTCCTGAACGACAATTTCGCCGAAAATTCAGAATACGGTAACTGGGGTTATCGCGCCGAAGCCAATCTTTGGAAAGAGCTGCCCGTCTTCGAATACGATCCTCCGGAGCTTTCTGCTATTATGAAGCGAAACACTTCAAACATGCTTATTCTTGGAGTTTGGTTGTTTGGTTCCTTTGGATTGCTATTGTTCACCACTAAAAAAATATAATCATGCTGAAATATAATTTTATATACGAGTTGAAACTACTACTTAGAAGTAGATGGATACTGTTGTTGAGCTTGGTGTTGTTAGTACTTTTCGGGTTTTCGGCAATTAACGGAAAACAGAAAGTGGAAAAACGAGTGGACGTCATTACGGCTGTTCAGAATGAAGTTGAAAAAAATGATATTATGATGCTCAAGCTATTGGATTCGGTAGCGCAAGGACTTGAGGTAAGCGTTCCTCGATGGACCGTCCCTACCAGTCCCATGGCCGTTGGAAATTACTATCCACGGGTAGCAGCCATGGAACCTCAATCCCTTGCCTTTATTGCTACTGGACAAACAGATTTGTTCACTCCTTATGTAAAACCCACAGTTTCGGGGGATGATTTTGCACTCAATTTTACTGAAATGACCAGTCCTGTGCAGTTGCTATTTGGAAGTTTTGATCTCGCCTTTGTAATCGTATACTTATTACCCCTGTTGATCATAGCATTTTCTTATAACGTGCTTTCTTCTGAAAAAGAGAGTGGGTCACTACGGCTATTGGCTTCCCAACCTATTAAAATACAGTATTGGGTATTACAGAAGCTGGGGCTTAGGTTCTTTTGGATGTCTGTATTGGTCATAGGCTCCATGATTTGCATATTTCTCTCATTGGGAATTGATTTCATGTCTCGGCCTTCGGCCTTTCTTGGGCTTCTGAGCCTGGTTCTGGCATATTTGCTTTTTTGGTTCGTCCTGGCATTCCTAGTCAACTTATGGGTAGGCAGTTCGGCGAAAAATGCGGTTTCCATGTTAGGACTATGGGTGCTATTTGTCCTTTTGGTTCCTTCCGTGCTCAACCAAATGGGAAATACCTTATACCCCATACCTTCTCGTACTTTGATGATCAATGAAATGCGAACTAAAAAAACCGAAGTCTCTAAACGACAGGACGAGATATTGGATAATTTTTTGCGCGATCATCCGGAATATGCGATAAACGATTCGACACAAAGACGCAGTTTTTGGCACAGGTATATGGCTTCCCAGAAGTTGATAAAGGAAGAGTTACACCCCATTATCAATACCTATGAATTACAATTGAATAAGCAACAGGATCTGGTTGGGAATCTTAAATGGATTTCTCCTTCTCTAACCGTGCAAGAGTCATTGAATAAACTGGCTGGTTCGTCCACGTCAGACTATGAAGATTTCAGGAAGCAGGTAGTGACATTTGCCACCACCTGGCGTGCACATTTTATGCCTTTCCTGTATAACAATAAGGAGTTTACACAAAGGGATCAGGCAAATCTTCCTGCATTTCAATGGGAACCGCGGTCACCTGCTACTATGACCGCCGTTGTGCCCCTTTTGTTAATTTCTTTGGGGTTGCTGGGGCTTGGATTGTTGATTTCAGGCCGTAAGGAGAAGAGTTTTAAACTAATTGATTTGTAAAATGAAACGAGTATTAACCATCTTATTGATATGGACTTCAGGCCTTATTTTGGGCCAGGAGCAGGATGTGAGTAATTTTCCACCTCCCGAAACCCCCGTTGAAATACGGGTGGAGAAGGCGAAGGGTGCTATAGTCGTTGATGGAATGTTAAATGAACCTGATTGGGCCCAAGTTGAAACCGTTGATGATTTTTTCAGAAGAGAACCCAGACAAGGTGGGGAGATCAAATACAAGACAAAGGTTCGATTTCTATATGACGATAAAAACCTATATGTTTCTGCCATTTGCCAGGATTCAATGGGGTTGAAAGGAATTCGAATTCAAGATCTTCGAAGGGATTTTAGTTGGGGTGAGAACGATATCTTCGGAATTGCTCTGGACCCTCAAAACTTAAAGCAATATGCACAAGGGTTCCAAACCACACCGTATGGCAATCAACGGGATTTTCAGAATTTCAACGGAAATAGTTTTGATACGGGGTGGAATACCTTATGGAAAGTGAGGACGCAACGAACGGAAAGCGGATTCGTCGTTGAAATGGCGATTCCGTTTAAGTCGTTGCGGTATAATCTTCCGGAAAGCGGAAATACGATTGAATGGGGGATGACACTGGTTCGTTATGCTAGAAGGGACATTGAAGTGTCTACCTTCCCTGCTATTCCTCAGTCTTTCACTCCTTATAGAATGACCTATGCCGCTAAACTAACAGGTATTGAGGTACCGCCGCCTTCGGCAAATATAAGAGTGGAACCGTATGCGCTGTATCAATATGACGAAAGTAAGGAAGGGAATGTTACTACAGCAACCGATAATGATCCAAAAGTTGGAGTTGATGCGAAATGGGCCATTAATCCCAAGACAGTTCTTGACCTAACGGTAAACACTGATTTTGCTCAGGCCGATGTGGACCGAGCGGTCAATAACCTGGAACGGTTTAATATCTTTTTTCCGGAACGTCGACAGTTTTTCCTTGAAAATTCAGGAATTTGGGCAGGAGGACTGCAGCAGTCCATCCGCCCTTTTTTTAGTCGGCGAATCGGACTTCAGGGCGAATTCAATGCCACTCCGGCTCCTTTAGATGTTGGAGCGCGTTTTACCCAACGAACCGAAAAGAATGCGATAGCCGGATTGTTCGTGAGACAACGTGAGACTGAAAATTCGGCTGCAGCAAATTTTGGGGTAATTCGATACCTAAAGAACTATGGGCGTGAGAATAATGTTGGGGTTATGGTGACCCATCGATTGGATGAAGGACTCAGTGAACTTGAATTAGAAAGCAATAACAATACTACCATCACAATAGACGGACAAATTAGACCCACAAGCCAATGGGACGTTCAATATTTGTTTTCCACCTCCATCGATCAACAGACTGGAGATACCGGATTCGCAGGTCGGATCTTTATCGGAAATGATACAAATAATTATTACTACGGCTGGGTAACCGAGTATACGGATGCTAAGTACAATCCTCGTATGGGATTTGTTCGCCAAAATGACGTCGTCCGTCATAATCCGGGCGGATACTATATTTGGCGTCCCAAAAAAATCGATTGGATTCGACGTTGGGATCCTGGTATGTTTGCAAATTATAATCATGATGCCAGCGATCTCGAAAGTTTTCAGCAGGCTAGTTTATATATATTTCCGGTATATACATGGTTTAAGGACAATAGTTTTGTAGAGATGTCTTTAACACCAACCTGGCAGAACATCAACTTTAATTTTGCGCCGCTGGGATTGGATATTGCCCAGGGAGATTATAGCTACGTACGATACTTATTGCAGTATAATACGGATCAATCGAAAAAGCTATCGGGATCTATTCGATATAACTTTGGAAATTTTTACAATGGCTCGCGGAATACTGTAATCGCCGGGCTTCGTTTTGCACCCTTACCTCATATAGCCATGACTGCCGATTATGAACATAACGATATAAATGGCGTGGGTGTTTCAGAAGAAAACCTTAGTACCAATTTGTATACAGCAAGTCTCCGTTTGGCGCTTAATCCGCGGGTGCAACTATCTACTTTTTACCAGTACAATAGTTTTGATGATCAAGGCCGTTGGAACGTACGATTTAGTTGGGAATACATGCCGCTCTCATTTGTGTATTTAGTATTCAACGATACCCAAACGGATGCTTTCGATCCAGTACAACAACAAACACAGTTCATCAGTAAAATCACTTTTTTAAAACAATTCTAGATAATATATAATTTAATGATCAAAACAATTAGCTTCCATCGCACACCTGACCTGGTAGGTTCAGTATTTAGTACAATGTGCCTAGCACATTGTCTGGCCACGCCTTTTTTATTCGCTGCCCATGCCGGCCATGTCCATGGGCATCATAGTCATCCGTTTTGGTGGGGAATCCTGGATCTTGTGTTTATAGGAATCTCATGCGCGGCGGTATACTGGTCGGCAAAAAACACCTCAAAAGGCTGGATGCAGTATGCGTTATGGTTCAGTTGGGGTTTTCTAGCTTTTGTTATCATAAACGAAAAACTTGCTCTTGTCCACATTGTTGAGGAGATTATTTATATCCCCTCAATAGCGTTGGTGGCATTGCATCTCTATAATAGAAAGTATTGCAAATGTGCAAATGAGGACTGCTGCGCCTCTGGTTGATCTCGCTAGTATGAAGATTTTAATTAGCCAACAAATATTTAGGCGTATTTGTGTTAAAATTAAGCCTCCAAACGAGGTGATTATTAATTAAGATCGACCCTTTTAGGGGAGCAGCAGCCTAGCCTCCGGTTTTTATAGTTCCGGAGGTTTTTTTATGAACAATATTTAAGCTTTCAAACAAGGGAGTTAAATATATTAAGTGAGTTCAAATTTACCCGACATTTCTTCCGAAACCAAATGAAGTTGAGGTAGGCCAACAAAATTTGAAAAAAGAAACCCCGATGGAAACATTAAACCATCAGGGCTTCTCGACTAACTAATGAAACTTAATTATGAAAATTATTGTTTCTGTACAATCTCTTTTCAGAGTTGTGCTATTCCCTGATCAGACGTTTATTAATTTGTCCGTCAGGTCCTTTGATGACCACAGTATAAGCTGCCGTAGCCAACATGGAGATGTCTAAGCCAATATCGGTACCCATCTCTCTTAGGTCGTAAGTAGCAACTTTTCTACCCGTAATGTCGAAGAAGGTTGCTTCTTCAAGAACAATGTTCTGTGGGTTGCTAATT
>JBCCIJ010000006.1:0-135933 GCA_039028295.1 Bacteroidota bacterium
AGTTACGGCAACGGAATAACCATCTTTTAAGGGATAAGGAAATTGTTTGGTGATTTGTAAAATTTTCATCATCCGATTTCAGGACTTTCAATCGAATCGGAGAGACTCGAACTCTCACACCTTGCGGCACTAGATCCTAAGTCTAGCGTGTCTACCAATTCCACCACGCCCGCATTGGGAGGGCAAATATACATAAGATTTATAATTTACAAACAAACTTTACTTTAAAATTACGCCTTTTTGTACCTTAGCATTCCTTCAGAAAAACAAAATATGAAAAGCGCAAAACCCTATATCGAAGAACACCAAAAACGTTTCATTGATGAGCTGCTCGCTCTGTTAAGAATTCCTAGTATTAGTGCAGATTCAGCATACAAAAATGATGTAATACAAACGGCGGAAGCTATCAAGACCAGTCTCGAAAAAGCAGGTTGCGATCACGTAGAAATATGTGAAACCCCAGGTTACCCTATTGTCTATGGGGAAAAAATCATCGACTCCAACCTGCCGACAATTTTGGTTTATGGGCACTATGATGTGCAACCACCGGATCCGTTAGATCTCTGGGACAGCCCTCCATTTGAGCCGGTTATAAAACCTACTGAATTACACCCTGATGGAGCTATATTTGCCCGCGGAAGTTGCGATGACAAAGGTCAAATGTATATGCATGTAAAGGCCCTGGAGTATATGACCTCAACAGATCAACTACCCTGCAACGTGAAATTTATGATCGAAGGAGAAGAAGAAGTAGGCAGCGAAAGTTTGGGATGGTTTGTAGAGCGGAATCAGGAAAAACTATCCAATGACGTCATCTTAATTAGCGATACGGGCATGATAGCCAACGAGATCCCTTCTATTACAACAGGACTACGCGGACTAAGTTACGTTGAAGTAGAAGTAACCGGGCCTAATCGCGATCTGCATAGCGGATTGTACGGAGGTGCCGTGGCAAATCCCATCAACATACTCACGAAAATGATTGCTTCCTTACATGATGAAAACAATCATATTACCATCCCCGGTTTTTACGATAAAGTAGACGAATTAACGCAAGCTGAACGAGCTAAAATGGCCGAGGCACCTTTCAGTAAAGAGGATTACACAAAAGCTTTGGATATTGAAGATGTTTATGGAGAAGCAGGTTATTCTACCAATGAACGAAACTCCATCCGACCTACCTTAGATGTTAATGGTATTTGGGGAGGTTATACGGGCGAAGGTGCCAAAACAGTGATTGCAAGTCAGGCTTTTGCAAAGATTAGCATGCGATTGGTCCCAGATCAAAACTGGGAGGAAATTACCGATCTTTTCAAAAATCACTTTGAGCGAATCGCTCCCAAGGGAGTTACGGTGAAAGTTACACCACATCATGGCGGGCAAGCCTACGTTACACCCATTGACAGTTTAGGATATCTGGCTGCGGCTAAGGCCTATGAGTCTACCTTTGGCAAAGTTCCCATCCCACAACGAAGCGGAGGAAGTATTCCAATAGTATCCTTATTTGAAAAAGAACTGAAAAGTAAAACAATTTTGATGGGCTTTGGTTTGGACAGTGATGCCATTCATTCACCCAACGAGCATTTTGGCATTTGGAACTATTTAAAAGGAATAGAAACCATTCCACAGTTCTACCACTATTTTACTGAAATGAAACGGGCGTAAAATAATATAATTCTTAACCTTATTAAGCCAGACTCCGTTAAAAGAGTTTGGCTTTTTTATATTTTTTTGACGTATTCTGTAATAATCACAATTTGTTGATCGCCTACTCTGCCTTCAATATATTTTTCGTTTTCATGGTCTAAGGAAATGCGACGTACCGCTGTTCCTTGCTTCGCCACCATACTACTCCCCTTCACTTTAAGATCTTTAATTAAAACAACACTATCTCCAGACTGTAGTATTACGCCATTGGCATCTCTATGAATAAGCGCATCTGTCTTATCTTCGGCATCACCTGCCGCAGCAGCCCATTCTAACTGCTGCTCTTCCATATACATCATATCTAGCAAATCTTGTGACCAGCCCGTGCTCTTTAAACGATGCAACATTCGCCAAGCCATAACTTGAACAGGAGCCGCAGTACTCCACATACTGTCATTTAAGCAACGCCAATGATTCGCATCTCTTCCCTCGTGATCGTCAAATTGAGAAATACAATGATCACAAGCCAAAAGAGAAGTATCTACTCCCTTAATATAGTCGGGTGTTTTGGGAACTTCATAGATAGCCAAATGCTCATCATGGCCGCAAAGCTCACATTTTCCTTCTGCCCTTTTTCTTACTTCCCTTTCTATGCTCATTTCAATTATTTTACTTAGCAGGCAAAGATATAGATTACTATTAACTGAAGGGTCTAGAAACTCCAAATCGGTTATTTCAATATAAAATGTAACATTAATAGACAACCATTTACCTATGAAGAACTAAAACGACCCAATGCTATTTTCCCAAGAATTTAAAAAACAATGGAGTCCGGCACAAAAAATTGCCGTGCGATTTCTATTTAGCTATTTTACATTATTTATACTGCTCCTTTTCACCCAAACCTTCTTGCAAACGCCATTGCGATGGTTTGCGGATGCCATTCTGGGTTGGGGATCCAATTTTGAAATGAAAAGCACAGGGAGTGGCGATATGACTTCCCATTGGGTGGTCTTCGCATTCAACATTTTTATGGCGCTTATTATTGGTGCTGTTTGGTCCATTATGGATCGAAAAAGGATTTCCTATAACAAGCTATTCTACTGGTTCCAGGTCATATTAAGGGTGTTTCTGTTCAATATAATGATGGTGTATGGTTTTGGCAAAATATTTAAAGGACAGTTTCCCGACCCCAGTTTAGTCCGTCTTTTGCAACCTGTTGGAGAAATGTCACCTATGGGGCTAGCTTGGACCTTTATGGGGCATTCGTTTGCCTATAGCATTTTCATTGGATTTGTAGAGGTTGTGGGAGGGGTGTTACTGCTATATCGACGTACACTTACCCTCGGAAGCATTATTATAATCGGAGTGATGGCTAACGTCGCCATGATGAATTTTACGTACGACATCCCCGTAAAAATACTTTCCACCCATCTCATTGGAATGGCACTTGTTTTATTCTTAGCGGATAGTCAACGATTCTTGAATTTATTTTTCAGAAATAAAGCTACCGAAAAAACAAACTACTTCCTTCCGTATAAAAAGCGCTTTAAAATTGTCGTATCGGTCGTGAAAGTTCTCATTCTTGTATTAATTTGTGGTACCATCATGGTTCAAAGCATAGCGCAATTCGATATCACCCAACAACTTAAAACAGACGCTAAGTTTTATGGGATCTGGGAGGTTAAGTTATTCAAAAAAAACAACGACACCTTACCTCCTCTTCTCACTGACAGCTACCGATGGAGGTATTTGATATTGGACAAGAAAGAAAGGGCAGTGATCAAAAAAATGAATAACGCCTTGATTCCATATCATTTTGAAGATCGTACCGAAGATAATACGGTCATCTTACGATTCAATAAATCGGACACTTTAAACCATGCGTTTAAGCTTCATTTTATCACTTCGGAAGAAATGGAATTGAAAGGAACCCTATTCAATGACTCCCTTCAAATTTTATTGAAAAGAAAACCCCAGAGCGATTTTGAGCTTCTCAATAGAGGTTTTCACTGGGTGAATGAATATCCGCATAATCAATAAATTCACTTCTTTTTCAAAATAATTTACCTCTACACTTGTAGAATTAAAATATTTATTCTACGTTTGTAGAGTAAATAATGAATTAGCCTTATGCAATTATCCAATTCTGAAGAACAACTCATGCAGGTCCTCTGGAAACAGAAGCGCGCTTTTATGAAAGACCTCATTGAAGCCTATGAAGATCCGAAACCAGCCACTACTACAATTGCTACTTTATTGAAACGTATGCAAGACAAGAATTTTGTGGATTATGTACAGTTGGGACGATCCCGCGAGTACTTTCCATTGGTAAAAAAGAAGGATTATTTTTCCAAACATGTCAACGGGCTTATCAAAAACTTTTTTAATAATGATGCCGCTCAATTTGCTTCATTCTTTACGCAAGCCACAGATTTGAGTAAAGAAGAATTAGAAAAACTCAAGAAAATGATTGATAAACAAATTGAAAATAAATAGCCATGGAAGTATACCTTTTAAAATCGGCTGCCTGTCTGCTCATTTTCTTTACTTTTTACAAATTGGTTTTAGAGCAAACCAGCCTGCATACTACGAAGCGTTTCTTTCTATTAGGAAGTCTAATTGCAGCACTTATCATTCCTTACATTACTTTCACGCAAACTATATATGTAGCAGCAGTAAGCGAGCAATTTATAAGTGAGTTAACTACATTTAGCAATCAAGACCTTACCATACCCGAACCGCCAACAGATTATATCCTCACTATATTATGGAGTATTTATAGTTTTGGTGTCGCTATAATGGGTTTTAGATTTATTCGCAATCTGTTCCGTATTATTCAAAAAATTCGAAAGAACCCTTTGGTAAAAAAACGATCTATTATATATGTTTTATTGCAACTGCCTGTAACACCGCATAGTTTCTTTAACCATATCTTTTTTACCAAAAAAGCATACGAAACGAATACCATTCCAAAAGAAGTCATTGCTCACGAACGCGCGCATGTAGACCAAAAACACAGCTGGGACATCATATTTATAGAGCTTTTATGTGTCATCCTTTGGTTTAACCCTATCCTCTATTTCATCAAAAATAGCATTAAACTGAATCATGAATTCCTAGCAGATCGTACAGTGTTGGGTCAAGGGGCGGTACTGTCAACATATCAAAATATACTACTGGATTTCTCATCAACTTCCAGCGTGCCTGAAATGGCACATGCAATTAATTATTCATCAATTAAAAAACGCTTTACAGTTATGAAAAAACACACATCAAAACGAGCCGCTTGGCTCAAATGCATGCTAATACTTCCCTTGGCGGCAGTTTTAGTCTATGGTTTTAGCACCACCCAAATCGAACAAAAAGTAACGTCTGGACCTAAAGTAGTTTTTGAAGACCAAAAAGTACAAGAAGAATACGAAGCATGGTATCATGCAACATTGAATGAATTTTCTGATAAGAAAGCTACTCCTCAACAAGTTCAACAGTATAATAAACTAGCTAGTTTTTGGAATAAACGATTTGAGAAAGACCCAACCAATAGAGTAATCCCGCTTTCAGAATTAAAAAAGCTAGAGACTATTTATCGAAGCATGACCACAGATCAGAGAAATAATGCACAACCATTTCCGGATTGTGGTATAAAGCAAGAAAAAAATGATGCTATTCCAACAGCAAGAAGTATCGAAATTCACATTAATGCAAATGGTACTTACTTGGTCGAAGGCGTTAGTGCAACTAAAAGTACCTTGGCTAAGGTTGTTGGAAGATTGCACCAAGATCTTACTCCAGCCATTCGCAATCATATGATGAACATACATATTATGCACCCCAAAGAACCCTCAAGAGCAGAGGTACAGTTCATCTTTGATACTTTAAAAGAGTACGGCTTCTATCGTCTTGTTGCGGGTAATCAAGAAGTAGTACGCGGAAAAGGAAATACTCCTATGAAAAGTGAATCTCCAGGCGCTTTAAAAAGCAAAACCTCTTGGGAAAAGGAATACGCCAAAGCGTTTAATGAGGGGGCAAAACGCAATGGCAAATTGAGCATTGTCATTACCGTTAATGCAAGCAAGATCATGGTCAATGGAAAAACTGTTGCACTTGATAAATTCGCCGATGAAATTGATAGGGTAACCAAAAATTGGTCTACAACAGATTTTATTAATGCATATCATTCGGTAAGAATTGCTGCCACGCCTAATTCATTTCTAAAAAAGTTAGACGCAGAATTCAAAAAAACAAACTATTACAAAGAGAACGGTAGACAGAGCATCATACCAACTTCTCCGCCGCCGCCGCCTCCACCCGCCACTGAAGCCATTGAGGCACCGGAAGCACCAGAAACAATAGAACCAACGGAAGCCATAAAAGTAATAAAAGGCGTGAACGATGGAGACGCAAATATTCCGCCACCACCGCCACCACCGCCGGCACCAGAAGATCTGCTAGATCACATTATTGGCATGGCTAAAAAAGGAGCTACGTTTTATTACGAAGGAAAGAAGGTCTCTTCAGACAAGGCAATTGAACTGGTAAAAAAGAATAGAGACCTAAACATTCATTCTACCGGGATCGACGCTAAAAAACCCGTAGTAAAAATTTCGAAAGAACCTATTTATCTTAAAAAGAAGAACAAAACAGGGGCTACGAATTTGAAAAATAAGGGGCAGGAAATAAATACCAAGCTCAGCGAAATCCTTTCTGAAGACCCACAGTTTTATCTTAACGATAAAAGGATCAGTTCAAAAAAAGGCTTGGACATTATTCAAAATGAAAAAAGCGCACGGTTTCAAATAATTCAGGAAAAAGATCAAAACCCCATCGTATTAATTTCACATAATTTGGAAATTAATAACGACAAGAGTCTACCCAAGGTCACTGATAGAAATATAGTAAATCAGGTAAAAGCCATGAACAAGCAGAACGCTAGATTCTATATGAACAATGATCAAATAGACTTTGACCGTGCCTTATCATATGTACGGAAAAACAAGAATGCTTCCATGACAACTTCTATGTATCCGCCAGTGGTGATAATTAAAACAGAATAGTACGATTTTCACAAAATAAGTAAAGGCTCGATCGAAATCGAGCCTTTTTTATGTAACAATTTCGTATTAAAACCGTTCTAATAGACTCATTCATCAATATAGGAGTGATTTATCCTCCAAAACATCAACTAGTTATGCTACAACAATTCTTTATTTTTTGTTCTGGTGCCGATACCGATATTCTCGAAGAATGCTCCGCCGGCGAAAAGACTAAATATGCAGGAATAGGTGCTACCGTGTTTTTTACTGCCGTTATGGCTACCATTGCCGGTTCCTTTGCCCTTTACACTGTATTTGACAATCTATTTACGGCCATTTTCTTTGGTTGTATTTGGGGAATGCTCATCTTTAATCTGGATCGTTTTATTGTGTCCACCATTAAAAAAAGAGATAGCTTTTTTGACGAATTAATACAGGCATCCCCGAGAATACTCCTCGCGGTAATCATCGCTATTGTCATCGCAAAGCCATTGGAGATCAAGATCTTCGAAAAAGAGATCGATCAGGTCTTATTGGAAGAAAAGAATGCCTTAACCTTAGAAAACAAAGACCAATTAGCACTGCAATATACTCCAGCGCTGGAAGCATTGGCTGCAGACAATGAAGTTCTTAAACAAGAAGTAATTGATAAAGAAACAGAGGTCAACGCTCTATACGACACCTATATCGCCGAAGCCGAAGGGCGGGCAGGTACAGAAATATTAGGCAAAGGCCCCGTTTACAAAGAAAAACGAGAGAAACACGATGCCGAATTGGCCGCTCTGCAGGAATTACGTGCAACCAATAAAGCAAAAATAGAGGCAAATGAAGTTCAAATGGCACTTTTGGCTGAACAATATAATACCGAAGTGGCAGAAACGCAGCCCATAATCGATGGCTTTGATGGCCTAATGGCTCGAATAAATGCCCTAAACAAATTGCCTTGGCTTCCTTCTTTCTTTATTTTCTTACTATTCCTGGCCATAGAGACCTCTCCTATAATCGCAAAATTACTTTCACCTAAAGGGGCATATGACCTCAAATTAGCCGAACAAGAGGGTGCAGTAACTTCATGGGTTTCTCAACAAAAAAGTCAACGCGCCGTCTTAGTTACTACGGATCGGGATCTAAATAATCGAGTGTACGCAGACATTGCCGAAGAGCAGGAACTGTATGACTATAAGCGTAAAAAAGCACGAGAACTCATGCAAATGCAGGCAGACGCATTTTACAAGAAACAGAAAAGTATTTTATAGCTCTTTGCTCAGGTTGGTTTTTCTGTTTATTTTCGAACTTCGATTTGGACAAAACCATTTCCATCACTCCTAGATGACCTACCAGAAAGTTAGTAATGATAATCCACTATTTGATCATTTTCATTTTAGTGAGGAAGGGTTTTCTTGTAAGGTCTTCCCCCATTTAGGAGGAAGTGTTCAAGAATTGACGGTCCATGGAATTCCTATCATCAAATCGATCTCTTTGGACGACGCAGGACTTGAAAAATATAAGACAACTTACCCCTCGGCTGTTTTGTTTCCCTTTCCTAATCGCGTTGCGCAAGGGAAATATTCGTTCAATGGTGAGCAATTTCAACTGTCAATAAATGAACCTGGGTATAACAACGCCATTCACGGGTTAATAAGCAACAAGTCATTTACGGTTGACCAGATTGACAATCAATCCATCTCACTGCGCTATACGCATCATTCCAGTCATGGGTTTCCCTTTCCGTATCAATTTATTATCGTCTATTCTTTTTCTGATACCGGACTTAAATTAAGTTTCAACGTTACCAATATTGGGACCCAATCTTTTCCTTTCGGGATGGGTTGGCACCCTTATTTTGAATTGGCCAATTACGACCAGTGTAGCGTAGATTTTTCAGCAGAAAAAAAATACGTGAATGATGAAAAGATGGTCCCCATAGATGCTGAAGCACACACTGAGGAAGAGATTCAATTGGCTGAAGCCGAATTGGATTCGGCCTATAAACTTCGTTTGGGTCGCATCGTCTTACAAGGTCCGCGTTATCAATTACAAATGAGCGTACCCGAAGACTGTTACCTACAACTTTATACTCCCAAAAGCAGAACAGCATTGGCCATTGAACCCATGACGTGCATTGCCGACGCTTTTAACAATAAAGTTGGACTAAAGCAATTACCTCCGGGAAGCAGTCATTTATTTGAGACTTCCATCTCGATCAAGAGCCATGATTAATAATCAGGTCGATTCCGTTCTGACGGAAAAACCTGAGCTTCATAATGGGTAATTTTCATCCACTTAAAAATCCCTGAAATTATTCTGAAATAATCTGGCTGTGCTCGTTTTTCTTTTTCTATTTTTATCTGAAATTTAGTTCCAAATGATCTCCATTTCCGAAGCAGAAAAAATAGCCCTTGAACACTACGGAATCATCGCTAATGCCATCAAAATGCCCGGCGATGAGGACGAAAATTTCAAACTGGAAACACCACAAAAGCAATGCTATATACTTAAAATAGCCCAAACTGAAGCTTCCAAAGATCTTTTGATATTTCAGAATGAATTACTGGCCTATTTAGCCAAAAGACCGCTCGATCTCAAACTACCAAAATTGATCCCGAATACGGAAGGCAATATGATGAGCCAGATCGTTTCAGAAGGAAAAACCAGAAATATCCGAATGTTAAGCTGGGTAGATGGCAGGTTATGGGTGCAAGTTAATCCTAAAACCGGCGCACTTCGATATCAACTAGGAAAACGGGCCGGAAGTCTGGCCACAGCTTTAAAAGACTTTACCCATGAAGCGCCGGAGCAACCGTCCGACTGGAATTTAGCTTTTTCGCTTTGGACCAAAGACCATCTTAACTTATTTTCTTCGGAAGAGAGAGAATTGGTCACACCTTTTCAAGAAGCTTTTATTCAATTACAAGAGTGCTATCAAAAGTTACCAAAGAGTGTTATTCATAACGACATCAATAACTATAACATTCTGGTTTCGGAGGACCTCATCCATCCCGAAGTGGTTAGTTTTATTGACTTTGGCGATGCCGTCCATACTCAAACGATTAACGATTTGGCCATCCTTTTAGCCTATGCAATTACAGACGTACCCGATCCACTAGACGCAGCAATAGACGTGCTTAAAGGGTATCAAACCACACACCCGTTAACGGCAGAGGAAATAAAATGTATTTACACACTCACCGGCATGCGGCTGATTACTACCGTGACCAAGTCGGCGATTCGCAAAGCTGAAAACTCCAATAACGATTATCACTTGGTTAGTGAAAAGCCAGCCTGGGAAGCCCTTCGTAAGTGGGCACTAATTTCATCCGATCACGCAAATTATAGTTTTCGAAATACCGCTGGCCTCGCCGCCCACCGGGAAAAAGATACTTTCCATTCTTGGGCAAAAAAGCAAGATATTCTCTTGTCGGAGCTATTTCCAACCGCCCTTCCGGTTAAGAATGCCTTACAAAAAGGCGTTGTCACAGACGTTCATTTATTAGACATGAAGGTTTCGAGCACCTGGATTGGAAATGCTCACGAATTTAATAACCTGCCGCTCTTCACTCACAAAATTGAAGAAATTCAAAAAGAACATCCAACCAAAATAATTGCAAATGGGTATTTAGAGCCCCGTCCCGTTTATACTTCCGCTGCCTATGATAAGGAGGGAAATACGGGTCCGGAGAGCAGAACGGTTCACTTAGGAGTTGATTTCTGGCTTCCCGCTGGAACTGCAGTACACGCGCTTTTTGACGCCGAAATTTATACCGCAGTAAATGATGCTGGATATAAAGAATACGGCGGACTCATTATTTTAAAACACCATGAGGATGACATCACCTTTTATACCTTACATGGGCATCTCACTGCCGACAGTCCCTCAAAATTTAAAGTAGGAGATCGTGTAAAAAAAGGCGATTGTATTGGTCATTTAGGAACTCCCCATGAAAATGGCTCTTGGTCACCACATCTACATTTTCAGATTATGTTAAGCATGTTGGACTATAAAGTTGATTTCCCAGGTGTCTGCTATCCAAACCAGATATCACTTTGGAAGGATTTGTGTCCAGACCCCAATCTATGGTTTAAAAATGAAGTTCTGGTAACCCAATATGATACGCCCGTAGAAGACATTCTCGACTTCAGAAAAAATCATCTGGGTAAAGGGTTAAGCATCTCCTATGAAGACCCTTTGCACATGGTTAGAGGTGATGGAGCGTATTTGATGGATTCCTTCGGAAGAAAATACTTAGATACCGTAAACAATGTCGCACACGTAGGTCATGAGCACCCGCGCGTAGTTAAGGCAGGGCAGAAACAAATGGCGGTACTCAACACCAACACCCGCTATCTGAATGAAGAAATTAATAGCTACGCGAAGGCATTGTTGAAAAAACTTCCAGAAGAATTATCCGTATTGCATTTTTTAAATTCCGGCAGCGAGGCCAATGAACTTGCTATCCGAATGGCGAAAACAGCCACTGGAAGAAATGATATGCTTGCCATTGAAATTGGCTATCATGGAAACACCAACGCCGTAATGGAGGTGAGTAGTTATAAATTTGATGGAAAGGGAGGAAAAGGAAAACCCGATGCTACCCATATTTTGCCTATGCCCGATGGGTTTCGCGGGATCTTCCAAGGTGCAGGAGCGGAAAAAAAATATGCCGAACACGCAAAGAAGTATATTGAAAATTTGCCACTACAAGGAAAGGAAATCGCCGCATTTATAGGCGAGCCTATCATTAGTTGTGGTGGGCAAATTGTCCCACCACCCAACTATTTCAAAGAAATCTATCGTAAAGTAAGAGCCGCAGGAGGTCTTTGCATTGCCGATGAAGTACAAACAGGCTTTGGTCGTGTAGGCAGCACATTTTGGGCCTTTCAATGGCACGAGGTGGTTCCTGATATTGTTACGCTTGGAAAACCGGCTGGCAATGGACATCCGCTTGCTGTTGTGGCCTGTACCAGATCCGTTGCTGATGCATTCGCCAACGGCATGGAGTTCTTCAACACTTTTGGCGGAAATCCGGTAAGCATGGCTATTGGAAGAACCGTTCTCGACGTTATTAATGATGAAAACCTTCAGCAAAAGGCTTTACAGGTAGGTAGTTTTTTAAAGTCTGAATTAATTAATCTTCAATCGGATTTTCCGATTATTGGAGATGTTCGAGGCGAAGGACTATTTTTAGGGTTCGAATTGGTGGATTCAGAAAAAAACCCACTGGCACAACACGCGAGTTACCTTGCCAATCGAATGAAAGATTTCAAAATATTGATGAGCACCGATGGTCCGGATCATAACGTACTTAAAATAAAACCACCCCTGGTTTTCAACAAGAATAATGCAGAACACTTAATACATTATCTTAGAAAAATCTTGAAAGAAGATTTTATGACTTACTTTTTATGAATATCCGTTTTCTAGTTGTGATGTTGGTTCTTTTTGCAAGTTGCAAACAGGACTCTACTATGTTGGTCGTTCCCGAGCAGACGTTTCATTTCAATCATGAAATATTCGAGGACAATAAGCTCCCTCCCAGAGCGACTTACTTCGGATTTGAAAATGATTCTGTTTCAGAAATAGAGCGATCAACTCGGTTTTTAAGCCTGAACGGCCTGTGGAAATTTAATTGGGTGAAAGATCCAAAGGAAAGACCAACCACATTTCACCATGAAGATTATGATGATTCGCAATGGACCACCATTCCTGTTCCAGCCAATTGGGAAGTCGAAGGCTTTGGCCATCCCATTTATTTGGACGAACGTTACCCTTTTACTACAAAATGGCCTAACGCTCCAGCAGATTATAATCCAGTCGGGACCTATCGAAAAGAGGTAATTCTTTCAAAAGATTTTCTTTCTGAAGACGTTATTCTTCATTTTGCCGGAGCCAAGTCGGCCTTATACCTATACGTAAATGGTGATTACATTGGCTATTCTCAGGGAAGTAAAACACCCGCAGAATTTCATGTTACTGAATTTCTTAAACCAGGAAAAAACCTTATTGCCCTTCAACAATTTCGCTGGAGTGATGCCAGTTATTTGGAAAGTCAGGACATGTTACGAATGAGCGGCATTGAACGCGATGTTTACTTATACACCCAACCCAAGGTATTTATTTCAGATTACTATGTGGAAACTTCTTTGGATAGTACCTACTCACACGGATATTTTGATGGTTCCGTTTCAGTAAAAAATAATTCAGACAAAGCGGTTTCCCGAAAAATTTCTTTTACTATTTACGACGACAAAGGTATTTATTATCAAGGATCTGAAAAAGTAGAGATCTTGCCTCATCTTGATCTGGATTTCAATTATCAAGAGCAAATTAAATCCATTCAAGCATGGTCCGCAGAAATTCCAAACTTGTATTCGGTGCACATAGCATTAGAGGACGAAAGCGAACCAAAAAACAATCAATATATAGATCGAAATCTTGGGTTTAAGCAGGTTGGAATTGTGAATGGACAATTGCTCATCAATGGAAAAGCTGTTTATTTTAAAGGAGTAGACCGGCATGAAACAGACCCATACACAGGCCATGTGGTATCCAAAGAATCAATGGAAAGGGACATACAACTGATGAAGCAAAACAACATTAATGCCGTTAGAAGCGCTCATTATCCAAACGATCCGTATTGGCTTGATCTATGTGATAAATTTGGTCTATATGTTATTGACGAAGCCAATATTGAAAGTCATCCTCTGGCTATCCATGACAGCACACAAATTGGTAACGAAATGTCCTGGTTACCTGCTCATATGATGCGCACAAAAAGAATGTACTATAGAGATAGGAATCATCCCTCGATTTATTCCTGGTCTTTAGGAAACGAAGCGGGAGAAGGTGAAATTTTCCGTAGGACCTATCAATGGCTCAAAGAAAATGACAAAACGCGCATTGTGCAATACGAACCCGCAGGAAAGGAAGATTATACAGATTTGTATTGCCCAATGTATCCAAAATCGGAATATTTGATCGATCATGGCGAGTCCAGTTCAGAAAAACCCTCCATCATGATTGAATACTGCCATGCTATGGGGAATTCGGTTGGAAATTTGCAGGACTATTGGGACATTATTGAAAAGTTTCCAAATCTGCAGGGCGGTTTTATCTGGGATTGGGTAGACCAAAGTTTGGAATACAAAGACGATAACGGGAAACCTTATTTGGCCTATGGTCATGATTACCACCCAGATCTGCCAACCGATGGTAATTTCCTGAACAATGGTTTGGTGGACCCCTACCGAAATCCTCACCCCCATCTTTCCGAAGTGAAAAAAGTCTACGAACCCGCTCAGTTTCGCTATTTAGGTAATGGTATTGTTGAAGTGGATAACAAAAACTTCTTTGCCGATTTTTCGGATAAGGTAATCCAATGGAGCATTTTGAAAGACGGAAAGGAAGTTCTAAAAGACGTTGACATTGCAATTAATCTGTTACCCCAGCGCACGACAAAAATTTCCTTAAAAAAGTTTCCCAAAGAATTTTCCCCCGGAGGCGAATATATTTTGGAGGTTAGTTTAATTCAGAAGGAGGCCAGCGCTTTGTTGCCATCAGGACATGAAGTAGCTTGGGATCAATTCATACTTCAGAAGGGTGAAAAAGTGCAAAGAAAATCTTCCGAAGGTGAGTTCTCTATAATTTCTTCTGAAGCACATGTTCTAATCAAAAACAACCAAACTGAATTATCGATTGATTCAAAATCAGGAGAGATCATTAGCTGGATTTACTCGGGAAATGAAATAACGAATCAACCCATTCGCCCTAATTTTTGGCGCCCTCCAACGGATAATGATTTAGGAAATGGAATGGATAAATGGGCCAAAATTTGGCAAGTTGCAAGCTATCAATATTCAGCACAGCTTCTGGAATACCCAAAAAATATTGCAGATGGTGTTCAATACAAAGTCGCATACCATACACCAAATAAGGAAGCCTTGGTCACCGTTTACTTCAAACTTACTTCTAAAGACGCATTGTCTATTGAATACTTCTTTACACCTAATAAAGAGGGCTTACCCAACATTCCAAGGTTAGGAATGTATATTACTCTATCCAACAAATATAGCGACGTCGCTTGGTATGGAAAAGGCCCGGAAGAAAGTTATTGGGACCGCAAAACTGGAATGAAAACGGGCATTTATGGTGGCAAGATCACGGATCAATTCCATACCTATTCGCGCCCCCAAGAGACTGGAAACAAAACCGATATTCGGTGGATGGAAGTGAGTTCAAAAAATAGTACCTTAAGAGTCCAAAGCGAAATGGAATTGTTAAACGCTAGCGTGTGGCCTTTTGATATGCAAGAATTAGACTATAGCAGTGAAGATGGAGCTGTGTCGGCTTCCGGTTTGGTCCCGGTCACTAAAAAACACGGCGCTGATATTGAAGTGGGCACCACCGTTCAATGGAACATCGATTATCTGCAAATGGGAGTAGGTGGAGACACCTCATGGGGCCGTTTGGTCCATGACGCCTATACCATACCTCCCAAAGATTATCATTATTCGTTTACAATACAACCGTCAAAATAATTACATCATGAAAAAATTATTCTTTCTATGCTTCACATTGGCAACGCTAAATGGTGTCGCACAAACCACCGAAGCTCAGGATAAAGCAGCCATAATTGCTGTTATGAAAACTCAGGAAAAAGCTTGGTCTAATAATGATCTCGAAGGCTTTATGCAGGGTTATTGGAAAAATGATTCGTTAAAATTTTATGGCAGTCGCGGCCTTACAAGAGGATGGCAACAAACCCTGGACAACTATAAAAAAGGATATCCCACCAAGAATGAGAGTGGAACGCTCACATTTACCGTCGACGATATTTCGAAAATAGACGAGGGTAGTTATTGGGTGATGGGACAATATCATTTAAAACGAAATGTGGGTGACGCCAATGGTGTATTTTTGATTATTTTCAAAAAGATAAATGGTGATTGGAAAATTGTGGCGGATATGAGTTGTTAAATTTTATTGAATTTATATGAATTACAAGGTTCGAAAAGCAACATTGGATGATTTGCCCACCCTCCTGAACTTTGAGCAAGGTCTCATAGAAGCCGAACGACCTATGGATAATTGTATCCGGGAAGGAAAAATTAGCTATTATTCCATTTCCGATTTTATCAAAGGTGAGCTTTCAGAAGTATATGTAGTCGAATTAGCGAGCGAAATCGTAGCCTCAGGTTACGCTCGAATTATGGACGATCGTCCTTATTTTAAACACTCAAAAATAGGCTACCTGGGTTTTATGTTCGTTCCCGAGCAGCACCGCGGAAATGGATACAATCAATTGGTTTTAGACGCGCTATTGGCATGGTGTAAGGAGCGAAATGTTCTGGAAATCCGATTGGATGTATATGATGTAAACCAACCGGCCCTGCGCGCCTATGAAAAAGCAGGTTTTAAAAAGTACTTAATTAATATGCGCCTCTCATTGGAAGATTAAAATCGACGATCTGGGTGAAAGGCATCCAAAGGCATTGAAGTTTTCTTTTCTGAAATGATCTCGGCGACTAGCTTCCCCGTGGCTGGGCCCAAACTCCATCCCATCATGGCATGACCCGTAGCAATAGTTAGGTTTTGACATTTCGAAGACCTTCCAATATAAGGTTTGCCATCTGGTGAAACAGGTCGTAATCCACAGGCAGCCAACATTTTCTCATCCTCAGAAAACTTAAGGCCTTGGTAATAGCTCTCAGCCGCAGTGGCGATGGCTTGTACACGAAGTGGGTTCACCTTATGATTGACCCCTGAAAACTCCATAGTTCCCGCAAAACGAGTAAATCCATTCATGGGTGTTACCGCTATCTTTGCCTCTGCTAATATGGCAGGCGTCGTAATTCTGGTGTTTTGATCTACATTTATTCGGTAGCCCTTTCCCGCTTCTAATGGAATTCGTATGCCCAATTTTTTGCCCAACAAATGACTCCAAGAACCGGCAGCCAATACAAATTCATCTGCGGTAAAAGTATTATTCTTAGTAATGATGTTCTTTATTTCGCCCTTGGAAGTTTGAAGATCTTCCACACATTCGTTCTTATAAAAAGTGGCTCCCTTGGCCAGCAGCCAATCTTGTATTTCCTTCATAAATTCATGCGGGGTTGTGTGCCAATCGCAGTGGTAGTGAATACCCCCTATCGAATCAATATTGGCATGGGGCTCAATGTCTTTTATTTCGGATGGTGAGAGTGTAGTTACCTCCAGTCCTTCGTCAAAAGCTATTTTGGCTAAGTGCAATTCTTCTTCCAACATCTTTTCAGTCTTACAGAGCATTAACAGTCCCTTATTTTCTAACTGAAACGTAAAGCTTTCTGCAGTTTTTATTTCTGAAAACAATTGTGCGCTCCACAAATTAAATTCTTTAATAACCCTAATAGATTGGGAGACGTTTTTTGCCGTACACGATTTATTAAAAGCCCAGGCCCAGGCCAAAAAAGATGTGTCCAATCTCGGTTTGATAAACAAAGGGCTGGCCGAATTAAACATCCACTTAAGCCCCTGTTTCATCACACCGGGAGCTGCCAGTGGTACAAAATGACTAGGCGTTAAGTAGCCCGCATTCACATAAGAAGCACCATGATCCATGGAGGACTGATCTACCACGATTACCTCATGTCCATCCTTAACAAGATAATAGGCAGCGCACAACCCAATGACTCCTCCTCCTATGATTGCAACTTTTTTCAATAATTCTTTTTTGTCGATTTGTATCTAAATTACTTGAAATCCGAAGGCATAGGGATCATCATCCGTGTCAATGGTAATCGTGTTATGCCCATAAATTTTTGCCCAGCCCCGTATCGTGGGAACTATGGCCTTTTTGCCGGCGATCGTGGTTTCCTCCTCCACGCAGCCCACGAAAGTAGATCCGATATAGCTTTCATGAATAAATTTTTCTCCCTTTTTCAAGTGTCCTTTGGCAAATAACTGTGCCATCCGTGCAGAGGTGCCCGTTCCACAAGGTGACCTATCAATGGCCTTATCACCATAAAACACGGCATTTCTGCCAGAGGATTTCTTGTCTAAAGGCATACCCGTCCATTCAATGTGGCTTACGTCCCGAATGGTTTCATTTTCGGGGTGAATAAACAAGTTTGGATATTTTTCGTTGATACGTTCTCGCACTACTTGCGAATATTGAACCAACTTTCCAGCCGTAAAATCTTGGACCCCGCTAAAGTTTGCTTGTGGATCAATAATAGCGTAATAATTTCCACCATAAGCAACGTCGAAAGTGATTTCTCCTAATTCCGGACAAGAAATTGTAAGTCCCTCGGCCGCCAAATAAGAAGTTACATTGGTCAGTCGCACCCAGTCTACCTTTTCATTTGTTCGCTGATAATCGATCAAAACAAGTCCCGCTGGTGTTTCCATTCTAATCTTTCCCGGTTCCTTGGGTTGTACTAACCCTTCCTCAATGGCAATGGTAACGGCTCCAATAGCACCATGACCGCACATAGGCAAGCAACCCGAAGTTTCAATAAATAAAATACCAAAATCATTTTCTGGAAATTGAGGATCAAAAAAGAAGCTGCCGCTCATCATATCATGTCCTCTCGGTTCAAACATGAGTCCTTTCCGAATCCAATCAAATTCTTTTAAAAAATGCTGCCGTTTTTCACTCATGGAGTTCCCCCGCAAGGGAGGCCGGCCCGTTGTTACCACACGGACGGGATTGCCACAGGTATGAGCATCAATACATTTGTAAGTGTTCTTTGGCATTAATAAATCTAGTATTTACTTAGCATGCTCGGCAATAGTTCATTTGGAAAATCCTGAAAGCTAAAAGGCCTGACCCACCGCTTTATAGCGTGACTCCCAACAGCAGTAAACCTGCTGTCGGTACTTGCTGGGTAAGGCCCTCCATGGGTCATGGCAGAGGACACTTCGACTCCGGTGGGAACACCGTTAAAAATAATACGGCCTACCCTGCTTTGCAAGGTCTGTACTAAGGGTGTTATTGAATCATAATCCTCTTTCTCGGCAATGATGGTTCCGGTCAATTGCCCCTCAAGATTTGCAATTACAGCCAACATTTCATTTTCATCCATACACTGCACCACCATAGAAAATGGACCAAATACTTCCTGATGTAATTTTGAATTGTTCAAAAAGGTCCTCCCTGAGGTTGTTACTACCTTAGCCTGTGCATAGTTGGCAGGTAATTCGCCATCATATTGTTTCACTAAAGCAGTTTCGTTTTCATTAATTATTTCTGCACCATGCTTGTCATATGCCGCCAAAATATTTGGATGCAACATGGGTTGGGCATCAATAGCTGCCGTTTTATCCCCCAAATCCTTAATAAATTTATCGAGTTCTTTACTTTCAACTGCCACCAAGAGTCCTGGGTTGGTACAAAACTGTCCGGTTCCTAAGGTAATAGATTGGGCATAAGTGGTTGCAATTTCCTCTGCCCTATTTTCCAGCGCCTTTTGAGTAATAATTACCGGGTTTATGCTCCCCATTTCGGCAAAAACAGGAATAGGTTCTTTTCGTTTCCCAGCCATATCGAACAAGGCTCTACCTCCTCGAATACTTCCCGTAAATCCAACCGCTTTTGTTTGGGAATGCGTCACTAATTGTTGTCCTACTTCGATACCCGCGCTATTTAAATTTGAAAAAACACCTTCGGGCATGCCTGTATCTTTTGCGGCCTTAACTATAGCCGAGGCAACCAATTCTCCCGTACCGGCATGCATGGGGTGTGATTTCACAACCACGGGACAACCTGCCGCTAATGCACTGGCTGTATCACCTCCAGCCGTCGCATAGGCTAATGGGAAATTGCTGGCTCCAAATACCACCACAGGCCCTAATGGAATTAGCATTTGGCGCAGATCGGGTTTGGGCGCTGGTGTTCTGTCCGGGATGGCCGTGTCAATGGTTAACTCGCGCCAATCATCTGTCTCAATAAGATCTGCAAACATTCTCATTTGGCCCACTGTACGACCTCTTTCTCCTTTAGCCCTCCCTTCAGGCAGGCCAGTTTCACTCATATAAGTTTGAATAAGAAGGTCATCTAAAGCCAAGATCTCATCGGCAATGGCGTCTAGAAACCGAGCTCTTTGCCCTCCGGATATGTCCTTATAGGTCAAAAAGGCCTTCGAAGCCAAATCCATTGCTGTTTGAATTTCTTCTGAAGTAGCTTCCCAATAAACAGGTGGATTTTCAATATTCAATTTCGGATTAATGGTCTTATACGTTTTAGCACCGCTTGCACTCAAGGTATTTCCAATGTAATTTTTTCCTGTAATCATATATTCTGAATTCGTTTTAAATGAGCTTCCACATCAACAGGTTTATGCACTATTTTTTTTGAAACGGGGTATTTCTCCAACAAACCTTCCGGCCGAATAGGGCGACGGGTAAAATTTCCTCCACAATTAGGGCATACCGCTTTCAATATGTTAGTGACACATGCCTCACAAAAGGTACATTCGAACGTACAAATCATCGCATCCTTGGCGTCATAGGCCAATGACTTGTTGCAGTGCTCACATGTTGGTCTAATTTCTAACATTATAGATTTTTGTAGTCTGGTAATTGCGGTCTAGAGGCGAGCCCATCTTCAATAACTTTTAACACATGCGTGCGTTCGTCTCCAGATAACGGTAATCTAGGCGCTCGAACCGTTTCCGTACCTAATCCGGTTGCTACTTCAGCTAGTTTAATGTTTTGTACTAATTTAGAGTTTATATCCAACTCTAACAAGGGCAAAAACCATCGGTAAATATCTATGGCCTCTTGAATTCTTCCCGCCTTTTGAAGTTTATATATGGCAACTGTTTCGGCAGGAAAAGCACAAACCAATCCCGCAATCCATCCATCGGCACCCATCAACAAACTTTCCAGCGCCAGGGTGTCCACACCAGTCATTATCTTAAGTCTATCGCCAAAGTTATTCTTAATTCGTGTGACATTCGAAATGTCTCGGGTTGATTCTTTCACCGCCTGAATGGTATCACAAGACAATAGCTCTTCGAACATAGCCAAAGTCACTTCAATTTTATAATCTACAGGATTGTTGTATACCATAATAGGAAGTGAAGAATTTTGGGCAACACTTTTAAAGTAAGTTACCGTCTCATGATCGCCTGCATTGTAACGCATAGGAGGCAACATCATTAAGCCAGAAGCGCCATCTTCCTCAGCTCGGTTAGCCGCAGCTATCGCCGCCTTGGTAGATTGTTCTGCAATGTTCATCAACACTGGAACCTTTCCGTCCACTATTTTCACGGCGGCTTGGGTCAACGCTCTTTTTTCAAAATCCTCAAGGGTACTTGCTTCTCCTAAAGTTCCACCCAACACAATACCATTTACTCCGGCTTCCAATTGAGCCTCAATATTGTGTTCGAACATATGAAGATCTAGTGTATCTTGATCTGTAAACTTCGTTGTAACAGCAGGCATTACGCCCTTCCAATCAAATTTCATAGGGTTAAATTTTGGTTCAAAAATATAGGATTTAAGCGATTCTGAATAATACCGAATTATTCAATATTAATACTATTTTACTCATAATATGTAAATTGATGTATTTTTTGATTAGTATTGTAATAATTATGAAAGTATTACCATTTACCATCCCTAAACCAAAACGTGATGCCCTCATCATACAGGAGGACTATCAAACGGGGTTTTATGGGTTTTTGCATCGGCATGAAGAAATCCAAATAAGTTACATCATTCAAGGAGACGGAGTGCTCATTGTTGGAGAGACCATTAGCTCCTATGGTGCGGGAGACGTAATAATTCTGGGAAGTAATGTGCCTCATGTGTTTAAAAGCAATGAAAAGCTAAAACAGCCTTCTCGTATGCTTTCCGTTTTCTTTACCCGAACCTCCTTCGGAACGGAGTTTTTTCAAACCGAAGAGTTAAAATCGCTTCACTCGTTCTTTAAAAAGTCTGAAAATGGATTCAAATTAAAGCATACTTCGGAAAAAATAAATGGCTTGTTTTACGATATTCAGAAATCGACCAAACTGGAACGTTTCATTCTCTTTTTTCAATTGCTGAAACAGCTTAATACGGCCAAATACGTGCCACTCTCATCCTTCCATTCAGAAAAAAAATACAAAGATGTTGAAGGACAACGCATGGGTGCTGTTTTTCAGTATACGATGGATCATTTTAGGGAGAAGATCACATTGCAAGCCGTAGCGAAAGAAGCAGCCATGACGCCCAATGCTTTCTGCAATTATTTTAAAAAACGCACACGAAAGACCTATATCACCTTCCTAAATGAAATTAGAATAGAAGAAGCTTGTACACTTTTAAAAGAAGAGAAGGAGCTAAGTATTGCCGACATTGCCGAACAAAGTGGGTTTCAGAATATTTCGAATTTCAATCGAAAGTTTAAAGAAATTAAGGGGCTAAAACCTATGGGGTTTAGGAAGCAATTTGCACTATAAATTTGCGAGTTCCGACTTCAATTTTTTGGTTAGTTTTTCCACCACCAAATCATAAGAATGATCAATTAATTCTATGATCAAAGACGGTGGGACGCGATCTTCTATCACCACGGTATTCCAAAGCAGTTTATTCATGTGATAACCTCCAAAAATGAGACCGTCGTATTGCTCTCTTAGCGTTACCGAACGCTCGGGGTCGCATTTCAGGTTCACCTGAGTTGGTTTGCGTTCGAGTCCGCAGAGGGCAAACATTTTACCCATCACCTTAAAAACAAGGGTATGCTCATCAAAGGGGAACGACTCTGTAACTCCTTTTTTCGACAGGCAATAATCTCTAAATGTTTCAATATCCATGTTATTTGATTTTATAACCTAATGCCGGTTTATCGTCAAAATAGATGAGTAAGTTTTCCTTGCCCAGCTCAATGGGAATTACAAAACTAATCGCTTCTCCCTCTTTCGAAAACTCCAAGGCTTTCTTATCCGCACCGTAGGAGTATTCTATTTTAGAGGGCTGAACATTTCTTAGGCTGAAGTTCACATAACCGTCCCCATCGCGAGACGAGATCAATCCTTTTTTAGGGTTATCAATATCGTTCAGAGTAAGCTGTTCTTGAATCACCAATGGCATCGCCGCAAAGTCCTCTCGGGTAAGGTTTTCGGTTAAAAAAGCGTCCTCTGGCATTTGCGGGCAATGTGTTTTTGCGAATAAATTAGGTGGAGTTTTATAATAAAAATAATTGGGTTCTTTGATGAACTTTCCGTGATATTTTCCTGCACCCCAGGTGGCATCATACAAGTAGGATTTACCTTCGATGGTCACCACATTCCACATATGAGTATTTTTAAAAGGACGACCAATATCGTTAAAGTTGGTTTTAATGTCCCCTCGCACTAAATAATTACTGATCCCTTGTAACTCGCACAAACGTTCAAAGAGCATTGCATAGCCTTCGCAAACGGCAATTCCTTTGGACAGCGTGCGCTTAATAATTTTATTCCTGGTCTTTTCCTCTTTCAGGTTACGTTCTCGATAACTTTTAAAGTTATAATTGAACTGTTTATATTCATCGGGCTCATAGGCGACATTCATGATTATCCAGGTATAGATCGCTCTTACTTTGTCTTCTTCAGATATGAAGTCACGGGTGATAAACGCAGAAAGCTCTTCAGGGGCATTGAAACTTGTAGGATATAATTGAATGGTAGCATCCACGGTCTCATAGTCCTGTGCACTTATAAAGTGGCACAATAGTAGGTTGAATAGGAGTAGCAAGGGGTATTTGGTGCTCATCGTATTGGGTTTTTCTTATGTTCTTAAAATTTTATAGAGTACGGGTTTGCTTGGGGTAGCGTCATTTTCAAAAGAAGCTATTTGAAGGTTGAGTACATAGGCCCCATCCTTAATCTTATTGGAGACATAAATAAATTCGGTAATTGTGGCATTAGTTCGGGTGTTTTTGGGATAATTCCAAAAGGCGCGATGTGCCAACAGTTTTCCTTCGTCCTTCTCCTGGTCCACCGAGGGTAGATCTATCAATAAATGTTGGACGCCCAATTCTCTAATGTAGTGTGCCGCGGCCTCTTCCAAAAAGGGCCAATTGGTATGAGAATACTTTTTGGTCTTCTTGCTGGTAGCATTGGGCAGCGTTCGGATGACCAATGCTTCGGGCTGTTTTCCTTTCAGAAGCTTTTTTATTTCTGAAACCGAAATATAAGTATCCTTCCCTTTCTTTTTTGGGGTAACCGAAATCACTTCCGAAGTAAAGAAAAATTGGGTCAACACTTTATTGACCGAATGGAATTCTTTCGAAATATGACCTACACATTCGGTATGTGTTCCATGGGCGTGCGGATTGAACCAAATACTGTTAAAATTAACCGAAGCGCCTTTGGCCACACTGGCCGTCCAATCATCCACCACCACCGGTTTAATGCTGGGTTGCTCCAAATACCAGGCCTCAGGATTTTTCGAATTTCCCTGCAACGGAATCGAAATATCCAGGGGTTTGGATAGATCGATCTGGTAGCTTTTATTTTGTAATTGTAAGGTCGATTTCACAATTGCAATATACATTAAAGCTTTTACTCGTTAAATTTCTCTGGTTAGTCTTCATCAATGTGAAACAAATCACTGGCAATACCATCGCTCAAAAACTTCCCTTTTCTAGTTACCATTAAAAACCCTTCGCTCAAAAGAAGTAATTCGTCTGCGAGGTGTGATTCGGCCAGTTTCAATAGATTATTATAATATTCTGAACCAAATAATTCGTGCACTTCATTTAATGAGATACCCCACATGGTTCGCAATCGGGTCATTACATATTCATTGTATTTATCACTAAGTGAAAGCGCTTCACGTTCGAACGGCAAGGAACCTTCTTCCATGGCTTTCATATATTGAGCATTGTTAGCCACATTCCAACTACGGTTTTCTCCATCATAGCTATGGGCCGACGGACCAATTCCCAGGTAGGTTTCTCCATGCCAATATCCCATATTGTTTTCTGAATAGTATCCCGGCTTTCCAAAGTTGGAAAATTCGTAATTATCAAGACCAACTCTTTCTGTTTCCGTTACTAGCAAATCATGATGCCTTCGAGCCATTTCATCATTCAGCGGAGCAACAATTCCTTGTTCGATGAACTTTTTCAAAGCAGTTTTAGGCTCTACGGTTAAGGCATAGCAAGAAATGTGTGGCACATCAAATGCCAAGGCTTTGCGAAGGTTTTCTATCCAGCGTTCTTCGGTCATTTCCGGAATACCATAAATAAGATCGATGCTGTAATTATCGAAGTGCTTCTTGGTTCTTTCAATACATTGGAATGCTTCTTTAGCACTATGGGCCCGGTTCATGAACTGTAGATCTTCTTCAAAGAAAGATTGCACGCCAATGCTCAATCGGTTCACCGAGCCTTTGGCCAATTCAGCAACAAAAGCTTCCGATAAATCGTCCGGATTGGCTTCCAGCGTTATTTCCGGATATTCGGATACCTGATAATGGCTGTTCACCGCTTCAATAATGTGTTCCATCTCTTCTAAAGTAAGTAAACTAGGGGTGCCGCCTCCAAAATAGATGGTTTGTATTTCCTCCTCGATCTCTTCTTTCCTAAGTTCAATTTCCTTACATAAAGCGGCAACCATCCTATTTTTATGTTTGGTGGAAGTAGAAAAATGGAAGTCGCAATAGTGACAGGCTTGTTTGCAAAAAGGGATATGAATATAGATTCCTGACATTAGTTTAGTTTGAAGAATACAATGAGAAAACTGAGTCCAAAGCCGAATATCATGTACAATAAAGTGGCCGCAAAATAGGTGAGCAATCCTTTAATAGCTAACAGAATCTTTTTCTTCTGAAAAAAAGAAACCGTCACTAGGACAAAATAAATACACATTAAGAAAAGTCCCAAAAATTGTATTTCAGCATTAATGAATTTCATAAAAAATAAATTGAGGGTCGTAAAAACCATATAGGCTCCAATGAGATAAAAGGAAACCGCAACATACTCTGCCAGGCTATATTTTTTATAAAAGAAAACTTTAAGGCTAATGGCCAGAGAAAAAACAAAAAGGAACAAAATATTGTTAATGTTCTTTAGCATGAATCGTCCGGCCTCTACTACCTGTGAGGTATCCAAATTGCCATTTTGATAGCCAGAAACCTCTGCCAATGGATCAAAATTCAACAAGGAGCGAATCAATACATGAGCCACCGTCATGAGGATAAAAAAGGCTACTGGTTTGTAATAGGTCTTGCGTTGCCCGCCTAAATAGGCACGAAAAAGTTTACCGGGATCACTAAAAAGCGACCTTAATGTTTTTATGAAGGGAGCATCAACGGAAAAGACCGTGGCAAAAAAATCATTGAACGTCTCTTTGAACGTGACCCTACCAATAGCGGCGCGTTGACCACAACTCTGGCAATACGCATCGCTCAGTTCAGATTCACAATTCTTACAATATGTCTTATTTTCTACCAAGATCCGTTGCAAATTTAGGTGCAAATTTTCGCTTCACCACTAATCTACGTCTAAACGCCAAATAGATGGAATACCCCCACCAACTAAACGCCAGCACCATCAAAAACCAAATCCATTTATTGCGCTTCTTTTTAAACCGGGTCATATATAATTCGCGGCCCACAAAATAGAGGAAGGTAATTCGCATGAGTAAAATGAGGTAGTTGAAATTGACAGTTTCCATTTTCAATTACTTCTTTACCCGTCCTTCATTTTGCTTTACAAAGGCCGTCCATCCGGTATAGCTCTTTCCGGTGTTCGTTTTATTACTGTTATAAAAATGACATACGGCCGCAGCCAAACCATCAGTACTGTCCAAATTTTTGGGTAATTCCTTTAATCCAAGCGTACTTTGAAGCATTTTAGCCACCTGTTCCTTGCTGGCATTTCCGTTCCCTGTAATGGCCATTTTAATTTTTTTCGGGGAATATTCTGTAATAGGAACTTGACGAGAGAGGCCGGCTGCCATAGCCACCCCTTGGGCCCTGCCCAATTTCAGCATAGACTGTACATTTTTACCAAAGAAGGGTGCTTCAATGGCGATCTCGTCGGGATGAAAAGTTTCAATGAGTTGAATGGTTCGCTCAAAAATGTGTTTTAATCTCACGTAATGATCATCATATTTGGAGAGTTTCAGCTCGTTCAGTTGTAGAAATTGCATTCGTTTCTCTACTACTTTAATGATCCCAAAACCCATAATGGTGGTCCCCGGATCGATCCCTAATATGATTCTTTCTGTTTTCATGTATTCCTGAGGACTTTCAGGGAATTGCTTAATTTAGCCTTCCATGGTAGCCCTTTCCCACAAATCTAAGCAATATGGGTTGATTGCCCTAAAAGTTTTGATACTTAGCTTGACTTTTGGGTATATCTACCAAAAATTAAATTCGGATTCTACTATCGATCTTCGTGAATTTATAAGCGCAATGGATATTCGCAATACTGATCGATGGGCATATTGGGGTCTTTTTCTGATTTTAGCCACCGCCAACTGGGTTTTTGAAATCTTAAAATGGAAGACGGTAGTTTCCAGGATACAAAAAATAACCTTTGGACGGGCAGCAAGACAAAGTTTGGCCGCCCATACCGTTTCTTTGGCAACGCCCAATCGCATTGGAGATTACGGAGCGAAAGCCTTGTATTATCCGAGAGAAAAACAAAAGCAAATACTCCTGGTCAACTTCTTTTCGAACTTCATTCAAATGGGGGTCACTATTCTTTTAGGGATCTTGGGTTTTTGGCTCGCTTCACAGAAAATTGAACTGCCTTTGGCAACCTCAAAACTTATTGCACTAGTAGCTGTCATCATTGTATTGATGGTTCTGGGCTATTTTTTCAAGGAAAAACAGTTGTTGGTCAAAGGGCTTTCACTCACCAAAATAACAGGTTACATTACGGCTTTACCCAACACTGTCATTTCAAAAACAATTTTATATTCATTCGTACGGTATGCTATTTTCAGTTTCTTATTTTTTTTACTTCTGAATTATTTTGGCGCCACGATAAGCGCTATGGAAGCCTTTCCCATAATTTTTGTGATGTATCTTTTCGTTTCGGTCATTCCCACACTTTTTGTTTTGGATGTGGTCGTTCGGGGAGGGGTGTCCCTTTGGCTTTTTTCGCAACTGGGAATTTCTGAATTAACCATACTCAGCACCGTGCTTGTCATGTGGTTACTCAATTTTGTTATCCCAGCCGTTTGGGGTAGTTTTTATGTAATTACCTTTAAGCGCTTATGATGGTCTTCTTAATAATTATGATTGTTCTATATGTTCCAGCCATTGGTTGGCTCATTTTAGGCGTCTTTCGATTACCGAGGGTTCAAATTTCCAAGGTGAAACCAGATAACAAATTTTCACTTATTGTTCCCTTTCGAAACGAAGAAGGTAATCTCGCAACTCTCTTACAGTCCATAGATGCTCTGGAGTATCCAACTCAGCTATTTGAGGTTATTCTCGTGAATGACGCATCTGAAGATAAAGGGGAACAAATTATATGGCAGCACGCTCAAAAAACCGATCTCAATCTTACCGTTCTTCAGAATAAAAGAGTATCGGGTTCTCCAAAGAAAGACGCTATCCGAACGGCCATCGAACAGGCGAATAACAAATGGATCATTACCACCGACGCCGATTGTGAATTATCCAAAAACTGGTTGTATTGCTATGATGAACTCATTCAAAAAGAGGCTCCAAAAATGATTTGCGGTCCTGTAGTTTATAATTCCAATGGTAGTATTCTTGACCATTTTCAATTCCTGGATGGATTGAGCCTTCAGGGAGTAGCTATGGGAAGTTTTGGCTGGAAACGACCCTTTTTATGTAATGGAGCCAATATGGCCTATGAAAAATCGGTTTTTGAGGCGGTGAAAGGATATGAACAAAACGACCACATCGCTAGTGGGGATGATATTTTCTTGCTGGAAAAAGTACAATCCCACTTCCCAAATAAGATCGCCTTTTTAAAGAGCAAAGAAGCTGTTGTGATTACGAAAACGGAAAACAGTTGGTCGCAGGCCATTCAGCAACGTATTCGTTGGGCCAGTAAAACGACAAAACAAAAAAACACTCCCTCGAAAGTGATGGGTGTTATAGTTTTCATGGGTAATCTCGCTTTTTTGGTCAGCCTTGGTTGGTTTGCCTGGGATTCGAAACCTGTGTATTTTTTGTTGATGATTCTTGGTATGAAGATGGTCGTTGATCTCTTACTGTTGAAAACAGTAAGCCAACTATTGGCCAAGCCAATTTCACTCTTATGGTTTCTTGTCACTGCCCTTATCTATCCACTGCTCATCCTATGGGTTATCTTTAATAGCCTTATTGGAAGTTATCAATGGAAGGGTCGAAATTTCAAAAAGTAGTCCGTTTCTAAAAATTTTTTACCTTTAGCTGTACCAAATCAGTCTATTATGAAACGCCTACTCCTACTCCTGGCTTTTGCATCTTCTCTAAGCCTATTCGCACAAACCAACTATACCATTGATGGGAAAAATTATACATTGGCAACCGAGGTTGACGGTACGCTAACCCTGCTATGGGCTGTAGTTGATGGAGAATATCGCTATTTCTCAAAAAAAGGCACCCAAATAATTGAACTCAAAAACACCAAAAGCGACGGAAAATATCAACAAGAATATAAGCAGGTTTTGCAGCAGCAAACGGGTGACACCTCCACAGATCTAAAGCGCGTCAACCTAACACTATCAAGTTTAAAGTGGTTCTTCGATGACTATAACAAGCAAGTGGATCCCGCTTATGCTGGAGCTACTCCAATAGCGAAACTAAAAGCTCGATTAGGCTTCATTGGTGGAATGACCAACTATCCGTTTTTTGCGAACCCAGACAACACTTTACTACCACAAATAGGGGCCGAATTGGAGATCATTGACGACGTTAAATTAAAACGACATAGTTTGGTGTTGCAGTTTAGACAATTGTTCGCCTCCAGTGATCATGACCTTTCCTCTTCGCAATTATCGCTGAACTACCGTTTAAAATTTGTCAAATCGGATGCGGTGGATATTTATTTGAACACTAAAATTGCAGACTATGTTTATCTATCCCAAAATATAGACGACCCTAACGGGGATGGAGACACCAGGGATGCCATTTCGGGTTCAGGCGGTGAATTTCAAGCACCTTTTGCCTTTGGATTGGGTGCAGACATTCCCTTGGGCAATGGTTTTCTTACGGTCGCTTATTACGATATCTTTGCGCTAAACCTGTCGGACAATGGCGATTTTACCATAGATTTTGCCTTGGGATATAAATTTAGTTTGTAATTTTTTCAGAATTGATAATTACAGGCAATCTAAACTTAGTTTCAACGGGAATCCCTCTTTTATAGGCCGGCAACAATTTAGGTAAGGAGTCAATACTAAGGGTTAGCCATTCTTTCAATCGCGGCATTTTTTTCTGAAGGGTGCTATCCATTACAACATTCAAACTCGAAATTTCCCCCAGTTTAGAAATGGTAAAATCCATCTGAATCGTACTGTTCAAATCGCTTTGAGTCACCAGGTTCTTGTTGGCAACAAATTCATGGACATAGCGACTTATGGTAGTTTCAAAACATCTTTTTTGATCCGCCTTTTCACCGAACTGTTCACAATTAGAAAATGCGGGATATTGATCTACCTGCTCCCAATCAATCGTCTTCATTTCTTCTTCGTAAAAAGTGTCTGAAGAGATTTTTTCCGTTTCAAAATACTGGCAAGAAGAGACCAACAACAGAATGAATAAAAATTTTAGCTGTTTCATTTTCAGAAAAAGTTCCTCTCGAAAGTACAAATTTTAGAGCGAATAACGTTCAGCTAAAAAACGGTTTCCCATTGGTCATGTTTTTTTTTGATGATTGTTGCGACCAAATCAATAAAATGTTGAAAAACAAGGTTTCCATATTGCTTTTTGTTCTAATTTCAATGTCCTTGAAATCCCATGGTCAAGAGTCGCTTCGCAATGACTATAGTTATTTTTTGAATCTATTTCATTCCAGCTCGGCAAAGGTGAAAAAAGAGTCGCTTCAATTTATCGAACAAAATTGGAAAGAGTCCTTCGAGATTTATGCCGTTGAGACACTTTACTTCATGAAAGATTCCAAATCTTTCGCCGATCTATTTTTAGTGCTTCAGGAAAAAACAAATAAGAGCTATGGTTTCAATTTCAATGCATGGTTCGAATATATTTGGAGCAAGGAACCCAATTATTCTGATGAATATTTTAGTTTTAAAGCAGCAATTCATGCGGCAAAGGACCGTCGTTTTACTACCTATTTTTTAGGCCGGGAGCGGCAAAGCGATATTCGTTTGGACGAAGTTCGTTGGGGTGGTGTGATTCAAGATGGTATCCCTCCACTTCGGAACCCGAAAATGATACCGGTGGAAAAAGCTGCTTATCTTGATGATGACCATATCGTCTTTGGTATATCTATCAACGGTGATACCAGGGCCTATCCAAAACGGATTCTAGCCTGGCACGAGATGTTTACCGATGTTGTGGGTAATATTCCCGTAGCGGGCGTCTATTGTACCCTATGCGGGACCGTCATTTTATATAAATCTGAAAAAGACGGAGTGAACTATCAATTAGGCACCAGCGGATTTCTATATCGTTCCAACAAATTGATGTACGACGAAAAGACTCAATCGCTTTGGAATACACTTTGGGGAAAGCCAGTGATCGGCCCACTTGTGGGCAAAGGAATTGAACTGGAATATCTTAGTGTGGTTACAACTACCTGGGGAGAATGGAAGGCCCGACATCCTGAAACCACCGTTCTATCACTCCAAACCGGACACCGAAGAGATTATGGAGAAGGTATTGCTTATCAAGACTATTTTGCCACGGATAAATTGATGTTTAGTGTGCCAGAAAAAGACAGACGACTCAAAAACAAACAAGAAATACTCGCCATAAGACTCCCTTCCGAAACAGACGAGAACATTGCTATTTCATCGAAATTTCTTCGCAAAAATCCAATTTATCCGGGTCAAATTAACGAGAAGGCGTTCACCGTTTTTACCGATAAAAGTGGAGCTCATCGCGTATATTTAACGGAAAATATACACTTTGTTGGATATGACGGAGGGAAAACCACTACCGACTCGACAGGAGCATCATGGGTGCTCTTTGAAGACCATTTGAAGGCATCTTCAGATCAAACTCGATTGGAACTTTTGCCCACTCACAATGCTTTTTGGTTTGGATACAGGGCGGCATTTCCAGACGTTAGATTGATAAAAAAATAACCATCAATCCTTCTTAAAATGAAGTTCGGTCTTTAGATCTTTAATGCGCTGTTTAGCAAACTCCCGAAAGCGGCCCGACTCACCGAATTTCTTTAGGTAGCGTTCATAAAATGGAATCACCGTAGTGCGGTCTTCAAAATAATTATCAGCCGCAGCAGCCAAATAATACATCGCTCGCTCATTTTGAGGGTAATTATTAACCACTTTATTCAACACCTCCATTTGAGAACGATAATCCTTGGTCGCACTAAATAAATAAGATAGTGTCATTTGCTCGTCTTCGATAGACAGATCTTTTAGTAAAATGGCAATCTCAATATGGCGCCGCGCCTTTTCATAATCCTTTAGCGACATATAGGTAACCCCGATACCGTAATGCCATTCGGAAGTTTGGTCATCGTATTCATTAATCAAAATAGTGTATTGCTCGAGCGCTTTCTCAAATTGATTTGTATTTCTGAAACAAACGGCCAGGTTTTCATGGAGTTGGGCATTGCTTTGCTTTAATTTGAGTAGTTTTTTGTAGGTTGAAAGTGCTTCGTGGTAGTTTTTATTGTAAAAATTAATGAGCGCCCGTAAGGTCAAAAATCGAATGCTGTTTGGATCCGCTCGAAGCCCGGAACTAACCCATTGTTTTGCCGTTTCAAATTGGCGTTTTTCCACCAATGACCTTGATAGTTTATAAAGTGCGTTTTGATGTGTGCTATCCATCGCTACAACACGCTCGAAATAAGTTCTAGCGGTCGAATCCCGCTGCCTCTCTTTTATTAGGCCTAAATGATATGGGAAATTCGGGTTTTCCGGATATTGCATTTCAAGGGCGGTAAATAAACTATCTGCCCTATCATATTGCGCTGTTTTTAGTAGCAATTTACCATAGTTATACTTTGCAATGGTAGCATCGGGATGCTCTAATAGCGATAATTTATAATACTGAATGGCCTTAACATGATCCCCCAAAGCCTCATAACATCTGGCCATCTTAGTATGAGCCGTTCCTACTTTATTGTATTCAATTATGGCCTGTGTGTAATTTCCTAAGGCATACAACCGATCCCCAATAACCAAAGCCTCTTCGTTTTGCGAAAAGGCCTGTGATAAGGTGAATAGGAATAATACTGCTAGCAGGTTTTTTCTCATTCCACTTCAAAAATAATGGGCAATGCGTATAAAACACCTACCGCTTTTCCTTTGTGTTCACCTGGGATCATAGTAGGCAATGCCTTTACAACTCGTATCGCTTCTTGCTCCAACGCCGGGTGAGGTGCCCTGGCTCTTACGGAGGTGATATTTCCTACCTTATCTATCTTGAACTGAACAGAAATACGTTGTCTACCGGAAAGGTTGTACGTATTTGCCAATTTGGTATTGAACTCTTTAGATACCAATTCGGATATCTTCTGAGTGGTACATTTTTTGGCGCCATCGCCACTCTGTCCTTCGCATCCAGGAAATAAAGGAGCCTTACCAATGACTGCAAACGGCACATCCTTAAGACTGCCGTCATTAAGTCCTTTTATATCATAAACCGTCCCTCCGGATAAAACAGCCATAGAATCTGTCAAAAATTCATGCACAGATTCATATATTTTATCGCCTGGACCCCTCTCGGCTGCAAGGAATTTTAAAGCCTTAAGTTCTTCATCCGTAAGACTGCCTTTTTTCATAATAGCCTCAGAAAGTTCGGTGATCTTATCCATGACTTCAGTATCTGTGTTCGACACCAGGTTTGCCTCATCGGCAACGGCATCAGCGCTCGACTCGTCCGAGCAAGAACTGTAAAATAACATGCTTCCCACCAGAGGAATTAGTAACAAATACTTGAGCTGGAGTATTCTTTTAGATTTTGATCTTTGTAACATAACAATTCGATTTTTGATTAATGAATGATTAAAAAATGTATTGATGAATGAAATCTTCTCCGTTCCGAAGACTTGTGAAAGTAGATCCTGGTAATATTCCTTGTTATTTTGAGACGCAGCAACTTGTCTATCTGCAATGTACTCCTGAAGTACCGTCATTCTCTTCTGAAACAAATACACCAACGGATTGAACCAAAACAAAATGCGCAATAGCTCAAAAAATAACAAATCGACGGAATGGTTCTGCAGCACATGTACTTTTTCATGCAACAAAATGCTCTTCTGTTGTGCTTCTGAAAGTTCAGCGCCTAAAAATATGCTTCGGAAAAAGGTAAAAGCAGCCGTCGTTCCCGGCAGCCTGATCACATTAAATTTGTCAAATTTTGAAACCGTTCCGGTTCTCTTCAGTTTAAAGATTCGATTTAGTTTATATCCAAACAACAGGACACTTAAAACCCCGCCAAAGAGCCAAAGATTCTGTAAATTGAACAAAGAACTTCCCGTATAGGCCTCCGCCAATCCGTTTAAAGATCCAGTATCTCCAATGACTACAGCTGGTAATTGGATGGCATATTCGGCTGGAATATATTCTCTTATTGCCGTAATTTGTATGAGTGGCAAGATCAGGCTCAAAATGGGAGTGATCACCAGATACACCCTATTGATATTAAAAAAAGTCTCCTTCTTCAAAAAGAGGTCGTATACTACTAAAAAGAGTAGTTGAAATGTGATGGTTTGTACTATATAATGTATCATTTTTCCTCTTTATTTATCTCATTCAAAATTCCCTCCAATTCGTTTATACTGATGTCATTTTTCTTCATAAAGAAGGACACCATACTTTTAAAAGACCCTTGAAAATAGCCGTCCACTAACTTATTTATAGACTGATTGCTGTACTCGGGTTTCTTAACCTGAGGAAAATAAACATGACCTCTACCCTCTTTTCGATAGTCCACAAATCCCTTGCTTTCCAAGATTCGAACAATGGTGGACACTGTATTATAGGCTGGTTTGGGTTCTGGTAATTGGTCAATAATTGAAGCCACATTTCCCTCTCCTAAATCCCATAATATCTGCATAATGTCTTCCTCCGCTTTTGTGAGTTGTTTCATAATTTTGTTTCGTTGATTGATTAATCTAAGTGGGATTTTTCCAGGGGGCCCTCCCATAAAACTTGTTTGATGATCCAAGCTCCGTCCTCTTTAGAAAGTAACATATAGTCTATCCCCCACCAGGCCTTTACTTTGGCCGCCGCAATGTGGTTACTAATGTCCAAAACCTCAACTACCTTTACCGCATCTTCCTTTGCAAATTCCTTCTTATCGGCTACATTTTTGGCATAATCCAGCGCCTTTTCGTAGGTCATTTGCCCAGCAGCAGCATAAGTCTGGGTCTCCTTATTTTTCCAATACCCAAATTTATATAAGTTGGGTGATAGCGCCTGCTCCAGTTTCGAAGTATCCCCTTCGTAAAAACCTTCTAAGTAGTTCATACAGGCCTTCGTAATTCCTTCCAAATCTTTAGATTCCTGCGCAATGCATACGTTCGAGATGAGTACAAATCCTAAAATAAATAATGTAGTTTTCATAAGTTCTTGTTTGTTTTTGATCATGAATTCGAAAATTACCATATAATTGGTCCAAAAACAACTTTCAGGTGTAAATATAACTAAAAAATTAGTTTAAACTAATTTTTTAGTTATAAAAATTGTAACGTATGCTCATATTGAGCGTCCTATGCGGTGATTATGGATCTACTTTTTGTTATTATTGGCTTTCTATTAATGCTTGTAGGCATTTTAGGAAGCATCCTACCGGTGATTCCCGGAACACCTATTTCCTGGCTGGGCCTGATCATGCTTTTTCTAGCGCCTTCCCTTCCTTTCGATTGGCTTTTCATTATTATTACAGGTATTGTTGCTATTGCCATTTATGTTCTGGATTACATCATTCCTGCCATAGGGACCAAACGGTTTGGTGGAAGTCGGGCGGGTGCATGGGGCACCACCTTGGGCTTGATCGTGGGTATCATCGCCCCAATTCCATTTGGCATACTTATAGGGCCTTTTCTGGGAGCATTGATCGGTGAGCTTGTTTTTAACGAAACCAAGGGGCCTCAAGCTTTCACTGCAGCTGTTGGATCATTCTTTGGTTTTTTGGCCTCAACATTCATGAAATTCTTCGCGACCTGTATTTACTTAGGTATGTTTTTGTATCAGCTCTATTTGAACTGGCATCTATTGGATTTTCCTTTTTAAACTACAACCAAAGTACCTTATCATCGATGGTTGAATTACGATGACCTTCAGGCAAATCCTGATCGTATTTGCCCATATAAAAGAACCCGAGACATTTTTCCCCATCCGATAGCGGTACGTGATTCTTTATGTGATCTTTCAACGCTGGTGAGCTCCAATAGCTTCCAATTTTCAAATCGTGCGCAACGAGCCACATATTTTGCACTGCCATAGCCGTAGCGGCAATTTCTTCCCATTCCGGAACCGATTCATTGGGATCACGTTGCATACAAATAGCGATCACACACCCAGACTGTAATGGCTTTTCCATGATTTTCCTATGTTTTACTTCGGAATATTTTACGGCCGTTTGATGATAGGTGTTACCAAAAAATTCACTTAGTCCCGTGCGAGATGCTTCAGAATAAAAAACCTTAAAGCGCCAGGGTTCGGTTCTGCGATGCGTAGGTGCCCAATTGCCAGCTTCCAGGATCTGAACCAACTCTGTTTTAGTTATAGCTTTCGAATTATATTGAACAGGAAAAACCGCTCTTCTTGATTTTATGAGGTCTATTAGCATGTATTCTTTTTTGGAAATATAACCATTATTTTAAAACCGTTGATTTTATAAATTAAAAACCTCCCAAGAACAGAGCAGCTCTCAGAAGGTTTAAAAAACTAACCAATATATTAATATGAAAAATCGATTAACACGTTAGCGATCAATCAATTAACACCACAAAAATAAAGACATAAATTGAAATAATAAAGACACTTCTCTCCGTAGAGATGGGTTTTCGTTCAAGGGTTATGAATGTTCTGTAAGCGACTCTATTTTCTGAAATTCAAGATGAAACGAGCCCCTTCCCAAAATTATTTACCATTACAAGGGAAGCTGCCCTTAACAAAGTAATTGCCCAATTCGATCTCGAAGACCGCAAATTTTCGTATATTATTAGAGTTAAACCACTCGTTATCAACCTAAACGTACTTAGTTATGAAAAAAATAAGTTTAATCGCTTGTTGCCTTTTGATTGCTCTTGTATTCATTTCGGCTACTAAAAAAGAAAGCTCCTCAACTGCGAAATCCTTAGAAGGTGTTTGGGAATTAAAACACCAGTTCATTTTTGAAAACAATGAGATTTTGGACACTATGTATAATTTGAATGGATACAGGCAGGTAAAAATGTACAGCAAAGGAAAAGTGATGTGGTCCCGCTTCAATCCTAACGATTCGAATGAATGGTTTGGTTACGGAACCTATCGAATTGTTGATGGTTTTTTAGAAGAACGTTTGGAATACGCTTCTAATTCCATGATGCGAATCGTGGATACCGTTCAGGTTTTCCGATTCGAACTTGAGATGGAAAAAAACAGATATAGTCAAATCTCCCTGGATGAAAAAGGTAACCGATACGATTCTGAAAATTACGATAGGATTGAATGATCAAAATTTGAAAATCCATCGACGAAGCACCGAAACAGTGCCTAACCATTTCCCGTATTAGAATAAGTGAAGTGCTTCTTGCTTCACCTTTCCCTGCAAAATAATATTTTAAGGGTTTTAGCTCCTTAGAATAAACTGGACATTGATATTTTTTATAACGGTTGTCCCACTTGCGAGCTAGTGCTTCCGATTGTGGCAAAAACAAGTTTCCGCACTATTTCTTCGAAATTTGTCGTATATTAAAAACGCTCCCCAGCACGATAAATTCAATTTTATGGTGTCTTCTAAAGCTAATATCTTCATCAGTTATTCCAGGAGCGACTCGGCATTTGTTCTGGAACTCGCTAAAAAACTTCGTGCCTCAGGCGCCCAAATATGGTTGGATCAGCTGGATATTCGTCCCGGAACAGCATGGGATGACTCCATTGAAAAAGCACTCGCTAACTCCAACACTGTTTTGGTGGTATTGTCCGAAGCGTCCGTTACTTCTAAAAATGTAAATGATGAATATTCCTACGCATTGGAAGAAGAAAAAAGAGTCGTTCCGGTATTACTTGAAGCCTGTGAGATTCCTTTCAGATTGCGTCGACTTCAGTATACCGACTTCAGCGAGGATCGCACCGTTGGGATGGAATCACTTATTAAAACACTTAAACTAGCAGACACGGCTCCTGTCGCCTCAAAAAAATTCTCCCAACCCTCCAGCGCAAGTGGCTTAAAGCGAAAAAAGGCATTCTATGTTACGGGAGGCCTCATTGCCCTGGCCTCACTCTTTTGGGTATTGACATCGGTAATTGCAAAAGAAGAAGCAAAACAACTCACGGTACTGGTGCATAACGAAGAAGGGAAAGACCAGTTGGTATTGCCCAGCCGGGGACAGGTTAAATTGATCTACGGAGACGCCAATGTAGTCGAGACCATTAATACCAAGGGAGAAGCCACTTTCAAACAAATTCCTCCAAGTTTTTTTGAAGAAGACGCTACAGTAGAGATTCTATTCACAGATCCTGAAGGCGAGCCCTATCGCGCCGTAAACCCTGATTCTTTATATCTACTAAAAAATCAAAAATACATAGCGCTTGCCGTGAAGCTTTTCGGTTTGGACAAAGTTATTGGCGTGGTTAAGGACTTCCAATCTGGAGATCCTTTGGAAGGAGTTCGCGTTAGTATTTCCGGTATTGAGGCCTATACAAATGCATATGGCGAGTATAGTTTATCGATTCCTTTAGACAAACAACAAAAATTCCAAACCATAAGAGCCAATAAAGCCGGCTATGAGTCTTTCGAATTAAATAATGTCCCCATACAAACCCACAACGAACTCCCCATTGCATTAAAAACTAAAGCAAATTAAAATGAAACCAGTCATCGCTCTTATTTTGGGGTTACTGCTTCCGGGGTGCATCTTGGCGCAGCAGATAGATCTTAATGGCCAGGTGTCCATTCATAACAGTAAATACCACACCGGGAAAATACAGTATATAGATAACGCCTATATTACCGCGGCTTTCACAAAACCCTCCAATACCGATACCGAAGGTAAGTTCCAATTAAATTTTGTCGGGTTGGATCCGGGAACTTCCGTTAAACTACAGGTGGAAAAATCTGGCTTTGAGGTGGTAAATCTATATGACCTTCAAAAGGTAATTATCAACCAAAAAAAACCGTTAAGAGTTTTTCTAACCACGCAAGGACAACTGGCGGAGGCTCAAACCGAACTATACAATATTAGTAAAAAGGCCCTGTTCAAGCGAAAAGATGCCCTGATCGCACGACTACGAAAAGGCAATGCCGACACCAAAAAAGCCTTGGCCGAATTGGAAACTTACTTTGGTCATCCCATCACTGATCGTTTCGCAGCCGAGACCGAATTAATTGAACGCATTGGATCACTCGAAAAACGCCTTCCCGAGTTTGCTCAAGATCTTGCAACTCAAAATTTGGATTTTGCTTCTGAGCTGTATATAAAGGCCTATGAGTTTTTCAAGAGCGGTGAAATCGAAATGGCAATAGACGTATTAGAAAATTCTAAGCTAGAGGCCTCTTATTCTGAAGCCAAAAAAACCTTGGCAGAAGGCAAAAAGTTACAGGAAATTGGTGACGAACTGGAACAAAAAGGCATGCTACAAATCCTACAGACGATAGAGAGTTATGAACTTAAAGCAAGAGCCTATGATCTGGTTTTTCAGTTTGAAAAAGAAACCGAAATGTATGAAACCATATTATCCATATACCTGGAAAATGAATTTGAAAAAGATAAACTCGCCTTGCTTTATGATAAACTAGCGCGCGTCAATTTAAGAGATGGAAAATATAAAGTGGCGCTGGATTATGAACAAAGTGCCATTGAACTGATAGAAACTTCTAACCCGAATAGCTCAGACCTGCCTAGATTTTATAACACTTTGTCTTCCATTTACAATGAGCTCGCAGCCTACCAAAAGGCATTGGATTATGATCAAAAAGCCCTGGCGATCGACCTAAAAGTGTTACCGCCTAAAGATCCGCTTTTGGCTAATTCATACCATAATATGTCCATTAGCCAACAATATTTGGCCTCCTACGAAGATGCTTTGGCCAATGGAAGACAGGCACTCCTTATTCGTGAGGCCACCTTGCCGCCTAACCATCCCGATCTGGCCAACTCCTACCAAAATATGGCAGCATTGTACCTGGACTTAGCCAATTTCGAAAAAGCCCTTGATTTTTTGACAAAAGCCGTTGCCATTAAAGAAAAAACACTGGATCCAAAGCACCCGGACCTAGCCAGCTCTTATGATGATATGGTCCAAATACAGACCAATCTAGCCGATTTTGAAAAAGCGCTCGAATATAGTGAGAAAGCCATGGCTATTAAAGAAGAAGTACTGGACCCATTGCATCCCAAACTTGCAGAATCGTTTGATAATATAGCCATTACGCTTGGTTTTCTTTCTGAACATGAAGAAGCTCTGGAATATCAGAAAAAAGCCCTATCCATTTACGAAACTAAATTTAGCGGGAACCATCCCGTTCTGGCAGATTCCTATGCCCACATTGCGCAAACCTATCGGGATCTTGCGAATCTTCCCGAGGCACTTAAATACAGTGAAAAAGCATTACAGATCTTTGAGGTGGTTTTGAACCCTAAACATCCAAAACTAGCCGTAGCCTATAAAAGTGTAGCTTCAACCTATCGCGAATTGGGCGAATACCAAAAAGCACTAACGTATGAAAAAAAAGCGCTCATTATCGATGAAGAAGTCCTCGACGCTCAGCACCCGGAATTGGCCAATACATTCAATAATATTGCACTTACTTACAACTATTTGGCAGCGTATAAAAAAGCGCTCGATTACCAGAAAAAAGCCTGTGCTATTTTTGAGGTTAAATTTGGCCCTGCACATCATAAAGTAGCCCTGTCCTACGATAATATCGCCAGGATCTACGGGCGTCTTAAAAAGCAGAAAAAAGCGTTGGAATTTCAAGAAAAAGCGATCGCTATATACATTGAAGAATTTGGTCCTGACCATGCAAAAATGGCAGCCTTTTACAACAATATCGCAGGGACATATCGAAACTTAAAGCAATACGATAAGGCCCTAGAGTATCAGAAAAAAACCGTAGCTATCAATGAAAAATCTTTGGATGCCGGACATCCCTATTTGGCCATTTCATACGATAATTTGGCCAAGACCTATCGCTTTTTGGGCGATTTTGAGACCGCACTCCAATTTCAGAAAAAAACGGTTACCATCTTCGAAGCATTCTTTGGGGTGGAACATCCAAATATGGCAAAGGCATATATCAACATTGCTTATATTTATTCTGGGTTAAAAAATCATTTGGAAGCCACCTCCTTTCGGAACAGAGCCGCTACGATCATCAATTCTATAGATGTCGCCAATCGAGGGGATATGGACGGCAGACTCGCGAAATTGGACGACGCAATGCGTTCCGCAGCAAAGAAAAACTGATGCAACTAAAAAAGAAATACTAAATTCTTTTATCTAGCGGAATTAGTCGTTATATTTACTGAGATATAACGACTTTCTAATGATCTCTGTTTCCGAAGCCATTAAAATTGTTCAAAACAATGTATCTCCTCGGCACAATTCCACAAAAAAAGGAGTGTCCGAAGCACTTGGTTATATTCTATTTGAAGACATCCCCTCACCTATACACATGCCTCCTTTTCGGCAATCGGCCATGGATGGATACGCGCTTTGTCTGCACGACGAACTGAACTATGGTGTTATTGGCGAAGTAAAAGCCGGTGACAGCGATCAACCTGATCTCCTAACGGGTGAGGCAGTACGTATTTTTACTGGAGCGCCAGTTCCAAATAGTGCCAATGCGGTAATCATGCAGGAAAAGGTAGTGCTTAATGCCGACCGAATTACACTTGAAACTATTCCACTTCTTAACGAAAACATTCGGCCTAGGGGAGAACAAATTGAAAAAGGCCAAATTGCGTTGGCAAAAGGAACTTTCCTCACTTCGGCAGGTATTGGGTTTTTAAGCTCTCTTGGCATCACTGAGGTATCTGTTTATGAAAAACCATCAGTTGCAATTGTGGTGACTGGAAATGAATTGGCCGAACCTGGCACGGCATTAGCGCATGGTCAAATTTACGAGAGCAATGCCCTTATGCTGACGGCAGCATTAGGTAATTTAGGATATCAAAATACGACTACCTATCGCGTAGCCGATAACTATCAGCACACTTTCGAACTTTTACAGAATACCATAGAAAAACACGATATGATCCTGGTTTCTGGAGGAATTTCGGTCGGAGACTACGATTTTGTTGGAAAAGCACTTCTCGAATTAGAGGTTGACCCCCTATTCTATAAAGTAAAACAAAAACCTGGCAAGCCGCTGTTCTTTGGAAAAAAGAACTCAAAAGTAATTTTCGCCTTGCCTGGAAACCCAGCAGCCTCTTTAAGTTGTTTTTATATATATGTTCATCTTGCTTTACAAAAATTGTCCGGAGATGTGCAATTTTCTATGACAAAAATTCAAGCGAAGTCTCAATCCAATTTTCAGAAAAAAGGAGATAGAGCTCAATTTCTAAAAGCGCATTACTGCAATGGTCGTGTAGAAATTTTAGATGGACAAAGTTCAGCCATGCTACATACGTTTGCTCTAGCCAATGCCTTAGTATATCTCCCAGAAACAACATACGCAATTAACAAAGGGGATCTTGTGAAAGTGATTCTTTTACCTCTTAAATAGAACGAAATGAAGTATAAAATTAAAAGCAGAATTTGGATTGAAGCTGATGGACACATTTTGTTGGGAGAAGGTAGAGTGAACTTACTAAAAGCCATTGAAGCAACAGGATCCCTTACGAAAGCGGCTAAATCGCTAAAGATGTCTTATAAAAAAGCCTGGTCCCTAGTGGACGCTGTAAATTCTCGTGCCAAAGAACCTGTCATAACTACAGCTGTGGGTGGCAAAAGTGGCGGAGGAACTGCCTTAACACCTTATGGGAGGTCTTTAGTGGAGACCTTCGAAACTATCAATGAAAGTTGTTGGAAATTTTTAGATGAAGAAATCTCTAAAAGTAAGTTGTAGTGCTCTTTGAAATAGAAAATATATGGTTGTTCTTATCCTTGCTGCCTATCGTTGCGTTTTTATATGCAAGTGTTGGCCATGGAGGCGCTAGTGGTTATTTGGCCTTAATGGTTCTTTTTTCCTTTGCACCGGCGACCATGAAACCCACGGCATTGTTGCTCAATTTGTTTGTGGCCGGAATAGCATTTTATCATTACTATAGCGCGGGCTATTTCAACAAAAAGTTGTTTATGTCCTTCGCTCTGGCATCTATTCCACTGGCATTTATTGGAGGAATGATCGAAATTGATGCTTCTATTTATAAGAAAATTCTAGCGGTATTGCTTCTATTTGCTATCCTCAAAATGCTGAACATATTTGGAAAAGAAAGCGACCACATTAAGGATGTAAGAATTTGGCAAGGCCTGGTAGTAGGTGGTGTAATTGGATTTTTTTCCGGCCTTATTGGTATTGGAGGAGGTATCATTCTAACACCAGTGATCTTACTGCTCCACTGGGGCAAAATGAAAGAGGCGGCGGCGGTTTCAGCTTTGTTTATTTGGGTAAATTCAGGAGCCGGGTTGATCGGGCAGTTCACCAGTGGCGCCAAACTTTCACCACAATCCTTTCTGCTAGTTGCGCTGGCATTATTAGGAGGTTGGTTTGGGAGTTATTACGGCAGTAAAAAATTCAATAATAGTTTGCTGCGCTACGTATTAGCATTTGTATTGATCATAGCATGCGTTAAATTGTTTTTCGCTTAATGATTCAGAAAAAAAACATATCAGCCATAGTATTGGCAGGAGGAAAGAGCTCCAGAATGGGTGTCGATAAGGGGTTTATTGACCTAAATGGTCAATCTTTTATAGCAAGAATCCTCAAGACTGTCGAACCCTTCGTACAACAAACGTTGATCGTAAGCAATGATCCCAATTATGATGTTTTTAAAATAAAACGGGTCTCCGACATCATTACCAACTCGGGGCCACTGGCGGGCATATTTTCAGGACTATTTTATTCTGAATCTGACGTTAATTTAATTCTGAGTTGTGACGTCCCTTTGATCAATGAAACGGTCCTACATACTTTAATTGAAGGCTACGACCCACAAAATGATGTCATTCAACTACAAAGCAAAGGAAAGACCATGCCGCTGATTGCCTTGTATAAAAAACAGTGTATGCATACCTGTTTGGAATCTTTAAAAAAGGGAGAACGACGCTTAACCAAAGTGGTTGAGCAGTTGAAGACCAAAACCATTATTCTGGATGCAAGTTTGGATCCGTTTGTTAGAAATATTAATACCGAAAAAGAACTGAAAGCAATTAGACATGAACTTGAACATTAAATATTTTGGATTATTAGCAGAAATTTCGGGCTGTACTGAGGAAGAACTAGAGTTTTCCAAAACTTCGGTTCACGAACTGATCGAAACGCTATTTGAAAAATATCCTTCCTTAAAAGAAAAGGACTTTCAAGTGGCACAGAACCATGAAATTACCTCAAGAGAAATGCCCATTACCGCAAATGAAATAGCCTTATTACCTCCGTTTTCAGGTGGATAAAACTATGAGCAGATATAGCAGACATATCGTATTATCAGAAATTGGCCAAAAGGGACAATCCCTGCTATCGAGTTCCAAAGTTTTAGTGGTGGGAGCAGGTGGCCTCGGCTGTCCGACACTTCAATACCTTGCCGCTGCTGGTATTGGCACTTTGGGCATTATTGATTTTGACCGGGTAGAACTCTCCAATTTACAACGCCAAATTCTATTCGGAACCTCCACTATTGGTATGAATAAAGCTTTAGCCGCTAAAAACAGATTGGAAGACATTAACCCCAGTATTCAAATTAAGGCCTATCCCGAAAAACTGACAGCCAAAAATGTCTTGACCCTCTTCGACAGTTATGATATTATTGTGGACGGATCGGATAACTTTGCTACGCGTTATTTGGTAAACGATGCTAGTATTATTTCTAACAAACCCGTGGTTTTCGGGGCCATTTACAAGTTTGAAGGGCAAGTTTCGGTATTTAATTATAAGAACGGGCCCAGCTATCGTTGTTTATTTCCCGAACCCCCCAAAGAAGGTTCTGTCGCCAACTGTTCTGAAGTAGGCGTACTAGGCGTACTTCCAGGTATTATAGGTAGTATGCAAGCCAACGAAGTCATTAAAATGATATTGGGTTTTGATCATGTACTCTCGGGAAAACTGCTTTGTTACAATGCCAAAACCGCAGAAGTCACCTTCCTTAAAGTGAAAAAAACGGAAACAGCATTTGAAAAAGTTCGTGCCTTGAAAGACCATTTGACCGACCAATATCCAGAGTCCGCCTGTGAGATCGAAGTTCGGGAAATTTCAGTAACAGACGCTTTGAATAAAGAACACGCCCAATTCATTGATGTTAGAGAACGTGATGAGTACCCTAAAATTGAGATCCCTCCCAACCTGCAAATTCCTATGGGAACATTGGAACAGCACTTAAATAGACTGCCTGCTGAAAAGGAATATATCCTCTTTTGCCAATCTGGAATTAGAAGCAAGACCGCAACCCATTTGTTACAGGAACTGGGAATCCCAAATTGTTATAGTCTCCAGGGGGGTGCGCTTGGGATTGTAGAACATTTAAAAACAAAAATATGACAGAAAGAAAACCAAAAAACGTCTTTAAAGATGGCCCAATCTCTTCAGAATTCATTGGCACCTCTATTGCAAAGCATCAATCCAAAACGAGCATTGGTGCGCACAATATATTTTTAGGACAAGTTCGAGCAGACACCATTGAAAATAAGATAGTTTCGGCCATAGAATATACGGCCTATGAGGAAATGGCACTCAAAAAGTTTCACCAGATTCGAGAAGCGACCTTCGAAAAATACGAGCTGACATGTATGCATATTTATCATAGTTTAGGTAAAGTAAATGTTGGAGAAATATGCCTTTTCGTATTTGTAAGCTCTCCGCGACGGAAGGTAGTCTTTGAAGCCTTAGAATTTGTTGTCGAAGCCATTAAGGCCGATGTTCCTGTATTTGGAAAAGAGATCTTTGAAGACGAATCCCACCAATGGAAGGTGAATTCGTAATGAATAATAAAGCAATATCAATAGTAAGATAATTATGGTAGACATTACACATAAATCAAACACCCTTCGAATTGCGACAGCTCAAGCCATTGTAAAGGTGAGTAAGGCTGAAACGATTGCCGCGATAATAAACGGTGCAGTTCCTAAGGGAGACGTATTTGCTATGAGCAAAGCAGCAGGGCTTTTAGGGGTGAAAAAAACACCCGAATTGCTGCCCGATTGCCATCCGATTCCGGTGGAATACACAGGTATTGAATACCAGATAAACGAATTGGAAATTACCATTCATTGTACCATCAAGACTATTTACAAAACAGGAGTAGAAGTAGAAGCCATGCACGGCGCTAGTATTGTCGCCCTGAATATGTACGACATGTTGAAACCTATTGACAAGGGAGTAGAAATCCATCAGATCAAACTGGTCAAAAAAAGAGGGGGAAAATCCGATTTTAAAGATCGCTATCGAAAGGATCTCACCGCTGCGGTAGTGGTGTGTTCCGATACCATTTCAAAAGGCGAAAAAGAAGATAGAGCCGGAAAGGTGATCATTGAAAAATTGGAAGCAAGTCGGGTAGCCGTTTCCGATTATACCATTATCCCCGACGAAAAAAATATGATCCAAAAGCAGGTAAGGCTTTATGCAAATCAAGGTTTAGATCTTGTTATATTTACAGGCGGAACGGGCCTTTCAGAAAGAGATGTTACCCCTGAAGCCTTGCGGGAGATTATCGAAAGACATATTCCTGGAATTGAAGAAGCCATTAGAAGTTATGGACAAGACCGAACTCCATACTCCATGCTTTCGAGGAGTGTTGCCGGAACTATTCAGGATACCTTGGTTTTGGCCCTCCCAGGCTCTACCAATGGCGCAAAAGAATCCATGGATGCTATTTTTCCTTCGGTATTGCATATTTTTAGAATACTTAAAGGCGCAAATCACGACTCATGAAAGAAACAACTCCACTTTTGACCGATTCCTTTGGAAGAGACCACACCTACTTGCGGATCTCTCTTATTGAGCGCTGCAATTTACGTTGTACCTATTGCATGCCTGAAGAAGGCGTAAAATTATCGCCCAGAAGTCACTTAATGTCCTATGAGGAGATTTATACCATCGCCCAAACCTTCGTGAAACACGGCGTGACGAAAATTAGATTAACAGGCGGCGAGCCCTTTATTCGAAAGGATATTGGAGTGATCTTAGAAAAGCTCTCATCGCTCCCGGTGGCACTTTCCATAACAACAAATGCGGTTATAGTTGACCAATTCGTCGAGCTGCTTAAACAACACGAAGTCCGCAACATTAATGTTAGTTTGGATTCGTTGGATAAAGAAAAATTTCGTCAGATCACCCGCCGTGATGAGTTCGATCGTGTATACAAAAACATTCTATTGTTGGTTGCTGAAGGGTTTCATATTAAAGTAAATGCAGTGCTTATGAAAGGCTTTAACGATAATGAGATCATCGATTTTATTGAACTCACCAAGGATCTTCCTGTATCGGTTCGATTTATAGAATTTATGCCGTTTGACGGAAATAAGTGGGACATGGAAAAAATGGTTTCGTACAAAGCTATCATGGAACAGGTTGGGACACATTATTCGGAAAAACAAATTGAGCGACTCCAGGATGCTCCGAACGACACCTCAAAAAATTATAAAATAGCAGACTATCGAGGCAGCTTCGCCATTATTAGCTCAGTTACCAATCCGTTTTGTGACACCTGCAACCGCCTTCGATTAACCGCTAACGGACAGTTGAAAAATTGCCTTTTTTCCTCTTCGGAATCTGATTTGCTCACCCATCTTCGCACAGGAAAGGATATTGAACCCATTATCAAAAAGGCCGTACTGGCAAAATTTAAAATGAGAGGTGGAATGGATACCTTAGAAAAACTGAAAAACCCCAAATTTCATTCGCAAAATAGAAGTATGATCACCATTGGTGGTTAGCCGCATATAGGGCGCGATAGTCATCGAGCGTATCAATATCAGATAATTGCCCTGCTGCGGAGTGCAGTTCCAGCTTGGATTTATATTTCTGAAGGATTTCCCTTGCTCCCTTATCTCCTTTTAAGGTGAGCAATTCATCTAAATATGCCGCATCGAACAGGGCAGGAACACCCTGCTTTTGCCCATCATAGGACGTGGCAATTATTTGCTGTTTTCCAGGGCTAAATGAGGCCATTATAGTGTTTAAATACGTTGGCGTTACCAAGGGTTGATCCGCCAATAGAATCAAAATTCCATCTATCTCAGGAACCGATTTAATAAGTCGGGATATTCCCCAGGCAATGGAAGTCCCCATACCTTCTTCCCATCGCTCATGCTCAAAGACAAGAACAGCATCAGTTAGGATCGTCTCTTTAATTTCTTCAGCGTGAGCCCCTAAGACTACTACAACTTGATTACACGGGAGCTGCAAGGCAATGTTAACGGTATGACCCAATAACGTGGAATCTCCCCAGGGTAATAATTGTTTTGGTGCTCCCATTCGCTTAGAGCCTCCTGCAGCGAGAATTAATACAGCTATGTTAGTGGATAACGGCAATGGCTTTGGTGGTATAGGATCAAGCATGAATGCTGCCCTTCTTTTCCTTTAAAAGGATGGGCTGTTTATTTCGGACGACCGATAAAATTTCAGATAAAATAGAAATTGCTATTTCTTGAGGTGTTTCCGCCCCGATATTTAATCCTGCAGGGCCATGAATTCGATCTATAAAAGCTTCTTCTATTTCCGGACAATACTCGATGAATTGAGAGAAGAGTTTTTCCCTGCGATGCGCTGGCCCCAACAAACCAATATAAGCGGGATGTGTTTCCTTCAATTCGATTAAAAACTTGAGGTCGTTAGCAAAATTATGCGTCATTAGAACGACGGCCGTTTGGTTGTCTATTTGCTGAAAAGTCCTGGCATCTGGTGTTCCGGCAAAAAAGCTAGTGGCTCCTAAAAAATTGGCAATCGTTTTGGACTCTAAAGGTCCTGAGACCACTGTTACCTCCCATCCATTAAGCGAAGCAAACTGGCACAATTGTACGGCATCATGTTCGGCTCCGAAGATTATCAATTTAAAACATGGCGGCATTTCCTGCGTGAAAATAGAAAGGGAATTTTCTTTTTCCTGCTGAATAGCTACTGCAGAAAGCGAATAGATTTGTTGTCCTAATTTAACGTAGGTGCCAATTCCTAAAAAGGCACCAACTTCTTTTCTATAATAGGATTTCATCAGAAAGTCATCCCGATCCAATAAGCATTGATCAAAAGCTTTCAAAAAATCATCATTGGGCTGAAATAATTCCAGTAAAATATATAGTATTCCCTCACAACCTAATCGATACCGTCCATCATAGGTCATCATCACCGAATCTCCAGTTTTGAAAACAGCTTCGGATTGTCTCGCAATGTCCTTCTCCACGCAACCTCCGCTCACAGCGCCTATCATTTGGCCATCTTCTACAACCAGCATCTGAACGCCGGGTTTTCGATATGAAGAACCATCCAAATCTACCACAGTAGCCAAGACCACTTTTTGGCCCAATGCACGGGCCGAAACGTAGGCAGTAATAATGTTCTTAAACTCGTGAGTCATTGATTGGGTCCATTAAAAAAGTATCCATTTAACAGGTTTTTTCGTTAACCAATTACCGACTGAACGTCCAAATTTTTCATGAATGGTTGTTTGTATAATCGCTTACCTGTAGCTTTATAAATAGCATTAGCGACAGCACCTCCCACGGGTGGAAGTGTAGGTTCGCCCAAACCGGTAGGCGCTATATCACTTTCTATAAAATGCACATCCACTTGAGGGGTCTGATCCATTCTGATGAGTTGATACGTATTAAAATTATTGGATTGTGGGACACCGTCGTTAAACGTCAGTTCTCCGTACATGGAATGTCCAATTCCATCAATAACTCCACCTACTACTTGATTGCTCGCTCCCAGAGGGTTTACAACAATTCCGCAGTCCACAACGCAGGTTACTTTCTTCACCACAGGTAATCCATTGTCTAAAACAATGTCCGCCACTTCAGCGACATGCGTATTGTGGCAATAGTAAACAGCAAAGCCTTGATACACCTCTTCGGGAACCTTGCCCCAATTTGATTTTTCCACGACTTTATGAATGACACCTTCCAAACGTGAAGGATCGTATTGAATACGTTCATCTGTTGTCCCCTTAACGTTTTGAAGCAAATCCACATGCAGTTGGATTCGATCTACCTCCATAAGTTCGGCCAGCTCGTCAAAAAAGCTCTGTTCAGCGGAAGCTAAAAAATTAGTATAAGGAGCTCTCCAGGCACCTGTTGTGATATTACTTCTGTAGTTGGCCACATCCACTTGATAATTCTCAAGCGCACCAGCTGGAAAGAAGTTCGGGATTAAACCATACATATTATTATTGATGGCCGCTTCTTTCAAATGATATCCCGTTAATTTTCCATCTTTAATAGAGGCTGCAATTCTATACTTAATTGCCGGACGATATATCCCGGCCGCCATATCATCCTCGCGCGAGAATACCACCTTTACGGGTTTTTTGGCCAGGTTGGAAACTTCGGCAGCTTCCATAGCAAAGTCGCCGTACAATCGGCGGCCAAAACCACCGCCCATACGTGTCATTTCAAGGCTCACTTCGCTTTCCTCTCTCTCAAGCATTTGGGCTATTCGGGCTGCGGTACCAGCCGGAGTTTGAATAGGCCCAACCAATTCAATTTTACTATCGGTTACGTTAGCAAAGAAATTCATGGGTTCCATACAGTTATGCGGTAAAAAAGGAGATTCATAGGTGCGTTCCAACACTTGGTCCGCCTCTGCGAAGGCCTTCTTTACATCACCATCTTTCCGAAGGGTTTCAAATGTACTCCCATTGAGAAGTCCCAATAGTAGTTCGTCGTGCATTTCAGTACTTTCAGCCGGACTCTCTTGTTGCCAATTGGCGGTTAAGGTTTTTTTACCTTTCATGGCTGCCCAGGTACTTGTTGCCAACACCGCCACTTTATTTCCAAACTGAAGTACATCGGTTACTCCGTTAACTGAACGCGCATTGGTATCATCGAAGGAGACCAAAGTCTGTCCAAAGGCTGGCGGTCTAAGGACCGATACATACTGCATTCCTTCCTGCGTATAGTCCAAACCAAAGAGTGGTTTCCCGGTAATTATTTCGTCAATATCTACATTGCTTATTTCTTGTCCGATAATGGTAAAATTTTTAGGGTCTTTCAATGTAACACCCTCGGGCACCTCTAACACTGCCGCTTCCTTTACTACATCGCCATATCCCAATTGTTCTCCTTTTCCATTGGTAATTACTCCCTGACTGGCGGAGCATTCTGAAGGGTCTACACCCCATCGTGCCGCAGCAGCATTGACCAGCATTTGACGCGCCGTAGCTCCGGTCTGACGTAAAGGCTCCCAACCAAATCGAAGTGACTGGCTTCCACCGGCAACTTGTCTTGTATAATTGGCGGTGTCTAAAACGCCTTGTGCTACGTGAACGTCACTCCAAGGCACATCCAATTCTTCCGCAATTAACATGGGCATGGATGTTTTGACGCCTTGTCCTATTTCGGGATTGGGAGAGAATATGGTCACTTTGCCTTCGTCCGATATTTTGATGAAGGCATTAAAATCGTTGAAGTTCAATTTACTAATATCTACCGGTGGCTCCACATTGGGCTTGCAAGCCGTAAATAAGTTAAATCCTACGAGTAAACCACCACTAGCCAAAGCGGAAGTTTTCAAGAAATTGCGTCTACTAAAGTGTATTTTCGTTGAAGGTTCCATAATTTGTCTACAATTGGTTAGCTTAATTTGGTTGCGGCCACTTGAACGGCTTTTTCAATACTATTATAGGAGGCACAACGGCAAATATTTCCACGCATCGCGTCTCTAATTTCAGTTTCATTGGGGCTGGGATTCGATTTTAAGAGTGCCGAAGCAGTCATAATTTGGCCCGCCTGACAATACCCACATTGCGGCACGTCAATATCTTTCCAGGCCACTTGTACGGGGTGTGTCCCATATTCGGAAAGCCCTTCAATGGTAGTAATTTCCTTTTCGGATGCATCCGAAACTTTAAGCAAGCAACTACGGGTAGCCACTCCGTCCACGTGAATTGTGCACGCACCGCATTGGCCAATTCCGCATCCAAATTTGGTTCCGACCAGTTCGATATGATCTCGTAATACCCATAACAAAGGAGTGTCGTTATCGACCTCCACAGTCTGGGATTTTCCGTTAATTTTTAGCTGAAATGTTGGCATGGGCGAGTAGTTTTTAGTTTGAAAAATATAGGCGCACTGGAACATGCGTAGCTCTCTTTAAATTTACTAAAAAAAGCAATACAATAGTTTCTTTAACAAAGAATTAGGACACTGTTAAAGCCAGATTTACTGTAACTGAGGTTTATACTTTCCCTTACTTTTTCGAATTTTCACCGCTACCACTTTATATTCTGGACACATCGCTTCAGAATCGTGAACGTCTCCTGTCAAGTTATTGATCATGATATCCGGGAAATGAAAAGTAGTACTCAAAATACCGGGCTTTACCTCATCGGTTAAGCGAGCTTTGACATCTACCTTCCCTCTAGGCGATTCTAAACACACAAAATCGCCATCGGCAATACCATTGTCCTTAGCATCTTGAGGGTTCACCATGAGGTAATCGTCCTGCAGGATCTGTTCGTTCGCTGTCCGTCGTGTCATGGCGCCACAGTTATAGTGTTCCAATTCTCGATTGGTGGTTAAAATATAGGGGAATTGATCGGCATGTGAAACTAGCTCTTGCGTTTCTTCCCATGGATTGAATTCGAAGTAGCCTTTTCCTCTTTTGAATTCGGCTTTATGAAGTATTTGAGTATCGGTCCCATCCGGAGCCACTGGCCATTGCAGACCATTGATGCCCAATCTGTCCCAGGTTATTCCAGCGAAGAACGGAACAATTTGAGAGATTTCTTCCAACATTCCATCAGGAGTATAAGCGGGTTGCGGATAACCCATTTTGTTCATAATATCTACTATAATCTCTCCATCGGGTTTGGCACCCTCAACAGGCTTTACTACTTGACGTACCGCCTGAACGCGACGCTCTCCATTGGTAAAAGTTCCGCTCTTTTCAAGGAATGAAGCTCCTGGCAACAATACATCGGCGTACTTTGCGGTTTCTGTCATGAAAAGCTCTTGCACGATCACCAAATCTGTTGATTCCAACGCTCTAATTACCTTTTGCGTATTGGGGTCAGTCTGAACGATATCCTCTCCAATCACCCACAATGCTTTCAACTTCCCATCCAGTGCGGCTTCAAACATTTCGGGGATTTTATATCCAATTTCCTTAGGAACATCCACCCCATAAAATTGATTGTATTGCTGATTTACTCCTTCATTAGTCACATCCAAATAACCGGCACCTTGATGTGGTTGTACCCCCATATCGGCGCTTCCCTGTACGTTATTTTGACCACGTAATGGGTTCACTCCAACCCCGCGTCTTCCAATATTTCCAGTAAGCAATGCGAGGTCTGCAATTTGCATTACTGTAAAAGTTCCCTGCGAATGTTCCGTTACGCCAAGTCCATGAAAAGACATGGCATTTGGTGCAGTAGCATAGGCAATGGCCGCAGCTTTAATGACCTCTCTGTCTACTCCAATCACCGCTTCGGAAGCATCCAAATCGATATTCATTAATTCCTCTTTAAAGGCATCAAATCCTTCGGTTCGGTTGGTGATAAAGCTTTCGTCTATTAGACCTTCAGCAATAATATAATACATCATCATATTAAGCACAGCGACGTTAGTTCCTGGTCGTAAAGGAATATGGTGAGTTGCATATTTGGCTAACTCGGTTCGTCTTGGATCAATAACAATGGAGACATTATCCGACTTCATCGCGAACTGCTTCAATTTAGCACCGGTAACAGGGTGCGCATCGGTTGGATTGGCGCCAATGACCATAATACAATTGGCATCTTTCAAGTCGTCTATCGAATTAGTTGCGGCTCCTGTTCCGTAGGTACGTTGCATCCCCAGAGCTGTTGGAGAATGACATACCCTTGCACATCCGTCAATATTGTTCGTTCCTATGACCGCGCGTATGAACTTTTGCATGAGGTAATTTTCCTCATTCGTACAACGGGCGGATGATATTCCAGCAATGGAATCTGATCCAAATTCCTCTTTAAAGCTGGTTAATTTGGAAGCTATATAGTCATACACTTCATCCCAACTTACCTTTTCAAAAGTTCCATTTCGCTTGATCATTGGTGCATTTAAACGCTCTGGATGATCATAGAATTTAAAGGCATAACGTCCTTTAATACAGGTGTGCCCCTGATTTACTTCGGCATCGTAAGGCGCGGTAATGCTTAAGATTTCGCCATTTGAAGTGGATACTTCCAAGTTACATCCCACTCCGCAATAGGTACAGATAGTTCTTGTGGTGTCGGTTGCAGCTATGGATTTAGATTGAAAAACATCCGAAATTGCCGACGTTGGACATGCCTGGGAACAAGCACCACAGCTAACGCAGTCTGAATTCATAAACGATTCGTCCAATCCTTTGATAATATGTGAATCGAATCCTCTACCCGCCATGCTTAGTACAAATTCACCCTGCACCTCATCGCAGGCACGTACACAGCGGTAACAATTAATACATTTGGAAAGATCTGACGTCATATAAGGGTGGCTCAAATCTTTCATTCTATATAAATGATTGTCTCCAGCAGGATAACGTACATCCCGAATACCCACTTGAGCAGCTACTGTTTGCAATTCGCAGTTGCCATTTACTTCACACGTAAGGCAATCCAGCGGGTGATCGGTTAAGACTAATTCAATAATATTCTTCCGAAGTTCTTTAACCGATTCGGAACTGGTATAGATATACTGTCCTTCAGCAACCGGAGCATGACAAGAGGCCATTGTTTTCACAGGCCCATTTTCTTCCAAAGCCACTTCAACACTGCATACACGGCATGCACCAAAGGGATCTAAGTTTGGAGCATCACACAAAGTAGGAATCAGTCCTTTTTCCTTGTAGCGTCTTATGAAGGCCAAAATGGTTTCTCCTTCAACTATTTCGAATGCTTTATTATCTATATAGGCAGTTTTCATCTTTCGTATTTTAGTTGAAGTAATGTTTTAATTCGTCATCAAAGTAGTGCAAGGCATTGCGCACTGGCAAGGGAATTCCACCCCCGTGGGCACATAAAGAACCTTGTTCTAAGGTAGTCAACAAGTCCGTAAACAGTTTACGGTCTATTTTATAATCTGAGGTCAGGGCCTTTTCAGATAATTCCTGTCCTCTTTTGGTTCCTAGTCGGCAAGGGAAACATTTTCCACAACTCTCGTAAGAAGCAAAATCGAATAGGTGCTCAATTAATTTCATGATGGGATAATCGACGGGCACACTAATGACACCAGCATGGCCTAACAAAAAGCTCTCCTTTGAAAATGATTCGAAGTCCAGGGTTAAATCTTCAATTTTAGAAACGGGTACTAATCCACCCAAGGGCCCTCCAATTTGTATGGCTTTTACTTCGGAAGCGAAACCGCCTCCCAATTCGTTAACGACTGTAGCAAGTGGTGTACCCATTTCCACTTCATACATTCCCGGATTATTGAAAAAACTATCTAAAGAAACCAATTTTGTACCTGAAGAACGTTCGGTTCCAATGGCTTTCCAAGCCGCACCTCCGTTGGAAATAATATAATGCAAAGCCGCCAAGGTCTCCACGTTGTTCACAATGGTTGGTTTATTAAAAAGTCCTTTTTGAGCGGGAAAAGGTGGGCGTACCCGAACTTCAGGTCGTTGCCCTTCAATAGAATTGATGAGTGCTGTTTCTTCCCCGCAGATATATGAACCTTGGGCTTGAATAATTTTAAAATCGTAATTAAATCCACTGCCATCAATGTCATCACCAATAAGTCCCTCGACGCGAAGCGCATCAATAGCGTCTTGTACAATTTTCACCGATTCGGGGTATTCGGCACGGATGTAAACAATTCCGTAACTGGCACCGGTAACATAACCAGCGATCAACATTCCGAACAAAACTGAATGTGGTCTTTCTTCCAAAAGATATCGATCCGAATAGGCTCCCGGATCTCCTTCATCTGCATTGCAAATAATAAATTTTGTGTCATTTTCTGCTTTTCGACAGAACTCAAGCTTCATTCCCATTGGGAATCCTGCTCCACCACGTCCTCTTACATTAGATATTTTTATTTCTTCCAAAACGGCAGCTGAATCCTTCTTCAAGGCATCTTTAAAGGGTTGGTAGTATGCTGCTATAGAAGTAAAAGGCTGAGTTAAAATGGATTTTCCACTGGCCTTGACGTTGTAGTGATCTTGATTTAGGTGGTTTTCAGAAGTAGTTATTTCAGCTAATTGATTAATAGCATCACCAGAATAGTTTTTACCATTAAAGTGAAATGCACTGTTCTCGTGACAACGGCCCAGGCATGTCATATGCCCAATCTCATCCTCATTGAATTTTGAACCCAGAGTTTCAATTACCTTTTCCTGAGTCCCGGCACAAACGCAAGCGGTTCCATTACAGACGTATACTTTTTTGCCCTTATTCTCCGGTTTTAAAAAGTCGTAGAAACTTGCAGTTCCAAAGGCGTTAGCATCACCCACCAAAAACTCTTCAGCTAATTTCGCCATCGCTTCTTCACTAGGTGCTCCTTCCGGTTTGGCGAGCTCTCCCAACTTATTGAAGAAATTATCCTGAATTCCTTTTCTACCTAATAATTCACTTAAATTATCTGACATATATCTAACTAGCTTTAATGCTTGATGTATTTATTTTAGTCCGTTGTGGATGCGAATAACAAGTGGCTCTCTCCCCCCTACAAAACGCAAACAATGTAATTCCTAATTCCTTGGCATAATCTACGGCCAAAGATGAAGGTGCCGAAACTGCGGCCAAAAAGGGGATCTTTGCTTTAAAACATTTGATAACTATTTCATAAGAGATTCGGCCACTTACTGTAATGACTTTGGCCTCTTTCAATTGACCTTTTGTTATCAACTTTCCAACCACTTTGTCTACGGCGTTGTGCCGTCCAATGTCTTCCATGGCACACAGTAATTCACCATCAATAGAAAATGCTGCTGCCGCATGTGTTCCTCCCGATTGCTTAAAGTCGTGCTGAAAAGCATTCATCTTCTCAAATAAATGGTTGAGGAGACGAATATCTATTTTCTCTGCATCATCAATAGTCTTACCTATAAAGGCAAGGTCGCCTAATTCGGTTTTACCACAAATACCACAAGAAGAAACGGATAACAAACTACGGCTATTTGAATAACCCTCGCCCAATTTGTCTTCCGGAATAGTCACATTCACGATAGAGACGATTCCTTCGTCATTCTCCTTCCTTAACACAATATCCGGGTTGAAATTTATATCATTAATAATCCCTTCAGAATGCAATAAACCACGAACTAAACTAGTATCCTCTCCCGGTGTGCGCATGGACACCGTAAAGGCTGTATCATTAATATTTATCTGCAAGGCTTCTTCAACGGTGAGCGCATCCACAATTTTGTTGGCTGCATCCATCTCAAATTTCTTGCCTTCGTAGTTTCTAGTTGCCATGACTATTGTTGTCTAATAAGTGCGACTTTCACAAATTTAATGGAAAATATTGAAGGATATTGTTAAAAACTCGCATGTCTCGCTCTAGTATTGCCTATTTACTAGAACAATCCGGTGATGTTACCATCATTGTCAATGCTAATATTCTCTGAAGCAGGATGCGCCGGCAATCCTGGCATACGCATCATAGCACCTGTAATGGGAATCAAAAAGTTAGCTCCTGCTGCAATTTCGATCTCCCTAATGGTGATGGTAAATCCCGTAGGTCGGCCAATCAATTTAGGATTATCTGATAAGGATTTTTGAGTCTTCGCCATGCAAATAGGTAGTTGCTCCAATCCTAGATCTGCTATAGTTCTTAAGTTTTTGCGAGCCATAGCTGAATATTCAATGTTTTCAGCGCCATATATCTTCGTGGCGATGGTCTCAATTTTCGATTTAACATCGTCCTCCCAATTGTATAAAGGAGTAAAATTAGACGCTCCGGACTCTACGATGTCAATCACGTGCTGAGCCAAATCTAATGCTCCTTTTCCTCCTTTGGCCCAAACTTCGGCCAAGGCTACTTTTATATTATTCGTTTCTGCAAATTCTTTAATTACGGCAATTTCGGCATCGCTATCGGAAACAAATCTATTGATCGCAATTACGGGAACAATATTAAACTGCTTTACATTTTCTAAGTGCTTCTCAAGATTAGGCAAACCCTGTTTTAATGCTGAAACGTTCTCCTCGGTTAATGCTTTTAGGTCTGCCCCTCCATGATATTTCAGCGCTCTGATGGTCGTGGTGATGACCACGGCTTTTGGTGATAATCCCGCGCTCTGGCACTTGATGTCAAGAAATTTTTCGGCACCTAAATCGGCACCAAACCCAGCTTCGGTAACTGTGTAGTCTGACAAGGACATTCCCATGCGCGTAGCAATCACTGAATTGGTTCCTTGCGCAATATTGGCAAATGGACCACCATGAATGATGGCCGGATTTCCTTCTATGGTTTGAACCAGGTTCGGTTTAACTGCATCTTTCAGCAAGGCTGCCATGGCGCCTTCAACCTTTAATTGTTTAGCATAGACGGGTTCTTTGGAAAAAGTATAGCCAATAAATATATTCCCCAGGCGGCGCTTCAAGTCGGCTAAATCGTCCGACAGGCATAAAATGGCCATTATTTCTGAGGCTGCCGTAATATCGAATCCAGTTTCCCTTGGTACTCCCGAAGTTGGTCCTCCTAATCCCACGACGATATTTCGAAGTGCTCTGTCATTCATATCGAGCACTCGTTTCCAGGTGACGGTACGGGCATCAATTCCGAGTGAATTTGTTTTACTTTGAATATTATTATCGATAACGGCAGAAAGCAAGTTATGTGCCTTTTCAATAGCGGAGAAATCACCGGTGAAGTGTAAGTTGATATCCTCCATTGGCAATACTTGAGAGTATCCCCCTCCCGTGGCACCACCTTTAATTCCGAAGACGGGGCCCAAAGAAGGTTCCCGAAGGACCACCGTAGTCTGCTTACCCAATTGATTAAGACCTTCCGAAAGCCCGATGGACATGGTCGTTTTTCCTTCACCCGCGGGTGTGGGTGAAATGGCCGTTACCAGAATCAAATTGCTTTGTTTCACTTTATCCATATTGATAGTGGAATGCGGTAACTTGGCCTTGTATTTTCCATACATTTCGATGGAATCGGCATTTAAGCCTAATTTTTCGGCAATGGTGGTGATATGTTTTAACTCAATTTCTTTCGCTATTTCTTGATCGCTCATTGGTCGGTATTTTTAGAGAACCACCAATTTAGGGAAAATGCGGAATATATTCAGAAAAAATGAATCAGGAATTTCACCCTCCATTATAATCTTCACTCCCAGTCGAAAAAAGTAGAATTCCCAAGCCAACAATAAGGGCTAAAGGTGAAAAGGTAATTATGTTTGAGGTAGTTTTGTCGTGCTCTTTAATAAGACTAATATTTTCTCTTTTTAGCTCTACTGCCTTAGTGGATTTGTATCTTTTTGGAAATCCGATATATTTCCCGTCCACCAGTTCAATTTTACTAAACTCATAGGGCTTTGGGTTGTCTTTTGTGGTGACTTTCACCTTTTGTTTTTCGGCTACGGCCTGGTCCAAAGTTATAGAGCCTTTGTAGGCAGTACATCCTTGGCTTAGGACTAATATGGCCAGAAAAGCTGCAACCGACTTCAATTTTTGTTTCAGGGGTTTCATGGCAGGTTGTTTTGATTTGGTATGAATAAATATACTAACTATTCTACAAAACGCGATGTTGACAGCTTTTGAAGGATCAATACTGAATTATTCAGAAGAAAAGATGGGCATCAGGAATTTATTAAAATGACCCTTTTACCATTGGCAGTAAAAGGGTCTAACTTAAACTAAACTTATCGATTTGGGTGTATACAGGCCATACAGTACCTCTGTAGAAGAGCAACCAGTGCCTGATGTATTAACGCTAAAGTTGTTTTATAATCCAATCCGCCATATAATCAATTAGATCTTTATTAATTCCTTCCCAATTATGAAGAAAACTATCTTTTTCTGAAGCCGTTCTATTCATCCAATGGTCGGCGTTAGGAAATTCCTTATAAGTTGCCCTATTGGGATGTTTTTGATTCACCATAAAAGCAATGAGTTCGTGTTCACTTCCCGAACTCACAAAATCCGAATGCCCATGTATAGCCAGTACTTTTGTTGAGCATTCGGACCACACATCATATGAGTTTACATCCGAGACTTCCTGGAAATAAGAATAATGTTGGGGATAATTTTCGCATTGTGCTCCCATTTCAGGATCGATCCGTCTTATTTCATCAGGCGATTTCTTTTCGATAAAAAAGTAGTGTAAACGTCGTTGCTCTTTCTTCATCAGAGCCCCCATTGCTGAAGGTGAAACTCCTTCTAAAAAGGCCTGTCGCAATGTATTTTCCAATTCATATGAATACCAGTCCTTGCCACCGGTACCATAGACTACAATTCCCGCAACATTCGTGTTTTTTGCAATGATTGGCGCCATGATCCCACCCATACTTATACCAACAATAAACACCTTGTTTTGGTTTACATAATCATAGGTTTGCAATTTTTTGAATCCCTGGGTAAAGTTTGAAAGATCCCTATTGAATCCAATTGAGTTGCAAGGAGTTCCTTGACTATCCCCGGCCCCACTGCGCTCCATTCGGAAGGTGGCGAATCCTTTTTTCGTGAGCGATTCAACCAACGAATACATTCCCGTTTCTTGTTTGAAAGAATTTTCGATGGATCCGCAGCCAATTCCTTGAATGATATATACCATAGGGTATTCTGCCAATCCTGTATTTGGTTTTGTAATTACGCTTCGAATAATACCGTCCTTTACAACAACCTGATCATATAGTGTTTCAAAAGCTTCATTCTCTTCTCGAGGAAACTCTGTAAGCGTCATTTTTTTTGTGAGCACTTTTCCTCCTCGAATAAGGGTTAACTCTATTACATCGCCCGTAGTATGGGTTCTCATTTGTTTTTTGAAATCGGAATTTTGATGTATCTCAGCGTTGCCGTATCTCACGACCACATCACCTTCTTTAAGTCCAACTTTGGCCGCGGAGGACATGGGAACCACCTTTTTAACTTCAACTCCAATTGGTAAATCCTTGATCAATTGTACTTCAGAAACGTCGTACATAATACCCAACAGCGGTCTACGATCTAATTCCTGAGCGTTACTATAATTGCTAAATGTAAGCCAAATAAAGGCCCACAAAACATATGACTTCGGCATGGTAATTTATTTATCGGAAAATTAAAAAGAGATATTATGGTAAAGGAGGAAAATCTTGCTAAATCTATCCTTGACCTTGTTGCCATTTTTTGTAACGCTTGCTAAAGTACTTTGGGTCTGTAAAACCACATCGATAGGCCACTTCGGAAAGTGTGCAGGTCTCGCTTCGGATAATTTCTCTCGCTTTGTTTAATCGCAAGTTAGAAAGATACTGATGTGGTGTCTTACCGAAATAACTTCTGAAACTCCTATGAAAATAATAGGAAGACATATTCGCCGCCAAGGCTATATCTTCCAACTGAATCTCCCGATCAAAGCAATCATGTATATATGCACGTCCTCGTTCGATAGATCTCACGATTTCTAAACGTGTGACTTCACTTTTTCCTTCCAAATGGTTTTTTTGAGCGGTCAACTCCAATTGGTGTTTCACAAGGTTTTCGCTAAGCAAAATGAGAAAATCCGTCACTTCGGCCGGCTGTTCTAACGACACTAGCAAATGATCTCCCAATAACGGATCCAAGGCTGTTCCAAAACCATGCATGGAGATGGTATCAAAAAACATCGATTTTAAGCTACGATTAGAAGATTGCTCCGAACTGTAAACGTGATCCATGATCGCCGGATCAAAAAAGAAACAATTCCCCTCCACCTGATTAGCCGCATCAATTTCAATTACCACTTCCTGACCGGGGTTAATCATTAAAAACTGTCGATTGGATAGTTGATGTCGTTTCCCATCGACATAATAACTTTCAGTTCCTGAATTGACGTACTTAAGGGTATAGTTTTCTTCCGTTTTTTTTGAACTATAGCATTGCAGGGATGATCTCACAATGTAGTTATTGGATCCCTCTCCAGGCAAAACCTGAAATGCATTACTTTTCATACCGAAACACCTTATACTCTCAAAAATAGAATTATATCTTTCTGAACCTTAGATTAGGTTTCGGTTTAACGCTGATTTAACAGATAAAAAGACGGTCCGACTTCCTTCCGAGTTAGCCCGGCCGAGATTACGAATTAAAAGGTGTTAACAAACATTAACAAAAATTAACGGTCCGAAAGTGAAAAAGGAAATACATTTAAAAAAAAAGTCATGGTTCTATCCAAATTCAATTCCAGCCCAGTTATTCTCCAAATTGCCGTAATACTTCTTTTCTTCTCTTTTGGCTCAATGCAAGGACAAGAAAATGAACCCGTTGAAGGCTCTAATGAAGTAGTGGCGTCTATATTCGAAGATGTTTGGCTACCTTTTATGGAATCCTACAGGGCACTTGATGTGGAAAAATTTAAGTCCATTCATGCCAAGGATCTCACAAGAGTTTCTATTAGTAGAAATCAAATTCAATCCTATGCCGATTATTTTACCCAAATGGAAGGAGTTTTTAAACAAGTAAAGGAAAGCGGTCGACAAATGGACATCCAGTTTTCCATAATAACCTCAGCCACAGGGAGCCACAAAGCTTATCAGACGGGCTATTATTGCTTTAGATCGCGCGCATCAGCCTCAGAAGAGTTTCAAGCTCGAGGTTATGGGTTTTTCAATGTACTGCTAACGAAGGAAAACGGAACATGGAAAATTTCACTTGACTCGGATAAACGGGCCGATATCACAGAAGAAGAATTTAATAAATCAGGAACAATTTATAGTTTGGATTAATCATAAGGTTATTTCGAGATGTCCTAAAAGAAAAAAGGCATGTCCAAAAACTCAAATTTAATTGAAGACCTTTAGGTTGTTAGTCAATAACAAGGCTCAAACAATATGCCAAGGATCTAAAATGTAAGTCTTGTTGGCTTGATATAAAAACAATCCCGGTGCTATGGACTGCATTGCATAAATGGATAGTTTATAATGCCCTCTTAACCAACAGCGTAGTGTAGCGGAATACAGAATGTATTTTAAGAAAAACTTGATAAACACTATTTAATTAGCTAATTTTAAGCAACTAATCATCCCCCCTAAGATATTGACGCTAAAAAAAGAGGAAAATCGGGGGGCTTATTTTTTCAATTATGGTTACAACCGGAGTTATTACGGGAATTCTTGTTTTTCTTTTTGGATGGTTAAAATTTAAAAAGTTTGGAATCGGCAAAGGGTTTATCTACAACCTAATTATGGCTGCCCTAACAGCAGGAGTAGTTGGTTTTGCAGTGTATGATGCTGCTAATTTCACCTCGCAAAAAATTGTCTATGAATTACAACAAAGATCAGAATCTTTTGAAGCGGACGACGAAGAGCAAGGAGCTATGCAAGAGGAAGAGGCAGTTTACAATAATAATGACGATACGGGAGGTTTCTCGAAAGCTTTTGGTATTTTATTGTTTAGCATTATACTCATCGTGTCTCGAATTATAGGAACATTTATTCGATTTTACCGAGAAGCCCATGTTTTTGAACGAGTTGGTGGGGATCATGAAAATTCGGGATTGCTATCTAGAAGTAAGTTTTTATCTCTCGGCGCGAAAAAATGGACCGATATGATTAACGGTATTGACAATAATGGCTTACCCATGTTCTATACCGGACTGCGTAATTTGTCGCAACAATCCATTTACTTAGTGTGTTGTTCCACGCTCATTTTTGCCGTAGCTAATGACGGTGATGAAATTGGATGGATTGCATCTATATTGAATTTCGGACTCTTTTTTATTCTAGATGACTGGCAGATCATGCATGAATACTCACAAAAATCCAATGGAAATTTACTAAAGAAGCACCAACTTAAAAATTGGGGTGTAAATTTATTATTAGTGATTTCCTGCGTTGCCTACCTTTTCACAACCATTTACGAATTCTTAAATGATGAAGAGCAAAACCTATACGATTTAGGGATCAACTTAATACTTTTGGTTCTATTGATACTTTTTGTGATTTGGCGACTTAGATCAGATTTCAATGTTTACGAAAAACCTTTATTGAAACAAAATCCATAGCAGACGGAAAATCATTGGCCAGCTCTGGCTTTATAGGATGCCATCTTCAATCAGTTTTTGCAACATAAATTCCTAAAACGAAAAAGTCCATCCAAATGGATGAGTCCGTCATCGGTTTTTTGCAGACTGCATCATTCTGTTTCAATCAATTCTCCTGAGATTAATTCATTAATACGGACCAATCTTTCCAATGCCCTTTGATAAGCCAAATATGCACCTTGTGAAGATTCCTTATAGTCTAAGCATATATTCCGAAAGGTTCGATCACTCACCACTTTACCAATGTCTGTTCTCACATGGGGAAATGTAATTTTATCTTCAAAGTAGATATTCTCAATAAGATAGGGTTTTAAATAGTTAGCGCGTTTATCATTAGCTTCTCGACCGAGCATTTCAATAAATGCATAGTCGTATCCATAAAGCTGAAAAAGTTCAGATACCAAAGAATCATTGGTGAACACCTTAAAATCACCGGTGCTCGTTAATACTTGAAAGGTCTTATCATTAGGTAGAAACTCAATGAAATTGGACAATGCATTTTGCGCCTGGCCTAATAGAGCAATGCTATCCCGACCAAACCCCCTATGGTATTTAAAGATCAAATCAACACCCTTTATTTTATTCTTATAGGAACGCATGTCATTCCATATCTGAATGGAATCAATACGAATGTCTTGCTGTAGTTTCTGAAGATAATCTTGATAATCGACTTGTGCCGATTCTTTTTTCTCCCAGTCATTTAGAGCAAAGGACAGCGAAATACCAATTATAATAATAACAATCTCAATAAGATATTTACCAATATTTGAAAAGAAGGTATTTTGTTTTGCCATAAACTCAATGTTTAAAATTTCATGATTCTTCTTATTACAAAGATGCTATTTTCTAATCATTGTTACAACAAACAAAAAAGCCCATACAATAGGACAAGCTTCTTCATTGGTCCATTTCATCATCAACTACAACCCTACTAAATCTCGTCTAATATTATTTATAAAATTCAACTCTTTCGTAAAAAATGTTTATACAGCTTATACCAGATTGGAAATGCTAACTCACTAAGTAGTATATTAGTGGTATTATTTTAAATACTCAATCATGAAAAATATCTTTACATTGTTGCTCATTCTCCCTTTATTTACATTCGCTCAGGAACAACCACCTAGCTTGGTGTCCCAATCTGTGGCCGCAATGAAAGGGCAGACAGGAGAATTTCCTGCCTTTGAGGTGTTTGAAGCACAAACGAGAAACGCATCACAAAGTTATTCTGAAGCAGTATCAGATGGCATCGTGGTTCCTATCAGTCCACAAAAGATTAACAACATTCTGGCTGAGCAACCGCAGCAAATGAAACTTACCATTCCTTTTCAATCCGTTGATGGAACCATCGACTTGGAATTGATAAAGGTAGAGGTGTTCTCACCTAATTTCAGAATTCGCACGAATACGGGTGCCGACATTACCGATGAAGTAGACTTAGGAATACATTATCGTGGAATGATCGCCAATGAGCCTCACTCACTAGTTTCCATTAGCATTTACGAAACTCAGATCATAGGAATGGTTGCAAACCACCACGGAAGCTTTACCATTGGAAGGCTCGAAGACTCAAACACGGATCATATCATTTACAGGGACGGTGACCTAAAGATGGCCACTGAATTCCTTTGTGAGACGGAAGATGATGGTGTTGGATATACCGAAGAACAGCTTGCTACTCCAACCAGCAATGATCCGGGTGATGTGTTGGATATCTATATCGAATCTGGACAATCCGTATACAATGCATTCGCAGGAGATCTTATCGATACGGTCGCGTTCCTTACAGGCGTCTTTGCCGAGTGTTATACACTATATGCCAACGACGGTATCGCTGCGCGCTCTTCAAGTATGTTCGTTTGGATAGAAACGGATCCCTACAATTCAGGAAGTTCATCAGGACAATTGAACCTATTCCGAGCGAATACAGGTCAGAATGCATTCGATGGGGATCTTGGGCACCTAGTCGAAGTTCAAAATTCCGGTGGGATCGCATCGGGATTCGACGGGATTTGTGCACCTAACTCAGACGACAGTCTATGCTTTAGTGGTTTCACTGGAACCACCTTCGAATCCGTTCCTACCTACTCCTTTAATGTATTCATCCTTGCACATGAAATGGGCCACTTAATGGGCTCTCGTCACACGCATGCTTGTGTTTGGAACGGTGACAATACCGCGATCGATGGATGTGCAGGCTTTACCGAAGGTAACTGCCCCTTACCCGGAATACCAGCCGACGGTGGAACCATCATGAGCTACTGTACCTTTACCGGCGTTGGGGTGAACTTCAACCATGGATTCGGACCTCAACCAACCGCTGTGATCCTGAACAATATCGAGGCTACTGGAAACTGCCTTGAACCGCTAGGCACCCTTGTTCCTCCAACTGCGGTCTGTACCAATTATACAGTAGAATTGGATGCATTCGGTAACGCTACGATAACTGCAGCCGATGTAGACGGAGGAAGTTATGACGATATGGGTATTGTGACTTACGAAATTGACATTAGCAGTTTCACCTGTGATGACATTGGAGTGAATGATGTAACGCTCACTGTAACCGATGGCGACGGACTGTCACACTTCTGTGTTGCACTGGTAAGAGTGGAGGACAACTCCGAACCTACAGTTAGCGACTGCCCTGCAGACGAAACTGTTTCTGTGAACGAAGGAGACACTTATACCCTGCCTGATTATACGACTTCAGTAACCGCAGAAGACAATTGTGACTATACCCTTAGTCAATCACCTGAACCAGATACGGAACTTTCTGTAGGGGTTTATACGATCACCATTACTGCTGAAGATCCTACAGGGAATCAGGGAGACTGTTCTTTCGAACTTACCGTAGATGAGATTCTAGGCACAAATGACAATTCTCTAAACGCAAATATCACATTCTCTCCCAATCCGTCGTCAGGAATCCTCCAGTTGAGCAATCCTCTGGGCATGGAGCTGGAGCGTTTCTCGGTATACGATCTTACCGGGCGTTTGATGACCTCTGTGGATCTTTCTGAAATGGGAACTGAAATGACGATCGACCTTTCTTCCCTTTCAACAGCTGTATACATGATAGTGATTGACAGTGGAACTGAGAAAGCTACCCGCCAACTGATCAAACGATAGGCACACAAACCTAAAAATCAAAACCCCTTACCGTATGGTAGGGGGTTTTGATTTAAAGAATCTCAGGGCTCTTACTAATTCTTCCTAATTTCATTGATCGAGATGGCCTCGTAATACTGAATCATTCCACAACGGGTGCTATCCCGAACTTCAAATTTCATTTTAACTTTCAATTCATCTACCTGATACTCTTTAGGCAGATTTTTAGGCATATAGATCTTCGAATCAATATCAACCACAAATCCACAACCATCCAGGGCAGGATCACCATAGTCTCTAATCACGGCGTCTTGGCATTGGTTACAGGTACCTTCAGTAATGATCGTATTGGTGCTCTGGCAAGCAACTAATGTTGTGAGCCCGAGGCCCAATATAAAATGAAGTAAGGTTTTCATAATTCCGTTTTATTAGTATTGATGCAGAACTGCGCCAAATTTAAAGAACGAAAGTACATAATTTCACTCCAAAAAACTCCTTTAACGGAACTTGTAAAACGATCTTAAATTAAATAGTGCGTCAAAAACAAAGAAAGCTCATTAGCCTCAGGCCAATAAGCTTCTCATCGATCTATTTCTAAACCACATAACACATTTGTGCATCACAACATGACATTTTAGTTGCGGTATGGACGAGCGGTTTAAATACCCGTAATATCTGATCAGAAACTTTTTCGGTTTTATGTTATTATAATCAATTATCCTTCGATAATAGCATTTACCGCTCTTCTTGCTGATCGCGCGGCGGTATGAACACTACTCCAATCTTCTCCAGTTGTATAAGCATCTCCGGCAAAATAGAGTTTATTGTTAACAGATTCTCCCAATGTTCGTACCAATCGCCAATCCTCCTGGTCTCGAACATAGGCAGCTTGTGCATAAGGTTCAGCATTCCAATTTTGTACAACATGGTCTATGTAGGAACTACTTGCTAGATTATTACCGAAAATTGTGTCTAGTTCATTTAAAATATAATCCCGCTGGGCATCACCCGTTAGATTTTGATATTGTTCTGCTTGAAGACCAACTGAAAATAACCCTAGAATATTATCTGAAGTATTTTGCGCATAGGCAGCATCATAATAGATACGCTGACCATCTGCTGTCTCGCTATCAAACAATGCTAAATACGCCCCATAAAACTTGGAAGTAAATTTAAAAAATGCTTTAAAACCGCTCCAAACCAATACTTCATTTATAGCTTGCTGCTTATCGCTGGGCAAAGATGGAGTGAACATAATAGCTTCATTTTGTAATATCTTAACGGGAACAGCAACAATAACTTTATCAGCAGCATAGGTTTGTCCGTTAGCGGTGGTTACCACAGTTTGGTCTGAAGTGTAATCTATTGCAGTTACAGGAGCGTTGTAAATAATATTATTTTGAATACTTGGGAGTATATATGTCTCAAAAAAGCCTAGCCAACTCGAGCCTACAAATTTTAAATCACCTCCACTGTCAGAAGCACCAACAGTTGTATTAGTAAGTGTATTCCCATCCCAAAATTGTACTAGGTCTTCATCATCATAACCCTGTGTTTGCGTGCTAATAGTAACGGAACTATCATTGACAATTTCAGGTAAAATAGTATTTGCAACATGAATCCATTCACCTCCCATAGAAATTGGGAAATCAGAAAATTTAGTATTATGCTTAATACGTCCACCGTGAGTGCTATTCGCCTCTAAAATTTGAAAATTTACACCTTGCTGCGCTAATAAATATCCTGCTGCCATTCCTGCCGGTCCTGCACCAATAATAAGAACAGATGCTGGCGGTTTATTATTCGTGTCGGGACTGTTGTCAGTACTACAAGAAGCAATAGCCGATTGAAAAGGCAATGAAATGCCTAATAGTCCACAAACTCTTACAAATTCTTTTCTAGTCATTTTAGTATGTTACTTGCTATTATTAAAATCGTTCAATACGTTAAATTATTATCATCAACTTCATTCTTATATTGTTGAAATATAGTTTCTATTTACGTAGACAAAAATGTACATTCAAAAAAAGAACGGTGTACGAAAAAGCCTAAAATCTTGAAAGTCGGACGGATTTTTACGATTATTGGCCCCGTCATTAAGATGATAAGTGTCTTTTTTTAAAGGCTGAAGGTGTCTCGTTAGCAAATTTTTTAAAAACAGCGTTGAATGTGGATTTTGAATTGAAACCAGATTCCATGGCAATTCCCATAATGGTGTAGTTTTTATATTCTTCATTCTGTAATTTTTCTTTCACAGAACTAATACGATAAGAATTAATAAACTCAAAAAAGTTTTTTTGCTCGTTTTCCTTTATGATCTGTGATAAATAACCACTACTAATATTTAATCGCTCAGCAAGATTATCGAGTGTGAGGTTGACATCTTCATAGACATTTTCATCATTCAATAACCCCTTTAGTTGATGGTAATAATTTAGTGTATTGGAAGATAATTTGCCAGGAGTTGAATTAGTTTCTTGAGCTTCTTCTTTTATGGGAGCAATCTCAAACCATCGGTATTGTAATACCAGAAAATACCCTATCCAGAATAACAATATCATAAAACAAATGGTTAGCAACTCAAAAGTGATTTCACCACCATTCCAATCCCCTATAAGATATTGTATAAAGCTAATAGTAGATAAAAACATAACTAATAATAAAACGGTCAGAAAAATTTGAAGCCATCTCAGGCTTTTCCGGTTAGTAGTTGAATAGTTATTATATAAGAAGTTCTGATACCGGTTCACTCGTTTAATAGCTATTGGCAACAACAATATAGAAGCAAGGATAGTGAGAAACCAACTGGCAAGCGCTATCAAATAGCCGTAATGCTCACGGCGTTCTACGCTGTCCGCAAAGAGACCTAAAGGAATATAAAGTAAAGCTAGGAGCAGCTCAATTGCTATGAAAATAAAACCAATTTTCTCAAAATTCGATAGTTTGCGTTTGGGGTTTATAAGGAATAGGACGAAATAAAATATTCCAATAGGAATAGTGGTTCTTATATAAATAGGCAAGTAATGAATCCACTCAGGAATGGCAGTTTCTAACTCGAACCAATACATAAACTCATAGACAAGAATAACACAAACCCCCAAGATCGAAATTGCCAGAAACGTATTCGACTTGGAACGGAGTGCTTTGTTAAATAGCAATATGAAGGCTAGTAAAAGTCCATGAAGACTTGCCATTAGAATAAGACCTGAAACAAAGCCATCTAAAGCAGAAACATTTGCTATCTCATAGCCATCCTGTAACCAACCACCAACGAATGTATTAAAATGTAGACTCAAGTTTTTTAGTAAAATATAGTGTTCATTAGTTCTCAAAATGAACATTCCTATACTCAAAGATATAATTCTATGTTTATATCCCAGAACTTTCTAGCTAACGAGTTATAAACTAATGGTTGTCATATAGAACTTTGTTCAAAAAAATCGATACAAAAAAAGCCCATCCAGTAGGATAAGCTTCTCATTGGTTCTTCCCGATAGCTATCGGGACTAAACCACGTAACACATTTCTGTGTCACAACACAACATTTTTATTTCAACATCTCAGTTCGGTGACTGAGCTTGTCGAAGTGTGCGGTCTGGACGAGACTCGAACTCGCGACCCCCTGCGTGACAGGCAGGTATTCTAACCAACTGAACTACCAGACCGTGCTACTATTTTAAAGACTTTAAAAGCTTGTCTCTGCCTCTATTACTAGAAGCGAGTGCAAATATACACTCCTTTTTATTTGTCACAAACATTTTTAGAAAAATATTCAAGTCAAAATGAATTTAACTTGGCTTAGGTTATCCGAACTTCTGTCGCTCTACCAAATAGGTGGTCAAAATCTTATTAAACCCTTCATTAACGTCTGCCATAACATACTTAATGCGGTATTGCCCACATTTCAGCTTCAGGTCCGAAAAATAGGATTGCACAGCTTGTTCGTACGACTCTTTGATGTTGTCCGCGTATAAATTAACATGTTCTCCTGTTTCTACATCCACAAAACGTTTTGGCCGATTGCTAAAATCGAATTCCAACTCTTTGCTTTTATCGAAGGTGTGGAACAAAACTACCTCGTGTTTGTTGTATTTAAGGTGCTGCAACGCTTCGAACAATTGCTCTTCCTCCGCATCACTTTGAAACATGTCGGTAAACAAAAAAACTAGCGATCTGCGTTTTAATTTTTCAGCAATCAAGTGTAGGTGCGTATAGGTTTTTGTCTGTATTTCCTTACGTGATTGTAATATTGCATTATTAAGATGTCCCAATAATATCTGATGATGTCGCTCACTTCCTTTTTCCGAAGCATAAACCTCATAGGTATCACTATAAATACTCATTCCAATGGCGTCCCGCTGTCGTTTCAGCAAATTCATAATGGCCGCACTTGCTAAAGCCGTAAAGCCAATCTTATTCAGCGAATCTATATGAAACTCTTTCAAAGCAGGGTAATGCATCGAACTACTATTATCAATAATGAGATGGCACCGTAAATTGGTTTCCTCTTCGTATCGCTTCGTATAGAGCTTATCGGTCTTGGCGAATAGTTTCCAATCAATATGTTTGGTACTTTCACCGTTGTTGTAAATCTTATGCTCGGCGAATTCCGCAGAAAAACCATGAAACGGACTCTTATGCATGCCAGAAATAAACCCTTCTACCACCTGAGTAGCGAGCAATTCCAGATTCTTAAATCCGGTAATCTCATTTATTTCTTTTTCAATGTTCACCTTTTTGGATTTACGATGAAGGATTTACGATTTCAATAGTTTCTCGTAAATCCAAGATACTATGCAACCCCATCTACAATGCCGTAGTCCACACTCTCTTCCGCACCCATCCAGTGATCTCGGTTAAAATCCTTCATCACCTTGTCATAATCTTGTTCGCAATTTTCGGCCAAAATCTTAGCACTCAATTCCTTGGTTTTGATAATTTCCTGAGCTGTAATTTCAATGTCGCTGGCTTGTCCTCTAGCCCCTCCACTAGGCTGATGAATCATTACCCGAGCATGAGGCTGAATAAACCGTCGACCTTTCTCACCTGCCGAAAGCAACAAACTTCCCATAGAGGCGGCCAATCCTGTGCAAATAGTGGACACCGGGCTTTTGATAGACTTAATGGTATCGTACATGGAAAATCCCGAAGTCACATAACCTCCGGGGCTATTGATATATAATTTAATTTCATCATTACTGATCGAATCCAAATACATCAAGCGATCCACCACATGGCGTGCGCTTCTATCATCCACCATGCCCCACAAAAATATGGTGCGAGCCTCTAATTGTTGATTGTCAATTTTATCCTGTGCTTTTTGTTTTTTTTCCATTCTCAAATATTGTTTTAAGAGATTCCACTAAAATAAGAAAAGGCCCTCATATGAGAGCCTCTTTAACTTTAATTTATTTCTAAACGGTTTCAGGAGAGATTCTCCAGAAAATGTTAGTAAAGGATGGTCCTACAAAAGTGAATTCAACGCCTCTTCATAAGTTGCTTTAGGAGCAACTCCCACTTGGCGTCCAACCAATTCTCCTTTATCAAATACCAATACCGTTGGAATATTTCTTACTCCATACTTCGCTGCAAATTCCTGATTGGCATCCACGTCTACCTTTCCAACAACCGCTTTTCCGTCAAAATCGTTACTAATTTCGTCAATGATGGGTCCTACCATACGACAAGGTCCGCACCAGGCAGCCCAAAAATCAACCATAACCGGTTTGTCACTTTTCAGTACGGTTTCTTCAAAAGTTGCATCTGTTATTTCTAAAGCCATTATATTAAATTTTAAATGTTATGCAAAAGTAGTCAATTTTTATTCCAAAGCTTACAGCGAATGTATAGGTTTGGGTGATGGGGGTATTGGGGTTTTTTATGAGCGATTGCTAATATTATAACGACATTCTCAATTCAACTTATATACAATCTCCTTTTCCTTTAATTCATCCAACAACTCTTTGCTAATGGCCACTTTGGTCTTGCGACTGGGCATGTTTAGCTTTACTTTGTCTTCCACATCGTACATGGTAAAATGTAATTGAGAATCACCTTTGTGCGCTTTGAAGACTTCCTTAAGTAACTTAATTCGTTGTTCTTGTAATTGCTCAATTGGCATTTGAATAGTCAATTTCCTGGCCTGATTCCCCATCACATCGTGCAACATGGCAAACTGATTATATTGCATTCTCGGATCGCCTTTTTTGCCCGTTTCACGATTGGTCCAACCCTCTTTTACAAATACTCGAGCATATACAAAGGAGTTGGGCACTAAAAAGTGACGCCATTTTAGATATTCTTCTCCAAAGATCTTAAACTCAAAGCTATCTGTATAATCTTCTACGGTGAAAATAGCCCACCCCTTCCCGGCTTTACTTTCTCTATGCTGAACATCACTCACTACCCCACCGAAACAGACCTCACGATTTACAAAACGTTCCATTTCATAAAAATCGGACACTTTTACGTTGCAGAAATTATCAATTTCCGTCTTAAAGTCGTCCAACGGATGTCCTGAAATGTAAACCCCTACGACTTCTTTCTCCTGCTTTAATTTTTTCATGGTGCCCCACTCTTCACAAGGAGGTACTTCAGGTTCGGGGATTTGTACTTCACTGGCATCACCAAACAAACTCACTTGAGATGAATTCTGTGACTCCTGATATTTGGCGGCATAACGTAACACCTTTTCAAAAAACAACACTCCATCACCCACATCGTGCATGTATTGCGCTCGGTGGGTGTCGAAACTATCAAAACCACCCGCCAATATTAAATTCTCAAAGGCCTTTTTATTGGCCGCTCGTAAATCGATTCGCTTGGAAAGGTCAAATATGCTCTTGTATTTTCCGTCCTTGCGATGCTCTACAATGGTCGCCACCGCATTTCCGCCAACGCCCTTAATAGCACCCATTCCAAAACGTACGGCACCTTGGTCGTTTACCGTAAACTTATAAAAGGATTCGTTCACATCTGGTCCCAGTACTTCCAGGCCCATACGCTTACATTCTTCCATAAAGAAGGTCACCTGTTTGATATCCCTCATATTATTGCTCAATACCGCCGCCATATATTCGGCAGGGTAATGCGCCTTTAAATAGGCAGTTTGGTAAGCAATCCAGGCATAGCAGGTAGAGTGCGATTTATTAAATGCATAACTCGCAAACGCTTCCCAATCTTTCCAAATTTTCTCCAACTTCTCGACATCATGGCCTTTTTCACTAGCTTGCTGAAGAAACTTGGGCTTCATTTTGTCCAATACGGCCTTCTGCTTCTTTCCCATCGCCTTTCGCAATACGTCCGCTTCACCTTTGGTAAAGCCAGCCAGTTTTTGCGAAAGGAGCATCACTTGCTCCTGGTAAACGGTAATTCCGTAGGTTTCCTTTAAATATTCCTCCATTGCGGGAAGGTCATATTCTATTTCTTCGTCTCCATGCTTTCTTCTAATAAAGCTCGGAATGTATTCCATCGGTCCTGGACGATACAGCGCATTCATTGCTATTAGATCGGCAAATACCGTAGGCTTTAGATCCTTCATGTGCTTTTGCATCCCGGCCGATTCATACTGAAATATCCCTACGGTATCTCCGCGTTGGAACAATTCGTAAGTCTTTTCATCATCCAACGGGAAATTGTCAGGGTCTAAATCGACATTATGCTTGTGCTTAACGATCTTGACCGTGTCCTTAATTAGGGTCAAAGTCTTGAGCCCCAGAAAGTCCATTTTTAACAAGCCCGCACTTTCTACCACGGAGTTATCAAACTGAGTCACATACAGATCACTGTCCTTAGCTGTGGCTATAGGAACAAAATTAGTAATATCGCTTGGCGTAATGATCACCCCACAGGCGTGGATTCCGGTATTGCGCACTGAGCCCTCCAAGACCTTTGCCTGGTTGATGGTTTGAGCCTCCAGATCGGAACCTTCGGATAGGTTTAAGAGTTCATTTACCTTGGGTAATTCATCACTTCGGAATTTAGACCGCAAGGTTTTATCGTCCATCCCGAATATTTTATTCAGTTTGGTCATGTTCGGAATAAGCTTTGCAATTCGGTCTGCATCGTTCAGCGGCAAATCCAAAACTCGCGCCGTGTCACGAATGGACGACTTGGCCGCCATGGTTCCGTAGGTAATAATTTGTGCTACCTGATTGGCCCCGTACTTCTGAATGACATAATCCATTACTTTGCTGCGCCCTTCATCATCAAAGTCAATGTCAATATCGGGCATGCTTACACGATCCGGATTTAAAAAGCGCTCAAAAAGCAGATCGTACTTAATGGGATCAATATTGGTGATCCAAAGACAGTAGGCCACCACCGAACCCGCCGCAGAGCCCCTTCCCGGCCCCACGGAGACGCCCATGTTCCGGGCTTCGCGGATAAAATCTTCTGTAATTAAAAAGTATCCGGGGTATCCTGTTTTTTCAATGACTTCCAGTTCGAAGTCCAGCCGTTCCTTTATTTCATCCGTAATATCGCCATATCGTTTCTTTGCTCCCTCAAAAGTAAGATGCTTCAGATATTTGTTTTCACCTCTTTTTCCGCCATCTGCCGCGTCTTTTTCAACTTTGAAATTATCCGGAATGTCAAATTTTGGCAGGAGTACATCGCGCGCAAGACTAAAGGGTTCAATTTTATCAACAATTTCAGAAATACTACTAATGGCCTGGGGCAGATCTTTAAAGAGGGTTTTCATTTCCTCCTGCGACTTAAAATAATATTCTTCGTTGGGTAACCCATAACGATACCCGCGACCGCGACCAATAGGTGTAGACTGCTTTTCGCCATCCTTTACACACAGCAAAATATCGTGTGCATTGGCATTCTCCTTGTCTATATAATAGGTATTATTACAAGCTACCAATTTAATGTCGTGCTTCTTGGAAAACTCAATCAAAACCGAATTTACACGGCGTTCGTCTTCCTGATTGTGCCGCATGATCTCAATATACAGATCGGGACCAAATTGTTCTTTCCACCACAACAGGGCTTCTTCCGCTTGTTTTTCGCCAATATTCAAAATCTTCGATGCAATTTCACCGTAGAGTCCACCGGTAAGTACGATCAGATCCTCCTTGTATTGTTCTACGACTTTTTTGTCAATCCTTGGAACATAATAAAACCCATCCGTATACGCCAAAGAAGCCATTTTGGCCAGATTATGATAGCCATTTTTGTTTTTGGCCAGTAACACCATCTGATAGCCATTGTCCTTGTGAGACCGGCTCGTGTGATTTTCACAGACAAAGAACTCACAACCTACAATAGCCTTTAGTTCTTCAGGTTTAATAGGTTCTTCTGGGACCTCTCCTTCGAAATCGGTTGCACCATCATCCACTTCCGCGTAAGCTCTTAAGGCCGCTTCATACTTTTGCTTTTGAGATTTGTTATAATCATTTACCGCTCGGGTAAAATGAAAGGCTCCCATCATATTACCACTATCTGTTAAGGCAATAGCAGGCATATTGTTGGCGATGGCTGCTTCTACCAAATCTTTAGTTGAAGAAGTAGATTGAAGAATGGAAAATTGCGAATGGTTATGTAAATGAGCAAAAGCAATTTCCTCGAGCGTGGCAATATTCTCTTGTATTTCTTCGGAAGAAATTTCCTCCGCCTCAACCAGCGCCTCCAACTCCTTTCGAATTTTCTCTGAAGCCTTTTGAAGATTGATGTGCTTTAGCCCTATGAGCTCAATGGTTTGCGGATTTTCTCTTGAAAAATTCTCGAAATAATCCGGCTGCACGTCCAATTGTTCGTGGGTATAGCTTTGTTTACGAATGAGTTCAAAGAAACAGCGGGCGGTTGCTTCCACATCGGCGGTAGCATTGTGCGCTTCATTGAAAGCTTGACCGAATAAAAATTGATGAAGTTCGGTTAGCGTCGGAAGCTTGAATTTTCCATAGCGTCCTCCAGGTAACTGGCATAGTTCTGCCGTTGTTTCGGTACAAGTATCTAACACTTTCATTTGTGGCATTGGGTCTTCTATGCCCAAACGATAGAGCTCACAGCCCATAATGTTTACATCAAAGCCCACATTTTGACCTACTACAAACTTTGCCTTGCCTAGTGCCTCAACAAATTGATTCGCTACCTCGGATAAGGGTAATCCATTTTGTTTGGCCAAATCGGTCGAAATTCCGTGTATCCGCTCACTATCGTATGGAATGTCAAATCCATCCGGTTGCACCAAGAAATCGGCATGTTCGATCACTTTTCCCATAGCGTCATGTAATTGCCATGCAATTTGAATACATCGCGGCCAGTTATCGGTATCGGTTACCGGCGCATTATAACGTTTGGGAAGACCCGTCGTTTCGGTATCAAAAATTAGATACATTTTCTTGGATTATGAGTGTTGGTGTACTTTAAGAGCCGAATCGTTCTTGCGAATGATTCTGAAGTAAAAATACACAATCAGAATCTTTATGAGAACTAAAGTTTTACACAAATCTCCTCACTTATAAACAAAAAAAAACCGAATCCAAACGGATCCGGTTCTTGCATGTTTTCAATCGTAGTTTAGTAATCTACTCTTGTATTTCCTATAGTAATGTTGTCGCTACCCGCTACAAAATCGAAAAAGATTCGAATTTTATTGGTTTCCGTATCATTAAAGTTTACAGAAATAAGTCCGGTACTAGCGGGAGTAGTTATACCATCGATGGTATAACTAGCCTCATATCCTTCACGAGGAAGCGAATAATTCCCTCCCGGGGTATCCACAGGAACTCTAATTTGAATGGAGCTTGTTTCAATAAAACCATTAATTATCAGTACGCTACCCACAACCTCAGCGGTAACCGAATTAGCATTGAAAGGAGACCCATTTACCTCAGCTGTCATGGCTCCTGCCGAAGGAAGGCCAATATCAATATTATCATTTAAGAAAGAAACTTCAAAAAAGAATCCCTTTTGAACACTAACGCTTAATGTATCATCCTCACTGCGCTTGGCATTAAACCAAAAGGATCCTGTAAGCCAACCACAGGAAACGCATCGATCGGTAATTTCAATCTTTCCATCTCCAAAGGGAGCCGTAGAATAAACATCGTCGGAGGGATCTTGATAGGTTGCTGAACTAGGGCGACCACCGCCAAGCAAATATTCTCCCAATTGTGCTTTTTCAATATTGAGAGTAACTTTTTGTCCACCGTTAATGCCTTGTAGCGTGAACGATCCGTCGTCATTTTGGGTGCCACGGATATCTTGAGCTCTGAAGAAAACACTATCCACTTGACTTTGAAAGCCGGGGCTATTGTCCTCCAAATTTTCGCAACTTGCAAAAGAAATCACAACCGCGAACAGTAGTAAAATAATTCGTTTCATAATAGATTTGGGTATTATAGGTTGGAACAAATATAAAAGAAAAGTTTAATCTAGCTCATTTTCAATCAATTTTATGGTATCTTTGCGCACTTAAAAAATTATAAATCGGGGTCGTGAACCCCAAAATTAATTACTATGCCAGTAAAAATTAGATTACAAAGACACGGTAAAAAAGGGAAACCTTTTTACTGGATCGTGGCGGCTGATAGTCGTTCAAAAAGAGATGGTAAATATCTTGAAAAGTTAGGGACTTATAATCCTAACGTAAACCCAGCAGAAATCAACTTAAACATTGATGGTTCTGTGCAATGGCTTCAAAATGGAGCGCAACCAACTGATACCGCACGTGCCATCCTTTCTTACAAAGGAGTTATGTTGAAGAAGCACTTAGCTGAAGGTGTTCGTAAAGGGGCAATGACCGAAGAGCAGGCCGAAGAGAAATTCAATGCCTGGGTTGCAGAGAAAGCCAGTGCAGTAGAGGCCAAACGAGGAAAACTTGCCGATGCTGCATCAAAGGCGAAAGCAGAAGCTCTTGCCGCTGAAAAAGCAGTAAATGAGGCTCGTACCGCCGCCGCTGTTGAAGAAACCGCTGAAGAAGTTGCAGAGGAAGCTGCTGCTGAAGGAGAAACTGAAGTAACTGAAGAAGCTCCAGCCGCTGTGGCCGAAGAGGCTCCAGCTACCGAAGCTACTAAAGAAGAGGAATAAACCTTTACGATATGCAAAAGAAGGATTGTTTCTTCGTTGGCAAAATCGTTAAAAAATACAGTTTTAAGGGAGAGTTACTGATCAAATTAGATACGGACGACCCCCAAGAATTTTTAAAAATGGAATCGGTTTTTGTGGAAAAACACAAAAATTTGATTCCATTTTTTATTGAATCACTTTCGCTACACAAGTCGTCGCTGCTTCGAGTTAAATTTGAAGAAATTGACTCTGAAACCGATGCGCATTCGCTTCTAGGTGCCGAATTGTTCCTTCCCCTAAATTTCTTGCCGAAATTAAGCGGAAATAAGTTCTACTATCACGAAATTATTGGTTTTGAAGCTCACGATATAAATTTTGGGCGTATTGGCCCAATAACAGGAGTAAACGATAGTACCCCTCAGCACCTTTTCGAGATTGATCATCTGGGAAATGAAGTCTTAATTCCTATTAATGATGATATTATTCAGAAAGTAGACCATGAGGGTAAAACCATCTTATTGGAAGCCCCAGAGGGGTTGATCGATTTATACTTAGAATGACACGACCCTTCCATTTCAAACAATTTACCATCGCACAGGACCGGTGTGCCATGAAAATAGGTACTGACGGTGTTCTATTAGGTGCCTGGACCTCCCTGGAAAATCAACCTGCGAAACTGCTTGACGTTGGTTCGGGAACCGGAGTTATTGCCCTACAATTGGCGCAAAGAAGTAACGCCCCTGTTATTGATGCCGTTGAAATTGACACAGAAGCCTACGAACAATGTGTTGAGAATTTTGAAGACTCTCCCTGGGCCGACCGCCTTTTTTGTTATCATGCTTCGCTACAGGAATTTGCTTCGGAGATTGACGAAACATACGATCTCATTATCGCTAACCCTCCTTTTTATTCTGAAGACTATAAGTCTGAGAATTTGGCTCGCGACACAGCGAGATTTAATGATGCTTTGCCCTTCGAACATCTAGTCGTTTGCTCAGCACATTTACTTTCGGAATCTGGAATTCTAGCCGTCGTACTTCCGAAGAAAGAAGAAAACGCTTTTATCTCTTTGGCGGAACAGCATGGTATGTTTCCCCGGCGCATATGCCGGGTTCGAGGCAACATCAATTCCGAAGAAAAAAGAAGTTTGATGGAATTCGGTTTTCAGAAAAAAAAGCCGGAAATAGCAGCACTTACCATAGAAACTTCCAGGCATCAATACACCGATGCCTATATTCAATTGGTTCAAGATTTTTACCTGAACATGTGATCAAAAGCTTCGAAGCATTGGGCGAGTAAGACAAGTTGGCCCTCCACCTCCCTTAACGCTAATATGCTCTCCTCGATATTGAAATACTTCACAGCCCGCTTCCACCAATGCTTTATGCGTTTTTGGGTTGCCTTTGACCATGATGCATTTTTTTGGCGAAACTGCTAATACGTTGCACCCCATGGATTCAAATTCTTCCTCGGGAACTTCAACTAACTGAAATCCGCGATCCAAAAGTTGGTTCCTGAATTTAATAGGCATCAATGGTGAATAAACGACCGCAAGGTCCTTGGCAACCGGACTTAGAATAGACATCAGGTGAAAGACATCTGACGGCCCCCGAAAATGGGGTAACTCGGCAACTATTACCTCTATTCCCTTGGGTTCCAATAGTGCTTTCAACTGCGAAATACCCTCAAGATTGGTCCTATAGGTATGTCCCACAGCAAGGGTGTGATCATCCAACCATGCTACATCCCCTCCTTCCAAGGTTCCTGGCGCCCTGATCTCCCCGAAAACGGGAATATTATGGGCCAAATACGCCTTTTTCTGTGCCTCAGGTTCATGTTTTCTGCCCAATTTTCCCATCCTACACAAGATCATTCCAAAATCCGTGGCAATTGCAGCATCCCGACAATAAATAGAATCAATACTCAACCGCTCATGAAATGGAAAATGCCGAATTTCAATCTGGGCTTCCCTCAAATAATTTTCAAAAAACTGGTATTCTTTGACTGCCTCTTGATAATTTGGTGGAGAGATATAGTTAAGTTCCCGCCATTGGTTTTCCAACAGCGTGTCGGAAACAAAGGCCTGAGCTACCGGTTTTATGAAGACAGATGTGAGTTTTAAATATTCTGAATGATGGGTATGTTTCATTTATCCTTTTTTTGATTCCATTTCATAATGACGTAGAGCGGAACACCACACAGCAACAATAAAAAACCGTAAAAAACCGTGTCACTTCCGGAGCCATAAATGGCCCAGAGGCTATATGAAAATCCCAATAAAGCCAATATGACCGTAGTAAATGTATTTTTAAGATGAAGCTTTCTCTCAATACTAACCAGGGCATAGGAGGCAGCCGTAAATAAATACGGGATGAGACAACAGAGTGTGGTTAGCAACACCATGAATTCAAATTGCTTTACAAGACCCTCCGTATAATTCATTAACAAAATGATCGAGGACAGCGCACTGCCTATGATCAAACCGGTAATGGGAACGCCTCTTTTATTTTCCTTGCCGAAAATTTTAGGAAACAAAGCGTCCTTAGCGGAAGCCATGGGTATTTGACCCATAATTAATATCCAGCCATTTAGGGCTCCAATGGCCGCGATGGCAGCTCCTGCAGCCACAAAATAGCCCGCAAATTCGCCTCCTATAAGTTGGGCCGCCTCTGCAAAAGGCGCCGGCGAATCGATAAAGGTTTTCATGGGCAACATTCCGAACAACACTACCGTTCCTAAAATATAAATAAGAGTAGCTATTAGGGTCCCAACGAGGGTCGCCTTTGGAACTGTTCTTTCAGGCTTATCAACATTGGCCGCGGGAATAGTAGCACATTCCAAGCCTAAAAACGCAAACAAAGTGAGCGTTGCAACCGCAGACAGAGAGGTAAATGAACTTTCTCCCGTTTCGTTGAAAGATGGAAAATTATCCATATCAAAATAGAAGGCGCCAATGATAATAACAAAGAAAAGGGGTAGCAGTTTCAGTATGGTGGTTACCAGTTGTATTTTTCCCGACTGCTTGATTCCCAATGAATTTATCCAGGTAAAAAACCAAATAAAACCAAGTCCGAGGCCAATGGAAAATATAGGTGTATCCTTAAGTTCTGGAAAAAAGAAACTCAAAGCACTTACAATGGCGATGGCAATTGCTCCATTAGTAACCCAAATGGATATCCAATAGCCCCAAGCCACTAAAAACCCTATGAAATCGCCAAAACCCGCCCTTGCATACGTATAAGGACCACCGCTTTTGTTGACGATGATCTTACTAAAGTTGCTGAATATTTTTGCTAGTACCAAGGCGCCGGCTGCAGTAAAAACCCAGCCCAGCAAACTGATACTACCATAGGAAGCCAGAGCAGCAGGTAAGACAAAAATTCCCGCGCCTATCATATTTCCAACTACCAAAGAAGTAGTAATGAGAAGGCCTATTTTTTGTGTCTTTTTGCCCTTGGTTTCTTCGTTGCCCACAGATTACTTTTAATTACCTAAATTTAGGGAATGCTAAATATACATCAATTAACCACATGAAAGACAAGTTCTATATTCATCCGGATATCTCGAAAGCGGAAACCCTTCCCGCTTCTTTTTACCGGGATCAGGTTGTTTTCGACACGATCAGAGAAAAAGTTTTTTTGAAAACCTGGCAGTGGATTGGTGATGAAAATTTGGTAAAACTGCCTCAGTCTGCGTATCCCTTCGTTCTGTTGGAAAGCTATTTGACCGAGCCTATGTTGCTTACCAGAGACGACAATGATGCCATACATTGCCTTACCAATGTATGCACTCATAGAGGAAATTTGGTAGCTCTAAATCCTGGAAAAACCAAAAAATTGGTGTGCATGTACCACGGTAGACGATTCGACCTTCAAGGTAACTTTGAGAGCATGCCAGAGTTCGAAGAAGCCGAAGATTTCCCTAGACCCTGTGATAACCTTTATAAATTTCCTCTTGAAAAATGGGGTCCCCTTCTATTTGTTGGACTCAACACGGAGATCGATTTTAGCACCGTTATAGACCAAATGAAAGAGCGAGTTGGATTTTTACCGCTTCATGAGTTTTCACGAAGCGAGGTATTGTCAAAAGATTTTTTAGTACATGCTCACTGGGCACTGTATTGTGACAATTATTTGGAAGGTTTTCATATTCCGTTCGTTCATGAGGGGCTGAGCAAAGCCCTTGATTATGGAAGTTATAAAACCGAAGTATACCAATACTGCAATCTACAAATAGGATATACTAATGACGCAACCGAAACATTTAACCTCCCGGAAGGTCATCCCGACTATGGTAAGCATGTGGCGGCCTACTATTATTGGGTGTTTCCAAATATGATGTTCAATTTTTATCCTTGGGGACTTTCTATAAATATTGTAAAACCAGTAGATATTCAAAGAACAAAAGTTTCATTCATTTCTTATGTATTTGACCCTTCGAAGTTGGAAAAAGGCGCAGGTAGTTCATTGGAAAAGGTAGAGCGAGAAGACGAATTTGTGGTTGAAAATGTTCAGAAAGGGGTAAATTCCTCATTTTATAAAGCAGGGCGATTTTCTCCAACCCGAGAAAAAGGAGTGCATCATTTTCATCGACTGCTCAGCGAATTTCTAAACAAATAATTTCTCAATTCCCTTAAATTTTTTCGTTGAAAGAAATGTGTTATTCATCTGCAATAACTAAATTTGACCACCAAAAATTCACAAAATGAAACCCGACTTATTTGAAGCACCAGATTACTACGATCTTGACGACTTATTCACTGAAGAACATAAACTCATACGCGATGCAGCACGAGCTTGGGTGAAGCGCGATGTATCACCTATCATCGAAGAAGCTGCTCAAAATGCAGAGTTTCCCAAATCTATCATTCCCGGACTAGCGGAGATTGGAGCATTTGGACCCTATATTCCAGAGCAATATGGTGGAGCGGGCTTAGATCAGATTTCATATGGTTTGATCATGCAGGAAATTGAACGTGGGGACAGTGGGGTTCGTTCTACTGCCTCCGTACAGTCTTCGCTGGTGATGTACCCTATTTGGAAATATGGAACCGAAGAACAACGAAATAAGTACTTACCAAAGCTTGCCACGGGCGAATGGATGGGTTCTTTCGGTCTCACCGAACCAGATCATGGAAGTAATCCTGCTGGTATGATTACCAATTTTAAAGATATGGGAGACCATTATCTATTAAATGGAGCCAAACTATGGATATCAAACTCCCCTTTTTGCGACGTTGCCGTCGTCTGGGCTAAAAACGAAGAAGGCCGCATTCACGGACTTATTGTTGAAAGAGATATGGAAGGATTCAGCACTCCGGAAACTCATAATAAATGGTCCCTACGCGCCAGTGCAACGGGCGAATTGATCTTTCAGGATGTTAAGGTTCCTAAAGAAAATCTATTGCCGAACAAATCGGGATTGGGAGCTCCCCTGGGATGCTTAGACTCTGCCCGCTATGGAATTGCGTGGGGTGCAATTGGCGCGGCCATGGATTGTTACGATACAGCTTTGCGCTATTCTAAAGAACGTATTCAGTTTGGAAAACCTATTGGCGCGTTTCAATTACAACAAAAGAAACTGGCCGAAATGATCACAGAAATCACCAAGGCGCAATTGTTGGCGTTCCGCTTAGGGCAATTAAAAAACCAGGATAAAGCTACTTCAGCTCAAATCTCAATGGCCAAACGTAATAACGTAGATATGGCCATCAAGATAGCACGTGAAGCACGTCAAATGCTAGGCGGTATGGGAATTACGGGAGAGTATCCTATTATGCGACACATGATGAACCTGGAAAGCGTGATTACCTATGAAGGAACTCATGACATTCACCTTTTAATCACTGGTTTGGACGTCACAGGAATAAACGCCTTCAAATAAAAAAATACCATTTACCAATGATAAGGCTCCCCAACGGGAGCCTTTTTTATGGAATCCATTTGCGTAACTTAAAGCAAATTGTATCTTTAAAAAAAACAAAACCAATGTCCTCTCAAAAAAGAATTTCTCGAGCCTATCAGACTGCCCCTCGCGTTTCTTTCAACGATAGCTCAAAATTTATTCTTTTTAGTGATTGTCATCGGGGAGACAATAGTTTTGCCGACGATTTTGCCAATAACCGCAACATTTACTTCCATGCCTTAAAACACTATTACGACGAAGGTTTTATCTACTGTGAACTAGGTGATGGTGACGAACTCTGGGAAAATTTGGAGTTTAAATCCATCCTGGAAGCACACAAAAATGTCTTCGAATTAATGGTGCAGTTCTTTAACGAAAACAGGCTCTATCGCCTTTTAGGCAATCACGACATGGTGTATCGCAAAAAAAGTTATGTTGAAAAACACCTGCATAGCTATTTCAATAAGGTGACAGGAAAAGACGACCCTCTCTTTCCAGGTATTCATTTTACGGAAGGCCTGGTGCTACAACACGAAACTAGCGGACAAGAAATATTTTTACTGCATGGGCATCAAGCCGACTGGATGAACTATAAAGGCTGGAAATTCAATCGTTTTATGGTGCGTGCTCTTTGGCGCCAACTGCAGGTATTTGGAATTGGTGACCCTACCAGTCCGGCTAAAAACTATCGCGAATTAATTAAAGTAGAAAGACGCTGCAAAAAGTGGATTATAGAAAACGACAATTTACTAACGATCACGGGACACACCCACCGACCCAGATTTCCCGAACCCCATGAAATTCCACTGTTCAATGACGGAAGCTGTGTACATCCAAGAAGTATCACCGGTTTGGAAATAGAAAATGGAGAAATTACCTTGATCAAATGGCAAATAGCAACGACCGGCGACGGTACCTTAAAAGTGATTCGGAAAGTGCTTGAAGGACCTCAAAAGTTGTCCAACTACCAAACGTCCAATCCTAAATAACCAAAGACGAACCCTCAATGAGCCCTTATTCTTCAGGGGCTAACGCCACTTCCAATCCGTCCAAACCTTCGTGCATGTGCAATTGGCATCCCAAACGGCTATTGTCCTCAACATGAAACGCCTCAGCTAACATGGCGGCTTCATCGTCACTTTTTTCCGGAAGTTCGTGATCGCTTAAAACATAGCATTGACAGGAAGCGCACATAGCCATCCCGCCACACACTCCAATGGTTCCTTCCAGAGCCAATTCGTAAGCACGAACCACTTCCATGAGGTTCATATTCATATCGGTGGGTGCCTCTACTTGATGAGCTACGCCTTCGCGATCAATAATGGTTATTTTAATATCCTGTTCCATAGTTTTGGGCGTGACCCTGTTTCACTTTTCGTACCTCAAGCTCCACCGGGTCGGGCTTTCAGTGCTACACGGTAGCAGCTTCAATCCCTCACGCAGCTATTTCATTATTCTATTGCTTTAATCACCGCTTTTGGAGCCTCCTTTTTAGAACCATCAAAACCTTGAACACCTCCTACGGTTGTATATTTCATAACATATCGCTTGTCCGGAAAGATGCGCTGATAGGCACTTTGACACATCAATGTAGCTTCGTGAAAACCGCATAAAATCAATTTTAATTTTCCAGGATAAGTATTCACATCCCCAATGGCATAAATGCCCGGGATATTTGTTTGGTAGTCCAGCGCGTTGTTTACCTTGATGGCGTTCTTTTCTATTTCGAGTCCCCAATCGGCTATTGGGCCCAATTTAGGTGCCAGACCAAATAAAGGGATAAAATGATCACATGCCTTATTAATAACCTGATCACCGGTTTTAATGGTAACTCCTTCTAATCGGTCCGTTCCTATGATAGCAGTCACCTCGGCAGGGGTAATCAATTCAATTTTGCCGGCATTTTTTAGTTCCTGGACTTTTTCTACACTATCGAGCGCGCCTCTAAATTCATTTCTGCGGTGAATTAAAGTTACACTACTTGCCACGTCCGCCAAAAAGATAGTCCAATCCAAAGCACTATCTCCTCCCCCGGAAATTACAACTTTCTTATTTCGATAGATCTCTGGGTCGCGGATAATATATTCCACGCCTTTATCCTCAAAATGAGCAATCGTATCAATAGGTGGTTTTCTAGGTTCGAAACTGCCGAGACCTCCGGCAATGGCAACTATTGGTGCTTGATGAAGTGTACCTTTATTAGTAGTGACAATAAAACTATCATCTTCTTGTTTTTCTATTGTTTCAGCCCTTTCTCCCAAAGTAAATCCGGGTTGGAATGGTTCAATCTGCTGGAGTAAATTATCAACCAAATCTCCCGCCAGGATTTCGGGAAAGGCCGGAATATCGTAAATGGGTTTTTTGGGGTAAATTTCGGAACATTGACCTCCTGGCTGAGGTAAAGCATCAATAAGGTGGCACTTCAATTTTAACAAACCGGCTTCAAAAACGGTAAATAACCCGGTAGGGCCAGCACCAATTATCAAAATATCTGTCTTAATCATTTAAAACGATCTTATGGATTTGGGGTAAATTTAATTCGATGGTATGGCAAAAGACATGACATATATCAGGCTTCAACATTGATCACACGTTCTATTTGAGGTGCGTGTTTTTTAATGGTCATTTCAACACCACTTTTGAGCGTCATTTGATTCACGCTACATCCCACACAAGCTCCTTCAAGTTGCACCCTTACCACGTTACCCTCATCAATAGACAGCAATGAAATATCCCCTCCATCACTTTGTAAAAAAGGGCGTATCTCATCGAGCGCGGCTTCTACTTTGACAAACAATTCTTCTTGGTTCATATTACTTCTTTACGGCGCTACAACCCGCCATGGTAGTTATTTTAATTGCTTCGGTTGGAGGAAGATCTTCATTACGTCTTACCGTTTCTTCCACTACTCTCTTTGTCACTTCCTCAAAGGCCGCTTCGGTTTTAGTGGCCGTTTGTAAAGCTGCCGGACGTCCAACATCGCCAGCCTCTCGAATGCTCTGCTCTAACGGAATCTCTCCTAAAAATGGAACTTCCAGGTCTTCCGCAAGGTTCTTAGCCCCCTCTTTTCCGAAGATATAATAGTTATGGTCTGGCAACTCCTTAGGAGTAAAATAAGCCATATTTTCGATAATCCCCAAAACGGGAACATCAATATTTTCCTGTTGAAACATGGCAACTCCCTTTCTTGCATCGGCCAATGCCACATTTTGAGGTGTACTCACTATAACCGCTCCAGTGATCGGTAATGCTTGCATGATGCTTAAATGAATATCTCCTGTTCCCGGGGGAAGATCCAGCAACATAAAGTCCAACTCACCCCAAGCGGCATCAAATATTAGTTGATTTAGCGCTTTAGACGCCATAGGGCCTCTCCAAATGACGGCTTGATTGGGTTTGGTAAAGAATCCAATAGAAAGAACTTTCACACCATAGTTCTCTATGGGTTTCATTTTGCTTTTGCCATTCTCAGTTACAGACAGCGGTCGCTCATCAACCACATCGAACATGATCGGAATGGAAGGACCATAAATATCGGCATCAAGGACACCCACTTTAAAGCCCATTTTCGCCAAGGTAACAGCCAAATTTGCCGTAACGGTAGATTTTCCTACCCCTCCTTTACCAGAAGCTACCGCTATGATGTTTTTGATACCAGGAATTGTTTTTCCTTTAATCAGATTTGGGTTTTCTGGCTTTGCCGGCGCTTCCACCGTAATATTTACCTTCACTTGTGCATCTGCATGAACCTTCTCTTTGATCACTTTAACGACATCGGCCTCGGCTCTTTTTTTAATGTGCATGGCCGGAGTGGTCATTTTCAAATCTACTATTACCTCATCGGCAAAAGTAATCACATTTTTAACGGCACCGCTCTCTACCATGTTCTTCCCTTCACCTGGAAGACTAATGGTCTCCAAAGCTGTAATTATATCTTGCTTCTTTAACTGCATTTTCTGTACTGCGATTATTTAGATTAATTCTAAAGTGCAAATATAAGCGTTAGATTCGGGAATTTAAAGGATGTTCATTGAAATGATTGATAGCATTATAGGCAACATTTCATTCAAAATAAAACCAAAAAAAAGCCATCAATGTTAAATATCGATGGCTCTATTTCTATTGATAAACTGGACTAGTTCATATCGATCGCGTCCACTTTAGCTTCTATTTTTCTTAGTTTTTCTTCAAGGCTTTCCAGAGACTTTAATTTCGCCTCCATCAACTGCATGCGAGTTTCTTGTTGTTCTAAGATTTTCACCCATTCATTACTTTTCAACCCAACCGATACATTGATAAGGCTTTTCCCGTTTCCTTCGGAAGCTGTCCAGGCTTTTCCAATGACCCATTTTAGATCTTCCAATGTGATGTCGTTGGGTGCTATTGCCTTTGCAAAACCGTCATTATTTCCTGAAGCCACTATATAATCGCCTTTAGCAACTTTGCCCATCACTAAGGCCGGCACTTGTCCCATAAATCCTACTTTCTCGAAGGCATCTTTTTTGTTCTCATCCGGCATATTACCCAAAACGATGGGTGCTAAAGAAATAGTAAGCACATGATCGGCATTTTGAGTGTTTCGAGAAATCTTTCCTCCTTTAATTCCAACAACCTCTCCAACTCTAAAATTTTCGGCGGGATCCTCTTTTTCCAACCACTCGGCATAATCGGCTCCTTTAGAACCATAGACAATACCTTGATTTTGCGATAATTGGTCGGTATTTGAAATATCATTGGGTAAATCGGCCATATCGGCGGTTGCATCAAAGCTTTCAATGCGTCCTGCCATGTAAGAACCTTCTCCATAGAACGTAACAAAATTGTTGTTCGAGCTCAATGCTGAGTTACTTATTCGTATGGCAATTCCATCTGCACTTCCGCCTCCCGTATTTTCAAAAAGAGCGATGTGATCTCCATTGACGCTCCCATCTCCACTGACCACAATATTGGGAGCTAAAAGGTTATTATTTACCGTCAACATCCCATCAATGAGAACGTCGTCATCGAACACAGCATTTTTCACTACGTGTAAACTTCCGCTTAGATCGGTTGGGCTCGCATTATTAACAAAGAAAGAATTGTTGATGTCAGTTTTACCTCCTACTACTAAAGGGCCTGTCAACAGGCTTGTACTATTGTTGTCTACTTTAAAGTCATTATTAAAGCTACTCAATCCATTGACTTCGAAATTTGCAGCAACTGTTGCCTTTCCCAAGACGTCCAGGGCCGATCCCAATAAAGCTCTTCCTGTAGCGGTAAACTCATCGCTAATAACGGTTGCTCCGCCAACCGTAAGGCCATCTACAACGCTAGCACTTCCTCCAATACTAATGCTTCCCGTTAAAACTTGTCTGCCTTGCACAAATAGGTCGTTGTTTAGATTGGTTGGGAGGAATACCGTAAGCCCCCTTCTTATCTCTACATCGCCTTCAACAATTTGATCTCCTGCGAGAGTTGTTGATCCTGCCACGGACACATCTCCTTCAAAATTCGCATTATTTGCAACTCCAAGGGTGTTGTTAAGCATTGTTTCGCCGTCCACATTGAGTGCACCGGACAATTCGGTAGTACTGCCGTTATTGACGAAAAGTTCACTATTCAAATTGGTTACTCCTTCCACGGTGAGATCCTCTCCAATATCGGTATTTCCAACAATTTCTGTATTGCCACCAATGGTTGTATTTCCTGTCACCTCAAGGTTATTATTGATGGTTGTTTCTCCTTCAATTATGAAATCGTCTTTGAAAGTTGCTGTTCCATCTACTTCTATATCGCCGGTAGCAAATATATCCCTGTGAAAGGCCTGCGGAGTAAATGTCAATTTTTCGGCGCTCATTTGCACAAACTCTCCTAACCTGTAAAAATCGATTTCCACCAAAAGATCCTTCGGTTTCCCTTCCCAGAAAATTTCTGTAAATCTAAGGTCGGAAGTTCTCGTACCTTCTCCAATGAAGAGGTTTACCATTCCAAAGCCGTCGGTAGTTACATTGTGAATTTCCCGGTATTCTACGAAGTCATTGTCGTTAATAATGGTAAAGCGCAGGGTGATATCGGTATTGGCCAAAATCGTTCCTGTAACATCATTACCTGGAAGCTGTTGGGCATCTGGGTTCAGAATCACAGCTTGATAGCTTATGGCGTCGGTTTGAGCGTAGCCATAGGTTGTTATGAATAAACATGCGAGTATATAACAGAGTTTTTTCATCTTGAATTATTTTATTGAATCAGTAGGTTCTTTTGCAATTTATGCTTTTTCCTTTTTCTTTAGTTTGAAAACGAGACCAATTCCAAAGTCATTCGAAATATAGCCTAGTTCCGCACCGGTTTCGCTATTGTTAATTTGAGATCCTTTACCAAATCTATATTGAAAAAAGACGGCAATCGAATCGGATACGTTATATTCAAAAGAAGCGGCTCCTCTAATGAAAACAAAGGGCGTATTAAAATCTTGTTCGTTCAATACATCAAACACTTCACTGTTTAATGTTTGGGTGCCTTGCAGCATCACATCCGGCCCAACCGTTCCCTTTAAATGAAACGAAAAGGCATTGATTCTAAAAATCTCGGCATCAATTCCTGCATAAAGACTTGCATAGGTAGTCTCCCAGTTCAGATAATTTCCGAAGAGATCATTACCCGTTGCACCATAGGTGTTCACCCCTGCTCCTACCACAAAATAAACTGCTTTAGTAAAGAGTTTACCTCGATATCCCATATCAATATAGCTATGGTTGGTGGATTGAAGATCTTCAAGTTCATTCGATAAAATGTCCTTAAATTTGAAGGTGGTAACGGATTTTCCACCGTCAATATAAACTTCTTGTGCCTGAGCATTGATGGCAAAACATACACAAAAAAGGAAAGAAATATAAATAGACTTCATTTGGTTAGTTTACTAGTTTTTAATTAAGCGTGTTGAAAAAATATCACTTTCAACCCGGATTTTTAAAATATAAGTTCCAGCTGCAAATTGGGACATGTCCAATTGAAAAGACTGTGTAGGCGCGGTAATGGTTGTTAAAACTTCCCGCCCTTGAATATCATATAAAATACTTAAAATGTCACTATTGATGGTATCTCCAAAGCTCACCGTCACGAGATCACTAACGGGATTAGGGTAAATCGACGTATTTAAAGTAGTAGTGATGTTTGGAATTGCCATTACTCTAATGGGAGGTTGCTGGAAACCTTGACGTATGGTAAATTGCTCATTACTAGCAGTTCCGATCACGCTTCGTTGTCCAATGCTAGACGAAATATAATACGCCGCATCACCCACAGCAACTCGAGCACTACTCCCTGCCATACCTAAGGTCGATCGTTGTTGATATTCCTGTGCCGCGACAGTACCAACAATCAAGCAGAAAAAAACAAAGAAAATATGTTTCATAAAGGGGTTAGTTAATCATTTGCTTCGCAATATAAAACCAATCATTCAATTAAAAAACTTAGTTAACACATATAAACATGAAATATGGGCTCAACAGTAAGTGTTTTAAAGCTCTTTCATGGGATCCCAAAATAGTTTCTCAAAATCCTGAATACTATTTTCAACTATTTCTATTCCTTCCGACTCCAATAATTGTTGCATTAAATTAGTTCCATCGAAATGGTGTTTGCCTGTTAACAAGCCCTTTCTGTTTACAACCCTATGGGCAGGAATATCAGGATGTTTTCCAGCTCCGTTCATTGCCCATCCTACCATTCGAGCACTTCCTGCGGCTCCCAAATACTTTGCAATTGCGCCATAACTTGTAACTCTTCCAAAGGGAATAAGACGAGCAACTTCATATACTTTTTCGAAAAAACCCTGTTCCTTTGCCATTACATATTGTTTATAATCTTTACTAAAGTAACCACCGAAATAACAGCAGTAAGCAACCCTATGACGTAATTCATATTCACTTTAAACATGTTCTCCTCCTGTTTTTTCCTGAAGAATTGCACATAAATAGCCAACATAGCGAAGGTGCCAAGGCCAGATGCCAGAACAGCCGCCCAAATTCCAGGCTGATCGAAACTAAACCAGCCAAACGCGCTAAAGGTGACACTTAAATATACCCAATAAGGCAGCGGCAGGAGATTGAGCGCCGCCAATAACATTCCATAAAAAAATCGGTTGGTCTTAGAGTGGTTTATCTCCTTGCGAACTTCCCTACGAGTGTCCTTGGCAATAAAAAAGAAATAGAAAGTTATGCAAATAAAGATTCCCAAGGCAACCTTTTGCAACATATCCACGATCTCTTCGTGCATCTCCAAATAACGGGCAAATAATAAGGCAATAAAAGTTTGCACACATACCGTTAGCGTAACACCCATGGAAAATAACAGCGCCACCTTTCGTCCTTGCTTCATACTTATTTTGGCCGCCGACATATTTAGTAATCCCGGAGGGACCACTCCTACTAGAGATGCCACAAAGCCAATAACAAAATTAAATAGTATGGACATTAAGGTCAGTTTGCTCCGTGAATATACACAATTATTTGCAAGCTAATTTAAACCGAATATAGGTTATCTTCTTACCTTCTTCAAGATAACCACTCTCATAAAAAGTTTGGATGGAGGTGACTTCCTCCGGGGCTCCTTCACTTCCATAAACATCGTGATGCGCGTATTCGATAGTTACGTCCAGGCCATGTAGTAACCCCAAGGTATATCCGTGCATAAACTCACTATCGGTTTTGAGGTGTATGACCCCATCAGGTTGTAGAATGGTGTTATACTTCTCGAGGAAAGTTGCATTGGTAAGGCGGTGTTTGGTACGCTTATATTTAATTTGCGGATCTGGAAAAGTAATCCAAATTTCATCCACTTCATTTTCTGCAAAACAAAAGTTGATCAACTCAATTTGAGTTCTCAAGAAGCCAACATTATCCAGTTTTTCTTCCAGTGCAGTCTTAGCCCCGCGCCAAAAACGAGCTCCTTTAATGTCAATGCCAATGAAGTTCTTTAGCGGATATTTTCTAGCCAGATTCACCGAGTATTCTCCTTTTCCGCAGCCCAATTCCAAAACAATGGGGTGGTCATTTTTGAAGAATTCTGTTCTCCAGTTCCCCTTTAATTTAAAGTCCGATTCCATTAATTCAGCCCTTGATGGTTGTACTACATTGGAGAAGGTCTCATTTTCATTAAAGCGCTTTAATTTATTCTTACTACCCATTACTTTAGTTCCTAAAAGACTGGAAACGGTTTGTTAAATTGATTATTCTTTAATTTTTGGTAAAATTACGGAAATATTAATCTGAAGCTAGAAACCCTACCTTTGTTTTTTTAATAGACATTCTTTTGCAACCCAAATGACAAAATCTTCTAAAACCATTCTCGTCGCCCCGCTCAATTGGGGATTAGGTCATGCAACTCGATGTATTCCAATCATTAAACAATTGCAGCTCCACAAATACAATGTGCTATTGGGGAGTGATGGCCCCGCTTTGATGTTACTTCGGAAAGAATTTCCTCAATTACCCTTTGTGGAATTGCCAGATTACCAAATTGTATACCCAAAAAGTGGTGCCCTATTTAAGTGGAAATTGCTAACCGCACTACCTCAAATTCAAGCAGCGGTTTCTTCAGAAAAAAAAATAATTAAGAAATTGGTCAAAGCAGGACGAATACATGGAATCATAAGTGATAATCGGTTAGGCGTTCGAAACAAAAAAGTGCCTTCGGTTTTTATGACACACCAACTGAACGTCCTTAGCGGCAATACTTCTTTGTTTAGTAGTAAGGTGCATCAGAAGTTTATTAAAAAGTTTGACCAATGCTGGGTGCCAGATGCGCAAAAGATCCCCAATCTAAGTGGAAAATTAGGGCATCCCAAAAAACGGAACTTCCCGGTAACTTATGTGGGTCCACTAAGTAGAATGAAAAAAGAAGAAGTTCCTATCAAGTACGATATTCTAGCACTGCTTTCAGGGCCTGAACCACAGCGCACCTTATTAGAAGAGAAGTTAATGGAAGTCTTTATAGACCAACCCAAAAAGGTTTTATTGGTGCGAGGTGTCCTTGAAGAAGAGTCAAGAACAAGCGTCCATAATAATATCACAGTCGTAAACTTTATGCAAACGAAGGAGTTGGAAAGAGCCATCAACGCAAGTGAACTGGTTGTTTCACGCTCAGGATATACTACTATTATGGACTTGGCTGCCCTAGAAAAAGAGGCTTACTTTATCCCAACTCCGGGACAATACGAACAAAAGTATTTGGCCAAACAATTAAGGCAAAAGGGAATCGTACCTTCGTGTCGTCAAGATAAATTTCAATTAAATAAGCTAGCCGAAGTTGAGTTCTTTAAAGGGTTAAGATCAATAAAAAGTGAAATAGACTTTGGCCAATTATTTAGCCTTTTCGAGCGTAAATGAGAATTCTGAACCTATTCCAAACTGGCTTTCCAGGTAAATTTTCTCATTATGGGCTTCTACCAAATGCTTTACGATGGCCAGCCCCAAACCACTTCCTCCTTCCTTTCTAGAGCCGCTTTTATCCACTCTAAAAAAGCGTTCAAATAAGCGAGGAATATGCTCTTTTTCGATGCCTTCGCCATTATCTGTTACGCGCACAATTACTTTATTCTGAATAAGATCTTCTATGCTTACTTCGGTAGTTCCGTCTTTTTTACCATACTTAATGGAGTTTTCAATGAGATTGGTCAAAATTTGCTGAATGCGTTCTTGATCTGCATTCACCAGAATACTTTTACCATATTCCATATCAAATTCGAGTGTAATATTTTTTTTGGCAGCCTTCATTTCCAATAAATCGAACACATTTTGAACGGTCTCCACAATATTGAATTCCTCTTTATTCAAAACCAGATCTCCCACCTCCAGTTTGGTAATCATATCCAGGTCCTTGACAATATAGATGAGTCGCTCCACACCCTTATTGGCTCTTTGCAAATACTTTTTCCGAACCGTTTTGTCTTTCATCGCTCCATCTAAAAGCGTTAAAATGTAACCTTGAACCGTAAACAAGGGGGTTTTTAATTCGTGGGAAACATTACCCATAAAATCCTTGCGATAGCTCTCCCGCACTTTCAAAGTTTCGATCTCCAATTTGTTGCTTTCGGCGAAACGCTCCACTTCTTTGGTAAGCGTCTCCATATCGGTCGTAATTTGACGACGATCAAAGGTGGATGACTCCAGTAGTTTTACATTATCGTAGATTCTCTTTACTCGGTTGTAGATGAACTTTTCAACTCTATATTGGATAATGTAAAAGGAAAAAACATAGCAAACAACTGCGAACAAAACTAAAAACCAATAACTAATTCCTTGGTGGACGTAAAAAAAAACACTCAATATGAGTGTTAGGAAGATGGTAATTAGAATTGCCGTAAATCCAGCAAATTTGTATGTTTTTCTAAAATTATTGGCCATTAAATAACAAACTTATAGCCCACTCCTTTGACAGTTTTGAATTTCTCATCTCCAATTTTCTCTCTTAATTTGCGAATGTGTACGTCGATGGTTCTTCCGCCCACGACCACTTCATTTCCCCAAACACGATCCAAAATTTCGTCTCTTTTGAAAACTTTTCCAGGCTTTGATGCTAACAAAGCTAATAATTCAAATTCTTTTCTGGGCAAAATCATCTCGTCTTTTCCCCTTATAATTTTATATTCCTCTCTATTAATTATTAGGTTTCCTGCCTTAATATTGCTGTCGGTCGTCTCTTCTTCCTTAAATCTTCGTAGCAATGCTTTTACTTTACTCACCAGTACTTTTGGCTTAATAGGTTTTGTAATATAGTCGTCTGCCCCTGCCTCAAAACCTGCCACTTGTGAATAATCTTCACCACGTGCGGTCAAAAAAGTGATGAGTGTTTCTGAGAGTTCGGGAATGGCTCTTAATTTTTCGCAGGCCTCAATGCCATCCATTTCGGGCATCATTACATCGAGAATAATGAGATGAGGTAAGTGTTTTTTAGCCTTTGCAATTGCCTTAACCCCATTCTCGGCACTAAATATTTGATACCCTTCGGCAGACAAATTATATCCTATGATTTCAAGAATATCTGGTTCATCATCTACAAGAAGTATTTTGGTGTCTTTTTTTTTCATGGTATTTATTGCACTTTTAACGTGCTAAATATACTTCATATTCTCACTTCGTAAGTTTTCTTTACCGGATGATAACAATTATGTAACATTGCGACTTCAATTTACCAAAAAACTACCATTGCAGTACTGTTAGGCTGCACTATTTTTAAAATCCTTATAGTGAGATGAAGAAGTATTTATTACTTATTTTTGGATATTCCTCGGAAAAGGTGCCATGCTCGAACAACAAATCTTCCATATAAAATCTAACAAAGACTTCGAAAATATCGCCTTAGAGGTCTTTCAGTATCAATTTCGACAGGTATCTGCCTATCGAACCTACTGCGAATTACTTCATATACGGCCTGATACCGTAAAAGCCGTTAGAGACATTCCGTTTCTGCCCATTGAGCTTTTTAAGAAATTGACCGTAATTTCTTCAGAAAAAAAACCTGAAACCACTTTTACCAGTAGTGGTACCACGGGAAGCATCACAAGCAAACATGTTGTGGCGGACTTAGGATTGTATCGAACCAGTTTCCTTCACGGATTTAAGCACTTTTATGGAGATCCGAACGAGCTGGTCATCCTTGCTTTATTACCGTCCTATTTGGAAAGAGAAGGTTCATCTTTGGTTTATATGGTAGATCAACTTATTAAAGAAACCAACAACCCTCACAGTGGTTTTTACTTGAATGAACTTGACACGCTTGCAGAAAAACTGACAGCTTTGGACCATGCGGGTAAAAAGGTTTTGCTATTGGGTGTTTCTTATGCCTTACTCGATTTGATAGAGCAACGAACGTTTCAGCTAAAGAATACGTACGTCATGGAAACTGGAGGCATGAAGGGACAACGTCAAGAAATGATCAAAGAAGCGCTCCATGCACGCTTGAAGACCGGGTTTGGAGTTCAGAAAATTCATAGTGAATACGGCATGACCGAACTGCTCTCTCAGGCCTATTCTAAAGGAGATGGATTATTTTCTTGTCCCCCGTGGATGCGTATTCTCACCAGGGATCCAGAGGATCCGTTTGCATTAGTGAATGGTCGTACCGGAGGAATTAATGTAATCGATTTAGCCAATTTAAATAGCTGTTCCTTTATTGCTACTCAAGATTTAGGAAAAACATATGCCGACGAAAGTTTCGAAATTTTAGGTAGATTTGATACCAGCGATATTCGTGGTTGCAATTTGATGGTTTTATAAATGACAACAGCTCCTAAAAAAAATAATGGTTGCCTCTGGATTTTTATCTTCGGATTGTTGAGTTTTTTTGGTTGGATTTTTCTAAGCGTCATTTTCAATGTAAATTCTTACATCACAGGGGGCGTAGCCATGATCATATCGGCTTTCCTCACTTCAAAATGGATTGGAAAACCGTCTGTCAAAGGCCTCCTCATTAACGCAACCATCATTTTTCTGCTCATTGCGGGACTCCGATTTATTTCAGAATTTTTTCTCGAAACCGTCACCCGAGTGACTGAAGAAACGAACTTCAAAAAAGAAGAAGGTGTTGGCCTTTCTACCATAATTGAAGAACAGGATACAATACCTGTCTACTCTAGTCATCGCATTTGGAGAGACAATTACGGGAACGATTATGAAAGTGACCTTATTATTAGAGAAAGGGATTATCTGCAGTTACAAGGGCATGTTGGCACATGGAACTTCAAACCAGGTTCGGGTCATTTTTGGGGAACGCTTTACGATTATATTGACCAAACCGATACCCCAAGTTTGGATTTGGTGATGGAAGCCTTTCAAAAGATACACACCGAAAAGAACCTCAACCAAATGGAGTTTGCAGAAATGGTTGTTTCCTGTATTCAGGACATCCCATATTCCTTCGTATTTCAGGAGGAATGTCTCCCGGCTGACAACTATGAGACGTCCATCAGGTCAATTTTGGAGGAATGTCCAACCTGTTGCCTGGGCAACGTCCCCTATGGGATTCAAAACCCGGCATCTTTTCTTCAGAATTTAAAAGGAGATTGTGATACCAGAACCGTCATTATATATTCTATATTAAAATACTATAATTACGACGTAGCTATTCTAAATAGCGAATTTTACAGACATTCTATTATAGGAATTAACCTCCCTGCCCCGGGAACTTATAAGCTCCATTATGGAAAGAAATATGTGGTCTGGGAAACCACAGCAAAATATTTTGAAGCGGGAACACTTCCCAACAATTTTAATGATATCACTCATTGGAACGTGATACTCACCAGTAAATAAATTAAACTTCCTAGGCCGTAACAGGACCTAAGGAACTAAATAAAAGAAATATGAACAAGCAACTTTTTACATTGGCTCTTTTCGAGATCATCATTTCAATTGTCGTCTCGGTCGTTATTATTTACCTCTCTTACAGTTTGCTACACAAGCTCTTTTTTAAGAAAATGGACTTAAAAGGAGGCAACACTGCTTTTAGCGTTTTTACTTCGGGAGTTGTGCTTTCCATTGGTCTTATTTTAAGTGAGATTTTGCCGTCTATCACGAACATCGTTCGTCTATCCACCACCCAAACCAATGTGGTAGATTATGGCACCATTGTTCAATATTCGAGCTTGTATTTGCTCATCGGGTTTCTCGCAGCCTTTATTATTAATGCGTCGGTCTTCTTTCTATTTTCCATACTCACACGTGGTGTGAACGAATTTGAAGCCATTAAAGAGAATAATGTTTCCGTCGCTATTTTGGTAGTTGCCACCCTCTTGAGTATTACCTTAATCGTTAAAGAAAGTATCGCTCTTTTGATAAGTTCATTGATCCCTTATCCGGAAGTTTCTAATTTTTTATAATTATTTGTAAGGAATTGTATAAAGTACAGACTTACTAACTGTTATGAAAAAGGAATGTTAAGATTCCTTCATAATTGGTTGGTTAGTTAGTTTTGAAAACCCTTCGCAATTGCGAGGGGTTTTCTTATGCTTCTAATAGGGTTTTTGAGTGGTCTAAACCAAAAATGGTCAACTAACCTTAATAATAAAGTAGTTTTTCTTTCCTCTCTGCAACAATACAAACTGGTCGTTAATCAGGTCTTCCGAAGTCACAGAAAAGCTGTCGCTTACTTTTTCTTTATTTACTGAAATAGAGTTTTCCTTCAAAGCACGTCTTGCTTCTCCATTCGACTTTAAAAACCCGGTCTTTACCGCCAGAGCTGCAATAATGTCCAGTCCGTTTTCAATTTCTGAAGCCGCCACTTCTGCCTGAGGGACACCATCAAATATTTCCAAAAATGTGGCCGAATCTAGTGTTTTTAAATCCTGAGATGTCGATTTTCCGAATAAAATACCCGAAGCCTTGATGGCATTTTCATAGTCTTCTTCGCTATGAACGGTTAAGGTAACTTCCTTTGCCAGGCGTTTCTGAAGCAATCGCAAATGAGGAGCTTCGGTATGTTCGGCAACCAATTTGTCAATGGTTTGTTTATCTAAAAAGGTAAATATTTTGATATACCTTTCGGCGTCGTCATCACTGGTATTTAACCAATATTGATAAAACTTATAGGGCGAAGTACGTTTTGTATCCAACCAAATATTCCCGCCTTCGCTCTTCCCAAATTTACTGCCATCACTCTTAGTAATCAAAGGGCAGGTAAGCGCAAAGCCTTTCCCGCCACCAATTCTTCTAATCAATTCCGTTCCTGTAGTGATATTACCCCATTGATCGCTACCTCCCATTTGCAGGGTGCAGTTATTGTTTTGATAGAGGTGAAGAAAGTCATATCCTTGTACCAATTGATAGGTGAATTCAGTAAATGACATTCCCTCCTGTCCTTCTCCAGAGATTCTGTTTTTAACCGAGTCCTTGGCCATCATATAATTAATGGTGATGTGCTTTCCAACATCACGAATAAAATCAAGAAAACTAAAGTCCTTCATCCAATCGTAATTATTGACCATCACGGCTTCATTGTCCGCTCCCGAATCAAATTCTAAAAACTGCGACAATTGAGCTCTCACACATTCTTGATTGTGTCTTAAGGTAGCTTCATCCAATAAATTTCGCTCGTTGGATTTGCCGGATGGGTCGCCAATCATTCCTGTGGCACCACCTACCAACGCTACAGGCTTATGGCCACTTCTTTGAAAAAACGCCAACAACATAATAGGGACAAGATTTCCTATATGCAATGAATCTGCGGTAGGATCAAAGCCAATATATGCGGATCGCATCTGTTCCAATAGATGGGTTTCGGTATCTGGCATGACATCATGTATCATTCCTCGCCATTGCAACTCTTCAACAAAATTTTTAGGCATGTAATTGAAATTTCGGTAAAGATAGTGGGATGGGTGAAAAGAGAAAAGTTTATTGTAAAAAACCCTACTTTTACCGCATGATTTTAGTCACAGGAGGAACCGGTTTAGTAGGTGCGCACTTATTGTATTCACTGCTTCAAAAACATTCGAAAGTACGTGCAACACATCGCTCCTCAAGCGATTTAGACAATGTAAAAAAGGTTTTCTCTTTTTATGCTGAAGAGGCCAGGTCCCTGTTTGACCGCATTGAATGGGTCGAAACCAATATTACTGAAATTCCAGCGCTGACCTTAGCATTTGAAGGAGTTACTAAGGTGTATCACTGTGCGGCTTTCATTAGTTTTAATCCGAAGCATTACTACATTCTGAAAAAAACCAACGTCGAAGGTACCGCGAATGTCGTGAATCTATGCCTCACTCATGGAATCCAAAAATTATGTTATGTGAGTTCCATTGCCACGTTAGGGAACACCCTGGATCAATCTCCCGTAGATGAAGAAACCGATTGGAATCCTGAAGACGACCACAGCGTCTACTCCATCACAAAATTTGGTGCCGAAATGGAAGTCTGGCGAGGCGTTCAAGAAGGCCTCACTGCTGTTATTGTGAATCCAGGCGTCATTTTGGGAGCATGGTTTCGGAATTCAGGTAGTGGTAGGATCATTAAAAATGCCGCTAAGGGTAATCGGTTTTACACCACTGGCAGCACAGGTTTTGTAGACGTTCGGGATGTGGTGAAAGTAATGACCCTTTTAATGGAAGGCCCTTATGCGCAGGAGCGATATATTGTAGTAGGAGAAAACATGAATTATGGCGATTTCTTAAGTCGTATGGCTCGATTATTTAATAAAAAACCTCCCTCAAAAGCTATCGGCAAAGGCGTTTTATTATTGCTAAGCAAACTGGATGCGCTCAGTAGTTTTTTATTCCGAAGTAAAAGAAAATTGCTAAAATCGATGGTAATGTCTATGTACCATACGACGCATTATGACAGTTCAAAAGTGAAAGCTGAGCTGAATTTTGAGTTCACACCAATGGAAGAGACCCTGGCCAGAATTGTCAACAGTTATTCCTCTTCGTCGTCTTGAGCCGGATCTGCCAACTGACCTTCAGGTTTTTGAAAAGAACTAATCGTCGCGCTATCCTTCTTCTGATTGGCCTTTTCATTTTCTGGTTTACTCAGACTATCTATTCGAACTTTTTTTTCGGTAAGTAATTTTTGAACTTCCAAAATAATCTCGGTGTATACTTCGAGATTCGATGCATAATAGGTATTACTTTCAGCAAAAGAAAGGCTATCCACTTGATGTTTATTGTACAAAAGAGAGTCTAGTTGTATTCCATTATTTCGAAGAATTCGATTATTTACACTTCTGCTGCGGCTTGCATTGCCAATATAGGCATCGGCCAAAACCTGCACAAACTTCTCCTTTGGAAGTAAATTCTCCGGCGGCTCGGGATATTTCACATCCTGACATCCCGAAAAGACCAGTGCCATAAGTACTATGTGCAGAACAAATCTCATCCTCTATTAAAAGTTAATCGCTCGCCGTAGGTTCTATTTGGAAACTTTAGGTGTTCGTAAGCCACTTGACCATTCACCAGGGTATGCGTTATTCTTGACGTGAAATTAGTTCCTTCAAACGGAGACCAACCACATTTGTATAATATATTCTCGCTATTCACCGTCCAAGGAGCGTTAAGATCTACTATTACCAAATCGGCTTTGTATCCCTTTCGAATATAACCTCGATCCTTAATGTCAAATAAAATGGCGGGATTATGAGCGGTTTTTTCCACGATCTTTTCCAGTGAAATGACACCCCTATGATACATTTCCAATAAAGCTACCATTGCATGTTGTACTAGTGGACCGCCTGAAGGCGCCTTTGTGTAAACATTGCTCTTTTCTTCTAGGGTATGAGGAGCGTGGTCCGTTGCAATGACGTCAATTCGATCTTCCAACAAGGCCTTCCACAAACCATCTTTATCCTTTTGAGTTTTAACCGCCGGATTCCATTTTATCTTACTGCCTTTTTCGGCATAATCTTCGTTCGTAAACCAAAGGTGGTGTACACAAACTTCGGCAGTTATTTTCTTATCGGCCAGCTTTTTCTTTTTACTGAAAAGAGCGGTCTCCTTCGCTGTGGATAAATGAAAAACGTGCAAACGTGCACCTGTCTTTTTCGCCAATTCAATCGCCCTGGACGATGACAAATAACAAGCCTCTTCACTTCTAATGACGGGATGAAAGCTCATGGGAATATCATCTCCATATTCGGTTTGAAATTTCTTAAGGTTAGACTGAATAGTGGCTTCATCTTCACAATGCACCGAAATAAGAAGATTGGTTTTGCTAAAAATTTCTTCCAATACCTCAGGATCATCCACCAACATATTCCCAGTTGAAGAACCCAAAAATAGCTTGAGCCCCGCAACCTTGGTTTCATCTACCTTTAATATTTCCTCTAAATTGTCATTCGTTCCCCCAAACATGAAGGAATAATTGACCCAAGAAGTTTCAGCTGCTCGATCAAACTTCGCTTCTAACAGCTCAATAGTGGTTGCTTGAGGCACTGTATTTGGCATTTCAATAAAGGTGGTAATTCCGCCCGCTACCGCTGCCTTTGATTCTGTTTCTATTGTGGCCTTATGTGTAAGACCAGGCTCTCTAAAATGGACCTGGTCATCGATCATTCCAGGCAATAGATAACAACCATCACCATCAATAATCTTAGTATCTCCAGACTTGGCACTAATGCTCTCGGAAACCTCACTAATGCGGTCCCCTTCTACCAGGACGTCCCCTTTTAGTATCTTTCCTTCATTTACTATGTGCACATTCTTAATGAGAACCGTATTCATCATATATCATATTTTTTAAAAAGGCTCTTCACCTTCATCGAAATTACCCCAAAAATGGCTTCGGAAATAATCCCCGAGCTCATTTTCGACTCCCCCCTGGTTCGGTCCGTAAACACTACAGGAACCTCTACAATTTTAAACTTACTGAGATGCGCTTTGAATTTCATCTCTATTTGAAATGCATAGCCAACGAACTGGATGCGATCCAGGTTTATTTTCTCTAACACACTGCTGCGGTAACAAACAAAGCCCGCAGTCGTATCATGAATTTTCATTCTGGTGATAAAACGCACATATTTTGATGCTCCCCATGACAACAATACCCGGCTCATAGGCCAATTGACCACATTCACCCCTGTTTTATAACGCGAACCAATAGCCAGATCGAATCCATCCTTTTCACAAGCCTCATGCAGCAACAACAAATCCTTCGGATTATGAGAGAAATCGGCATCCATTTCAAAAATGAATTCATATTCTCGCTCCAGCGCCCATTTAAAGCCGTGAATATAAGCCGTACCAAGCCCCAATTTTCCCCTTCGTTCTTCCAAAAAAAGTTGATCCGGAAATTCTGCCATGAGCTTTTTTACCTTAAGAGCCGTCCCATCGGGAGAATTGTCATCCACCACCAATACATCAAATTGTTTGGGTAGTGCAAAGACCATTCGAAGCAATTCTTCTACGTTCTCAATTTCATTATAAGTAGGTATGACCACAATGGCACCTGTCATGTGTACGTTTTTGGCAAAAGTACCTCTTTTTTGAAAACAGGAGCTCATAATCAATAACTCTTAGTAAAATTTTAGCAACTAAAAGAGAGTGCAATTTTACATCACTTGGCGAGTAGCTCCTCCAATTTTTCGCTATTTTTATCCCTTCGGAATAACAAGCAATGGAATACGGACTTCGTACGATAGAAAATTGGGATTGGGTCACACTTTTACTAGTGGCAACCTTTATCATCTTAGCGATAACTCGTTATTTATATCCTAGAAGATTTATGGAATTTCTCTACTTGCCTCTCTCTGACAAATATTTTAAACTTCAAGGAAAGGGATATGAAATAAAACACCCTTTCAATGTATTGATTTTTAGCACTCAAGTGTTATCACTCTCCCTATTTCTATATCTTCTCCTATATACCTTTTATCCCAATACCACGACAGAAAACCCATGGCTTTTCGTTCAAATTACGACTGGATTAGGTCTATTTATACTTGCCAAGTTCTGTTTAGAGAAAATTCTGGCCTATATTCTTAACATTGAGACCCTTGTTAATGACTATTTGTATGAAAAATTGAGCTACGCTAGCATTATTTCGCTGTTAGTTTTGGTGGCCAACATAACATTCTACTTCGCTTATAAACCCTCAGAAATGTTGCTTTTTGGCTTCTCGCTAGCATTAGTAGTACTTTACCTTATGTCCTTAATATCAAGTTTTAAAAGAAATAGCAACATAATTTTAAGACATTTCTCTTATTTTATTTTGTATCTTTGCGCACTCGAAATTGCACCCTATGTTATTTTGTACTATGTGGTACTTAATAAGGGGTAATATAAAAGTAGCTGTATATGAAAGTGAAAACTATTTTAGTGTCTCAACCAGAACCTAAAATTGAAAATTCTCCTTACTTTGACCTCATTGATAGGCAAAAGGTGAAAATCGACTTTAGACCTTTTATACACGTAGAAGGTGTTTCCAGCAAAGAAGTCCGAACCCAAAAAGTGGATCTTACGAACTACACGGCTATCATTTTGACCAGTAGAAACTCGGTGGATCATTTTTTTAGGATTGCTGAAGACTTGCGTTTCAAGGTGCCAGACACCATGAAGTATTTTTGCCAGAGTGAAGCCGTGGCCTACTACCTTCAAAAATATGTTGTTTATAGAAAACGTAAGATTTACGTAGGTAAGCGAACCTTCACGGAGCTTTCACCTTTGATCAAGAAATACAAGACGGAAAGCTTCTTGTTACCTTCATCTGATAAACTGAAGAATGAGGTCCCAACGGTACTTAACGATTTGGGCGTGTCCTGGAAGCAGGCGACTTTCTACAAAACAGTAGTGAGTGACCTTTCCGATTTGCGTGACGTGTACTACGACATTTTGGTGTTCTTTAGTCCTAGTGGAATTAAATCTCTATTAGAGAATTTCCCCGATTTTAAACAAAACGAAACGCGCATTGCAGTTTTTGGAAATACAACAGTAAAAGCGGCAGCAGACAATGGCTTGCGTGTGGATATTCAGGCTCCAACACCCGAAACACCATCCATGACCATGGCGCTTGAGAAATATATAAAACAGGTTAACGGAAAGAAGTAATTTTACTTTTCCTTAATTGAATCAAATAAAAAAGGACCACCATGGTGGTCCTTTTTTATTTATGCATTTCTTCCAACTAAGTTAGTGGTGCACCTGCCATAATTTCTTGGTTGGCGTACTCTTCAAATTTCTTGAAATTCTCCTTAAAAGAACCCGCTAGTTTACGCGCAGTTTCGTAATAGCCATCATCATTCTTCCAGGTGCTTCTTGGACTTAAAACATCTGTGGGAACATTCGGGCACACTCTGGGTTGTTTCACCCCAAAGATAGAGTGAATATGATAATTGTCTTTATTCGCCTCTTCCAGCGAACCATCCATGGCCGCCGTAATCATGGCACGGGTATAGCGTAATTTCATTCGGGTTCCAACTCCATAAGGCCCACCAGTCCAACCCGTATTAACCAGCCAAACATTTACTCCTGACTCTTGCATCTTTGCGCTCAACATTTCGGCATATTTTGTAGGGTGTAAAGGCATAAAAGGGGCTCCAAAACAAGCCGAAAAGCTCGGTACCGGCTCATTTATTCCCGCTTCGGTCCCAGCAACTTTAGCAGTGTAACCACTAATAAAATGGTAGGCCGCTTGACCTGGCGTCAATTTAGAAATAGGAGGTAATACCCCAAAGGCATCTGCGGTCAAAAAGAATATGTTCTTTGGATTGTGACCTATAGAAGGAATTTGGATATTATCAATATGGTAAATAGGGTAGCTTACACGCGTATTGGGTGTAATGGATGTATCGCTAAAATCTACTTCCCCTTCCTCATCCATAATAATATTCTCCAAAATGGCCCCCGGCTTAATAGCTCGATAGATATCAGGTTCATTATCTTCAGAAAGATTAATTGCTTTTGCATAACAACCTCCTTCAAAATTAAACACGGTATTCTCCGCAGTCCAACCGTGCTCATCGTCTCCAATTAATTTACGCTCCGGATCCGCAGAAAGAGTGGTCTTTCCAGTCCCCGATAGACCAAAGAAAATAGAAGTATCTCCATCTACGCCAACATTTGCGGAACAGTGCATGGGCAAAGTATTCTGAAACACGGGTAGCAGGAAATTAAGCGCCGAGAAGATTCCTTTTTTAATCTCTCCAGTATAACCGGTTCCACCAATTAGTGCTATCTTCTTGGTAAAGTTTAAGATGGCAAAATTATGTTGTCTTGTTCCATCTCTTTCCGGGTCGGCCATAAAACCGGGTGCGTTTACGATCACCCAATCTGGACTAAACCCAGCTAGTTCTTCTTCATTAGGGCGAAGAAACATATTATAGGAAAACATATTACTCCACGGGTATTCGTTAATCACACGAATATTAAGTCTATAATTAACGTCCGCACATGCATAGCAATCACGCGCATATATTTCCTTATTTTCCAAATAATTGGCAACTCTATCGTATAAAGCGTCAAATTTTGACGCGTCAAAGGGGATATTAATATTGCCCCACCAAACTCGATTTTCGGTAATTTCATCCTTAACAATAAATCGGTCTTTGGGAGATCGTCCGGTAAATTCTCCTGTATTGACAGCAATCGCTCCGGAGTTGGATTCCTTGCCTTGTCCTTTTGCTAAAGTTTCTTCGTGTAGTTCTTGTGAGGTAAGTTGGTAATTGACTTTTGAGGCGTTGATTCCGTACTGATGCAACGAAATCGTTTTCGTAGTTTGGTTGTTATCGACCATAACTTTGTTTTTGTTGTATGGGCAAAAATAAAAAAACTATAGAGATAACGACCCTATTTAATTAGATTTGTTCCGATTTTAACGTAAATAATCCATAACTCAGTCGCAACCAACCCAAAATAAATAATAGCCCTCCCAAGGGGGTTATGGGCCCCAAAAATTTAACCGAGAACGGCATTGCTTCTTTCAGGGCTAAAAGATAGATAGAGCCCGAAAACAATAGGATTCCGAAGCAAAAAAATCGAAGCACCCATGTTTTCGTTTTTACGGAAAGTGGAGTGGCAAAACCTATCACTAACAGCGCTATTACATGGTACATTTGATAGCGAACCCCTGTTTCAAAACTAGAAATGGCCTCTGCTCCCACAAGTTGCTTCAATCCATGAGCGCCAAAAGCTCCAATAGCAATGGTTATGGCTCCTAAAATGGATGCGATTACTACTATTTTTTTATCCAATTTCTTCATAGGTTACCAATAGGTTTTAGTATTTTCGTTCCCATTGAAACGCGATACCAATTAAACGCTCAAATTTACGAAAATACTACGGATGCGAACTATTTTAATCATAGGAGCAGGAAGGTCTGCTACCAGCCTAATTAAATACTTACTTGACAAATCTGAAAAGGAAAATCTGTTTATCACCATTGGCGATATTTCGGAAGAAAATGCTCAGAAATTTACACAAGGACACCCCAATGCCCAAGGAATTCAATTGGACGTTTTTAACAAAGAACAACGTCAAGAGTGCATTAAAAATGCTGATTTAGTTATTTCTATGCTCCCAGCGCGTTTCCATATGGAAGCTGCCAAAGATTGCCTTACCTATGGAAAGCATTTGGTCACTGCCTCCTACGTTAGTGAAGAAATGCAAGCTTTGGATGCAGAAGCTAAAGCAAAAGGTTTAGTATTTATGAATGAAATTGGCGTGGATCCTGGTATTGACCATATGAGCGCTATGCAGGTGATCGATCGTGTTCGCGATGGTGGTGGCAAAATGTTGCTGTTCGAATCGTTTACGGGAGGGTTAATTGCCCCTGAAAGTGATGATAACCTTTGGCACTATAAATTTACCTGGAACCCTCGCAATGTCGTAGTTGCCGGACAAGGTGGTGCTGCCGAATTTATTCAAGAAGGTACTTATAAATACATCCCCTATCATAAATTATTCCGAAGAACAGAATTTCTGGACATTGAGGGCTATGGTCGTTTCGAGGCTTATGCCAATAGAAATTCCCTGCATTATCAAAGCATTTATGGATTGGAAGATATTCTTACGTTATATCGCGGTACCATGCGTCGCGTTGGTTTCAGCAAAGCCTGGAATATGTTTGTCCAGTTAGGAATGACCGATGACAGCTATACCATCCCAAATTCGGAGCAGTTGAGCTATCGGGATTTTGTAAACCTCTTTTTACCTTATTCACCGACCGATTCAGTAGAACTAAAAACACGCTATACCCTAAAAATAGAACAAGACGATCTCATGTGGTATAAATTGCTGGAATTAGACCTTTTTAATACTGAAAAGAAAATAGGTATCCCTAATGCTACTCCGGCCAAAGCGCTTCAGAAAATATTGATGGACCAATGGACCCTCAAAGAAGAAGACAAGGACATGATTGTAATGTATCATAAATTTGGCTACGAACTCAATGGTGAAAAAAAACAAATTGACAGTAAAATGGTGCTCATTGGCGAAGACCAAACCTATACCGCTATGGCGAAGACAGTTGGACTTCCAGTAGCCATGGCTGCCTTACGTATTTTGAATAAGGAAATAACGACTCCGGGTGTGCAAATACCTATTACGAAAGAGGTCTATGAGCCCATATTAAAGGAACTGAAGACCTACGGAATTGAATTCAAGGAAGATTTCACCGAATATATGGGGTACAATCCTAACAACGTTGTGGGCTAATATTCGATTGTGCTCCACTGCTCACCTCCCGGCAAACAGTGAAGCACCATCCATTTTTTCTTAGCGTCTACCCATAAACATCATAATAAAGTAAAGCAAGGTAGCCAATGAGCCTAAGGCTGCAACCACATAGGTGCGAGCCGCCCATTTTAAAGCATCCTTCGCTCCGGCATGTTCTTGTTGAGTGACCATATTATTGGACTCCAACCACACTAAAGCCCGTTTGCTGGCATCAAATTCGACCGGAAGCGTAATGAAGGCAAAAGCCGTTGTGATGGCAAATAGCACGATTCCTATTAAGAACACAGGAATACCAATACCTCCTAAAGCGCTAGTAGCCGTTAGTATGAGTCCAGCCATGATCACAAAATTGGACAATTTACTGGCAATCCCAACCGCCGGTACAATTTTACTTCGCAATTGCAACCAACTGTAGGCAGTGGCATGTTGTACGGCATGACCACACTCGTGTGCCGCTACAGCTGCTGCGGCCGCATTCCTTTGGTGATATACGCCCTCGCTCAAATTCACTGTTTTTTGAGCCGGGTTATAATGATCGGTCAACATTCCTTTAACAGAGACCACGTCGACATCAAATATATTATTATCAGCCAGCATCTTTTCGGCAATTTCCTTACCGCTCATGCCATTCTGTAATTGTATCTGAGAGTATTTCTTGAATTTACTTTTTAATTTGTTGCTCACGTACATGCTTACCAAAAACACGATTCCCGCGACCAAATAATATCCCATCATAATTTCTAAATTTTAAGTTATCTAAAGATACTTGATTTTCTGCAAAAATGAGACCAAAACCTAAAACTGACAAAGCGTCAATGTAAGGGTTTTATTTTCTGTATTTCAGAATAAAAACAACAAGCAAAAAAGTAAAGGCAATGGCCACAATATTCGCTAAAATTACCGCAGTACTCTGAATCAAAATTCCATAGATGAGCCACAAAATGGTCCCTGTACAAATGACCAGATACATAGGCAAGGAAAGACTACTCACATCTTTAGTTCTCCACGTTTTGACTATTTGCGGCATAAAACCAAAGGTGGTGCAAACCGTAGCTATTAAGCCCAATATTTCTATGGAATTGAATTCCATTAGCCCACAATATTAACAATTTTACCCGGTACAATGATGACCTTTTTGGGAGTACGACCATCCAGATATTGTTGCGTTTTCTCATGCGCCATGACAGCCGCTTCAATGTCGTCTTTGGTCATATCCAGAGGTAGTTTCATCTTAAAGCGCATTTTTCCGTTGAAGGAAATAGGATAATCCTTACTGCTTTCCACCAGGTACTTTTCCTCAAATTGCGGAAAAGGAACCGTAGAAATACTTTCGGAATGACCCAGTTTATTCCATAGTTCTTCCGAAATATGGGGTGCGTAAGGAGCTATGATAATGGCTAGCGGTTCTAAAATCTCCCTACTGTTGCATTTGAGCGCACTCAGTTCGTTGACGGCGATCATAAAAGTAGAGACCGACGTATTAAAACTGAAGTTCTCTATATCCTCCTCTACCTTTTTAATGGTTTTATGTAGAATTTTAAGTTCATCGGCCAAAGCAGCGGTGTCTGAAACAGCAAAGCTTTCCTCTGCTCCACTGTGATATAACTTCCAAAGCTTTTTCAGAAAAGAATGCACTCCTGTGATTCCCGCTGTACTCCAGGGTTTGGCCTGCTCCAAAGGCCCTAAGAACATTTCGTATAAGCGCAGTGTATCTGCCCCATATTGCTCGCAAATATCATCCGGGTTCACAACGTTATACTTGGATTTGGACATTTTCTCTACTTCCCGAGTGACCTTGAATGTGCCGTCATCTTCTGTAATAAATTCTGCATTCTTGAATTCGGGACGCCAGTTTTTAAAAGCTTCCATATCCAATTCATTTGAGGTGTTGACAAAAGAGACATCGGCGTGAATGGGTTGAACCTTAAGCCCGCTTATTTTGGATGCCGAAACCAATTGGTTCTCACCCTCAACCCGATGCACAAAAGCACTCTCCCCCAAAATCATTCCCTGGTTGATCAATTTCTTTACGGGTTCATCTACCAACAAATAGCCTCTGTCGTACATAAACTTTACCCAAAAACGGCTATATAATAGGTGACTTGTAGCGTGCTCACTTCCCCCTAAATAAAGATCCACATTCCCCCAATATCGCATGGCCTCTTCAGAAGCCAATACATCCGGATTATGCGGGTCCATATAGCGGAACATATAACAACTACTTCCGGCCCAACCGGGCATGGTATTCAGTTCTAATGGGAATATCGTCTCGTGATCAATTTTATGATTGGCCGTAATTTCATTATTTACGGTATCCCAGGCCCAAACTTCGGCGCGACCCAAAGGTGGTGCGCCCGTTTCTGTCGGGAGGTATTTTTCTACTTCAGGTAGTGTGAGCGGTAAATGTTCTGTAGCGATCATTTGAGGCATTCCGTCCTTATAATAGACCGGGAAAGGCTCTCCCCAATACCGTTGTCTGGAAAACACGGCGTCCCGCAGGCGGTAGTTTATCTTACCTGCCCCTTGTCCTTTTTCTTCCAATGCTTCAATAACTTTTTGAGTCGCCGTTTTGTGATCGAGTCCGTTTAAGAAATCGCTATTTCCAATGATCGTTCTTTCTTTATCGGCGAAGGCTTCTTCAGAAATATCTACTCCATCAAAAATATTAGGAATAGGAATGTCGTAATGCTTTGCAAAATCGTAGTCTCTTTGGTCCCCACAAGGAACTGCCATTACCGCACCCGTTCCATAACCCGCTAAGACGTAATCGCCAATCCAAATAGGAATATGTTCTCCGGTAAAGGGATGTTCGGCATAGGCACCGGTGAAAACTCCACTAATATTTTTAATATCGGCCATACGTTCCCGTTCACTTCGTTTGGCGGTAGCTTCTATATATTTTCCCACTTCAAAGCGTTGTTCCATGGTGGTGATACGCTCCACAAGTTCGTGTTCGGGTGCAAGGGTCATAAAACTCACTCCAAAAATAGTATCAGGACGTGTGGTAAAAACTTCGATCTTGGCACCTCTAAGCTCTTCGCTGGTACGCACCACTCTAAAGGTTACCATGGCACCTTCCGATTTGCCGATCCAATTGGACTGCGTATCCTTAAGAGGTTGTGGCCAATCGATCGTATCCAGGCCGTCCAACAAACGCTGTGCATAGGCAGTGATACGCATGGACCATTGCATCATTTTTTTACGAACCACGGGATACCCTCCTCGTTCTGAAACGCCATTTACAATTTCATCATTGGCCAGAACGGTTCCTAATTCGGGGCACCAGTTTACCTCGGTTTCGGCTAAATAGGTAAGTCGGTACTTAAGGAGTATGCTTTCTTTTCTTTTTTCTGAATAATCGTTCCATTCTTCAGCAGTAAAGGTGGTAACCTCACTATCACATTCGGCATTCAATTTACTATTTCCCTGTTCTGAAAACACCTTAACCAATTCTGAAATAGGAAAGGCTTTCTCATGAGCTTTACAATACCAGCTCTCGAAAAGTTGAATGAAGATCCATTGGGTCCATTTGTAATAATCCGGACTTGAAGTTCGTACTTCCCGGCTCCAATCGAAAGAAAACCCAATTTTATCCAGTTGCTCACGATAGCGAATTATATTTTCTTGTGTGGTCTTTCGCGGGTGCTGCCCTGTTTGAATAGCATATTGTTCGGCGGGTAATCCAAACGAATCATACCCCTGCGGATGCAGCACATTAAAACCTTTATGGCGCTTATATCGTGCGTAAATATCACTGGCAATGTAACCCAACGGATGACCTACATGTAAACCTGCGCCTGAAGGATAAGGAAACATATCCAACACATAGTACTTGGGTTTATCGCTTTGGTTCTGGGCTTGGAAGGTTTTATTCTCGGCCCAATAGTTTTGCCATTTTTTCTCTATATCAATAAAGTGATATTTACTCATCGTTATTTAAATTTAAGCCTGCCGCTGCTGACAGCAAGCAGCAAATTTACACCTTATGTACGAAAGAGAAAAGTTTGAACGTTAGTAAAACGACAAGTTTAGAACCAGGCGGAAGAAGAAGATTTTTTAAATTCGGTCCCTTGTCGTTTCTAATCCAAAAAACCTTGTATTTTTACGGTACAAATAGCGAAACATCTATGGCAACTTCCTTTGAGAAATATCAAAAACGCAGATTAATATCTTCCTATTTTAGTGTGGTATTAAGTATATCTCTGGTTCTGTTTTTACTGGGTTTGTTAGGATTATTTCTGATTAATTCGAATCAGTTATCACGCTATTTCAAAGAACAAATCCCGGTTTCTATTTATTTGAAGGACTCGGCTAAGGAGGTTGAAATTGATCAGTTACGGCAAAGCTTGGAAATGGCGGACTACACCAAATCGGCCACTTATGTTTCTAAAGAAGAGGCGGCCGAGCAACATATTGAGACCATTGGAGAAGATTATTTAGAGTTTCTGGGATATAACCCCCTCCAAAATAGTATTGATGTTGAATTACTGGCCGATTTTGTTTCTTCAGCTCAACTCAAGGATATTGCTAATGAGATTAGTGCCAAAGACTTTGTTGCTGAAGTAGAATATGACGAACTATTGGTAGAACTCTTTGATAAAAACATAAAACGCATTAGTTTTTACGTGCTTTTATTCAGCGGGCTCCTACTCGTCATTGCGGTGTTGTTGATTAATAGTTCCATTCGTCTTTCGGTCTATGCTAAGCGGTTTACTATTAAAACGATGCAGATGGTTGGCGCAACGAAACGCTTTATTAGGCGTCCATTTATATGGAGAAGCATTCGACTGGGATTAATTGGGGCTGTCATTGCCATGATTGGCGTCACACTGGCCCTCTATTTATTTGATCGGGCATGGCCGCAATTGGAACTTTTAAGCGACAAGGTTTTATTGGGCGGTTTATTTTTATTTATCGTTGTAATGGCCATTCTAATTTCTTGGGTGAGTACCTTCTTCGCAACGCAGCGTTTCTTAAATCTGCGTACCGACGAATTGTATTACTAAAACCGTTATCATGAAAAAATTTAGACTCTTATTCCTAATCATTCCGGTTTTGGCCGCTGTTTTTCTATTAAAAGGCCTTATCATCCAAAGTCCGAACCCTGAAGATTGCGAGCTCAAGGAAATGACCGTTTCCAAAATTTATGAAGGAGGAGTGAAAGATATTGTATTTGCCAATGCCAATGGAGATTTCTATTATATTAACCGTGGCTTAGAGCGCGGGTTCACTTTAGCAGAAATGGAACAAAAAGTTTTAAATAAAAAAGTTACCTTGCACTTAGCAAAAACGGTTTTGGGGACTTCAAATCACATTGCACAATTGGCAGTTGAAAATGATGTTATTTTTACCGAATTTTAGCTTCGAAAAAAAAGAGTATTAAGGATAAACAAATTTGTCATGGGAGAAAAGAAAAGAAAAGAGATGGCTAAAAGTACGGCCTTGTTCATCTTTGAACAAAAGAATTACAAGTTCATGCTTATTGGAGCTGCTTTTATTGCCCTGGGCTTTATATTAATGGCTGGTGGCGGCAGTAGTGATCCCAATGTTTTTAATCCTGAAATTTACAGTTGGAGGCGTATTCGATTAGCTCCAGCGCTTATTTTGATAGGTTTTGGTTTTGAAGTGTATGCTATTTTATTAAATCCTGCCAAGAAAAAATAGTCCATGGATGCATGGGAATCTGTCCTCCTCGGAATTATCCAGGGACTTACCGAATTTTTACCCGTTTCGTCCAGTGGTCATCTCGAATTGGGAAAGGCCATTTTAGGCGATGACTCTATTCCCGAAGAGAGTCTTTTATTTACTGTAGTGCTTCACTTCGCCACCGCTTTAAGTACTCTGGTTGTTTTCAGAAAGGATGTTTGGGAAATTTTACAAGGGATCTTACAATTCAAATGGAATGACGACATGCGCTTTTCTTTAAAAATAATAGTTTCCATGATACCCGCCGTCGTCATTGGTATTTTATTCGAATCTCAATTGGAAGCTCTTTTTGGAGGAAATATTGCCCTAGTGGGAAGCATGCTGCTTATTACCGCTCTTCTTCTTTGGCTAGCGGATCGAGCTAAGGATACCGGAAAGCAGGTTACCTTCAAAAATGCCTTTGTAATTGGAATCGCGCAAGCCATAGCCATGTTGCCAGGTATCTCACGTAGTGGTGCAACCATTTCTACTTCAGTATTACTGGGAAATGATAAAAATAAAGCGGCACGTTTTTCTTTTTTAATGGTAGTTCCTTTGATCTTTGGAAAAATTGGAAAAGATATTTTTAGTGGTGATCTAAGTGCCGAAACGGCTCATTTTTCCTCTTTAGGCCTTGGTTTTGCTGCGGCTTTTATCTCTGGTCTTTTTGCCTGTACCTGGATGATCACTTTGGTTAGAAAAAGCAAGCTAAGCTGGTTCGCACTCTACTGTGTGGTAATTGGACTCATTGCCATAATTTATAGCCTCGTATAATGACTGCCAAAGACTACCTCGACGGACACGTTCTGCTAATAGATAAGCCCCTTGGCTGGACCTCTTTTCAGGTGGTGAACAAAGTTCGGTGGCTTATTCGCAAACAATTCGATCTAAAAAAAATTAAGGTGGGGCATGCCGGCACTTTAGACCCTTTGGCCAGTGGATTACTCATTATATGCACGGGAAAATTCACTAAAAAAATTGATCAGTATCAGGCCCAGGAAAAGGAATATACGGGAACCATTACTTTAGGAGGAACCACACCTAGTTACGATCTCGAAACCGAGATAGATCAGGTATTTGACATTTCCGAAATTTCTTCGGAATTGATACGCGCTACTACAACGCAATTTACGGGAGAAATTGAGCAACAACCCCCGGTATTTTCTGCTTTGAAAAAGGACGGGAAACGATTGTATGAATTTGCCCGAAGTGGCGAAACAGTGGAAATCCCAACACGAACCATTCAAATTTCCGCTTTTGAAATCACTCATATTGATCTTCCAAAAGTAGATTTTAGGGTGGCATGTAGCAAAGGAACCTATATTCGTTCGCTCGCTCATGATTTTGGAAAGGCTTTGAATAATGGCGGGCATCTATCTTCTTTACGCCGAACTAAAATTGGCGACTTTGATGTGGCAGACGCGGTATCCATTGAAAACTTTGAAAAAACGCTTAAAGAATCTTAAATTTTGCGTTAATAATTCATAAAAATTCGGATTATTCCCACAAAATAGCGCTATTTGCAACTGTGAATTTTAATTACTCCTATCGTGCCTTTTTAATTTCCTGTCTTTTGGTGGGAAATTTGGTGTTGCTTTTAGTTACGGTCAATTTATCGGGAACTCGGGAAAAAGAAGAAAAACTCACGCCGGTTGAATATAGCATGGACCCCCTCGTTGAGGAGGAAATTATTGCTTCAGAAAAAGTAAAAATTGAAACCAACACCGCCTACAATGAAGCTGAAAAATTCATTTCAGAGCAGGAGAACAGCAGAAATGAAACCGAAACCGCTTCCGAAGAAAAAAGTGAGCTAAAGTCGGATTCAGAGCTAACCGGCTCCAATAATGATCTGGCACTTAATGACGCAAGAAACAAGCTCAGCGAAGTAAAGGAGAAGCTTTCAAATAATGCTAAGACGCGTTTGTCCAAAGACAGATCCACTTCGGTCAACAAAAAAACAACCATTAGCTATCAGTTAATCGACCGTAAAAAACTCCGCCTGCCTAACCCGGTTTATACTTGTGATCGTGGTGGTAAGGTTGTAATTTCTATTGAAGTAAATGCACTTGGAAAGGTAATCAAGGCGAGCTACAACAAGGCAGCCTCAACGACATCCAATGGATGTCTAATAGAGAGCGCACTACGCTATGCGAACCAGTCACAATTTACGACTAAGGCTGGCAAAAGCCAACAACTTGGTACTATTACATATCATTTTCCCGGCCAATATTAGTCTATCAATTTGGCCAGATCCTCTATAATATTCTGTGATTTGTCCTTATTGTACCAAATCTGCAGGTCCTTTTTAAATTCTGGAGTAAGCTGACCATGTTCTTCTTTATAATCATTTACCATTCCTGTGGCAATAGAAGGTCTGGGGCCCCAATCCGCTATCACTTCCTTTGCTTCGTTGTCCAAAACAACGAGCTTAGGTATGGACATAGATCCATTGGTAAGAAAAGCATTCATTAGATCGATGTTCTCATCTCGTTGCACTACTTTAAAATCTATATGGGAAGCCAAATTGGCCAATCGATTCATGGCAGGCATGGACTGAGCGGCATCACCACACCAGCTTTCGGTAAGCACCACCCAGGTTTGATTTCCCTTGAAATTTTTGAATTTCTCTTCTATTTCTTCCGAAATTTTTACCGTCTTATCTAAACGCTTCATTCGAGCATGACTCAATATAGTATAATTAGTAAGTGCTTCCGTTTGCGAAGGTCCGGTACTCGTTCTATTAGCCGCATGATCCGCGACTAAAGTCCTATATTCGTTATACCCAATGGCATTTTTCAAGCTTTCCATAACCAGGTCTGCTTTTTGTTCCTTTTCTGTTTTTAACATATTTTCCATGAGAAATGAGTCGTAAATTTATTGAAATCTTACTAACTTCACTTCCATAGCATTCAATTATTGAAACACCTTTTAATTTAAACGCAATCAGCTATGAAAAAAAGATGCTCCTGGTGTGGGGAAGACCCGCTGTACGTGGCCTATCATGATGAAGAGTGGGGCGTCCCCGTTCGGGATGATGAACGGCTCTTCGAGTTTCTTATTCTAGAGACGTTTCAAGCGGGGCTCAGTTGGATCACGGTTTTAAGGAAGCGAGAGAACTTCAGAAAAGCCTTCGACAACTTTGACTATAAAAAGATTGCCGGTTATTCTCAAAAAAAGATTGATCTCTTGCTGCAGGATGCGGGAATTATTCGAAATAAATTAAAAATACACGCCACTATAAGCAATGCGGCTGCTTTTATGAAAGTACAGGACGAATTTGGAAGTTTTAGCAGGTATATATGGGGGTTTGTTGATGGAGAACCTGTTCAAAATTCCTTCGAAACCATGAACGATATACCTGCAAACACATCGCTTAGCGATGCTCTTAGCAAAGATCTAAAGAAAAGAGGTTTCAAGTTTGTTGGCACAACGGTCGTTTACGCTCACATGCAAGCCACGGGCATGGTCAACGACCATGTTACCAGTTGCTTTAGATATAACGAAGTTTAATTTATTAGCTAATTGGTCCCTGAAACGGCCAAATATGGGTTTTCATCTATGTTAAGCTTCAAAGCTTTTAGAATTTGTTTATAACGAAACAAAAGCATTTTATCTGATGCTTTTTCCTTGTCTTCAAATACCTTTTCATACCATTTTTTGGCATTGGCATAGTCATTTTGGAAATAGTACTCATTGGCTAATTTCAAATAAATAGTAGGGGTGCCATAGCCTTCCTTGACCACTTGTTCATAGACTTTTGCAACATTAATATCCTTATTAACATCTGTCTGAGCGGTAACAGTAAGCACTGTAAAAAGACTGGCGATAAGCATAAGAGGGGCTATTCTTTTCATATCTAAAATTTGGGGCGTCATACGGCTAAAGTGCTGATATTCTGTTTAAAAAACAAAAATATTCGATGAACGGTATATTTTTTTAGGAATGCCTCTTCAAAACCATGCCTCCTATCAGGGCTCAATGTGCCAGATATTTCAAGAATTCAATTCGTTCAATTTCCTCGGCTCCCAGGCTTTCCAAATGCGGATTAAATATTTGACAATCTATAATTTTATACTTTTTAGATCGTAAATGTGCCACCAAATAATAGAGTGCCACCTTAGACGCATTACTCACTTGGCTAAACATACTTTCCCCACAAAATGTTTTTTTTTCGGGCAGATCGATACCGTATAAACCTCCCACCAGTTTTCCATTTTCCCAAATTTCCACAGAATGGGCATGCCCAAGATCGTTGAGCCTTTGATAGGCTTCCAGCATTTCATCGGTAATCCAGGTGCCAGCTTGCCCATCACGCTTTATAGAAGCGCATTGGCGCATAACCTCGTTAAAGGCTTTATTGAATGAAACTTCAAATGGGTTTTGTCTAATTAACCGTCGTAAGCTCTTAGAAACTTTCAATTTTTCAGGAAAGAGCACCATTCTAGGATCCGGACTCCACCAAAGAATGGGATCGCCATCATTGAACCAGGGGAATATTCCGGAGCGATAAGCGAGAAGTAGGCGTTCCACACTCAAATCGCCTCCTACGGCCAAAAGTCCATCTTGACCGGCCTCATTTACGTTGGGAAACCAAAGTTCGTTAGATAGATAGATCATTGTTTTTCAGCAATTCACAGTGTTAAAAACGCTTTTTTTATTTGAATTCATTCCAAAATTTAGGAAATTTATATTCCATTTTGGAATTGGCGCTGATGTTTGTTCAACATCATAATTATTTGAATTTGCCAAAATGGATCCTAACTAAAACTAACCTCGTTGGCGACTTGAATTTTACAAATTACAACGAGGTTTCCCTTATATTAGTAGTAATCCAGTTATAAACACCGCTGTGCCTAAAAGCATTAACAACAAGGTATAAGGAAGAATCTCTTTGGCTTTTAATTTTGTGATTCCCAATAATGGTAATGCCCAAAAGGGTTGTAACATATTGGTAATTTGATCTCCATAGGCCAGGGCCATAATAGCCTTGGGTAAAGAAACCCCTAGTTTCAACGCCGATTCAACAACAATAGGGCCTTGTATGGCCCATTGTCCACCACCACTCGGTACAAAAATATTGACTAAGCCCGCACTAAAAAAAGTATATATGGGTAGTGTAGTTTCATTGGCCACAGAAACAAAAAAGTCCGAGATCTGACCCACCATCCCACTTTCGCTCATAATACCCATGATCCCAAAGTAAAGTGGAAATTGTATTAAAATGCCCGATGCTCCTTTAATGGCCTCTTCCACTGCCTTGAGAAAGTTAGAAAAGTTGCCATGCAAAATAAGTGCAAGTCCCAACATCAGGAAATTAAGCATATTAGGGGTGATGATTAGCTGGGTGAGGTTATGAAAATATTGATAAAAGAAGGCCATCAAAACAATCACCCCAAATCCAATTCCAAAGATCTTAGAATGATCAATTCGTTCGGCTCCTCTGATGTCTTCTTTCTCTGAAACCGGCCCTTTATAAATAGGTAAATGAGTTTGTTTGGTGGGTGCCTTCTTGGCAATAAAAGCTAAAAAAGCAGGAATCAGAATCAACAAAACAGCGAAAATAGAAAGGTTAAAGCCACTGAAAATTGTTTCAGAATAAGGAATTAAATCAGGAATCTGTGATTGGATGGACGGGTCGCCCATTTTTCCAACGAAACTCATTAAATGGCCACTTTCGCTCACCTTGGACGGAGCAGAACCACTAATTCCTCCATGCCAGATCATCAAACCCACATAGCCTGAGGCTCCCACAAGAGGGTAATTGATGGCAAACCCTCGTTCCTGAGCCGCCTCTGCCACCTTACGGGCTAAAATGGCACCAAAAATTAAACCTAATCCCCAATTAAAAAAAGAAACTAGTAGCGTCGCAACGCTTACCAAGATCACGGCGTTACGTGTATTTGTTGTGTAGCGAGTTAGTCCTTGAATGAGGTAGTTCATTGGCTTGCTTAGCACCAAAATATGTCCCAATACGAGAATGAGCATCATTTGGTAGGCAAAAACCAATAAACCGGTGCTCCACACCCCATTTTCCCAAAAAGAAAGTATCTCCAGAAAATGATTCCCATCACTGGGCGCTTCCGTAAACAAAAGAGCCAAAAGCATGGTCACAAGTGTCAAAATAATGGCGATAGCAAATGGAGAAGGTAGAAACCGTTTGAATAAAGTTTCGATAGTTTGAGTGATATTCATACAGTAAAAATAGAAAAAGCCTAAAACTTACGCTACAGAACCGTAGTTAAGCTTTAGGCTTTTTAGAAATGCCTGTCGAGATGGCATCCATTGAATCCATCCGTAGCGCATTAGAAATTGTTTAGAAAGGTAGGTCGTCGTGATCCTCTTCTTTAAAATCTGTTGCAGGTTCGAAGGCATCTGCCGGTGGCATAGGCGGCATGTCACCCCCTGCTGCTGCATCCAAATTCTCCAAACGCCATCCCTGAATAGAGTTAAAATATTTAGTCTCTCCTTGTGGGTTTACCCATTCACGACCACGTAAGTTGATACTCACCTTTACATTTTGCCCAACCTGGTAATTATTTAACAACTCGGTCTTGTCCTGCACAAACTCAATCATAATGTGTTGAGGGTACTGTTCTTCCGTAGTGACAACCAATTCTCTTTTTCTGAAACCATTGGTTCCATACGTTTTGGTCTCATCAATCATTTTTATTTTTCCTTGTACTTCCATTATAGTATTACTTATTAGTGTTGATCTCCAAGTCGAAATCTATTATTTACTCGTATTATTTTTTATTCTGAATTGTGTATAGCCAACAACCACTTTAGCGCTTCCTGAGCGTGTCCGGAAGCGATCAAGGTACGGGCTTTTTGGTGCCCTTCTTTTTCTCCTAATGCCGAATTCCATTCAGAAGAATTTCTAAAGGTTATCAATTCTTTTTCTGAAGGAAGCTGCTCCAAATTTCCTAATTTACCCAAGTCATTACCCGTTAACACTGTGCTTAACTTAACAGCCTCCGGTAAGGCATCCACGCCTATTCCTTGCGTTCGCAATGGCTTCTCAACTTCAAATAATCCTGCCTTGGCCCGGCTATACCAATTACCTCCCAAACGGGAAACCGTATCAATTTTTACAGGGTCAATCTTACCGTCCTTGTCCAAAATAGACTCATCGACGTGCAATTGAACCACTTCGGCTACCACTAAGTTCCCTGCACCCCCTTCGGTTCCTAAAGCAATTACCTCTTTCACTTTACATTCGAACTGAACGGGTGCCTCTCCCACTCGGGGTGGCTTTATTCTTTCAGAAGGAATTTCAGTAAACCCAGCTTTTATAAATTCATTAACTCCTTTATCATATTCTGTGGAAGACAAACTCATTTGCTGTACCATGGAATGACTCACAATGTTGATAACCACCTCCTTTGTTTCCCATATATTTTCTAAAGTATGCTTGGTTGTATTGTCCCGAACACGACGCGCAGGAGAGAAAATCATGATAGGTGGATTGGCACTAAAAACGTTAAAAAAGCTGTAGGGCGATAAATTCACATTACCTTCGGCATCAACGGTACTCGCGAAACAGATGGGACGGGGAGCTACAGCACCTAATAAATAACCGTGCAGTTGTGGCGTAGAAATTTCTTTGGGATTAATACTTAACATCCATGCAAAGGTACCCAATCACTATGGCTTGTAAAAATTTGGAAACACAATAATATTAACATATTTCCATTATATTAGAACGGAAAAAGCACTCTTGAATGCCAAACAAATCTACCCTCACACGATGGTTTTTTATTTTCATATCCCTTGGGATAATAAGTCTTATTCTATGGAATACTTTTCAATTTTTTAACCAATTAAAAGATGGAGAGCGCGAAAAAATGACTCTTTGGGCTTCGGCCCAGGAACAGTTGTTTAAGGCTATTGATTTGGCTCAGGATACAGACAATAGCCTACTATTGGAAATTTTACAAAGCAACTCCACCACTCCCATGATCTTGTTTACCGAAAAAGAAAACGTTTATTCGATAAGCAATATGGATACGGTTATAAAAAATGATACCATTAAATTACAACGGCTTATCCAGCAATTTAAGACCGAATATAAGCCCATAGAACTGTCCTACATAGATCCGGCCTCCAAAAATGAGGTTCCTTTAGGGACGTTGTACTATGGAAACTCTCCACTTCTGAATAAGCTCAAGTATTATCCCGCTACGCTTATCGTGATTATTGTTTTGTTCTTTCTCGCCATATACCTCTTCTATCGAACAGCTCGATCTTCGGAACAAAACAAATTGTGGGCAGGTATGGCCAAAGAGACCGCCCATCAAATTGGAACACCACTTTCTTCATTAGTAGGCTGGAATGAAATCTTAAAAACCGAAAAAGTAAATCAAGAATATATCCAGGAAATGGAAAAAGATGTTTCTCGCCTTAAAACCATTACGGAACGATTTTCAAAGATAGGGTCGATCCCAAAATTAGAGCGGCGAGACATTGTGACGGAAACTAAAACTTCCTACGAGTACTTAAAAAGCAGATCCTCTAAGCTCATCGAATTTGAACTCTTGGTTCCGCCTGCACCGCTTTATGTTAACCTCAATTCACAATTGTACGGCTGGACCATAGAGAATCTGGTTAAAAACGGCATTGATGCTATGAAGGGGAAGGGAAAAATTACCATTGAAATTATTCCAACGGCAAAAAAAGCCCTCGTACAAATAACCGATACTGGAAAAGGCATTCCCAAACGCGATCAAAAGAAAATTTTTAAGCCAGGAATCACTTCCAAAAAAAGAGGATGGGGACTAGGACTGTCCTTAGCTAAACGCATTATCAATGGCTATCATAACGGCCGAATTTATGTTTTGCGAAGTGCAAAAGACGCAGGCACGACTTTTGAGATTGCTATTGCTCTAAAACGCTAATTATGAAGAAGACCATCCATCAACTGCATGAGGCAAAAGTGAACAATAATTGCCCTGAATGTTTCTCTACAGAAGGTTTAAAATTCGCCTTTTCTCAAGTAGAAATAGAAAACAAATTCTATAGTAAGGCTCAAAAGGAGATTACCGAAACGCTAGAATGCGAAAATTGTAATCAGACCATCTATCCTGTGAATTGGAATGATGACATTGAAAGGGTCTACAACTACCATAAAAAACTAGCCAAACCAAAATCTACGGGAATCCAACTAAAACCGTTGGCATATTTACTACTGCTCGCAGATGCTTTACTAATAGGTTGGGCAATTTATTACTTCTCGTCCTAATTAATAGTTTTGCTGAATGGCATTCGCTAGTGAGGCCATTTCGTCTGAAGTTAACGATACTTTTTTCTGGAAAGTCATATCGCCCATTCCATTTAAGGGAATCAAATGCACATGCACATGAGGTACTTCCAATCCAATTACCGAAACTCCAACACGTTCACAAGGCACTGTCTTTTCTATCGCTAAGGCAACTTTTCGAGAAAAGCGCATGAGTTCCAGATAGTGGGACTCCTCCATATCGAAAATACGATCAATTTCTTTTTTAGGAATACACAAAGTATGTCCGCCTACATTGGGATTGATGTCCAAAAAGGCTAGAAAGTTTTCATCCTCTGCCACTTTATAGCAGGGAATTTCACCATTAATGATCCGAGTAAATATAGAGGGCATTAGTCTCTGGATATCTCTAATATTTCAAACTTCATAGTACCGTTTGGCACCTGTATTTCGGCCAGATCACCGACTTCTTTTCCTAGCAAACCTTTGCCAATCGGAGAATCTACAGATATTTTACCTGTTTTAAGATCGGCCTCACTTTGGGCTACTAATTTGTAGTTCATTTCCATACCATTAGTAACATTTTTAATCTTAACGGTAGAATGGACCAATACCTTTGAAAGATCCAATTGGGATTCATCTATAATTCGGGCATTGGCCAAAGTATCTTCCAACTTTGCAATACGCATTTCCAACATTCCCTGGGCTTCCTTAGCCGCATCGTATTCGGCATTTTCGCTTAAATCACCTTTATCGCGAGCTTCGGCTATATCTTGTGATGCCTTTGGGCGCTCAACATCTTTCAACTGATTTAATTCGTCCCTCAGTTTTTTTAAACCCTCGGCGGTATAATATGATACTTTACTCATAACTTCAACGTTTGTGTATGACACACTCAGTTCATTTTCATAATTTGACATTCCAAATGGTATATTGAAGGAATGTTTATAAACACAATCCCACCGCAACTTAACCCGAGTACATCGAAGGGCGGGAATGAAAAAATCCCATACGGGACGGGATTTGTTAAACAAATATACAAAAAATTAGTTTTTAGGTATTTTATGTACTTTCGCTTTAAATTGTACGTTGTTCTACTTGGAATAATTAGCGCGTCTCTTTTCAGCATAAAAAATTAGCACACAGATGAAATCATTATGTATTAGCCTCTTTATTACTTTAGCTTTGTTATCATGCAAAAGTGACGACGGTGGTACGGTAAATAATAACAATCCTTTTTTGAATCCACCCATTGTCAATATCTCCCTCAATCTAAACTTACCTGAATACAACCCTCTTCGTTTTCCTGGAAACTCAGTACTGGTCAATAATAGAGGTATTAAAGGAATTGTGGTTTATAATGTAAACAACACTTTGTACACCGCCTTTGATCGATCCGACCCGAATCATGTTCCAAATTCATGCTCTCGCATGGATATTGAAGGAATTGTAGCCACCTGCCCTTGCGAAAACGAAAACGGGACCAACTCTTACGATATAGTCACCGGACAGCATCAAAACAATTCCGAAGCCTTCCCAATGCAAGCATATCGAGTAGAAAGAACCGGTGATGTGATCACTATTTCTAATTAATTCCTGCTAAAATATAACGGTAGCTCCCACCAAAAAGTTAATTTTAGCTTGTGGATAAAACCCGGCACCTTCTATGGTCGTAACTACAGGTGGGTTGCTAAAATCATCATCAAAGGTGAAGAAATATCCGTTGGAAACGTACTCCACATTAAAAAGATTATTCACTAGTCCGGAAAGCACTACTTCTTTGGCGAACGGCACATTATTGAGTGTGTAATTCACATTTAGATCATTGGTAAAATAAGCATCCAGTTTAGACACTTCACTGTCGATATTTCCCATATACTGCTCTCCTACATATTTAGACAAAAAAGCCAATTGCAGATTAGGCATAGGCACATATGAAATGCTATTACCGGCAATTACGGTAGGAGAAAACGAGATATTGGTATTCCCCAGATTCACCAAAGATCCATCTCTGGACGTCACAAAGTCTTTATTCTTATTGTCACTTATAGCCACGTTGGGAAGTAAGCTCAACTGGTCCGTAATGGTAATTTGCGCATCTATTTCTACCCCAAGACGGTAGCTTTTCCCACTAGTAGCTCTAATAGGTGCACCCACATCATCAATGGCTCCCGTCAACACCAATTGGTTGGTATAATCCATATAGTATAGATTGCTATTCACACTTATTTTTTCTGAAGCGAAACGCCAGCCCAATTCAAAGTCGTCTAGTTTTTCGGGCGTAAAAACACCTTGTTCGAAGTCACTTCGACGAGGCTCTCTACTTGCTCTTCCGTAGGAAAAATACAATTGGTTTCCATCATTTATCTTAAAACTTGCTCCCGCTTTTGGGTTGAAGAAACTATAGGTTTCACTTACCACTAACGGAACAACATCGGAAGTTATCCCTGAAGTTCGATAGCTCACAAAGCGACCTTGTAAATCGGCATAAACACTCCACTGATCATTCACTTTAAAAGTAGTTTTTGCGAAGGTGGTAAATTCATTTTTATCGCCATTCCCAGAGTAATACCTATTGTTAATCTGTGTATTTCCGGCAAATTGCGACCAAATTACTTCTCCAAAATGATCTCCTCCGTAATAACTATAGAAAGCTCCTGCTGTAGCATCCCATTGATCGTTCTTGTAGTGCACATTGGCATTGGCCGCATAGTAATTATTATTCAACCAACGGCGACGAATTAAATCACCGGTTTCAATGGTCTGGTCACCAATTACAAGGGGTCCAATGTTGTGAAAAGCTAAGTCGGCATCTTCTCTATACTGCTCAAAATAGCCTCGTCCGTAGGTGTAATTCAAGGAAAACGTACTGCTCCAATTATTGTTATAACGTTGATTCCAAAATAACTGATAATGGTCCTGTGCATAATTATCCACTTCATTTTCGTAGAACTGAATATCCCCGTTCTCATCGGTATATAAACCTGCAGGGTTAAAAGTGCGGTCGTTTTCGAGTGTCTCGGCATCAATTCCGAAATAAGCCTGGTAGGTAATCTCCCGACCTCCAAAAGCCAATGCTTTAAGAAGCGTTCCATTCTTTTTATAGGCTCCCTGAAGGAAATAGGAACGTAAATCACTCGTGGCTCGGTCTATATATCCATCTGAAGTAATTTTGGACAACCTCCCGGAAAATTCAAAATGGTCCTTCAGCAATCCCGTAGAGAATTTTGCCGTGTGCTTCCATGTCTCAAAAGAACCATAAGTATTGGAAAATTGAGCATAGGCATCATTCGAAATCCCGTCACTAGCTATATTGAGGCTGGCTCCAAAAGCACCTGACCCATTGGTTGAAGTCCCAACACCTCTTTGCAATTGAAGGCTTTCGACCGAAGAGGTAAAATCGGGTAAATTCACCCAAAAGGTACCCTGACTTTCACTGTCATTGTAGGGAATCCCGTTAATAGTCACATTCACTCTTGTTGCATCACTACCACGCACTCGTATGCCGGTATACCCTACCCCTGCACCTGCATCCGATGTAGTAACCACTGAGGGCAAAAAGTTCAGTAAAATGGGTAAATCCTGGCCTAAATTACGCTGCGCCAATTCCTCTTTTGTGACATTCGAGTGGGTGATGGGCGAGTCTGCATCTACACGGACCGCCTTAACAAGAACCTGATCTAAGGTTTCCAGTTTGGTGCTGTCCTGAACCTTAGTAGTCTCTTGAGCGGATACCTTCAGAAATAAGATTCCGAAGAAAATAAACATGAATAGATTTTTCATTCGTACAATGATTGGTTACGAATAAAAGGGGTAATTATTCTTAGTTAAAATTAATATAATTGCTTTCGCTTACCGTTTGTAAAAAAGCAGAACCACTAGATCGAATTTGCCAACCCGTTAGCAGAGCTACTCATTAAAAATGTCCAATGAGACATTTTTTAACGTTCACGTCCCTAAACAGCATTACCTGTTCCAGGTTCAATGGGTATAATCTCAGCCTATTTGATAAAGGACTTTCCAAAAAGATTTTCCTTAACTATCGTTCAGCACCCCTTTGAGATGTGGCACAAAAGTACAAAACAGAATGAATTGAATGTCCACAAAAAGCCACAATTTTTAAGAAAAATTTTGCAGCTCAAGCCCTTGATAATCATTATCTTTAGATAGTGAGCAAACCTTTAACCCAATTTCCTCTTAAGATTCTCTTGAGCTACCTAGTCATTGGAGCGCTAGCCGTGGTAGTAAGTTATTTTATGTATACTGAATACAAGACTTACATAGACACAAAAGAGGATTCTGGCGCCGAAAAAATAATCGAAACAGGCTCATTGATCAACGATGTTTATGAAACAGATAGCTTCTCAAGGCGCGCTTTACTTACTACCAAACAGGAAGATTTTGATACCTACGTTGAGAAATCCGAATCACTCTATGAAAAGATTGAAAATCTCAAAAATCTAGTTCCGGACAACTATCAAATACAGTTAGACAGCATTAAAAGCTTATTAGTTCTCAAACGAGAAAATATTGAAGAATTACGACTCCTCAAACTCATAATTGAACAAGACAATACGCTCGATGAAATTTTGAAGGAATTCAAAAATATGGATCGAAAAATGGGGGCTCTGTACTTAGAAGACTTTATTAAAAATCCAGGTCGGTTAGGCCGAAAGGAAAGGCAAATATATCTGGACTATTTGGAGTACACTAACAAAATTAGAAGGGCAGATACAACGGTACACAGCTTCACATTAGATTCAATGCTTACCATTTCCCGAGGCATTGTTTTAAAAGCCAAACGGGACCAATTTCGAACAAGTGAAGAACTCCGAGAAAAGGAAAATCTACTATTTGAAAATGAGCTAAATGTCTCATTTCAGCTGCGAAAGATCATAACCGATTTAGACAATGAAATGAGCCAAAGCAACCTCGATGCGGAACTAGAGCGCGCCGCCTCAGAAGAACGCACCACCTATATACTGAGGCTGGCGGCTATCATTGGAGCCCTGGTGATGGTCTTATTCTCCTATATCATTGTAACCGATTTCTTTAAAGCTGAAAAATTTAAAAAAGGACTACAGCGAGAAAAGCAGTATTCGGAAGACCTGCTTAAAAGCAGAGAACAACTCATGGCCACGGTAAGTCATGACCTGAAGACGCCGTTGAACACGATAGTTGGCTACACTGAGCTATTTACGCACACTCCCCTTTCAGAAAAACAAAGCAACTACGCTCAACAGATTGCTTCCAGTGCTCATTTTATAAGTAAAATGGCGGACGACCTTTTGGATTTTTCTAAACTAGAAGCAGGTAAACTCCTAATTGAAAACGTTCCTTTTTCATTAGAAAACCTATTGCATCAAATTGCAAAAGCCTCCAAGGATCTGCACATTCAAAAGCCCATTGATCTGCATTTGTTCGTTGACGAATCGCTAAGCGAAAAGGTATTTGAAAGTGACCCCCTTCGTATTCAACAAATCGTAAATAATTTGGTGAGTAACGCCTATAAGTTTACCGAAAAGGGGCGCATTCAAATTACGGCGAACCTCTTAAAAATAAAGGGGCAAAAACATCAAGTAGAAATAGCCGTAACCGATTCAGGAATTGGGATCTCCAAGGAGAAGCAACAACTTATTTTTAAAGAATTCACTCAGGCTGAAAAAGATACTTTTCAGAAATTTGGGGGTAGTGGGCTAGGCCTGGCAATTTCGAAAAAAATAGCACAACTCCTAGGGGGATCGCTAAAGGTTGAAAGTGTGTTGGATGAAGGCAGCACTTTCTATTTTAGAGTTCCACTTCAACTATCCACAAAACAGGAGGTTTTGCAAAACAAGCCCCAGCGCGTCTCACTTAAATCTTCTTTGTCTGCCCTGATATTTGACGATGATCCTGCCATGTTGGCCCTTCTCAAAGAGCTCTTTAGCCAAATGAATATTACTGCCCACGGCTTCGAAACTTTCAAGGATTTTAAAAGCAACGGAGCGGTTCAATTCGATTTTGTACTCACCGATATTGAAATGCCCACCCATACCGGGTTTGAAATTTTAGAAGCGTTTCAAAAAGGAGAAATTAGCGCCTTTAAAAAACAACCTGTTATCGCAATGACCGGGACCCAAAAATATTCTAAAAGAGAATATCTTCAAAAAGGGTTCACAGATTTACTGCGGAAACCATTCAGTAAAAATCAATTGATCGCAGCTTTAAGTCCTTTGTTTTTGAACAAAATTGAAGCAAATTTACCCGACTTGGAAGTTTTTAAAAATCCGACAAACGAAATATTCGATCTTTCCTTTATGAATTCTTTTTTAAGTAGTGAAGAAAGCTTGAATGAAGTGCTCGGTATTTTCTATCAACAAACAGAACAGGATGTAAAGCAAATTGAATTGGCCATTGAAAACCACGATTGTGAGTCACTGGCCAACACGGCACATCGCATGCTAACCATGTGCAGACAATTAGGTGCAAAGCGCGTCAACCCTATTTTGGAAACTATGGAACGATGTGCTCTGGAAACACCTACCCAAATCGAAATGGAGTCCTTGTTCGCCAATCTCAAGGTGGAGGTAAAAATGTTGATCGAATCCTTGCAGAATCGAGCCCTTGTTAGACCTTAAGATTGTAATACTCTATCTTATTGTAAAGTGTTTTTCGGGTAATATTGAGCAATTTTGCCGCGCGGGATTTATTATAACTCGCTTCTTCCAGCGCACTCAAAATAAGTTGTTTTTCGTTGGCTGCTTTAGAAAAGTCTTTCGGTTCTTTTACTTCCGAAGCAGCTGTTAATACTTCCATGGGAATCACATCCATGGGAATATAAGCTTCAGGGCTTAGTAGCACGGCACGTTTAATCACATTTTTCAATTCGCGTAGATTTCCAGGCCAATTGTACTTTCTAAACGCAGCTTCCACCTGGGGTGATAATCCCAATACATTTTTTTGAAGTGCGCGATTCGCCTGATCCAAAAAATATTCAGTATATAAAAACAAATCCTCCTTTCTTTCGGAAAGCGAAGGAATGTGGATGGAAAATTCGTTCAATCGATGGTATAGATCCTCTCTAAAAGTTCCTTTTGAAACAGCCAACATCAAATCTTCGTTGGTTGCCGAAATGATCCGAACATCCACTTCAATTTCAGTATTACTTCCTACAGGTTTGATCTTTCGTTCCTGAAGTGCTCGAAGCAGTTGAATTTGATTTTCGTAAGAGAGATTTCCCACCTCATCTAAGAATAATGTTCCTTTATGTGCCGCCTCAAAATGTCCTTTTTTATCGGTTACTGCTCCCGTAAAACTTCCTTTAATATGCCCAAAAAATTCACTAGCCGCAATCTCTTTAGGAATTGCTCCACAATCTACTGCAACAAAGCTATTGTCACAACGATCGCTGTATCCGTGAATAGCTTGCGCCGCCACTTCCTTTCCAGTGCCGCTTTCCCCTTGGATAAGCACTCCCATGGTGGTTGGGCCTACCAATTTCAAATACTGGTGAAACTTTTTAGAAACTTCGCTAATTCCTGAAACGAAACCAGATCTCGGCAACGGCAATACTGTATCCGGCACTGCATTACCAGGGCCTGCAGTACCTGTTTCTGTAGCTTCGGAAGAAGCAGATTCGTTCTTAGCCTGTCGCATGATCATTAAAAGCTCTTCCGGCCGAAACGGTTTAGAAATATAGTCCAAAGCTCCTTTTTTTATGGCTTCTACCGCCGAAGTCACCTCGGCATACCCTGTCATCATAATCACTCTAGTGGTAGATGAAACTTGTTTTGCGTACTCCAAAAGTGCCAAACCTGTTTCATCCGGTAATTTCAGATCGGTAATTATCAATGGGAATCTTGTGGTGCTAAGAGCATTTTTCGCCTCTTTGATGGTAGAAACACCCGTAACGTCATAGCCTTTTCGCTGCAAAAAAGTAGTGAGCATTTTTAAAAAGGCAATATCGTCTTCAACAATTAGAACATGTTCTTTCATCGACTTTCTACAATTATTTAAGGTCGTTCAATGAAACAACCAAAATCCCGTAACGCTAAAGCAATGGCTGGGTGATGGTTTATTTCACAATTGGCTAATATCTGTAAAAGTAAGAAGTATATGTGTTTACAATTTTAAATTTATCATAAAAGAAAGGTGTTGGTTTCAAATTAATGGGAGAGACATCGTAAAAAGAGGTATCCGCTAAAGCTTAAGCAAAAAAAAGGTGCCCCTAAGGGCACCCATGCGAAGTATTGAATCTAAAAATACCTGCAGCTTACTGCTTTTTAATCCACTCGCCTTTACTGTTGGCATACAGCGTTTTACTTAACTTATCGGCGGTGGTTACAACTAGTTTGAATTCACCTTTACCGTTTGCGTAAGCGTTGGACACTATAGCTCCTTTTAAATCTTTCGCTACAGCGTCCTTCACAGCTTGGGGCAATTCAGAAACTTTTACTTCTTTATATCCATCTTGTACGGAGGCAATGTGCGCTTTTGTTGGGGTTTCCGATGAAGATGATTGCGCATAAGTAACGGTTAGTGTTCCAAATGCAATCGCCAAGGCGATAATTACTCTTTTCATAGTATCAATTTTTTGTGGGGATAAATAAAATCTTTATTCTTTTTCGATTAGGTACATTGAAAATTTAATACCACAAATGGCCACAAATCAAACTAAAACATAAAGAGCTTGTTTATAGGTAATTGCAGAGGTTCCAAGAAAAAGTAGCTTCATGTAAAAGTGTATACCTTGTATACAAAGTGTGTAAATTTTATACACTTTTCTGTATACACTACTCCATACTGGGCGGTTTACGGTTGGCCTTTTTTAGGGCAGTTTTCTTTTTAGCCTGAATTCGTTTTTCGATAGCCCCTTTAGAAGGCTTTGTTTTCCTTCTCGGCGCATTCACTTTCAAGTTTTTCTCAAGCAAGGAGATCAATCGCTCTATACCCATCTTTTTATTGCGATGTTGGCTTCTGCTCTCGCTATTTTGTATACATAAAATTCCTTCTGAGGTAAGGCGGGTAGCGAGTCTTGTCTGCAGCAACTTCTTTTCTGCAGTGGTCAACCCTTCCGAGGCACTTATATTAAAGTACACCTCAACTTTCGAGGCTGTTTTGTTGACATGTTGTCCACCAGGGCCGCTGCTGCGCACCGCTTTGAACTGAAGCTCTTTTAAGATGATTTCGGTTAGCATTAGGCATTGGGGCGATGCTCTTTTTTCAATAGATCATTCACCGTTTTAACTGGGTTAAAAGTTATGAGAGGAACTTCAACAAACGCAGTGTTCCAATGGGCCATAGCTCCGTTCCAAAGACCTGGTAGCTCCAAAGCCTTAATGGGTTTTCCAGCTTCATATTTATTCGAAATAAAACCAGAATCCGGATTTGCATATTGGGCTAAATCAAATTTATTTCCCTGATAGTCTCTCAGGCCACAAACCAGATCCACCGGATTGAAATGCGTTGCCTCGTTAACCACCGATGCCTGGTGTGGATCGTTCAAATCAATTTGAGATTTCTCCACTATTTGAAGGGACGAATTACCCATATAATCCTTTACCCAAAATGGTCCACCGCCTGGAGCTCCAGTATTTTTAACCACCCCACAAACACGCAATGGCCTATTCAAGAACTGCTTAATGGCTTCAACTCCTCCGGGTAATTCCTTGACTTCTAGATCGTTCCAAATAAAAGATTGAATTTCCTTTACTTTTTCCAAACTAACCTCTCCTTCCAGTGCCTTTAGAAATCCGAACATTTTTCCTTGCAATTGAAGTAACTTCCCTGCCAGTACCTTTTTATAGCCGGCAATTTCCTTAGTGTATTCCTGAGCGGCAACATTATCTATATTTTTAATAAATACAATGTCTGCATTTACGTCATTCAGGTTTTTTAAAAGCGCCCCGTGACCTGAAGGTCGAAATACTAAATTATTCTTAGCATCTCGGAATGGGCTATTATCCGGCATAACCGCAATGGTATCGGTCTCTTTCTTCTGAAAGGAATAAGATATGTGAAACGTTTTTTTGGTGTTTCTACTCACTCTATTTCTGATGTCGTCAAATTTCTTCTTAAAAAGTGGTAGATGCTTTTCTGAAAAAGTAAAGTGTAAGTGTACATCATCATTCACAGCTGCATAAAAGGCAGACTCGTGCAACTGTTCTTCAAATGCCGTTGTTGCATATTTTTTATATTTATGAAATGGAATTAGTCCCTTAGGCATATCTCCAAAACACAAGCCTGTTTTATCCAACATTGCTTTTGCAAAATAATAGTGACGTTGTCCCTTTGGTGATTTTTTATAATCGGGATACTGTTCTCTAATTTTTTTTCGAACTAAATTCACGAAAGCAAATTCTGAAGTAGCGCCAAAAAACTTAAGTAGATCTTGGCTATCGTTCTTTCTGGCAAAGTCACGAAACAGCATATCCTTAGGGTCGTAACTATCTAAAAATTCGTGCAAAAATTGA
>JBCCIJ010000007.1:0-133946 GCA_039028295.1 Bacteroidota bacterium
AAATCAGCGCGCTTTAATTTTAGCCCAAAGAAATCTTGATTCTTTACGCAATCCCAAAACTTCCACTGACTCCTTAACCAGGCCTTAAACCTGACTTCTTCATTCTCAGGGTTTTTTTCTTTGTGGTAAACTGTTAATAGATGCCAATGTTTTATCAAATTACGTCGGTCATCCGTTTATAAGGCTTATTTTCAGTATCAATTGTGAAGCGCCTGGTAATGGCTCCATCTCTATCTACATATATTTTAGAGGAACTTTGGCTCAATCCGTTTCCTTTTCGCGAAAGTAATTTGAGTGAATTTACTTCATTCTTTAGTTCCAATATCTGTTTACCTATTTCGTCTACCTCCAACGTCTTAGTTTTGCTCACTTCCAAAAACGCCGGTGGAATCGATTCTTCAGGACTTTCCAGTATTTCCGATAAGGACATTAAAATGTCATTCTTCAATAACTCACCCCAATTAGGAAGTTTGGTATCATAAGTGACCACCCTTAAACTTCTAAGGTCAAATGGTACATCATCCAATGTATCTGAGATAAGCACCACTGGTTTAGTTATGGCATGAGCTAAACCAAGTTCATACATAACATTTGGATTTTTTGAGGTCAAGTCCGCAAGAATTACGTCTGCGTCTTTCGTCAAACTCCAAATATCCTTGACAATACTGCCTGGGCGATAAAGGTCATCACCCCTACGAGATTCAAACCCAGCTTCTTCAATTGCTTTTACATAGATTTCCGAATAGTACTGGTCGAAATACCCTCCAAAAGGCATAATAACGAAGCAGTTCTTGGATTCTTTTTTAGTTTTAGTAGTTTGTTTCTTTTTAGCCATAATTAGAACATTTATATTTTTTCTATAATTTCTTTCTCTTTAATTCTCTGTCCAACTTATCAAATCCAGCTTTCTTATCTGGAACGAAGTCAATAAAAGGAATACCCGCGATTGCCAAAGTTGGTCCAATTTTCTTTGCTTTTAGCAAAAATACAGGAATCCCGATTTCTTCTGAGAAAAAATACTCTTTCACCGTCCATTTTGACTTTTTCCAATCTTCTGATAATATGCTCAATGTTGCCGCTGCTTCCTTAATTATAAATTCTAATTCAAGAAAAATCTGAGAATGATAATCTCGGTTACTTTCATTATAATCCCAGTATGCGTAACCTTGAGTCTTTAAAAACTCCTTCAAATCCGAAACGAAATCGGAGTCCTGTTCAGCATAACTAATAAATACATAGCCCTTAGACTGTTTCTTGACTTCTTCAACTGGTTTCCCAATCGTAACTTTGCCCTTCAAAGCCTCTAAAATTCTATCGAGGGTAAGATCAAATCCATCTTTAAGAGGAAGCGGCTTTAAATGCCTGATAAAATGTGGTGTATTACGAATCGCAATTTCGTCTACAATAACTGGAATAATCAGCTTGCCTTTTCGCAAGTCTTTATAAATTGCGTCGTTAATCCATGACAGTCTGTTGGAAACATTGCCAACTAAATATATTATGGCCGATGAATCAAATATCCCTTTAAGTAATCGGGTTAGATAGCTTTCTCCTGGCTTTATTTCATTAATATCAAGCCAAACACGAACTCCACGCTTATTTAATCCTTCAACAAGTCTTTCAACTATTTTAAGGTTTTGACCTGAGTAACTTATAAATACGTAATCGTCGGATTTCATTGACATTTAATTGTCTGAGCTAAGTATCTTTTTCTTTTCGAAGTTAAATTGAAACGCCTACCAATCGTCTTCTTCTGCATTTGCCAAATATTTGACGAGATTGCTGATTAAAGCTTTGGACTTTGATACAGTTGTTTTGTGCATGCGACGATATTTTTCCAATGCCATTTCGTAATCAGCCTTTGATTTCTTTGGGTTTTCCAGCCTTTTTAGTGCGATTCTTCTCCCCGGAGAACCTTCAGGCATGAAAATGTCAATTTGCTGACGCGTAAACTCACGATGACGTTCAAAACTATAGCTTTCTGAATCTATTATGGGTGACTTAATTTGATCGTAGGCATCGGTATAATATCTATAGTCATATAGCTCTAATTTATACCTTCCTTCTTTAAAGGCCAGGTCAATAACAAAGTCAATACTTCCAGGAAAGTCATAGCCCTGTGAATGAATAATTATTGAAAAAGTCCCTTTGCCGATTATACTATTTTCGGTATCATGCCTTATAACATTTTTTGAGTTTTTAAAAGTCAATGCCAGCCATTTACTAGCCGCTTCCTTTAGGGCAGCTTTTGGTCTATCTAGCTCATAAACTTTCTTGAAAATTAATTCACCTTCATCATTCCAGCTAAATTGAGCAATGCTAGAGGCAGTAAATAATAGAAATAAAAGCAATAATAGTTTTTTCACGGCGATAACTTTTAAATGTAGAATACTTGGAAAGGACGTTCATAGGGGAGAAATGCGAACGCCAATCGATTGATACCCAAATATAGAAATAAAATTCAAATGACCGACTTTAACGTCACCTTACAAATTCAAAATATTTATTATTTAAGATAGTGCGTCTAAAAATGTTTAACTTTATAGAAAAGGATCTATTTTGAAAAGTTTATCGCTCTTAATATTTAGCCTATCCACCTTTCTTTTAGGTTGTGCTCAAAATAATAAAACCAATGATATTGATCTGCTAAACGAAACGGAGCGCACTTATACCGTCAAAACAGTAGTCGACGATCTAAGCAACCCATGGGGAATGACCTGGTTACCGGATGGCAGTATGCTTATTACTGAAAAATCTGGTGAACTCATTCATTTTAAAGAAGGAAAAAAAATCGAGATTGGAAATTTACCGGAGATCTATGTGCGCGGTCAAGGTGGTTTGTTGGATGTTGCATTGCATCCCAACTACGCTAAAAATGGTTGGATCTATTTCACACATGCTAGTCGTGAAGGCGGAGGCAATGGAGGCAACACCAAGCTCATTAGAGCTCAATTGGACGGAGAAAATCTCGTGAACATAGAAAATCTGTACAAAGCTTCACCCAATACCAAAAGAGGACAACATTTTGGCTCTCGCATAGTGTTTGATGCTCAGGGATTTGTATATTTTTCGGTGGGAGACCGAGGTAATAGAGATGTAAATCCACAAGATATTACTCGAGATGGCGGGAAAATTTACAGACTTCATGACGATGGTTCCATCCCCAAAGACAACCCGTTTGTTAATGATCCCAAGGCAAAAAAGGCTATTTTTTCCTATGGACATCGCAATCCTCAGGGTATGGCTGTACATCCATCTACGGGTAAAATCTGGATCCATGAGCACGGCCCAAAGGGTGGCGATGAAATTAATATTATTGCTAAAGGCGCCAATTTTGGCTGGCCCATTATTTCCTACGGAATTAACTATAGCGGCACCAAATTCACCGAAGAAACATCTCGTCCAGGCATGGAACAACCCATATACTACTGGGTACCTTCTATAGCACCCTGCGGAATGGATTTTGTAACAGGTAACAAATACCCAAATTGGGAGGGTGGTCTATTAGTAGGTTCCCTCAAATTCAATTATGTAGAATTGGTAAGACTGAAAGGAGACGAAGTGGTGGGTCGAGAAAAAATTGCAGAAGATATAGGCAGAGTCCGAAACGTAAAATTAGGACCCGACGGACTCATATATATTGCCCTTGAAGGTCGCGGAATTGTAAAACTCATTCCTAAGTAACAAACGATGTACAAAGCACTAAAAGATATCCCTCGGATCTTGAAGTACAGTCTACTTCTGAGCTTTCTTAGCTTGCTCCTAATTGCTTGTAAATTCAATTCCGAAGAAAATCATACAGCGCACCTCAATCCAAATGACACTGGCTATGAAATGCAAACAGAACTTGAGGAAAGTATCCAACTGGGAGCCGAGGTTTACGAAGATTTTTGTGTAACCTGCCATCGACCTAATGGAGAGGGAATACCCAAAAGTTTTCCTCCTTTGGCCGGCTCAGATTATTTAATGAACAATCGCGAGGAAAGCATTCGCGCCGTTAAATTTGGTCAGCAAGGAGAAATTGTGGTCAATGGTATTACCTATAACAGCGTAATGGCAGCACAAGGATTGGAGGACGATGAAATTGCCAACGTGATGAACTACATCATGAATTCGTGGGGAAACAAGCAAGAAAAAATGGTAAGGATCGAGGAAATTGCTTCCATAACTAAATAACCAATTAACTTTTCAACTCATTAACATAATTCCTAACTTTGCCTTAAAACCAAAACTATGCTCATAATTGGCATCGCCGGAGGTACGGGAAGTGGAAAAACTACCGTGGTTCAACAAATTGTGGAAGAACTTCCCGAAGACGAAGTTTGTGTTATTTCCCAGGATTCGTATTACAAGGACACCAGCGACATGAGCTATGAAGAGCGAGTACGTATTAACTTTGACCACCCTCAGGCCATCGACTTTGATCTGTTGGTAGGGCATTTAAAGGATTTGCGAAATGGCAACTCCATCGAACAACCCGTCTATTCATTTGTCGACCATAATCGAACGGGTGAGACCATGACTACTTACCCAAAAAAGGTCATTATTGTAGAAGGAATCCTCATTTTAACTCACCCCGAAATACGAGAAATGTTCGACGTAAAGCTTTTTGTACATGCCGATAGTGACGAACGGCTCATTAGACGACTCAAACGAGATATGGCTGAAAGAGGGCGAGACCTTAATGAAGTTTTAACTAGATATCAGTCTAACTTAAAGCCCATGCATGAGCAGTTCATTGAACCCACGAAAGAATTTGCAGATATTATTATCCCGACCAATAAGCATAATACCGTGGCCGTCAAATTAATTAGATCTATTATCCATCAAAAATTATCTTAATTTGTAGCAGTGAAGTTTTCGGAGATTAAACAAAAAAAATGGGTTCGGATATTGGGCAATAAGTATGTCATTATACTGCTGCTATTTCTGGTCTGGATGATATTTTTTGACACCAACTCCTATTTCATTCATAAGGAACTGAACGATGATATTAACGCCCTGGAGCAAACAAAGGATTTTTACCGCGAAGAAATTGATCAGGACAAAAGCTTCATTGAAAAAATGAAAGATAGCGACGAAGTAGAAAAATATGCCCGGGAGAAGTATTATTTGAAGCGTGAGAACGAAGATATTTATATCATTGAAAATGAGGACAGCATTAAATTGAAGGCAAAGAATGAGTGATTTTATGTTTGATGAATTTGAAGCAGTTTCTGCCAAGCAATGGAAGCAGAAAATACAATTCGATCTGAAAGGAGCCGATTATAACGATACCTTGGTTTGGCAAAGTTTAGAGGGGATTCATGTAAAACCATTTTACCACCAGGACGATTTCCCTAACGATTTCCTTCCCATCCCCGGACAACCTTCTCAATGGAATATTGGACAATTTATTTTTATTGATGCTCCCGAAATTGCCAACAAACTTGCCCTTGACGCCGTTGATCGAGGTGCGACGGCCATTTACTTTTCTGTCGGTTCGTCTAAGGTCGCCAACCACCCGCATTCGGATCTGGCATTCGAATTCCAAAAGGTGTTTCAAGATTTTCCATTCGAAAAGGCGACGATCTATTTCAACTTTCAATTTTTGAAATCCGATTTTATATCAAACCTTATCACTTTTTTTTCTGAAAAAAAGGCCACCGTCTTTTACAATTTGGATCCGCTGGGACATCTGGCTCGTACCGGAAATTGGTTTTATAATCAAAAAACGGATAGTGAGCTTCTGGAAAAAATAATGGATAGCAATGCAGCTACTTCCCTACTGGGTATCGACACCACCCTATATGAAAATGCAGGGGCCAATAAGGTACAACAACTGGCCTATGCCCTAGCTCATGTCAACGAGTATTTGACAACTTTGGATCTGAGAAAACAAAAGGTGACTTTTGAAGTTTCGGTGGGTACCAACTATTTCTTCGAAATTGCTAAAATAAGAGCCCTGCGGAAGCTATATGCCGCACTCGCTAATGAATATGAAATAAACCCAAATTGTCATATAATTGCCAGACCCTCCAAACGCAATAAAACGCTTTACGATTATAACCTGAACATGCTGCGTACGACCACCGAATGCATGAGTGCCATCATTGGTGGAGCAGATACTATTTGTAATATACCCTATGACGGATTGTATCATAAGAGCAATGAATTTGGAGAGCGTATCGCTCGTAATCAGTTACTTATTTTAAAGTCTGAAAGCTATTTCGATATGGTTTCCAATGTGGGAGATGGCAGTTATTACATAGAAAGTCTTACGGATGAACTTGCCCAAAAGGCCTTGGAGCTTTTCAAGGACATAGAGCGAAATGGAGGGTTTTTACAACAATTAAAGCAAGGAATACTTCAGAAGAAAATAAAAGAAAGTGCTAAAAAAGAGCAGCAGTTATTTGACGATGGTACACTGGTTCTGGTAGGCACCAACAAATACCGAAGCGATGTCGACCGTATGAAAGATGAGCTCGAATTATATCCCTTTGTGAAAAGAAATCCCCGACAAACGGTAATAGCACCTATATTGGAAAACCGCTTAGCGGAAACATCAGAACAAGAACGATTGAGCCATGAATAGGAAGAGTTTACAACATATGACCTTGCCGCGTAATGGAGACGAAAACTCCAAGCCTAAAGCGCAAACGCACGAAACAGCCGAAGGAATTGACGTACATTCCGTGTATTCAAAAAAAGATATGGAAGCACTTCATCATCTGGATTTCGTAGCAGGTATTGCACCCAACCTTCGAGGTCCCTACTCCACAATGTTTGTGCGCCGTCCATGGACCATTCGGCAATATGCCGGATTTTCCACTGCCGAAGACAGCAATGCTTTTTATCGTCGCAATCTAGCTGCGGGACAAAAGGGCCTTTCCGTGGCTTTCGACCTGGCAACGCACCGTGGTTATGACAGTGACCACGAACGAGTGGTTGGCGACGTAGGAAAAGCGGGAGTTGCTATCGATAGTGTAGCCGATATGAAAATATTATTCGATCAAATTCCGCTGGATAAGATGAGCGTTTCCATGACCATGAATGGCGCTGTCTTACCCATAATGGCATTTTACGTGGTGGCAGCGGAAGAACAAGGAGTTGCTCCCGAGGCCTTAGCGGGTACCATTCAGAATGATATTTTGAAGGAATTCATGGTGCGTAACACCTATATTTATCCACCTACACCTTCCATGAAGATTGTAAGCGATATTTTCGAATATACGTCGAAGCATATGCCGAAGTTCAATTCCATTTCCATTTCGGGCTACCACATGCAAGAAGCCGGAGCTACCTGTGATATTGAATTGGCCTACACTTTGGCCGATGGTCTGGAATACATTAGAACGGGAATTGCGGCAGGCATGGACATTGATACCTTCGCTCCTCGTCTCTCCTTCTTTTGGGCCATTGGAATGAACCATTTTATGGAGATCGCGAAAATGCGAGCTGCACGTATGCTCTGGGCCAAATTGGTGAAGCAATTCAATCCCAAAAACGAAAAATCCTTATCCCTCCGTACCCATTGTCAAACCAGTGGATGGAGTCTTACCGCGCAGGATCCATTTAATAATGTAGCTCGTACCTGTATTGAAGCTTCCGCCGCTGCCTTTGGAGGCACACAATCTTTACATACCAATGCCTTGGATGAGGCCATCGCATTGCCGACCGATTTTTCGGCGCGTATTGCTCGTAACACTCAAATCTACTTACAAGAAGAAACTCAAATTAATCGAACCGTAGATCCTTGGGCAGGAAGCTATTATGTGGAAAATCTGACCAACGATATCGCCCAAAAAGCCTGGCAGCTTATTGAAGAAGTAGAATCCCTTGGAGGAATGACCAAGGCCATTGAAGCCGGTATTCCAAAGTTACGCATTGAAGAAGCCGCTGCTCGTAAACAAGCACGTATCGATAGTGGTCAGGATCTCATTGTTGGGGTGAATCAATATCGTTTAGAAAAGGAAGATCCTTTGCAAATTTTAGATGTAGATAATCAAAAAGTTCGGGAAGCTCAATTGGTTCGTTTAAAGCGTATAAAAACGGAGCGAGATAATGAAAAGGTTGCAAATAGCCTATCCAAATTAACACGATGTGCGCAAACAGGTGAGGGAAATTTATTAGCTTTAGCCATAGAAGCGGCTCGTGAACGAGCTACTCTTGGTGAAATAAGTGATGCCTTAGAAACTGCATTTGGAAGGTATAAGGCACAAATTAAATCATTTAGCGGCGTGTATAGTAAAGAAATTAAAAAAGACCCTTCTTTTGAAAAAGCAAGGCAATTGGCCGATCGGTTCGCCGAAATGGAAGGTCGTCGTCCACGTATCATGATTGCCAAAATGGGACAGGATGGCCATGACCGCGGTGCCAAAGTGGTAGCTACCGGTTATGCCGACGTAGGTTTCGATGTTGACATTGGCCCTTTATTTCAAACACCCGCAGAAGCAGCCCAACAGGCCATAGAAAACGATGTGCATATTTTGGGGGTTTCTTCTTTAGCGGCAGGACATAAAACTCTGGTACCGCAAGTAATTTCTGAAATGAAAAAAAGAGGGCGCGAAGATATTATGGTGATTGTAGGTGGCGTAATTCCACCACAGGATTATTCATTTTTGTTTGACGCAGGAGCTCTGGCGGTTTATGGACCGGGAACTAAAATTAGCGATGCAGCCATTGAAATGCTGGAAATACTTATCGATTCGATCGATGAATGATCTTAAGCAACCTTTACCCCTTCATTGAATCTTTCTGAAGCAGATCATTGCACTTCATTAATCACTTCAAAATGACAAATCCTAATATCGAAATAAAGGAGACCGAAATACTTTCTGACCATTGGTATATCCTCAAAAAAGTAAGTTATAACTACCGTAACAAAGATGGGAGCTGGGAGTTGCAAACGCGTGAGGCTTATGACCGAGGCAATGGGGCCACGATACTTTTATATAATTCCGAAGAAAAAAAAGTAATTCTAACCAGTCAATTTAGGCTGCCTACTTACATCAATGGCAATAAAGACGGTATGATGATCGAAGCCTGCGCCGGTTTGCTGGATCAAGACAATCCGGAGGACTGTATTCGCAAAGAAACGGAAGAAGAAACGGGTTATAAAGTTTCGAAAGTGCGTAAAATTTTTGAGGCCTATATGTCTCCCGGTTCGGTCACCGAAATACTTTACTTTTTTATTGCTGAATATACCCACGACATGAAAGTTAGTGAGGGAGGTGGTTTAGCCGAAGAGCAAGAAAATATAGAAGTGCTGGAACTAGATGTTGAAGAAGCTTATGAAATGGTTCGGAACGGGAAGATAAAAGACGCAAAAACCATCATGTTATTGCAATATGCCCAAATCCATAAGCTCGTATAAGTTGAAAGAGTATATCATAAAAACAGAGCGTCTCGGGCTTCGGAATTGGTTAAAAAGTGACATAATTCCTTTTGAAAGCATGTGCCAAGATCCAGAGGTCATGCGCTTTTTTCCGAATACGCTTACCAAAAAAGAAGTAGCACTTGCCATCGAAAACTTTCGAAATCATTTTGAGGTATTTGGCTATACCTATTTCGCGATGGACGAACTTTCTTCCGGCCGTTTTATTGGTTTTACAGGTTTAAAGCTTCAAACTTTTGAGAGTAAATACACCCCATCTGTTGATATTGGTTGGCGGTTAGCTCGTTCCACTTGGGGAAAAGGGTATGCAACTGAAGCGGCCCAAGCGTGCATGGCTGCTGCATTTAATGAGTTTGACATCGATGAAGTATATTCATATTGCCCTCATCTGAATAAGGCTTCCGAAGCTATCATGAAGAAAATTGGGATGGAGTTTGTTGGGACCTTCACGCACCCGAAAGTGGTAAATGATCCTCGCCTTAGAGATTGTTTGGTTTATAAAAAATCCAGAATCTAAGGGTAGTGGTTGAACTTCAACCCGCTCTGCACCTGTAATTACAGCCCTTAAACTCTGGAAATTTAATTTTCCTTTTTCTAAAAATTATTCTTTTACAAATTTTTGAACGCCACGAAGTCGGTTTTAATAATTAACAGGGTTCTGTATAGAGGTGTGTCAAAACCAGTAATTTATTACCCGTCGTTCAAAGGCTATTTTTAAGTTTTATATGAATGTAACAACATACGAGGAGTAACTCAAAATAGTCTAGTCGTTTTTTATAAAGGACGACCAAATGCTATAAATGGAGTTTTGTTCCTGCACTTTTACTACTTTTACAGAAATAAACACACCACATGGATCTAAAAGCAAAAATGCTGCGTGATGACGCTTTAAAGGGAAAAACAATTGTAGTTACTGGAGGTGGTAGCGGTCTGGGAAAGGCAATGACTACTTACTTTTTGGAGTTGGGTGCCAATGTCGTGATCACTTCTAGAAATATAGAAAAACTAGAAACCGTCAAAACGGAGTTAGAGGCTGCTACTGGAGGAAAGGTCCTACCAGTACAGTGTGATGTACGTCACTATGATCAGGTAGAAGCCATGGTAACCGCTTCTGTCGATGCCTTTGGTAGCGTAGATGTGCTTTTAAATAATGCTGCTGGAAACTTTATTTCACCTACGGAACGACTTTCGGCCAACGCTTTTGACACCATTATTGATATTGTCTTGAAAGGAACTAAAAACTGTACACTGGCTTTCGGTAAATATTGGATTGAAAAGAAGGAAACCAATAAAACCGTCTTGAACATAGTGACCACTTATGCATGGACAGGCTCGGCCTATGTTGTACCGAGTGCGACGGCAAAAGCAGGAGTTCTTGCCATGACCCGATCCCTTGCCGTAGAATGGGCAAAATATGGGATGCGTTTTAACGCCATTGCCCCGGGTCCTTTCCCTACCAAGGGTGCCTGGGATCGTTTACTTCCGGGAGACCTGAAAGAAAAGTTTGATCTTGCCAAAAAAGTTCCCCTCAAACGTGTGGGTGATCATCAGGAGCTGGCCAATTTGGCTGCTTATCTAGTTTCTGACTTTTCGGCCTACCTTAATGGTGAAGTAATTACTATTGACGGAGGTGAATGGCTCAAAGGGGCTGGACAAATGAACTTGCTTGAAGAAGTCCCGAAGGAAATGTGGGACATGTTGGAAATGATGATTCGAGCTAAGAAGAAATCCTGACTCAAATCCGAGTAACTTTATAGACTCTTTTAGTATCTGACTTTGTAATTGCGTGGTGCACTTACTTGTAAGCCTAAATGGTTAATCCCCACAATAATACCTTTGTATTTAGAGTTCTTAATACAAAGCTTACTATTTGAAATTCCTTAAGTTCCTCTTCCGTTTGGCTCTTTTTGTATTCCTCACTGCGCTTACGCAAATTGGAGGTATTTTATATTTAATGGTGCTACTGCTCTTCGGCAATATGAGGTTTGGAAAGTACATTCTTTTCTTAGGAATATACCTTATCTGCACCTATTTTATTGTACCGAAAGTTGCTCCATTATTGGGTAGGGAGAGGCTAATTTCTTCGGAATCGATTGTCTCTCAATCACTGTTTTATCGCATTACCAATCGAAACTATGTACGTCCCGAAATGAACAAGTTGCTTGGCGATATCGCTTCAGAATTCAACAAAAAACATCCAAAAGCGAAAATCGTTTGCTTGGACGCCAATTTTCCGTTTGTCAATAAATTTCCAATGCTACCCCATTTAAGTCATAACGATGGCAAAAAACTAGATATAAGCTTAATGTACGAACTCAATGGAACCCTAACCAACCAAAAACCTTCAGTAAGTGGTTATGGTGTCTTCGAAGAACCCAATCAAAGGGAATACAACCAAATAAAAAGGTGCAAGAACAAAGGAAATTGGCAATATGATATCCAGAAATATATGACCTTTGGAAGGATAAACGAGGATATTGAATTTTCAGAAATAGGTACAAAAGCGCTACTAAAAGCCATCTTGAAACAACCTTCCGTAGGTAAAGTTTTTATAGAACCACATTTGAAACACCGATTGGGATTGAAGCATGAAAAAATTAGATTTCATGGATGCCAGGCCGTACGCCACGATGATCACCTACATCTACAATTAAAATAAGCATGGCTTTTTGCCATTACCCCTTATAAAAATCAAACGTATTTAGTAAGGAATTACCCTCGTTACTCCAAGGACTTTCCTGCGTCATAATTGGCTGTGCCACAGTATCTTTATGTAGTTCTCATTAAGAGAATGGTGGAAACTGAAAAGCCAAAACAGAGTAGGTGTTTTTAATACTTAAAATTATGAAAAATCGATTCAAGAACAGAACTGGAATAAGAAACGACCTCAAAAGAGCATTTTCTGTGCTCTCATTGTTATTGTTGTGTATTTCTTGCACCCAAGAAGAGATCCAAAATGACGACTTGACGAATCCACTGGCTATCGAAAACTATACGGCCCCCTTGCCCAATAATGAGCTTACTCTTGGTGGGCCAGATCTGGTAGTTACTTCTATTTCTTCAAATTTACCTGTCGTAACACCTTCTTCCTGTGGCGGTGGAAGCGCGCAACAGCCCACCTGTGGAGTTGCCTATACCCTTACAGTGGTCGTTACCAATATTGGCAGTACTTCGGTGAACAGTTTCTATACCCTTCGCATTGGGAAAGTTACCGGCATACCTTTTATAAATGACTTTACAAGCCCCACCGGTTCTCTCGCCGCAGGAGCCTCGCATGTGTTTACCATTGGTCCCGCTCCATTTGGAGGTTGTAGTGGAAGTTGGTCGAGACAAACCATTTTTGGTTTTGCAGATGTTTTCAATGCTGTGGCCGAAACCAATGAGAGCAATAACAGATCTCAGGGTTATTCCTATTGTGGGGACTAACCCTTCTTTTTGTCCGAAATCATTATACGAAATGATTGATCCAATCGCCTACACCAAATGTTAACTTATTTAAAGAATAATGAATGTAAATGCTCTTGCTCCTGCAGGAGCATTTGTTGTTACGAATACAGGAATGTCTTGGGAGATAAGAACACAAGTTAATTTATAGCCCTACCAGGCCATTGTTCTTTAAATGAGCTTCCATTTCTGTATCGTGCAGGTATAGAAATAATACTGCCATCATATCTCGAAAATCGCTGGAGGGGTTATAGGTTTCCAAAACCAGCTTGTACGAATGATTTGCTTTCAGTAAAATTCCTTCTTCACTGGAATAACTCGGGACATTCTTTAAGCCCACTTTATCAGTGTAGTTTTCGCAATTAAAAGTGTAAACTGGTCGATCCTCAGTAGTGTCGTAAAGCATAAAGGTTTCGGCGCCGGGGTGTAAGTGTGCAGCCATAGCATGAATGCTAGTATCCTCTTGTAAAAATAACTGATAGGTCACATCAAACTCATAACGGGTCTTTCCTTCGGGCAATTTCCAGTGAGCCGACAAAGGAATTCCGTCCGGACCTGGACCTGAGTGGTTTTTCAAATCTATGGGAGCACAAAGCTTGGGGTCGTTCTTTTTCGAATTGTACGGATTCTCAAGATCGTAGGGTAACATCAGCACTAAGCCTTTGGGTCGAAGTGGTTTCAAATTGGCTTCGCTACTTGCGGTCTTCAATTTTATATGATGTTTCACCTTAAAAAATGCATCTTCAATGTTATGGTTTAGCGTCCTGGAGGCAATAATAAAAGTATCATCATTAGCTACCGGAAAACCAAACCCCCTGGGGAAATTGAGTTCGTTGATACCGTTGGATAGGGTTCCCAATCGGGGGTACTGTACGTTAATTCGTTTTGGTAGATTCAAATTCTTATAATGAACGGCATCATAAAAATCTATATTGGTGTGACACAAAAAGTCGTTATTATGGCTTTCGGTTCCCTCTTTAAAAACTTCGGCTTTAAAACCAGTAATCCAAGTCACTTTGGTTCCTCCTTCATTAAGATTTAGGTTGAGTTTCGCTTGAGGACCGTCCATGGATTGATAGATATCATCCACAAGAAGGTCTGGTGACTCTAAGGCCAGCTCCTGGTCCTTTTCCTGAACATCCCAACTCGGGTCAATAATATGCAGGGTATGAAGGATCTTAGTTTTCACAATCGCTTTATGTCGATTGGAAAGTTGAGCATACCAAATACCAAAAGCAACGCACCCTATAGCAAGTAAGATGAGGATTCCTTTTTTTCTATTTAATTTTTTCAGTTTCAACAGGCACCAATAAAGGCTTAAAATTACAACATAAAATCAACTATAGTCTTCCCTGCTTGTTAAATGCCAATTCCTAAACGACTCAATGTAAAATGTATACAATAAATGTTCACTTCGTGTTAACAAATTAGATTTTCTAACGTCATAATTAATCGTATTTTTAACTCTTAAAATTGCGAAAAATTAATGGGTAAAATAATTGCTATTGCCAACCAAAAAGGAGGAGTAGGGAAAACCACAACTTCGGTGAACCTTGCAGCTTCCCTTGGAGTTCTAGAAAAAAAAGTGTTATTGATCGATGCCGATCCGCAAGCCAATGCCACTTCGGGGCTTGGCATTGATGTGGAAGGTGTTGAAAAAGGCACCTACCAACTATTGGAACATACTGTTAGTGCAAAGAAGGTAATTGTTTCTACGCAATCTCCAAATGTAGATATCATTCCCGCACATATAGATTTGGTAGCTATTGAAATTGAATTGGTGGACAAAGAAGAGCGAGAATCTATGTTGAAAAAGGCAATGGCAAGCCTTAAGGAAGATTACGACTATGTACTCATTGATTGTGCTCCCTCCTTGGGGTTATTAACGCTAAATGCCTTAACTGCAGCCGATAGTGTGTTAATTCCTATTCAGTGTGAATATTTCGCCTTGGAAGGTTTGGGCAAGCTGCTTAATACCATTAAAAGTGTACAAAAAATCCATAATGATGCTTTGGATATAGAAGGTTTGTTATTGACCATGTATGATTCGAGATTGCGACTATCCAATCAGGTTGTAGAGGAGGTGAAAAAACATTTTGATGAGATGGTGTTTCAAACAATCATTCAAAGAAATGTACGTTTGAGTGAAGCACCCAGTTATGGCGAAAGCATTATTAGTTATGATGCCGGTAGTAAAGGTGCCAATAATTACTTAAGTTTGGCAAACGAATTAATAGAGAAAAACGCGTAGGATTTATGGCGAAAGCAACAAAAAAACAAGCCTTAGGGCGAGGACTTTCAGCCCTGCTGAAAGATCCTGCCAATGACATAAAATCGGTCGAAGATAAAGGTGCCGACACGATTGTGGGTAGTATTATCGAACTTGAGTTGGGGGCAATAGAAATGAACCCTTTCCAACCTCGAACCAGTTTCAATGAAGAAACGCTTCGTGAATTGGCTTCTTCCATTAAGGAATTGGGAGTTATTCAACCCATCACGGTTCGAAAATTAGATTTCAATAAGTATCAATTAGTGAGCGGTGAGCGTCGTTTTAGAGCCTCCAAATTAATAGGCTTACCTACCATTCCGGCCTATATAAGAATTGCTAACGATCAGGAGTCTTTGGAAATGGCCTTGGTTGAAAACATTCAACGTCAGGATCTAGACCCTATTGAGATTGCACTATCGTATCAACGTTTAATTGAAGAAATTGAGGTAACGCAAGAAACCCTTAGCGAACGGGTTGGAAAAAATCGTTCTACCGTAGCCAATTATCTTCGTTTGCTAAAATTAGATCCCATTATTCAAACCGGGATGCGAGATGGATTTATCTCCATGGGTCACGGTCGTGCTTTAATCAATGTTGAGCATAGTAGTGACCAACTTAACATTTACGAAAAAATTGTGAGTAATTCCCTTTCAGTAAGAGAGACGGAAGCTTTGGTAAGAAGCTATAAAGGTTCCAAGGCAAAACCTAAGGCCACTAAAAAAGCCCTTCCACATTTCGTTGCTAAAGGAAGTCGAGAGCTATCCGACCTATTGGACGCCAAGGTTTCGATCAAGGCCAATAAAACAGGAAAAGGCCAGCTAATTGTGCCTTTCACTAACGAAGCGGACTTCCAACGCATTTTGAACCTCATTAAAAGTGAAAAATAGGCTTTTATATATCTTTCTTTGGATAGGTTGCTCGTTATTCGCTCAAACTTCCGACTCACTTCAGGTAAAAGAAGAACGAGCAATTGTTGTTCAGGATTCCCTCTTGGCCCAAAATGAATATGACCCGTTGGCCCCCTCCAAAGCTGCCTTTTATTCGGCTGTTGTACCAGGTTTGGGACAGGCCTACAATAAGAAATATTGGAAAATTCCTATCATTTATGTGGGAATAGGAACGGGAATTTACTTTTACAATCAGAATACCAAAGATTACAACCGTTTTAGAGACGCGTATAAAAGACGCCTCGCTGGATTTGAGGATGATGAATTCCAGGGGATATCGGATGACCGACTTATTGATGCACAAAGAACGGCAAGCAGAAATCGTGATGTGAGCATTATTGTTTCCATAGCCTTCTACTTGCTGAATATTATTGACGCCAATGTTGATGCCCATTTAAGGCAGTACAACATAAGTGATGACCTGTCCTTATTACCCAGCGTAAATATGGACTCCCTGGACAAGCAAGCCAATTATGGGCTCTCTTTTACTTTTCACATCAAATGAATATAGCACTACTTGGTTACGGAAAAATGGGAAAAACAATAGAGCGGTTGGCGTTACAAAAAGGCCACCATATTGTTTACAGATCGTCTAGAAATAGATCTGAAGGAGAACTAAGTCAGGCAGATGTAGCCATTGAGTTTTCGGTCCCAGCTACGGCCGTTGAAAATATTACCCGTTGTTTCGAACTACAAATTCCCGTGGTGAGTGGAACTACAGGTTGGTTAGCAGCTATGAACGAAGTGCTAAAAAAATGTGAAAGCAGTAACGGAAGTTTTATCTATGCGTCAAACTTCAGCATTGGAGTAAATCTTTTTTTTAATTTGAATGAAAAGCTCGCGCAGCTCATGCAACCTTGGAAAGACTATGAAGTAGATATAAAAGAAGTGCATCATACACAAAAACTAGATGCTCCGAGTGGAACGGCCATTACTATTGCCGAGGGTATTTTAAAGTATTCTGAAAAAGAAAAATGGGAGTTGAATGCGAATAGTATTGCAGACTTGAGCATCAAGGCCGAACGAGTTGAAGATGTAAAAGGGACCCACATAGTTAACTATCGGTCCGAAGTGGATACCATAACCATCAAACATGAAGCTCACACCCGAGATGGATTTGCTATGGGCGCAATTATAGCAGCTGAATGGCTTGAGGGAAAAACCGGAGTTTATAGCATGAATGATGTGTTGGGATAAACCCGGTACGCCATGGAAAAAGGCAATGAATGAATCAATAAAAATGCGGATATTGTAGCGCATTTTGAGCGTTTGCAAGAACGGTCAAACTATTAAAACAAAGCGAATTTGTAAAGGTTGAAATCCTTTCAGAAATACAACAAATTATGACACTTACAGGCTGGTTAATCTTTTTCTTAGTAGTTCAAGTAGTCCATTTTTTAGGCACCTGGAAAATGTATGTGGCGGCAGATCGAAATGCCTGGGAGGCGGGTGTTCCTGTCTACAATGCTGTTATTTTAATGAAAATCATTAATAGACCTTGGTGGTGGGTGATTCTATTATTTGTGCCAATTGTAAATTTAATCATGTTACCAGTTGTATGGGTGGAGACGCTAAGGAGCTTTGGCTATAACTCGTCTAAGGATACACTTTTAGGGGTAATTACTTTGGGGCTTTATATCGGTTATGTAAACTACACTCAAAAATTAGAGCACATCAAAGACCGAAGCCTGAAACCAAGAACTTCTGCTGGAGAATGGACTAGTTCTATATTATTTGCCATTGTTGCCGCTACCCTTGTGCATACTTATTTTATGCAGCCCTTTACCATTCCAACATCTTCATTAGAGAAAACACTTTTGGTAGGTGACTATTTATTTGTAAGTAAGTTTCATTATGGAGCTCGAGCACCGATGACTTCCGCGGCTCTTCCTATGTTGCATGATCGTATCCCGTTAACCAATGGCAAGTCCTATTATAGCGGTTTGGAATATCCATATTTTAGGTTTCCAGGCTTTCAAGACATCAAACGCAACGATATTGTGGTATTCAGTTGGCCCATTGATGAATTTGTGGATATCGGACCACCACCATCCGGATATATGTATAAGCCCATTGACAAAAAATCTAATTATGTAAAGCGCTGTGTTGCGCTTCCCGGAGATTCGTTGGAAATCAAAAATGGATATGTTTTTATAAATGGAAAGCAAAACGAATTACCCGATCGCGCAAAATTGCAATTTGCTTATGAGATTGTTTCCAATACGGCATTAGTTCAAGTGGATCGTGAAGGAAGGTATACCAACATTCCCATTCCGTACGTAGTCGATAAATATGAAATTTCCGATATTTATGTTTCGGGCATTGATAGAGAAAAAAGACTTTTAACGCATACCGCTCATATAACCGCTGAAACGGCTGAAAAACTCAAATCCGATTTTAGCAGTGTTACCTTAGTTGAAGATGTTCAGGGACGGTGGGACGAAGGAACCTTTCCTCAAAATGCGCAATATCCTTATAACAATAGCTTTTTTGGACCTATTTATATTCCCAAAGCAGGGGTGACCGTTGCGATCAATTCGGAAAGCATTCCTTTCTACAAGCGAATTATTGAAGTGTACGAAGGTAGTGAGATGGGGATAAAAAACACCATAACGCAGTCGGGAACCAGTGTTTTATTGAATGGCGAACCACTTACCGAATATACCTTTATGATGGACTATTACTGGATGATGGGTGATAACCGCAGTAATTCGCAGGATGCCCGTAGTTGGGGGTATGTCCCCTTCAATCATGTGGTAGGTAAGCCCGTTTTTGTTTGGTTGAGTCTGGACAAAAATAAATCGGGATTTAGTAAATTTCGTTGGGATCGCATGTTCACCACGGTAGGTGGGGATGGCGAACCTGTTTCGTATCTAAAATATTTTTTAATCCTACTTGCAGGTTGGTTCGTGTTCAGTTTCTTCAGAAAAAAGAAAAAGCAAAAGACCAAGGGATAGATAACTACGGAGGGTTTTCGCCTTCACAGGGGGACCCTATTTAATGATAGTTGTGCTCTATATTATTAGTGATGAAGGAAATTCTACTATATCCAACCTATATACCTTCTATCGTTCAGATGGTTGCTGTGGTACGGGCTAAAAAGGTAGTTTTTGAGATCCAAGATAATTACCAAAAACAGACCTATCGAAATCGGGCTTATATTGCTCATTCTAATGGGCGGTTATTGCTTAATATTCCTATAAAACATTCCAAAGATGGACAGCGTCAAAAGACGAAGGAGATTGCCATAGAGAATAGTTTTCCATGGCAAGAAGAACACTGGAAATCCATCCAAACGGCCTATCGAACGTCCCCTTTCTTTGAATACTACGAAGATGATTTGGCCGCTGTTTTTCAAACTAAGGCTACCCATTTATTGACCTATAACCAACAAATTTTCGAGTTATTCTATGAACTTTTCGGCTTAGAAACTCCTTATACATCCACTTCAGAATATCTAAAAAATCCACCGCAGGAAGATTTTCGTTATTTGGTTCAAGCTAAAAAGGAGCCTGAATACCCATTAACTCCCTACACCCAGGTTTTGGAAGCTCACCATGGATTTTTACCCAATCTCTCGATCCTTGACCTATTGTGCAACGAGGGGTCTAACTCCATCGCTTATCTGGAAGCCCAACAGTTTCAATTCGACTTAAAATAAAATACATTGTCATATAGGAATCACCAACCCACAGTAGCGCTTACGGGATAATGGTCTGAAAAGGTTTGCTTTACGTTGTCAAAACGCAACACATTAAAGGTTTCGCTGGTTAAAATATAGTCGATTCGCATAGGGTAAGAGACAAAGGAGTAGGTAGTTCCAATGCCGTTACCTCTTTCGAGAAAGGCATCTTTCATACCCTTTTTAAGTTCTTTATAAGCATAAGAAAACGAAGTGTTATTAAAATCGCCTGCAACAATAACCGGATACTGCGTTTTTGTTTTGTGTTTCAGGATAACGGCAATCTGCTCTTCCTGTTCAACAAAGGTTTCCGAAATGCGCTTCTTGATTTTGTTCGTCCCGCTCTTTTGAAGAAAATCCATACTTGGGAGTATTCCTATGGACTGCAGGTGCAGGTTATAGAGTCGAAGCGTATCGTTACCAACGATTACATCGGCATAGATGGTATTGTTATAAGAATCTTTGAAATCGAACCCTCCCTTGTTAATAAGCTGGTACTTAGAAAAAATAGCATGTCCTAATTTATTACCGGGTTCTTTAAAGTGAATATACTGATAAGGATAATTAGACATATCTGTGGTGTATTCGGTATAAAATTCCTGTATACAGACAATGTCTGGGTTTTCTTTTTTCAAAAGATCCGCAAACGCCAGGGTAACGGCCTCTTTTGAGGTATCCTTTTCATAAGCATTAAAAAGGCGTACGTTATAGGACAATATAGAAAGGGTGTTTTCGTATTTAGAAGAATCTCCTTCAGAAGAAAATTCAAAGAAAGGATTGAAATGGAAATAGGCAATAAACAGCATTATAAATGAAATAAAAAACTGCTTCTTTAAACGAATTAACCAATAAAGCGCAAACACAATGTTTATAAACAGCAAAGGCGAAACACCAAGGCTTAATAAAGAAAGTGTAGGAAAGGTTTTAGGAGGCAAGTAAGGTAGCACAAATGACACCAGTAATAGGAATGCTACCACGGTGTTGAGTCCATAAATTAGTTTCCCCAAAAAACTGAGTTTCTTCAAACTTATCTATTACTATTGGTTAGTCGTTCTTGCCTGCTTTGAACAAAAAGTCCTTTTCGGCTTTGGTGAGGCTTTCATAACCGCTCTTCCCAATTTTATCCAAAATGCCATCCACTTTTCGCTGATGTTCACTTTTAGATACTTTTTCTTTAGAACGTCCCGATTTGGATTGTGTTGTCTTATTGCGGTGTACTTTTTTAAAGGGTTTGGACTTTCTGGTTTTAAAAAGATTGGCGATTCCATCCATTAAATTTTCAAACCACTTACCTATATCGTTGCCTTTGGCAAGTTGTTTGGCGTACAAATAGCCAAAGCCTGCACCTCCCAAATGAGCCAGCATGCCTCCTGGGTTTTGCCCCGTGGCCAGGCGGAATAAATCGAATACAACAAAAAAGGCAGCTATATGCCAAAGTTTCAGATTCCAACGAATAATGCGCACTTCGGTGTAGGGAGCATAGGCCGCTATAAAAACCATAATGGCCATGACAGCTCCGGAAGCACCCCCCAAAGGCCAAGCTTTCATTTCAAAAGGCAATAGGTCATAGCATAATAAAAATAGGGCACCTCCCGCCATTGCTCCTAAAAAGTAGACCGTTAAAAATCGTTTGGCGGAGAATAAATTCAGTACAAATTCTCCTACCCAATATAGAATGAACATATTCATTCCTACATGCCAAATACCACCATGAAAAAAGCTATAGGTAATTATGGACCAGGGCTGCTGAAGAAAATCTGAAAAATCATGAGGAAGCAAGAAGAGCCGTTCAAAAGAAGCCACCGTGGAACCAGGCGCCAACGACAGTATTTTGAATACTATAAACAACACCACATTGATAATAATCAATTTGGTAATAACACTTGCGTTTTTGAGGCGATATTTTAAATCTGAACTCGCCATACCTAATCCCAACGCCTATTATTAAAACTATTCTTTCTCCAATACCACATGGTAATAAATCCAATAACCGCTCCTCCAATATGGGCCCAAAATGCTGTATTAGCCGGACCAGCCACAGCAATTCCTGTAATAGCGGAAAACACGGTAAGCGCGAAATAGCCACCGATCAAATACTTCGCCTTAATTGGAATTGGGATAAACATAATCATCATGGGCATGTTTGGGTTGATTAAAACAAAAGCAGCCAGGAGTCCAAAGACAGCTCCAGAGGCGCCCACCACGCTACCGTTAAAGGCCTGATACATACCCGCAAGGGTACTCTCATTGACAACCTGGAGCAACTCTTGATTGAACATACCCGTATCCATTATAGCCATAATCTCGGCCTGCCCCACTCCTGCATTAGTTAGTGCTTGATATCCCGGATAATAATTAAAATAGGCCATTAGTAAATGAAGTCCAGTAGCACCTAATCCAGCAGAGAAGTATAAAAACACAAACTTGTTCCTGCCAATGACCCCTTCCAAATAGCTTCCAAACATAAATAACATGAACATGTTGAAAAGAATGTGCATAATACCATTGGGGTCGTGCATGAACATGCTAGTGATAATCTGCCAAAAATGAAATAGTTCATTCTCAGGAAAATACAGCGCGAACAATTGAAATACAACATCTCCAATAGAAATAGTAGCTACATAAAATATGATGTTGATAATTAATAGGTGTTTAACTGTAGGTGTTATCCTTCCCATTTACATAAATTTTTTATCGAAATCGCTGGCTTCCAAAGTCACTAGAACGGGTCTGTTATCTGGAGAAACACTAGGTTCCTTACAAGCGAATAATTGGTGAATTAAATGTTCTTGTGCCTCCTTTTCCATAGCGGCACCACTTTTTATGGCCAAACTTTTGGCCAATGACTTGGCTAACAAATCATTTTGACTAAAGCCTGCATCGGGTACTTCATTTTCAATATCACTGAGTAGCTCTTCCAAAATTCCCTCTACATTACTTTCCAAAACCCCGGCGGGCACACCGTTTATTTCTACGTTCTCATCCTCCAAAACGGCAAAAACAAACCCCGTATGTTCCAATTGTTCTTTAATGGAGTGCAATAAAGTGACTTTTGGCTTTGAAAATTGGAACTGCAACGGAAATAATAATTGCTGACTCACCGCTTCCTGCACGGTCATATTCTTTAAAAGCTCTTCGTATAAAATACGTTGGTGTGCCAAGTTTTGGTGTACTACCATCATTCCACTTTTAATGGCGCTGACGATGTATTTATTCTGAATTTGGAAGGTAATATTGCCCGGAGCATTATCCTTAGATGGAAATAAACTACCACTTACCTCCTCCATCTCCATTTCAATAGAATTGGCATTAATGGATTGCCCACTCTCCTTCAAACCTACATAAAGCGATTCCCAAGACGGGGCCTTTTCGCGCTTAAAAGAAAAATTGGCCGAGGCACTTTTCGCACTTCCACTTTCATTTTCGAACGGATTAAAACTTCGATCTACCTCAATGGTTGGTGCCACAGGGGATTTTTTACTGTAATCATAAGGAGTATCAAAACTCTTATCTTTGTTAAAGTCCAGAACTGGAGCAATACTAAATTGTCCTAAACTGTGCTTTATAGTGGCTCTAAGCATCGCATAAATAGTATGCTCATCATCAAATTTGATTTCGGTCTTGGTTGGGTGGATGTTAATATCAATGGATTTTGGATCTACTTCCAGAAACAAAAAGTATCCAGGATGCGTTCGTTCTCTTACCAAACCCTCAAAAGCAGAAGACACAGCATGGTGCAAATAGGAACTCTTAATAAATCGATCGTTCACAAAGAAAAACTGTTCTCCCCTACTCTTTTTGGCAAATTCAGGTTTAAGCACAAAACCGTTTACTTTTACTACATCGGTTTCCTCTTTTACGGGTACTAATTTTTCATTGGATTTAGACCCAAAAATATTTACAATACGTTGCCGAAGATTACTTGAAGGAAGATTGAAAATGTCATTTCCATTATTGATCAAAACGAATCCAATTTGCGGATGGGCCAAAGCAACCCGATGGAATTCATCTATAATATGTCTATTCTCCACGGGGTCACTTTTCAAAAAATTACGCCGCGCCGGGATATTATAGAAAAGGTTTTTTACTGAAATGGTGGTGCCTTTGGGAACGACGGTTGCTTCTTGACTCACAACTTCACTCCCTTCAATGGTAATTTTAGTCCCTATTTCTGAAGCTTCCGTTTTAGTTCTTAACTCCACATGAGCAATTGCCGCAATCGAAGCCAGTGCCTCTCCACGAAACCCCTTTGTATTTAAATTGAATAGATCCTCGGCTGTCTTGATCTTGGAAGTAGCGTGCCGTTCGAAGGACATACGGGCATCGGTTTCGCTCATTCCTTTGCCGTTATCAATTACTTGAATTAATGTTTTACCGGCGTCCTTGATCACCACCGTGACCTCAGTCGCAAAAGCATCGATGGCATTTTCCAGCAATTCCTTGATTACAGACGAAGGACGCTGTACCACCTCTCCAGCTGCAATTTGGTTGGCAACATGATCGGGTAATAACTGAATAATATCTGCCATTTAACGGGCTTGGGTAAATATGGACAAATCGAAGTCGATGAACCATAGAAATATAAGTGTCAAAATCAGGGCAACCACTACTACGGTCCTATTAAACTCAACATTACCCCGGTTTCTTCTAGACAAACGTTCTTTATGCCAATTAGAGCCAAAATCATTCTTATTTAGCGTTTCATTATAGGCATCTAATTTTGTAGCAAACTTTCCATCGTCCACTACCTCTTTGCCGTCATAATAGCGAGGGGTATAGTTAAACCTGTTGTTGGTTTTTAACTTCTTTATTATTGTGAATTTTATCGGTCCCATAATCTTGAATTTCAAAGTTACTCAAAATCAAAAACAATGCCGCGTTGCAAGGGTTAAAAATTGTTAACAGGTTTGAAGGCAAAAAGTGAGTAGCACCTTAAAATTTAGCATCTTTTCGCAACTGCGCCATTTTTATTGCCGCAATGGCAGCTTCTGTGCCTTTGTTGCCATGCTTGCCACCGCTACGATCTAAGGACTGTTGTAGGTTATTATCGGTGAGTACACAAAATATTACTGGGATATCTGTTGTAAGATTGAGTTCTTTAATGCCTTGGGTTACGGCTTCGCAGACATAATCGAAATGTTTGGTCTCTCCCTGGATAACGCACCCAATGGCTATTATGGCATCAAGCATATCATAACTCTGCCCCATTTGCTTGCAACCATAGATAAGTTCAAAGCTACCTGGCACATTCCAACGTACTATATTCTCTTTGATACCACCACAATCAAGAATGGCGTCGAAAGCTCCCTGAAACATCCCGTTGGTGACATCTGGATTCCATTCTGAAACAACAATCCCAAACCGAAAGTCCTTCGCATTTGGGATAGTAGCTTTATCGTAATTAGATAAATTTTTATTCTCTGTAGCCATGTTACTGCATTGCTTCGGCCTGACCTTTGTAGATTTGCGCTTTCTCAAACTCGGGAGAAGTATCAAATTCTTCAGTAATACGAGTAAAATACTTTAAGGCATCGGCACTCTTACCAAGTTCAAGTGCAATAATACCTGCCTTTAACAAAAAGCGCGGTGTAGTTACATCGTTAGTGTTCATTCCTGCCGCCTCTAAATAATATTTTAAAGCTTCATCTTTTTGGTCTAACTGCACAAACGCGTCTCCAATACCACCCTTCGCCTGGGCTCCTGTAATGGCATCATCTCCTTTGTATTGATCCAAATAATTAATGGCCTCCTGATACTTCCTCGTATTCAAAAAGGACATTCCGGCATAGTAATTCGCCTGATTGCCTGCTGAAGTACCGCTATATTTATCTGCGATATCAACAAAACCATACTTACCAGCTCTGCCATTTAATGCTAAGTTGAAAATAGAATCCTGACCTGTAGTGGCGGTTATTGCTTCATTGTAAAAAGTTTGCGCCTGATACATCTCATCGGATGCTTCAATTTGCCTAGGCTCTACGTAAAACTTCTGATACATGATGTATCCAATAACGCAGATCGCAACGGCAGCAACCAAACCAAAAATGAGTTTTTGATTTTTCTCTACCCATGCTTCGGTCTTTGAAGCCCCTTCGTCTAAGGTCTTAAACACCTCAGCCGTTGCACTTCCGTCCTCCAATTGAACTTCCTTCTCTGCTTTCGTTTTCGGTTTATACCCTCTTTTCTTGTAGGTTGCCATATGCAATGGTTTAATGATGCGCAAAAATAAAATATTTATTACAATTTAAAAGGGAAAAATCAATAATTTGCACAGGCTTATTTTTCAGAACATTTCAGTAAAATTCTACTAAAAAATCAAGGCTAACCCGTTAAAAACGATGATTTTACAAAAATTATCCTTACTCAACTACAAAAATTTTGAATCGCACGATTTTGAGTTCGACCCGAAAATCAACTGTTTTGTTGGGAAGAACGGTGTGGGAAAGACCAATGCGTTGGATTCAATTTACCATTTATCCTTTGGAAAAAGCTATTTCAACCCAATCACCACTCAAAACATCAAACACGGAGAAGAATTTTTTGTTGTTGAAGGAAATTATGAAAAAAATGAGCGTCCGGAAAAAATTGTTGTAAGTGCTAAGCGCGGACAAAAAAAAATCATTAAACGCAACGGAAAAGCCTATGACCGTTTTAGTGAACACATTGGTTTTTTGCCGCTGGTCATTATTTCACCATCCGACCGCGATCTAATTATTGAAGGAAGCGAAACGCGCCGAAAGTTCATGGATGGTGTCATTTCGCAGGGCAACCCCGATTACCTTAATGCCTTGATCAAGTACAACAAGGTATTGACGCAACGAAATTCGCTCTTGAAATACTTTGCACTCAATAGCCTTTTTAACAAGGATACGCTCGATATTTATGATCAGCAATTACATGAATTTGGAAGTCAAATTTTTGAAAAAAGGACTTCATTTTTAGAAGCATTTTTACCCATTTTCCTGAATAGATATAAAGCCATTAGCAACGGAGGTGAAGTGGTGGGTTTAGAATATAGAACACAGTTAGAGGAAAAAGATCTACTTAGCTTATTGACAGAGAACGTTCATAAGGACAAGATCACTCAATATACTAACTTCGGCATTCACAAAGATGATCTCTTGTTTGAAATTGACGGGCATCCCATTAAAAAGTTTGGTTCACAGGGCCAGCAAAAATCATTTTTAATTGCACTTAAACTTGCCCAATTCGATTTTATAAAAGCCCAAAGCAAAGTAAACCCCATTTTACTGCTGGATGATATTTTCGACAAGTTGGACGAGGAGCGCGTGGCTCAAATTATTACCTTAGTAGATAATGAAAATTTTGGGCAATTGTTCATTACAGACACTCATGCAACGCGCACGGAAGAAGTGGTTAAAAATGTGAGTCAGACCTACAAAATGTTCCATTTATAATTAAAATGACTGGTTTTTTCAGAAGAAATAAGAATGACAACTTTAATTCATAACATGAAAAGTTTATTGCTACTACTAGGTCTTACCCTTTGCTTTATCTCCTGTGGCGGAAATGACCCCACTCCTCAAATACCATTTATTACTGGCTATTGGGAGATCAAAAGTGTTGAAATGCCCGATGGAACCTTAAAAGAGTTTACCGTGAATACATCCGTAGATTATATTCTCGTAGAAGGTGATAGCGGGGTGCGTAAAAAACTAATGCCCAGATTGGACGGAAGCTTTAGAGAATTTCCTTCTTCGGAAAAATTTAAGCTCGTTCGGGAAAATGACAGCCTTCTTATGTTTTATGAGACTCCCTTCGCTAGTTGGAAAGAGACGGTCATAAAAGCAGACGAAGCGGAATTGGTCGTAAAAAATACCAATGGTATCTACGTGTACAAACGATTTAAAAACATAGACCTCAAAATAGAATAAAAGATGGCAAAGCGCAAGGCTGAAGAAGCCTCACTTGGAGATGTTTTAAAAGAGTTTATTTCTTCCCGAAGTAAATTGCAGAAGGGTCTGAATAAAGTTTCGGCTCAAGATGCCTGGCACGGAGTCATGGGGGAAGTTATTTCAAAATATACGGCTCAAGTGGTACTCGAACGAGATACTTTGTACGTGCAATTGAGTTCGTCGGTTTTGCGCGAAGAATTGAGTTATGGAAAAGAAAAGATCATCAAATTACTCAACGAAGAGCTAGGGAAAGAACTAATAAAGAAATTGATCTTAAGATAAAAAGCCACTCCAACTCCCATAAGCATGGGGCCTGAGTGGCTTTTATTTCGGTTTAAGAATAACGAGGATTAAAAAATCTCTTTTCCGGCAAAGTGAAATTGGCTTTCTATCGCTGCATTCTCATCGCTATCACTTCCGTGTACTGCATTTTCTCCAATGGAAGCAGCATATAATTTACGAATAGTTCCTTCGGCTGCATCGGCTGGGTTGGTCGCTCCAATTAAGGTACGAAAATCCTCTACTGCATTGTCTTTTTCTAAAACAGCTGCAACAATGGGACCCCGGGTCATATAGGTCACTAATTCGCCAAAAAATGGACGTTCGTTATGAATGGCGTAAAACGCTTCCGCTTCCGATCTGGTCATCTGTGTTAGCTTCATAGCTGCGATTCTGAATCCTGCACCGGCAATCTTTTCTAAAATAGGGCCAACGTTTCCTTTTTCAACGCTATCTGGCTTCAACATGGTAAAAGTTCTGTCTGTTCTCATAGTGAATTTGAAATTTGGTGCAAACCTACATTATTTTTTTTGAACTCATATTATAGAATTGTTAGTTCTAAAAAATATTCTAAGCAGCACCTTAAAGTAGCCGTATAGTGAGTACTAATATTGCTGCAAATACCTTTCGTACAAAAAGTTTTCCTCTCCCCTCAATTCGAAAGTAATTTGATTCTTTTCAAAGTTAAAAAGTAGCACTCCAAAATTGAGCCTCTTAATAACATTGCTTATTCGCAATGGGTTTCCTTCCGTGGCGCCATCGATCCAAGTACGGGTAAGGCCGCTGCTCGTAAAATCTACTAAAGGGTAATTAAGTCCTTCTATTTCAGCAACCGAAATTTCGGCCATATGTCGATCTCCACTAAGCAGCACTATGTTCCTGGCTTTAGCAGCACTAAGCAACGCTTTCATTTTAACAACTTCATTAGGATGGTTGCCCCATTTTTCCCAACCGTGCTGATCGTTTAAAAACTGGATACTGGTAACGATAAGCGTAAAGTTGGCGGTGTCGTCCTGTAACTCTTCTTCCAGCCAATTCCACTGTGCGTCCCCCAAAATAGTTCCTCCTTCGTCCCCTTCCCATGGATCGTAGCGCAAATTAGGGTCCTCACTTTTCCGTAGGGAATCGCGAAAAGTTCGGGTGTCCAACAAAATTAATTTGATACTTCCTTTAGGCGTAGTATACCTTTCTGAAGTGTACACTCCTTCTCTGGTTCTTCGGACATCGTTTTCCGGCACCCTCAGAAAATCCAATAACAGCTTTTGAGCAGCTTCTTTATGTTCCCACTCAACTCCGGCGTCATTTTTTCCATAGTCATGATCGTCCCAAGTTCCTGTGATTATAGTTTTTTCTGTAAGTGATTTATAATCGGGGTTTGCCCATACCTTATCGTAATCGGCCTTCATTTTTGACATGTCCTCTGTATCTGCATAAACATTATCACCGCCCCAGACAAAAACATCGGGTGCGTTTTCAAGAATTGGCTTCCAAAGGGGTTGTTCCATCTTTTGATCATTGCAACTGGCAAATACCAATCGATAATCGTAGTTATCACTGGTAAGGGCTTCTTTTTTTTCTTCGGAATTGTACTCAGGCGACTTTCGGCAAGATGTGAAGCATACCATGAGTATCGGCAGGATCAAGTATTTCATTTTGGTTGAATTAAAATTTCCATCAAATTTAAGCAAACCAAAGTAATGAAACCATGAAGAAATGGTATACGGATGTTAAGAGCCCAGCCACTCAATTCATTTTTGGTATAATTTGGTAAAAAAAACGCTTTTTCTCATAGGTTCAGGAATATCTATTTTGTGCCATTAACCTCCTACAACGTAATAGCACTTTGTATTTCTGCAAAAACAATTCCCCTAGGAAAAATAGCTACATTCGCCTTCGTTTCCATTCACTAAAACACTAATAAATTGTATCTTCGCCTCGCTTATGGAGAAAGAAACTATTACGACCATTACCAAGTTATTGGAAAGTCCGAAACGAATTGTTGTTGTTGGACACAAAAACCCGGATGGAGATGCCGTTGGCTCTTGTTTGGGGCTATCCTTTTTTCTGGAACAAAGAGGACATGAGGTACAGGTCGTCATGCCTAATGACTTTCCCGAATTTCTAAAATGGCTTCCAGGAAACGAAACACTGCTTACCTATGATCGAGAGACGGCCAAGGTAAGGAAAAGCATTGCAGGAGCTGAGCTTATTTTCACCTTGGATTTTAATGCCATAAATAGAACTGGAGATCTCGCCGAAATATTGGAGAAAGCGACAGCAGACTTCATAATGATAGACCACCATCAGCAGCCTGACGACTATGCCGTTGCTACCTATAGCGATGTGAGCATGAGTTCCACCGCCGAAATGGTATTTAATTTCATAGGAACGCTCGGCGACACCAGCGAAATTACTCCGAAAATAGCAACCAATTTGTACACAGGAATTATGACCGATACCGGTTCATTTCGATTTCCAGCGACAACAGCAGCCACTCATCGGGTTATTGCGACGCTCATTGACCGTGGAGCTAATAATACGGAGATTCATCAAAATATTTACGACACCAACAGCGTCAATCGGTTAAAGTTACTCGGGATAGCCTTGAATAATTTAGAGATTCTTTCAGAATACCGAACCGCCTATATTTCTATTTCTCAAGAAGAGCTGGATGAAAATCAATTCAGAAAAGGAGATACAGAGGGTTTTGTAAATCATGCGCTATCTGTGAAGGGAATTGTATTCGCACTTATATTTATTGAAAACAAACAGGAAAACATCACCAAAATTTCCTTCAGAAGTAAAGGAAGCTTCTCCGTAAACGAATTTGCGCGTCAACATTTCAATGGAGGTGGACACACCAATGCCGCTGGGGGAAGAAGCAATCATTCGCTTCAGGAAGCCATAAACGAATTTATTACTATATTGCCCCTCTATAAAAAAGCCCTAATTGATGCTTCGTAACCTACTAATTATATGCATAATGGCTCTTTTTGCCGCCGCTTGCAAAAGCCCGGAGGCACGTCGTCCTGTGAAAAGTACTTCGGGAAGTTTCATTAAGGAATCGGTAGAGCGCAATAAAAAAATCTACGAGCAAGAGCGATCGGTAATTTCCTCTATTATTGAGAATAATGAAGAGACAGAATATCTTGCTTCAGAAAATGGATTTTGGTACTATTATAATGTAAAAGATAGCACATCCACTATATCGCCCAAGTTGGGGGACGCGGTTACATTCACTTACGACATCAAAAAATTAAATGGGGATGTTATTCTTTCTAAAGAAGAAAATGGCGTTCAAAATTATCGAATAGATAAAACCAATCAAGAGCTCATTTCTGGTATTCGGGATGGCTTAAAGTTCATGAAAGCTGGAGAAACGGTTACATTTTTGTTCCCTTCTTATAAGGCGTATGGCTATTATGGTATTGAAAATAAATTGGGAACCAATGTGCCAGTTCAAAGCACAGTGACCTTAGAAACTATACAAACACTCAAAAATTAAACTTTTAAAAATGAAAAAAAACCTATTTCTATTGCTACTTGTCAGCGCTGTTACGATGACATCCTGTAAAACAAAATACCCAAATCTGGACAATGGGCTTTATGCCGAAATTGTTACTAACCAGGGTACTTTTGTAGCAAAATTATATCACGAAGCCACTCCGCTAACCGTAGCCAATTTTGTCGAGTTGGCCGAAGGAACACACGAAATGGTCGATTCGGCCTTTCAAGGAAAACCATTCTATAGCAACTTGACATTCCATCGGGTGATGGAAGGCTTTATGATTCAAGGAGGAGATCCAGAAGGAACAGGCAGCGGTAGTCCTGGTTATCGTTTTCCCGATGAATTTGTAGATTCATTAAAGCACGACAGAAAAGGAATTCTTTCCATGGCCAACTACGGTCCAGGTGGAACTAATGGAAGTCAGTTTTTCGTAACCTTAGCTGAAACACCTTGGCTGAACAACAGACACTCTGTCTTTGGAGAAATAGTTGTTGGGCAAGAGGTGGTCGATTCTATTGGATCGCTTCCTGTGGGTACTGGCGACAAGCCAGTGGACGATGTCGTGATCGAAATGGTGAATATTATCAATAAAGGAGTAATAGTGCCTTCGTTTTCTACTGAAATGGAACGTATTGAAAAAGCAAATCAGGAATTAGCGTTACATTTAGCGAAAGTAGCACAAACAACTGCAGATGAATATAGTGCTTTAAAGACGGAATCAGAAACATTGGAGTCTGGTTTACAAGTGTTCTGGAAACATAAAGGAAAAGGCGCAAAACCTGCCGATGGAAGCAAAATTAAAATGAACTACGCAGGTTATTTGACAAATGGAAAACTGTTTGACACAAGCCGATTAGAGGTTGCCGAAAAATATAATATGGTAGACCAAAAGAGATTGGCAGAAGGCCGTTACGGCCCAACTGTTAGTGATTACGGTAAAGAAGCCAGATTAATTCCTGGGTTTAGAGAAGGTCTTAATTTAATGTCGATCGGTGACAACACTATTCTATTTGTCCCTTCGCATTTGGCATATGGCGAACAAGGTATTCGTGGTCTTATTCCACCAAATTCCGACCTAATATTTGAGCTTGAATTAGTTGAAATCTTCGAGCAACAGTAATACGTTGAAAAATCGAAATAAAAAAGCCTCCTGTTTAATTGAACGGGAGGCTTTTTTATTTGTTATCTGTTCGGAATGTTCTTCAAAATCTCAATTACAAATTTCCAGTACTTCTGAGCGGATGAAATACTAGCCCTTTCATCTGGAGAATGAGCTCCCTTAATGGTAGGCCCAAAAGAGATCATATCCATCTGCGGATAATTTTGTCCAAGAATACCACATTCTAAACCTGCATGGCACGCCGCCACATGAGCCTTTTCGCCATTCATTCTTTCATAAATGGCATCCAGCACTTTCAGTATCGGGCTATCCATGTTTGGAGCCCAACCGGGATAAGCTCCAGTAGCTGCTACCTGATAACCTGCCAGTTCGAAAACAGCAGTCAAGGTTTGTGCCATATCATCTCGAGAAGATGTCACCGAAGATCGTGTTAGACATTCAATTTTAATTGCTCCATTTTTAACAGTCACCTTAGCTATATTGTTTGAAGTCTCTACTAAGTCTTCAATAGCCGGACTCATTCTGAAAACTCCATTATGCGCGCCGTAAAGTGCGTTGATCAGTTTGGATTGATCCACTTTGGACATAACCTTCTCCGGCAGCGTAGCTTTTTCCGAAGTAATAGAAAGTTCAGGTTCCAACAGTTTGTATTCTTCAATGATATGAAATTGAATCGCTTCCATTTGAGAGACAAATTCAGAAACGTCCAGCGTATTCACCGCCACCGTAGCAACGCTCTCTCTTGGGATAGCATTGCGCAAACTACCTCCTGAAATTTCAGCCACCGAAATGACCGAATGGGTTGCTGCCAGTAATCGATTCATTAATTTATTTGCATTTCCCAATCCTTTAATAATGTCCATACCACTATGCCCGCCTTGCAATCCTTTTACCGTAATGGTATAAGCCTGAGCGTCTCCAGGTGCAGTTATCTGTTCATAAGTGCCTGTAGCAGTAACGTCAACTCCCCCGGCGCAACCTACTCCAATTTCATCGTCTTCTTCGGTATCCAGGTTTAGCAAAATATCACCTTCTAACAACCCTCCTTTGAGTCCCATTGCCCCGGTCATACCAGTTTCTTCATCTATAGTAAACAACGCTTCCAAGGCTGGATGTTCTATGCTATCACTCGCCAAAACAGCCATGATCGTAGCAACTCCTAAGCCATTATCGGCTCCCAAGGTGGTTCCATTGGCACGAACCCAATCGCCATCGACAAACATTTCAATTCCTTGCGTATCAAAATCGAATTGGGTATCATTATTTTTCTGATGAACCATATCTAAATGAGATTGCAATACCACTACCTTTCGATCTTCCATACCTGCCGTCGCCGGTTTCCGAATAATTACATTTCCTACCTCATCTTCCATGGTCTCCAGCCCAAGGTTATTTCCGAAATCCTTCATAAATTGAATAACACGCTCTTCTTTTTTAGAAGGTCGTGGTACGGCATTAAGATCTGCAAAATAATTCCATAATTCTTTTGGTTCGAGATTTCTAATAGCTTCGTTCATATGCTGGTGCGCTATGCGCAAAAGGTTTAAGTTAAAAAAGCAAAGTTAAGATGTTTTCTTTCTTTTCTAAAGGAATTCAATAACAAGATGAGCAACACTTAGCGCATTGCAAATGTAAAGAACCTTAAGCACCATTTTGAGCACAAATTGAAAACGTGACAATTTCGTAACAGAATTCTTTGTATGTTTGAAAGATGCGAAAAAGAACCAAAGTAATTTTAACCCTACTACTCCCCGTTCAATACATTGCACTACTTATCCTTAGACGTTTTCCAGAATTTATAGAGACGTATTACAGTCAAGGAATCTATCCTATTATAGGTAAGGTATCTCGTTATGTCTTTGGGTGGATTCCCTTTTCTATGGGGGATATTTTTTATACGCTGCTTCTTATCTTATTGGTGCGATGGCTCTATAAAAATAGGCGTAGGATTTTATCAGCGCCGGTTGGGTTTGTAGTAGATATCACGGCTTCGCTTTCCATTATATATTTTGTTTTCAATCTCATGTGGGGGCTAAACTATTATAGGGTTCCGCTACACCAAACACTTGCCCTGGAAAGAGATTATACCACTGAAGAGTTAATTAGCACCACTCAAAAACTTATTCAAAAATCGAATGAACTCCATAGGCAATTAGGTTTCGCCGACAGCACAAAAATAGACCTCCCCTATTCCCAAAAAGAAATATTCTCGAAATCGGTGAATGGCTATGAGAACCTGGAAAAAGAATATCCCAATTTGCATTACACGCCTAAAAGTATCAAGAAAAGTATCTGGAGCCTCGGTCTTACCTACATGGGATACAGCGGTTATTTTAATCCCTTGACCGGCGAATCGCAGGTGAACGCAAAGATCAAAACCTATAAATTCCCAGTGGTAAGTTGTCATGAGCAGGCACATCAAATTGGCTATGCTGCAGAAAACGAAGCCAACTTCATTGCGACCTTGGCCACCTTGCACAATGACGATCCATATATTCAATACACGGGCTATATTTTTGCACTTCGCTATTGCGTGAATGAAATTGCGCGACGCGATATGCAGGCGTACGAAGACATTTTGCCCACCATTAATTTTGGAATATTGGAAAGTTATCGAGAAATGCGAGAATTTTGGAGTGCATATGAAAACCCATTTGAAAATATTTCTAAGGCATTTTGGGATCAGTTTCTCAAGGCAAATAACCAATCGAAAGGTATTATGAGCTATAGCTATATGGTAGCTTTGGTAGTCAATTATTTTGAGGATAAGCCTATGTAGCAGTAAGACGAATCCATTCAGAATAAATGCTTCCATTATTCCTCTTAAGTGTCACTGCTAGTCTTTTATTGGTACAATTTCATTAACATTTTCTTAACAAGGTGTTAAACCCGACCTCATTGTGTTATAAACCAACTAGCCTTGCTATATTTAGTACTTAAATAACCAATTCAACTAATGAAAAATTATGTACTCCCACTGCTATGCCTCTGTTTATTTGGTGTAGCAAGCGCCCAAGATTACTTTCCCAAAAACGACGGCGTAAAAGAAGAAAATAACAACTATACGGCCTTCACTAACGCTACCCTATTTGTAACTCCTTCCCAGAGTGTTTCAAAGGGTACATTGTTAATTCAAAATGGAAAAGTAGTAGCGTCTGGAAAAAATGTCACCATTCCTCAGAATTCGGTAGTGGTCGATCTTAACGGTAAGTATATCTATCCGTCCTTCATCGAAAGTTATTCGGGCTTTGGTGTGGAAAAACCCGAACGTGCCCGAGGGCAAGGTCGAAGCCCTCAATATGAAGCCTCCAGAGAAGGTTTCTATTGGAACGATCACATTATGCCCGAAAATGATGCCATTGCTAAATTCAAATACGACAAGAAATCTGCTGAAGGCATGCGAAAAGCTGGTTTTGGTGTTGTTAATACTCATATTATGGACGGTATTGCGCGCGGAACTGGGCTTTTGGTTGCGCTCAATGATAATGGAGGTGATCAGGATAGGATCTTAGATGACACTTCGGGACAGTTCTTCTCATTTTCAAAAAGTGTCGCAAGTAGACAGTCCTACCCAAGTTCCTTAATGGGGGCGATGGCCCTATTGCGTCAAATGCATTATGATATGGATTGGTACGCCAAAGGGAACGCCACCACGAAGGATCGTTCTTTGGAGGCCATGATTGAAAACAAGAACTTGGTATCTTTTATCGAAGCAGGAGATAAAGGAAACGATTTGCGGGCAGATAAAATTTCGGATCAATTCAACTTAAACTATGTTATTGTAGGAGGTGGAGACGAATTTGAATCGATTGAAAGTATTAAGGCAACCAATGCCAGTTTTATTATTCCCGTGAATTATCCTTCCGCTTTCGATGTAAGTAACCCGTATCAGGCCAAATACGTTTCCATACAGGATATGAGAGCCTGGAATCAATCCCCTACCAATCCAAGTGTATTAGCCAAAAATGGAGTGACCTTCTCCTTAACAACGCACGAGCTAAAGAAAATATCTGAATTTAACGGAAATGTTAGAAAAGCCATAACCTATGGATTGAACAAAACCAAGGCCCTGGAAGCACTTACGACGGTTCCAGCGCAACTTTTAGGTAAGACCAATGAAATTGGAACACTTGAAAACGGAAAATATGCGAACTTTTTAATTACATCAGGCGATATTTTTGAAAAGGGAACCACCATTTACGAAAACTGGGTGCAAGGGTCAAAACATGTTATCAATGACAAAGATCAAAAGGACATTCGCGGAAAATATAATCTTTCTGCCGGTGGAAAAACCTATCAAATGGAACTTTCAGGCGAATTGTCCAAACCAAAGATTTCCGTAAAAATAGGAGAAACCACATTTCCGGCTAAACTAACTTACAAAGGAAATTGGGTGACGTTTTCTTTTTCTTCTGAAGATAAAAAAGAGGCCTATGCAGCTACCGGGATTATTCCGAAGAATACGGACAACATTAGCGGCCGACTCATACTTCCCAACGGAATAGAAAGTAATTTTACTGCCACTAAAACTTCTTCAGCAGAAAATAAAAAAGAGGATAAAAAAGAGGAAGATAAAATGCCCGAAGTGGTGCCAATTACCTATCCAAACGTTGGGTACGGCTATAGCTCAAAACCCAGACAACAAAATGTACTATTTAAAAATGCAACGGTATGGACCAGCGAAGATGCCGGCATTTTGGAAGGTACCGACGTACTTGTTAAAAATGGAAAAATTGTTGGAATTGGTAAAAACCTGAGTGCCGCGGGTGCTACCGTAATTGACGCTACCGGGAAACATTTAACGGCAGGTATCATTGATGAGCATTCGCACATTGCGGCATTGTCCATTAACGAATCCGGTCATAATTCTTCGGCTGAAGTGTCCATTGAAGACGTCGTTGATCCGGAAGACGTTAGTATTTACAGGAACCTTGCGGGTGGTGTGACAAGCATTCAGATATTGCACGGTTCGGCTAATCCCATTGGTGGAAGATCCGCCTTATTAAAATTGAAATGGGGAGAAGATGCCGATGGACTCATTTACGACAACAGTCCAAAATTTATAAAATTCGCCTTGGGTGAAAACGTAAAACAATCCAATTGGCAAAGTTTTGGCCGGTTCCCGCAAACGCGAATGGGCGTAGAACAAGTGTATGTTAATTACTTCAATCGGGCCAAAGAGTATGAGGCTAAAAAGAAAAGCGGCTCTTCTTTCCGATACGATGAAGAAATGGAAGTATTGGTCGAGATATTAAATGGTGAACGATACATAAGCTGCCATAGTTATGTACAAAGCGAAATCAATATGCTCATGAAGGTGGCTGAAAAATTCAATTTTAGGGTCAACACTTTTACACACATTCTTGAAGGATATAAGGTCGCAGACAAAATGAAAGAGCATGGTGTTGGTGGTTCTACTTTTAGTGATTGGTGGGCTTATAAATATGAAGTAAATGACGCCATTCCCTATAATGCTGCTATTATGAGTAGCGTGGGTGTTACCGTGGCTATTAATAGTGACGACGGAGAAATGTCAAGAAGACTCAATCAAGAAGCTGGAAAGAGCGTAAAGTACGGAGGAATGACAGAAGCCGATGCCTGGAAAATGGTGACCATCAATCCGGCCAAACTATTACACTTAGATGATCGCACAGGAAGTATTAAAGAAGGAAAGGATGCCGATCTGGTTCTTTGGAGCGACCACCCCCTTTCGGTTTACGCAAAAGCAGAGAAAACGATGATCGAAGGAACTGTTTATTTCGATTTAGCGGCCGATAAGGCCAAGAGAGAAGCCATTAAAATTGAGAGAAATAAATTAATGAAGTTGATGCTTGCTGAAAAAGATGGTGGAGGTAAAACTCGACCCCCTAAGAAAAGGGACAAGATTCATTTTGAATGTGAAACCATAAACTAGCCCAATTATGAAAATCGTAAAAAACATACTATTAGTAGCCGCCATAAGTGCTGGACTCCATGCTTGGGCACAACAAACTCCGGCACCAGCGCAATCTGAAACCATTACCATCAAAGGTGCAACCACCCATGTAGGAAATGGTACCATTATAGAAAATAGCGTTCTCGTTTTCAATAATGGAAAAATAACAGCCATTGGCAATGCAACCACGCCCTCACAGGGACGGGTTATTGATGCCACAGGTAAACATATTTATCCTGGCTTTATCGCTCCGGGTAAGTCCCTAGGTCTTATCGAAGTAAACGCAGTTCGTGCCAGTAATGACCAAGACGAATTGGGGGATTTCATTCCAAATATCAGAAGTATAATTGCTTACAATGCCGAAAGTAAAGTAGTTGAAAGCATGAGACCCAATGGGGTTTTGCTTACACAGACCACGCCCAAAGGTGGGCGTATTTCTGGAACTTCTTCTATTGTGCAATTAGATGCCTGGAATTGGGAGGATGCCATTGTCAAGGAAGATGATGGAATTCACTTGAACTGGCCTGGTAGTTTTAGCCGAGGCCGTTGGTGGTTAGGTGAAGAGCGAGGCTGGAAACCTAATAAAAATTATGAAAAGCAACTAGGAGACATTGAAAGTTACTTTGCCAATGCTAAGGCCTATGGAAAGTCCTCAACCACAAGTAAGAATGAAGGTTTTATTGCCATGCAAGGACTCTTTGATGGTTCCAAAAAACTTTATGTCTATGCCAGCGGTGAAAAAGAAATCATTGATGCCGTAACGAAATCAAAGGAAATGGGAGTACAAAGTATGGTGCTTGTGGGTGGTTACGAAGCGCACAAGATTATTCCCTTTCTAAAACAACATAATATTCCGGTATTAGTTCAACAAACGCATTCGCAGCCTAATCGAGATGATGATGACTACGACCTTCCTTATAAATTGCCCAAGTTGTTGGTAGATGGTGGTTTACTGGTAGGGATACAAAATGCCAGAGCTTCCAATTTTCAAACACGAAACCTTCCCTTTTATGCGGGCCAAGTGGTTGGACAGGGAATGGACAAGGAGGAAGCCCTCAAACTAATCACCTCCAATACAGCCAACATTCTGGGAATTGGGAATCGCTATGGCACCATCGAAACAGGTAAAAGCGCCACCTTCTTTGTGAGCGAAGGCGATGCGTTGGATATGCGAACCAACCAGCTTACGCACGCGTTTATTGACGGGAGGGCCATTTCTTTGGAGACGCATCAAACCGAACTGTGGAAACGTTATATGGGAAAATACTCAGATAAGTAAATTTTCGATCGTTGGCTATTTGGATACTACTGTTGAACTTCTTAAAAAACTTAGGAAGTGGTGATGATTTGGTAGTTCGTACAGCGATTGAAAAAAATTGTAATTTTCCCTCATGAAATTCATCTGCTTATCTTTCTATTGTTGTCTGGTCCTCACAAGTTGTAATTCTGAAAAATCCAAAGAGGATGTAAACTCTGCGAAGTTTGGAGATTATATGGAAGGTACTCCTTCTATCGACGGTACGGAGACCTACCTCGACTCTCCCTTCGTCACCGCAGGAGATCGAGTATATATGGTGGGACACCAAAACGGTTCGTTTCCCGAAATAGGATGGCACATCAAAAATGAAATGGGCGGAATTTGGGACCATCCCATCAAACTGATGGACGGCTTTACCATTGGTATTTCAGAAGTAGGAAGTGAAGAGGTCATTACCTTAGATCAAGCACATTCGTTTACAAATTACCCCTTCGCCAACCGCCATGATTTTTTCTGGGAAAGTAAGAATATTGAAATAGAACGCTGGCAATTCGTGCCTGATGGAAAAGAAGGTATGGCCGTCCAATTGGTCGTGAAAAATAATGGCGGCCCCATTGATATGGAACTCCTATTTTCCGGTTTGTCCGATCTGCGCCCTACCTGGCTAGGTGAGCGAACGAACATGCTTGATGGTAAAGATATGGTCAAATTTAACCCCAAAAAAGATTTCTGGGTATTCAAAGACAGCCTCAATCCGTGGTTCTCAATCTTTGGTGCCGATCTGGCTCCATCAGACATGAGCTATGGCCCAACTAATAAAGAAGGAAAGGGCCGGGCTGCTCATCTTTTCTATAATATATTCTTAAAAGCCAAAGAGACGAAAGTCATTAATTTCACGATTGCTGGTTCCTATACTTCAGAAACATCAGCAATGGAAACTTACGATTACATTCAAAAAAACTATTTAGAAGAACTGATCAAAAAAAGAGGTCGCTACAAAGCTTTGGCCGAAAAATCCAAACTCACCATACCCGATAAAGAAATTGAACAAGCTTTCGAATGGATAAAATACAATTGCGACTGGTTGGTACGAACAGTACCGGAAATTGGATCGGGTATTACGGCTGGAATTCCTGATTATCCTTGGTGGTTTGGCGTCGATAGCGAGTATGCGCTACAGGGATATATGGCCATAGGACAGACGGAACCTGCTTATCATACCATTCGATTATTAGATAGTGTTTCGGAGGTTGTTAATGGCAATGGTCGTATACTCCATGAAATGTCAACCAATGGTGCTGTCTTTAATGAAGGGAATGTGAATGAAACTCCTCAATTTGCCTCTCTTATCTGGAAAGTTTATCAATGGAATGGTGATCGTCAATTTCTAGCCACCTATTTCCCCACTATCGAGAAAGGACTTAATTGGTTGGTTACGGAGAAAGATAAGAATGGAAATTTATTTCCCGACGGCTTTGGAATGATGGAAATTCACGGAATGGACAGTGAAATGATAGATGTGGCCGTCTACACTCAAAAGGCATTCGACGATGCCTCTAAAATGGCTACAATTTTAGGTAAAACCCAGCTATCAAACAAATACAAAGGGATCGCCCAACAAATGAAAGCGCAAATCAATTCCAATTTTTGGAGCGAAGAATTTAATAGTTATGCCGACTTTATTGGAACAGATGAGCAAGCGCTTCACCTTATTGAGGACGCCATTGTGAGAGCGGACACTCTTGACAAACCTTGGGCCGTCGCGGAGCTAGAACAAACTAAAAAAGCCATTTTAGAATCTCCATCTCCAGTTGCGAGACCTTTCGTTCTGCATCATAATTGGGTGGTCAACACGCCCATGGAAATGAAAATTGCTCCAACAAACAAAGCTGTTGCTGCATTAACGACTGCGGAAAAATTTGTAAATCCTTTTGGTGTCTTTGTTACCGGAATTGACCGTGATGCCTCTGCAGGCAGTGACGACGGATCTTTTAAAGGTAGTGAGATCTTCTCGTATACCGGAGCAGTAATGACGCTACCAACCGCAGTTCAAATCGTCGCTGAAAATAATTACGGACGGCCCGATCGCGCACTCAACTACCTTAAACGTATGACCAGAACATTTAGTTATGCCCTACCTGGAAGCATGTACGAAGTTTCTCCGGACTATGGTATGATTACTCAAGCATGGAATGTCTATGGCTATGGTGTTCCGATAGTAGAACAATTTTTCGGTGTTATACCCGATGCAGCCAATAAAAAAGTGACGATCGCACCTCAAATGCCTTCCGAATGGAATACCGGTTCACTTGAAAATGTGCAAGTTGGTGAAAATTCAATTTCTATATTTTATTCCGAAGAAAATGGGCAAACTCAATTGCGCGTAACCCAAACATCGGAGGATTGGACCCTAGAAGTTAAGCTTCCTAAAGGAGAAAACCAACTATTCGAAGTAGTGCCCGCTCATGCCAGTTTAGTTCAAAGTGACGATCAATATATTTATACCAGTCAAGGCAATCAAATCCAGTTAAAATTATCGCATAATTAGTGGAGCAACACCTCTATTTGGTCATATAGTTAATTATCGTTCAGAAATAGTGGCGCCAAATGGTTTTACAAACAGGTTCACGTTAGGTAAACTTTCCGAAACTTGAATATTTTCAAATTTCATACTGCTCCTAGGCACTGTTGGCTTTCCGTCTTCTATATTATACCAGGTTAAGGTTTTAGGTAAAGTAAGACCGTTAACTTCTTGCCAATCGGCATAATTAATATACCTCCAGTTATCACTTTTTTCATTCGTTCTGTAGGTAACGGTATACGCTAACCAGGTCATCAATTTCGTTTCTGAATCAAAATACACAACATATTCATCCTTGGGCGCGTCTCCAACACCTGGGTTGTAAGAAATTTTAATGCCTTCGTATGATGTTCCATCCAATTCGGTAGCGGGTTCTGGACTGTAATTAATGCCATCATCTGCCAAAACGAATGGCATTGCGTAAAAATAGAACATGAGATTGTGGTAAAAACGGGCATTACCTTTGTAAGCCTCTTCCTCCTGCTGCAGCAACCACACATCGGTTCCATCATTTCCAATGGCCCACTGATTGGTTTCAATTAAAGAACGTCTATCACTTAACGCAACCGTATGTTTTTCAGGTCCGCTCTCCTTTGGGATCTCGAAACGAAGGGCATTCATTTTGGACCAGGCATCAATTCCTCCATGTGCGTCAAAAACTGCTTTGACATTCGAAGGATAACTGGTCAACGATCTATTTTCCTCGGAAGTTTCTACGCTTGCTTCAGCTTCTGCAGTCACTTCTTTGACATCATTTTTGCAAGCTGCCACGCTTAAGAATATGGCCAATAGTACTATAATATTTTTCATAATGGATAGTGATTTATATTCGACCGTAGATTGGTCGGGTGAAATCAAAAAACTTACCGCTTCACCACTTGCCTTACTGTTGTTTTTTCTTCGGAATTAATTTGAAGCAAATACATCCCGGCGGGAAACTTAGAAATATCCAATAGCAGGCTGTTGGAGTTAGCTACATTCGATTCAGAAAATAATCTACGACCATTCATATCAAATAAAGCAATTTCCAAATTCGGAAATACTTCATTGGATTGAATTACCATAATTTCAGCAACAGGATTGGGATATATGCTAAAACTATTGGAGAAGTTTTCGTCCATACTTAAAATGCCATCCGTTTCTATTTCGAAGTTTGTAACTACATAACCGTTGGCAGTATCATTATAGAACCGAACAAAGATGGTTTGTGGGTTTTCAATATTTTGATAGGTTTCAGGATCAACAATGGGATTGTTGTCTTGTTGCGCATCTTCCAAAGTTAAATGATAGCTGAATAAAAATACCATAGGATCTTGTGCACCCAGCATGAGCGATTCATTGGCGGTAAGATCAAACTCCGCCAATCCATTTTCATCCCCTTCATCTATGAAAATATCAACGGGTGGCGAAATAACATCAGGACACCCACCAAGTACCACTAGCTCGAGTTCGACAGTGTTCCAACACCCGGTGGTAGCGTTTTCCACTCTGGCATATACTATTTGCAAAAATGGTACATCATTAATATATGGGCTGGGCAACGGGTTGACGTTGAACTCGGCGTCAATGAGTGTGCTGTGATAGCTTACAAACAAATTGGGATCGCCATTGGTAATTTCCATATCTTTGACGGTAAGATCAAAGGGAGCAAGTCCATCGCCATCGTCGTCACAAACTTCCAGTGGAAAAGGTGTTTGAGTGGTAGGTCTAGGCCATACAATAAGCGCAAAACTTGTCGTATCAAAATCGCCAGAACTGATCGCTTCAAGTCTTGCAAAAATGGACTGTGGGTTGACGCTGTTAAAGTAAGCTTCAGGAGTAGCGATAGGTGTCACACCGTTTTGAGCATCGGCCAAAGTTTCATGAAAAGTTATATTGAATTCGGTCGGATCTTGAGCGCCAAGAATTTCAGGTAATGTTATAGTGAGGTCAAAAAGAGCAATTCCGTCGTTTATTTCGTCATCACAAATTCGTAAATCCTCCGGTTGATTGGCAATTTGTGCTTGCAAACTCAAAAACCCGATACTAAACAGTACTACAAATAGTATTTTTTTCATCTCCTCAATTTTTCACCAAAGATAGCTAAAATTGATCGGGCCAATTATCAACCCTACAAATCAGTATCTTTGCCCCATGCACAAACAAATTTCCAGTTTACAAAACTCTTTGGTAAAGCAAATCTTGACGCTTACCGAAAAATCACGGGAACGTAAAAAGACAGGTTTGTTTGTTATCGAAGGGCAACGAGAAGTGCTGTTAGCGCTCAAAGGGGGATATGAGCTCACTACCGTATTGTTTTGTCCAAAGATTGCTTCTGAGATGGAGCTTTCGGAAATACAAAATGCGATGAATGCTTCCGCAGAATGGACCGAAGTTTCTTCGGAAGTGTATCAAAAATTAGCCTACCGGTCTACTACAGAAGGGGTTTTAGCCATTGCCAAAGCGAAGTCATTGGCCCTTTCAGAATTAAATCTACCCAAAGAAAACACACTTGTTCTAGTGGCCGAAGCCCCTGAAAAACCTGGAAATATCGGTGCATTATTACGTACGGCCGATGCGGCCCAATTGGATGCAGTGATCATCGCCAACCCAAAGACAGATCTATATAACCCTAACATTCTCAGGAGCAGCGTAGGCGGCGTTTTTACCAATCAGTTGGCTGTGGGAAGTACCGATGAAGTTATTGCTTTCCTAAAAGAAAAACGTATTCCAATTTATAGTGCCACGCTACAGGCGGCCATTAATTACCACAGCTGTGATTTCACTAAAAACTCCGCTTTGGTTGTAGGGACCGAAGCTACCGGGCTATCACAACCTTGGAGAGACCAAAGCGCCCAGAACATTATTATTCCTATGCAGGGAGAAATTGATTCCATGAATGTTTCGGTAGCGGCAGGAATCCTTATCTTTGAAGCCAAACGGCAAAGAGATTTTAGCTAGCATTGCATGACCTCACAAACACTTTTTTTCATCATAATCGGTATTTTAATCCTGAATTTTATCATTGATAAAGTTTTGGACCATTTGAATGCAAAAAGGTTTCAAGACCCGATTCCCAAGGCCTTGGAAGATGTGTACGATGCTGCTGAATATCGAAAATCGCAGACCTATAAAAAGGCCAAGCACACTTTTGGAACTCTTACAAGTTCTGTTTCAATAGTGGCGACCTTGTTGTTCTTTTTCTTTGATGGTTTCGCTTTTGTAGATAGTTTGGCTCGCTCCTATTCAGAAAATAGTATTGTCATTGCACTGGTTTTCTTCGGTGTTATTCTATTGGCAAGTGATCTATTGAGTACACCTTTTTCCTATTTCAACACCTTTGTCATTGAAGAGAAGTTTGGGTTCAACAAAACAACGCGCAAGACCTTTGTATTTGATAAAATAAAGGGTTGGATCATGGGAGGAATTATTGGTGGGGTACTACTCGCATTAATTATTTGGTTTTACCAAACTACCGGGGAGCATTTTTGGTTGTACGCCTGGGGTTTGGTTACGCTATTTTCGTTACTCATGAATCTATTTTATGCCCGGCTAATTGTTCCTTTGTTCAACAAACAGAGTCCGTTAGAAAAAGGTGAATTGCGAACGAGTATTGAAAAGTATGCCACTAAAGTAGGCTTTGACATCAAAAATATTTTCGTAATCGACGGATCCAAACGAAGCACCAAGGCCAATGCTTATTTTTCCGGCTTTGGACGGGAAAAGCGCATCACGCTCTACGACACCTTGATCAACGATTTGAATCAAGACGAAATCGTGGCGGTGCTGGCTCATGAGGTAGGCCATTACAAACGGAAACACATCATTTTTAATTTGGGCGCCTCTATCCTTACCACAGGATTTACCCTCTGGCTTTTATCTCTTTTTGTGGGAAACAGTCTTTTATCTGAGGCCTTGGGAGTTTCTCAACCCTCATTTCATATGGGTTTGATCGCCTTCGGAGTGCTTTATACACCAATTTCCGAAATAACCGGCTTGTTGATGAACTATCTTTCCAGAAAGTTTGAATATCAAGCCGATGACTATGCCAAAATGACGTATGCCGGCCCGCCCCTTGTTTCCGCTTTAAAAAAATTATCCAAAAACAGTTTGAGCAATCTTACTCCGCATCCGGCTTATGTTTTTATGCACTACTCCCACCCCACTTTATTGGAGCGATTTGAGAATTTAAGAAAATAATGGAATGATCTTCTAAAGACGGATGATGAAACTATTGGAATTGGAATCGGTACCTGGTACAAATTCTACATTGGTAATATTTAAATTATCGTATCTAAAACCTGGGCAACAACCCGATATTCCCAAAGCCATCAATCTATAGTCCAGGTTAAAATCTATCTCATCCCTGATGATAACGTTCAATGAGCGATTAAAGTTCCCGACCCCATCTCCAATGGTGAAAATAAAGTTTCCGTCGCTGTCGGTAAAGTAGAATAGATTCTGATAAACATTACCAGACTCAAGGTCCACTGCAGTTACCTCTTCCGGCAAATAGGTTCCATTAGCAAAAAGGTCTTCTCCTGTCTTTTTGGACTGAAACTGAAGGTTAACTTCAGGGGCAATACAAGTGAGTCTATCATTACAATCCTCATCATCCTGTTTACACGAAATAACACTCAACAGCAAAAAGCAAATCAATATTTTTTTCATAATTTTTATTTTCAAGATACACATTTTGTCAGTCCGTTGCTCGATTTACACAAAATTATAAACTAGCACGTTTTTTGTTGTTCATTAGTATACAATTCATTATTTTTAATTTATGACCAAAGCTGCCATAGAAGCTGAAAATAAAGAAATAGCCAAGGAGTATAAGCAACTCTTAAAAATTAGCTACCGCAATCTTTCGGTGGCCGATAAGAAGCTTATTCGCTCTGCCTTTGATGTGGCCGTAGATGCCCATAAGGACCAGCGCCGAAAAAGTGGAGAAGCTTATATTTTCCATCCTATTGCTGTGGCCAAAATTGTCGCTTCCGAAATTGGTTTGGACGCCACTTCAATTGCGGCCGCTTTATTGCACGATGTGGTTGAAGATACCGAATACACCTTAGTCGATATTGAACAAATGTTTGGAGAGACCGTGGCTCGCATTGTGGACGGACTAACTAAGATTTCCACTATGGAATACAACAGCGATGTCTCTTTACAAGCTGAGAATTTTCGCAAGATGCTCTTGACTCTAAATGAAGATATTCGGGTGATTATCATCAAGATTGCGGATCGCCTTCACAATATGCAGACCATGGACTCGATGCCGGCGCACAAGCAAGTTAAAATTGCTTCTGAAACACTTTATATTTATGCTCCTTTGGCGCATCGCATTGGACTTTACAACATTAAAACTGAATTAGAAGATCTTGGACTCAAATACACCGAGCCGGACGTTTATACAGACATTCTGGATAAAATAAAGGAAAGTAAAGAGGAGCAAGATCAATATATAAAGGACTTTTCCAAGGTCATTAAAGACTCGCTAGATTCGGAAAATCTAAATTATGAGATCAAAGGGCGTCCCAAATCTATTTTTTCGATCCGAAGAAAAATGATCGCTCAAACGGTCACCTTTGACGAGGTCTATGACAAATTTGCGGTTCGAATTATCTACAAAGCTGGTGACATTGAAAGTGAAAAATTTATCGCCTGGAAAATCTATTCCATTGTAACAGATCACTTTCGCCCCAATCCCATGCGATTGCGGGATTGGATATCATCACCAAAGTCTACCGGTTACGAGGCGCTTCACATTACGGTTATGGGACCAAAAGGAAGGTGGGTTGAAGTACAAATACGCAGTGAGCGCATGAACGAAATTGCCGAAAAAGGCTATGCCGCTCATTATAAATATAAGAATACGGAGAAAGAGGATGGTGGTTTAGACGATTGGCTCAATAAACTTCAAGAAACCCTCGAGAACGCCGAAATTAATGCAGTAGATTTTGTAGAGGAATTCAAATTGAATCTTTACGCCAAGGAAATATTCGTGTTTTCTCCAAAAGGAGACCTGTATTCATTGCCCAAGGGTTCTACGGCCTTGGATTTTGGTTTTCATGTACATACCGAAGTAGGTTTGCACACCCGCGGAGCCAAGGTCAATAGCAAACTGGTTCCGCTAAGTCATGAACTCAAGAGTGGAGATCAGGTAGAGATTATAACTTCAGAAAAATCTAAACCGTCTGCCAACTGGATTAACTACGTGGTTACCGGTAGAGCGCGCTCCAAAATTAAAAGTTCACTCAAAGAAGAGCAAAAGCAAATTGCTGAGGAAGGTAAGGTGGTTTTAGCCCGTAAGCTGAAGTCGCTAAAAATAACATTGGACGAAAAGACGATCAATCAGTTGGTCAATTATTTTAAATTGAAAACTAGTTTGGACTTATTTTATAGGGCAGGGGCTGGCATCATTGAAAATCAGATGTTAAAGGATTTTGCTGCATCCCGAAACAATACGCTAGTAAGCTTTTTCAAAAATAGAATTCGGAAGCCCAATAATCCTGAAGACATTAACAAGGATGAAATTACACTGAAATACGATCAGCTCGTCTTTGGTAAGGAGGAGGAAAAACTGGAATATAAAATGTCCAGTTGTTGTAATGCCATTCCAGGAGACGATGTTTTTGGTTTTTTAACGATCAACGAAGGTATTAAGGTGCATAAGCAAAATTGCCCGAACGCTCTGCAACTTCAGAGTAATTATAACTACCGTATCATGCTTGCTAATTGGATCGATTCTACTCAGCAGGAATTTAAAGTGAACTTAGTTATTAGTGGTATTGATGCTATGGGACTTGTGAACAATGTGACTAAAGTAATTTCCAACAATCTTCATATTGATATGAAAAGTGTGCATTTCGATACCGATGGAGGCACGTTTAAAGGCAAAATCACTGTCGTCGTGAAGAGTAAAAAGATTCTTGATAATTTGGTGAAAAACATTAAAAAAATAAACGGAATTGATAAAGTCACCCGAGTATAATTTAAGTAACTTTGTGGCGTTGTTATGAGTACAGATACAGATACAAACAATCAGGCAATTGTAAAAAACGTATTTACAGGGTTTCTCGAAGAAAATGGCCATCGTAAAACCCCGGAGCGCTATGCCATCCTGCAAGAAATTTACGATCACGACGATCATTTCGATATTGAGTCTTTGTACATCAATATGAAGAACAAAAACTATCGCGTAAGTAGAGCCACGCTATACAACACTATTGAACTTCTCTTAGAGTGTGGTTTGGTGCGAAAACACCAGTTTGGACAAAATCAAGCCCATTACGAAAAGTCATATTTTGATAAACAACACGACCACGTCATCCTGTCTAATGGCGAAGTGATCGAGTTTTGTGACCCTCGTATACAAACGATAAAAAAAACAATCGAAGAAGTTTTTGACATTGAAATAACCAACCATTCGCTGTATTTCTACGGAAACCGAAAAACTCCCAACACCTAAATTTATGGCAGTAGACTTACTACTCGGACTACAATGGGGCGACGAAGGAAAAGGAAAGATCGTCGACGTATTGACTAAAAACTATGATATTATCGCTCGCTTTCAAGGAGGTCCCAATGCAGGACACACCCTAGAATTTGATGGCATTAAGCATGTATTAAGAACTATCCCCTCTGGTATTTTTCATGAAGAATCCATCAATCTCATTGGAAATGGGGTGGTGATCGACCCTGTGGTATTTGCCAAAGAGCTAGAAGGACTGAATCCCTTTAATATAGATTACAAGGCGAAAATGTTCATATCAAGAAAGGCACATCTTATTTTACCCACCCATCGCTTGTTGGATGCCGCCAGCGAAGCCGCTAAGGGAAAAGCCAAAATTGGTTCTACGCTCAAAGGAATTGGACCTACTTATATGGACAAAACCGGGCGCAATGGAATAAGAGTGGGTGATATTGAACTGGACGGATGGAAAGATAAATACCGAGCTTTGGCAAACAAACACGAGGGAATGATCGATTTCTACAACGTAGATATTCAATATGATCTGGCCGAAATGGAAGCCGAATTCTTCGAATCAATTGAGACCTTGAAATCACTTAAATTTATCGATAGCGAAGAATATTTGAGTCAGGCACTAAAAAGTGGTAAAACTATTTTAGCCGAAGGAGCTCAAGGCTCGCTGCTTGATATTGACTTTGGAACCTATCCGTTTGTAACCTCCTCCAACACCACTGCGGCAGGAGCTTGCACGGGATTAGGGGTTGCCCCAAGTAGAATTAAAGAAGTTTACGGAATATTTAAAGCCTACACCACCCGAGTGGGCTCTGGCCCTTTTCCCACCGAATTATTTGACGAAGTAGGCCTAAATATGGCTAAAATTGGTAACGAATTTGGCGCAGTGACCGGACGACCAAGACGTTGCGGTTGGTTGGACCTGGTGGCACTAAAATATACCTGTGAAGTAAACGGAGTGACCCAATTGATGATGATGAAGGGCGATGTACTTAGTGGTTTTAATGAACTTAAAATTTGTACGGCCTATCGGTATAATGGAGAAACTATCAAGCATTTACCATTCAATATTGAAGCTGAAAATGTAACTCCTATTTATACCGAAATGAAAGGATGGAAAGAAGACCTCACTAAAATGAGTGATGCGTCTCAGTTTCCGAAGGAATTGAACGACTACATAGACTTTTTAGAAGCGGAACTGGAGATTCCAATTAAAATTGTATCGGTAGGGCCAGATAGAACGCAGACCATTCATAGATAGTATGAAATCTGAAATAACCTCAAATGGCAATTCTGAAATAAGGGGTTGCCATTTTTTAATATACCCTTAGTACCCTATTTTTACTTTAATTAGTATACTTGCTTTTTGAAACGGCATTCGTACATACTAGCATTCTTCCTCCTCTTTAGCCTTTTGGCCCAAGGACAGGTAACCGTTATCGACACGACCAAAACGGCCAAAGTATCGGTGCAATCGGGGTATTTTGAAAAAAAACCAGAATTTCCCGAGGCTGTAATTTACACCATGGACAACGATGGACAGGTCTATATCGTGCATGATGGTGTAGAAATGTGGTGTAACCAGGCCTACGTATATTTCAAAGATAATTTTGTAAAAGCATATGGAGCTGTGCGCATAGAGCAAGGGGATTCGGTACAAATGAAAAGCAAATACGCCGAATACAATGGAAATACTTCTTTTGCCTTTGCCAGTGGAGATGTGGTCTTAACAGAACCCTCAACCACCTTAAGAACAGATACCCTTTATTTCGATCGTATCAAACAACAAGCCTATTATCGCTCTGGTGGAACCGTACGAGATACGGCTAGTACTTTAACCAGCAGAATTGGACGCTACTTTGCAGAAACTAAAAAATACCAGTTCCTTTCCAATGTAAAAATTGTAAATCCGAAGTACACGGTGCATTCCCCACAATTGGACTTTTATTCTGAAACAGGAGGCGCCTATTTATATGGAGAATCAACCATTGTCAGCGAGACCAGTACCGTTTATTGCGAAAGAGGATATTACGATACGCGCGGGGATACAGGATATTTCGTAAAGAACTCCCGTATCGATTATGAAAATAGAACGCTCTTCGGAGACAGTATTTACTTCGACCGGAATAAGAGCTTCGCATCCGCAACCAATAACATCACCGTTTTAGATACGGTTAATGAAAGTATTATTCGGGGACATTATGCTGAAGTATTTCGAGAAAAGGATTCCGTTTTTATTACAAAACGCGCTGTAGCGATCACACTTCAAGAAGGAGATTCGGTCTATGTGCACGCAGATACTTTGCGGGTCACCGGAGAACCTGAAAATAGAGTTATCAAAGGTTTTTACAAAGCCAGAATGTTCAAACGCGGACTTGAGACGAAACAGCCTACCAGTGGCAAATGTGACTCCATTTTCATAGATCAGAAGCTAGGTATTACCAAGTTGATTCGGGAACCTGTCTTGTGGAGCGGTGAAAACCAAATGACGGGTGATACTATCCATATTCTAAACAACAAAGTGACCGAAGAACTTGATACCTTAAAAGTATTCAATAATGCTTTTTTAGTGCAAAAAGACAGCGCTGGTTACAACCAGGTGAAGGGTGAACGACTTATTGGTTTGTTTACGAAGAACCAATTAGATACGGTCAATATTATTAAGAACAGTGAAGTGATCTATTACTTCAGGAATGATGCAGGCGAATTAGTGGGAATCGATAATACCGTCTCAAGTTCAATTCAATTGTATTTGGAAGAACAAAAAATAGTGGGAATGCGATTTCTGAAAAAGGTGCCGGGTAAAGTATATCCGGAAAGCGAATTTCCCGAAAATGCACGCATTCTTCCCGGTTTTATTTGGAGAGGCGATGAACGTTTATTGAAAAAGAGTGATATTTTTAAAGGGAAACCTGCACCTGTTCTTCCGAAGATAAAAGGAATTCCCCTACCCGAAGATGAAGGCGATTTCTTTGATGAACCTGACGAAGAAGATGCTTCAGAAATACCCGATTATTCAAAACTAAAACCCAAAGATTTACAAAATCGAGAAGACGATCCCCAATTTAGGACGCAACAATCCGACTCTTTGGAACTATCGAAAAAGAAGATCCCACCAAAGAAAAGGGACCATTGATACATGTTATCCGACTTCTACAAATACCAGGCGCAAACCACCTCGCACCCTTTGGCGATGGAAATCTCACATGCCAAAGGTTCCTATATTTACGATACCGACGGCAATGCGCATTTAGATTTTGTTGCTGGAGTTTCTGCTTGCCCTTTAGGACACGGACATCCTAAGGTAGTACAAGCAGTTAAAGATCAAATGGACCGTTACGCTCATGTGATGGTCTATGGCGAATATGTTCAGGAACCTGCCATAAATTTATGTAAGTGCTTAGCAAAAAACCTTCCGGCCCCGTTGGATACTACGTATTTGGTAAATAGCGGCACTGAAGCTATTGAAGGCGCATTAAAACTAGCTCGCCGGGCTACAGGACGCACAGAATTATTATATGCGCATCACGCGTATCACGGAAACACCATGGGAGCCATGAGTGTTATGGGATTTGAAGAACGAAAAACTCCATTTGGCCCACTACTACCCGATTGCACTGCCATTACTTTTAATTCTGAAGCATCCATCAATCGCATTACCAAAGACACTGCGGCTATCATTTTGGAGACTATCCAAGGCGGAGCGGGGTTTGTTCTTCCCGAAAAAGATTATTTAAAAAGAATAAAGCAGCGGTGCGAAGAAGTAGGCGCATTGCTCATTCTAGATGAAATTCAGCCTGGTTTTGGACGTACAGGAAAACTCTTCGGTTTTGAGCATTATGATGTAATTCCAGATGTTCTGGTGATTGGAAAAGGTATGGGGGGCGGGTTACCCGTTGGAGCTTTTACCACTTCACAGGCGCTTATGTCTCAGCTAAAAGAAGCACCCAAACTGGGACATATTACTACTTTCGGCGGAAATGCAGTCATTGCTTCCGCTGCTCTGGCTACGCTTAAGGAAATAACCGAAAGTAATTTAATAGCCGAAACCTTAGAAAAAGAGCAACTCTTTCGGAGTTTATTGCGCCATCCACTAATTAAAGAGGTTCGCGGAAAGGGCTTAATGCTGGCCGCGCTATGCGAGTCGGCCGAAATCACTTCCGAAGTAATTCTAAAGTGTAAAGAACGAGGTTTGATCCTATTTTGGCTACTTTTTGAACCCCGAGCTATCCGAATAACGCCTCCACTTACCATCACCGAGACCGAGATAAAGGAAGGCTGTGCCATCTTGACTGATGTTTTGGAGAACATCGCACTCACAAGATTTTCTTAAATCTTAAGCACCTTACTCGCATCACACCACTCATTATACAGCTATAAGTCAATTATTTAGCCGTTTTTCACTCAAAATCCTGATCGTAATTTATCCTCTTGAGCCTGTTGATAACGGTGTTAACAACAAAAAGGGCATGACTCTTGAATGCTTTATTACATTAGTATCTTTAATTTGAAGAAACAGTTAAAACGATGCGCATGCATTTAAGCCCTAACGAGCATAACAACTTTTCGCTTTCCCGTTTTGAATCCATGTTAAAGACTAATGATGTGTACTTTTTCGACTCCGAAGAGTTCGAAGAGATTATTCACCATTATCTGGAAAACGGGAAAATAGCTCTTGCCAAGAAAGCTACCAAGCTAGGTTTAGAGCAGCACCCTTCTGCCACAAGTTTAAAGTTGTTTCAGATAGAAATGTTCATTTTTGAAAATGAGCTGGACACTGCCGAAGTCCTTTTGGATGAATTGTACGTCCTCGAACAGTCCAATGAGGAAATTTACATTCAAAAGGCTAATATTTATTCAAGGCGCGATTCGCACAAAAAAGCCATAACCTTGTTGGAAAAAGCGCTCGAAATTACTGCCGATAAAGCCGATGTACTTTCGTTGTTGGGCATGGAGTATCTTTTTCTGGAAGATTTTGAAAACTCCAAACGTTACTTTATACAATGCCTGGAGCAGGATAAGCAAGATTACTCCGCCCTATATAACATTATCTATTGCTTTGATTATTTAGAGCAGCATGAGGCGGCCATCGATTACCTTAACGAATACTTGAACATGAATCCTTATTGCGAAGTGGCCTGGCATCAGGTTGGAAAGCAATATTTTATTCTGAAGGATTACGAAAAGGCACTTACCGCCTACGATTTTGCAATTTATAGTGACGATTGTTTTATAGGAGCTTACCTTGAAAAAGGAAAGGTTTTAGAAAAACTGAAAGAGTATGAGTTGGCTATTGAAAGTTACTCCATTACCTTAGGTCTTGACGACCCTACTTCCTTTGCTTTACTTCGTATTGGAAAGTGTTATGAGCGATTGGAAAATAAAGAATTGGCGCTTCAATTTTACAATAAATGTGTTGAAGAAGATGCGTTATTGGATAAGGGTTGGATTGCAATAACCGATTTCTATTTTAGAGAAAAAAATTATCAAAAAGCCCTCTATTACATTGAAAAAGCCATCAATATTGATAGCGAAAATGTACTTTACTGGAAGCGATATGCTAAAATAAGCAGACGACTCAGTCTCTTCGAAGAGGCGGAACACGGTTACCGAAGAAGCATCGAATTAGGTAATTATGAAATGGAGACATGGCTATCTCGAGGTGATATTTTGTTGGAGCTGGGTGAATATGACGCGGCTGTGAACAATATGTTGCAGGCCGCGGAATTCTATCCTGAAAATGCAGAGATAGAATATCGTCTTGCCGGACTATATTATAAATTACTGGAAGACAACAAAGCAGAATTTCATCTTAAAAATGCATTGGACCTGGATGATGAATTTTCGTTAATCATCGAAGAATTATTCCCTAAGGTATTTCGAAAACAAAGGGTTCAACAACTTATAAAAAATCATAAAAGACCATTATTGTAGTACCCTGCGGTCGCATTCTGGTTTTGGCGTCTCCCTTTTTAGTGAACATATGTTTCTAAATATACGACCGGGCAGATCGAAGGCGAACTTTAAATTTTGAAATACCAATTATTAACTTGGTATTCTAGTGGCCTGATTCGAGTTTTTTTCAGACGATTTCTGTATTTTTGATACTCAATAAACTAACCTTGCCTATGTCATCCCGGAATCTAAAGCAGTATATTTTAATTTCATTAAAAGGTGTTGCCATGGGAGCGGCAGATGCAGTTCCAGGGGTATCCGGAGGAACCATTGCATTTATTTCTGGAATATATGAAGAACTAATTACCACTATCGGTAATGTAAACTTTTCTTTGGTTGCAACCCTTCGGAAGCAAGGATTCAAGGCGTTTTGGAAACAACTCAATGGAGGATTCTTATTAGCATTGCTTTCCGGGATTATATTGAGTTTTGTTAGTTTTATGAGGCTGGCAAAGTATTTACTGGAACATCATCCCATCCTTATTTGGTCGTTTTTCTTCGGTTTAATCATTGCAAGCATCATTTATGTAGGTAAACAGATTAAACGATGGAGCCCACTTGCGATTATTGCTTTGTTGGTGGGAGCTGCCGTGGCCTATTTTATAACTACCTTACCATCCCTTGGCAGCAATGAAAGTTCATATTTCCTATTTCTGGCAGGAGCCATAGCTATTTGTGCAATGATTCTACCAGGTATATCGGGGTCTTTTATTTTAGTCATTTTAGGAGCTTATAAAACCTTAAGTGATGCCATTCATGACATGGATGTAAAAAAATTACTGCTCTTCGTGGCAGGTGCAGTGGTTGGTTTACTGAGTTTTAGTCGGTTGCTCAAATGGCTCTTTAAACATTATGAGAATACCACCCTTGCGCTACTTACTGGTTTTATCGTTGGCTCCTTAAATAAAATATGGCCCTGGAAGGAAACGATCTCTATTTTTTCGAAGGAAAATGGAACCGTCATTCCTCTTTCTGAAATTTCAGATTATGGTACACTTTCTGTCTTTCAACAAAACTTACAAGACTTTGAGACCTATAAAGTTACTTTAGAAAAAAGTATTAGTCCGATGTACTATTCAGAGATTAACAAAGGGATGGATCCACAATTGGGATACGCGATTTTATTCACTGTAATTGGTTTTCTAACGATCTTTATTTTAGAACGTGTAGCTACGGTAAAAACTGTAAAAGAGGAGAATAAATGACGGAAACCCGAACTTTTGGTGACAAAATCTGGTTAGTGCTAAAAGGATTAGCTATGGGCGCAGCCAACAAAGTGCCTGGAGTTTCCGGTGGAATGGTTGCCTTTGTAGCGGGCTTTTATGAAGAATTTATTTACTCACTACAAAGGGTAAACGGAAAGGCATTCCGGCTGCTCATAAACGGTCGCCTTAAAAGTTTTTGGGCTTACATTAATGGTCGCTTTTTGGGGCTACTCCTCTTTGGGATGATCATTAGCTATTTTAGCGTTTCAAAATTACTGGACTATTTCTTAGCTCATTACGAACTTTATGTATGGAGTGTTTTCTTTGGAATGATCATTGGTTCCATCTACTACGTAGCTAAAGATTTTGGGCATTGGAATAGGAAATACCTCGCATACCTATTATTGGGCGCATTGGTTGGTTTGAGCATTAGTTTTCTTGAACCTGCTAGACAAAATGACCATCTACTTTTTGTTTTTTTCTGTGGAATTATTGGTGTTAGTGGAATGACCCTTCCTGGTTTATCTGGATCGTTCATCCTCATCCTATTGGGCAACTATGTTCTGCTTTTGGTAGATTCGGTCAATGCCCTATATGATACCATTGCCAATATATTTCAAGGGGACTTTAGCTTTACAAGCGATGCCATGAGGATGGAGTTGCTAGGAGTTTTAGCCGTATTTTCCTTAGGTTCATTGACAGGACTCGTGACCTTATCTCATTTTTTAGGGTTTCTTCTAAAACGATTTAAGAAAATTACTTTTGCCGTAATTATCGGTTTTATTGCAGGCTCGCTAGGCGTCGTATGGCCTTGGAAAAGCAAGGAATTTGAATACGACTCCGCGGGAAACATACTGGTCGATGCTAATGGTCAGGAAATTATACAAGGCTACAGACGTTTTTTACCATCAGAATTTTCGTTCGAAACTTTTTTAGTTATTTTCTTTATCATTGTGGGTGTTTTGATTGTTCTCAGTTTAGACTGGTACCAAAAGAAAAAAAAACCGATGCATGGCTAAATACGGACTTATAGGAAAAAATATTGGCTACTCCTTTTCTATGGCTTTTTTTAGTACAAAATTTGAGCAGGAAAAAAGAAAAGACACCTACCATAATTTCGACATTGAAAATGTGAATGAATTGACTCGGATACTGGAATCCCAAAAGGAAATCCGAGGACTTAATGTTACCATTCCCTACAAGGAGGATGTAATCCCAATGTTGGACCGATTAGATAAAGAAGCAAAAAAGATAGGTGCGGTCAATACCATAAAGATACTGAAAGATGGCCGTCTAGCTGGATATAATACGGACCATTATGGATTTGCCCAGGCCTTGTCTGGTTTTCTACCTTTAACTGAAAAGACAGCGCTCATTTTAGGTTCAGGAGGATCTTCAAAAGCCATACGGTATGTATTAGAGGCCATGAACTTCGAATACAAGATCGTATCTCGAACCCCCTGCGATAATGGCCTTACCTATAAAGACCTCACCCAGGAAATCATAGAACGCCATTGTTTGATTGTGAACTGCACTCCCGTTGGAACCTTTCCAAACGTTCAGGACTGTCCGGATATTCCCTATCAATATATCACGCGAAAACACATGCTTTTCGACCTTATTTATAATCCCCGAGAGACTGAATTTTTAAAAAGAGGTTTCGCCAAAGGAGCCAAAGTGAGCAATGGTCTTAAAATGCTGGAATATCAAGCGAAAAAAGCCTGGTCCATTTGGAAATCATAAAATAGCCCTTTTATCCTGTGAAAGTAGCCATGGCTCTTTGCTATGTGCCCAGTTGTTAGTATCTTTCCCGATACTAGAATTACGAACCTAACATTGAAATATATGTCTGACAAAGAATTGCCAAAAGAAAACGAGGGAGAGCTCAAAGCAAATGAAGCGGAATCTTTAGATCAATCTGCCCCCCCAAAGAATGAAGATCCCCAGGAAAAATCTTCTAACTCCCCGGTTGAGAATAGTGAAAGCACAGAAGTTGCAGCATCGGAAGGTGAGGAAAACATCATTGCTTCCGAACCCGCAATAGCTGAACCCGCGCCGGAAGTTTCTAAGACCGTTCAGTCCGACCAGAAAGAAGTAGCAACAAGTGAAACGGAAGTTCCGGAAACTGCCTCGTCGGAAGAGGACGAGACTAAAGACCCAAATGCCGCTGAGAACATTGAAGAAACTCCACCTTCCGAAGCGACAACGCCCGAAGTAACGAATTCCGAAGAAGAAGAAGAAGAGGAAGAAGAGAAGGATTACCATGCTCTTACGAAAGAGCAACTGATTGCGGAACTAAGACAATTGTTGGCAACTAAGCCCATTCAAAATATTAAAAGTGAGGTTGAAGAGATAAAAACCGAATTTAACGCCAAATTTGAAGAAGAGTTAGAGCGTAAAAAGGAAGAATTTTTGGCCGAAGGCGGAAACATCATTGATTTTCATTACACTACGCCCTTAAAAAAACAATTCAACTCTGTCTATTTCGATTATAAAGAAAAACGAAACGGATATTACCAAAATTTAAAGAAAGATCTTCAAGCTAATTATACAAAACGGGAAGAGCTCATTGAAGAACTAAAAGGGCTTTTGAACGCCGAAGAAAACATTAATACCACCTATAAACATTTTAAAGACATTCAGGAGCGATGGCATACGGCAGGGGCCATTCCCAGAGATAAATACAATACGATCTGGAATACTTACCGTCATCATGTGGAGAATTTTTATGATTTTCTTCATTTAAATAGAGAGTTTCGGGATCTAGATTTCAAGCACAACCTGGAACAGAAGCTCAAGTTTATTGGACGTGCTGAAGAATTGGCCCAACAGGCGGATATTGGCAAAGCGTTTAGAGAACTCCAAATGTTGCATAAAATGTGGAAAGAAGATGTGGGCCCAGTAGCGAAGCAGTATCGGGAAGAAGTGTGGGGAAAATTTAGTGCGGCTACTAAAATTATTCATGATAAGCGTCAGGACTTCCTCCAAGATCAAGAAAAGCACTTTGAAGTGAACTATGATTTGAAAAAATCGATCATCGAAAAAATAAATGCCGTGTCCTCCAACACCGGTCAAAGTCATAAAGCCTGGCAAAACGCTATCAAAGAGGTGCAAAAATTACGCGATGAATATTTTGAAACTGGAAAAGTTCCCCGTAATAAGGCCAAAGAAATTTGGAATCAATTTAAAGAGTCCACTCGAAACTTCAATAGAGAAAAAAATAGTTTCTATAAAAACCAGAAAAAAGACCAATACAGCAATCTGGAAAAGAAACGAGAGCTTATTAAAATAGCCGAAGAGAATAAAGACAGTGAAGATTTCGATGTAGTCACTCCGTTAATGAAAAAAATCCAGCAGGATTGGAAGTCTATCGGCCATGTTCCTCGCAAGGAAAGTGATAAAATTTGGAAGCAATTCAAAGAAGCCTGCAATCATTATTTTGACAAAGTGCATGCTGAGCGCAATCAGGCCAACAAAGAAGAAGTGGCCAATTTTGAGGCTAAGCAACAGTTTTTAGAAGCTCTTTCCGGTTTAAAGTTAACAGGTGATTCCGATTCCGATCTAAAGACCATCAAAGAAAAAATCACCGAATGGAAAGGTCTTGGGCGCGTTCCCTTGAACAAGAAAAATATTGAGCGTAAGTTCAACAAAGTCCTGGATGAGCTCTTCGGAAAATTGAATTTAGATAAACAGCAAGCCGAAATGATTCGCTTTGAAAATAAGCTCAATTCTATGGCTTCCGAAGAAAATCAAAGGCAACTTCAAAATGAAGAATTCTTCATCACAAAACGAATTAGTGAAACTCAAGGAGAAATTAGACAACTGGAGAACAATCTAGGATTTTTTAGACATGCCAAAGAAGGCAACCCTCTGGTGGAAGAGGTGCACAAAAATATTGCGCGTCACAAAGAGCAATTGGAGGTTTGGAAGTCTAAGCTTGGTAAAATTAGATCGCTTCGAAAACAACAATAAATGATCACATGTCCGCTGTGTCAAGAATTAACTTCCCAACAGCTGGAATTTTCACCGCAGTTCTACTCCTGTAATAACTGCGGATCTGTTTTTCGTGATGCTACTTTTTTTCTATCCTCAACTCTTGAAAAAGAACGTTATTTATTGCACCAAAACAGTGTTGAGGATAAAGGGTATCAAGCTTTTGTCCTACCCATAGTGGAGGCCGTTTGCCTATCTTTTAATCCCAGAACCAAGGGCTTGGATTTTGGAGCAGGTACCGCTCCGGTAGCGGCAAAATTATTAAGGGATCGTAACTACACCATCAAACTATGGGATCCCTTTTTTCATCCAGACACCTCCGTATTAAATAGCACCTATGATTTTGTAATTTGCTGCGAAGTGATGGAACATTTTTATGAACCCTTGAAGGAATTTAGATTAATGAAGCGAATGTTGGGTGAGGGAGGCAAGATCTTTTGTATGACCAATTTATTGCCTAAAAAGGCTTCTTTCTTCAAAGATTGGTACTACAAGAATGATAAGACACACGTCATATTTTATTCCGAAAAAAATCTAAAATGGATACAAGAAACAGTTGGTTTTTCTGAAATGATCATAGAAGATCGTGTTATCACCTTCAGTTTATAAAGCGTAAAACACCACTGCTCAAAATACCTAGGTCAACTTTTTAGCTTCGTTCCAATAGACATCCATCTGGGCCAAAGTCATATCCTTTAGCGTAGTTCCTTGTTCTTTCGCTTTACCTTCCAGGTATTGAAAACGCTTGATGAATTTCTTATTGGTACGCTCCAATGCACTTTCAGGGTCTATTTTGAGAAAGCGAGCGTAGTTAATCATTGAAAACATGACATCGCCAAATTCCTGTTCAATTTTTTCGCTGTTTCCTTCGGAAACTTCGTGCTGTAGTTCTTCCAGTTCCTCTCGCAATTTTTCAAAGACCTGATGGGGTTCCTCCCAGTCAAAACCAACTCCGGCCACCTTATCCTGAATGCGATTGGCCTTTACCATGGCCGGAAGCGATTTGGGAACTCCTTCCAATACGCTTTTTTTCCCCTCTTTTAGTTTTAAGTTTTCCCAATTTTGCTTTACCTCTTCGTCATCGGCAACCTTAACGTCTCCGTAAATATGAGGATGGCGGGATATTAACTTTTCACAAATATCATTGGCGACATTCGCCATATCGAAATGATTCTTCTCACTTCCGATTTTTGCATAAAATACGATATGCAATAAGAGATCACCCAATTCATTTTTCACTTCGGTAAGATCATTTTCCAGAATAGCATCGCCCAGCTCATAGGTCTCTTCAATGGTAAGATGACGCAGGGTCTGCATGGTTTGCTTTTTATCCCAGGGGCATTGCTCCCGAAGTTCGTCCATAATGGTTAGTAAACGGTCGAATGCTTTAAGCTGGTCTTTTCTTGAATGCATATTTGTAAAATATAGAGACAAAGCTACCTTAAAAGCCCCTTAGAAGTAAAAAGAGTTATTAAAAATGATTAACAAAGAAGCTAAAAAAAGCCCTACTAAAAAGAAGGGCTCGTATATTACAAAATGTTGCTTATTATTCCTCTTCAGCAATGTCTGCTTCTGTTTCTAAAAACTGCGTCATTCCTTTCTTCACCAATAGATTATACCATTGCACTACTTTTTTGATATCACTAGGGTACACGCGATCCTCATCATAATCGGGCAATACTTCGAAAAAGTACTCCTCCAACTCATCTCTGGTAGATTTGTGATGAATAGCCTCTCCCCCATTTTCCTTTTCGGAAATTTTAGTGAAGACCTCCCCTAAGGGTACCTCCTCAGTTAAGGTGTAAATTGCAATTTCAGAAAGTAGGCTTACATTTTGCCGAGTACTCACTGTTATTTTTTTTCCATCTGCCAGCGATTCGGCCAAAAGACCCGTTCGCGTTTGGGTTTTTAATTGATACAGGCCAGGTTTACCTGAAATGGAAAGTATTTTTTCTAAACTCATAGTTTGCTTTTACTTATGACTTCGATTCCTTTGATTTATTTACTCGAAAGCGGCTGCAAATATCTGCGGTTCCTATTATATTTCCAAACGGATTAACGTTTCTTTTTAGCATTAGGAAAACGCATCTTATAATCTATTTTTATATTACCCTTTGAGATATTGGTAAGCTTACTTTTTATCAAACGTTTTTTTAGCGGCGATAGTTTGTCAGTAAATAAAATTCCTTCCACATGATCGTATTCGTGCTGGATAATTCGAGCCGCCATTCCGCCTATGGTTTCTCTGTGCTTCTTAAAATTCTCATCCAAATACTCAATAGTGACCGTTGCCTGTCTAAACACATCCTCACGTACATCTGGAATACTCAAACAACCTTCATTAAATACCCATTCGTCTCCAGTTTCCTCAATGATCTTAGCATTAATAAAGACTCTCTTAAAGGTAGCTACAAATTCTTGCTCTTCCTCTGAAAGGTCCTCGTCATCTTCAAAAGGTGAAGCATCTACAATAAATAGACGTATGGCCTTGCCAATTTGTGGAGCGGCCAAACCAATTCCGTGTGCCGCGTACATAGTTTCGAACATGCTTTCTATCAACTCATCCAGCTTAGGGAAGTCGGGCGTGAGTTCTTCGGTTTTCTTTCTAAGTACGGGATCTCCGTAGGCTATGATTGGGTATATCATTATTTTTTGTTCAAATAGTCTTGCAATATAATGGTTGCGCTAATCTCGTCGATCAGCGCTTTATTTTGGCGTTGCTTCTTTTTCAATCCACTGTCCATCATGGTTTGAAAGGCCATTTTACTGGTAAAACGCTCATCCATTCGTTCTAGTTTCATTTCCGGGAATGCCTGCTCAAACTTCGCTATGAATTTCTGAATATGTTCCTCTACATTAGAATGGTTCCCGTCCCTCTGTTTTGGCTCTCCAATAATGACTTCATCTACAGATTCATTCGTAAAGTAATCCTTTAAAAAGGACAGCAATTTACCAGTCTCCACTGTGGTTAAACCTGAAGCTATAAGTTGCAATTCGTCAGTCACTGCAATACCTGTGCGCTTGGTTCCATAATCTAATGCCAGTATTCTTGCCATATTTTGGTGCAAAAATAAGGGTTTGTTTAATAGTATACTAAAATGTAATGAATTTTTGAATTTGAGGACTATCTTTGTCTCTTCAAAGAAAAGCTGGAAAAACAACTTCTGAAGAACACCATCAAATTATACCTATGCAAGAACTACGACAAATCATTGAAACTGCTTGGGAAGACCGTTCCCAATTACAAAACCCCACAACCATTAACGCCATTCGAAAAGTGGTTGGACTCTGCGATGAGGGAACCCTTCGATGTGCAGAACCTACCTCATCGGGTTGGCAGGTAAATGAATGGGTGAAGAAAGCCGTGGTGTTGTATTTCCCCATTCAGAAAATGGAAACCATGGAGGCTGGCATTTTTGAATACCATGACAAAATCCCTTTAAAAACAGGCTACGAAGCCAAGGGAATTAGAGTAGTTCCCCATGCGGTTGCTCGCTATGGAGCCTATATTTCGAAAGGGGTGATCATGATGCCTAGTTATGTGAATATTGGTGCCTACGTGGATGAAGGCACCATGGTTGATACCTGGGCCACCGTAGGCAGCTGTGCGCAAATTGGTAAGAACGTACACCTAAGTGGTGGCGTTGGCATTGGCGGGGTATTGGAACCCTTACAGGCTGCTCCGGTAATCATTGAAGACAATGCCTTTGTTGGTTCTCGTTGCATTGTGGTGGAAGGCGTGCGTGTGGAGAGTGAAGCCGTTTTGGGCGCGAATGTTGTGCTTACTGCATCCACCAAGATCATTGATGTAACTGGGGATGAACCTATTGAAATGAAAGGTCGTGTTCCTGCCCGATCAGTCGTAATTCCAGGTAGTTATACCAAGAAATTTCCTGCTGGCGACTTTAACGTGCCCTGTGCTTTGATTATCGGAAAAAGAAAAGAAAGCACCAACAAAAAAACTTCTTTAAACGACTGTTTGCGGGAGTATGATGTGGCGGTTTAATACATTGGTTGTTATTTAATCCGGACATGGATTAAGGATATTACGCGGAGGAGTTTTCATCAATCCGACCTTTAAAAGGAGCTATGCGTTCCTTTTTCTTTGCCTTCTCAACTTCTTCAAGTTTACCTTCTTCTGAAACTGTGCGCTGAACTTCGTCATAAGTTGATGCGTCTCTTCGGAAGTGGTACCGTACAATTCGGCATAAATAGGAGCCATCACATTGATCATGGTCTTAGACAACCACATTCTACGAAAGTTGCGCATTCGCTTGTTGAAGTCCATTGATTCGAACCGCATTCGGTTTAGGTCGATCAAGTAGAAATCGTAGTTCCCCTCTCCTAAATCCTTAATGAGGGTATTTCCCGGAGAATGATCCAAAAAATTGATTCCGTTTTCGTGTAGCTGAAAGGTAAAGGCCGCAAATTGTTTCAGTATTTCGTCGCGATTGGGCCATTTCGGATTATGATTCAATACTCTAAAATCGAAGTCGTATTCCAAATGTTTGCTCACGTAATAACTTTCCTTAAGTCCGAAACCGGTTTGTTCAAAATAAGCAATGGGGAACGGAGTTTTAAGGCCGAAGCCTATCAATTTCTGAGCATATTCGAAGGAGCGTTGCGCCTTACTCTTCCGCAGCAATTGATACACCAATCCCTGAAAGAAATTAGGGGTTTTAAATTTTTTAATATTGAAGTATTCCCCTTCGATCCGCATCTTTTTGATCACATTCCTATCGCCGTCAACCACCATTTCACCCGTCGTATGAAAATGATGCACCATCTGCTGAATTTGTTCAGTCCTTTGGGCATAGCTTGGATGTACGGAAAAGGATTCCTTCATTATAAATTTTAAATAACTTTAAAAAAAGATACCTTGCGAAGGTAAACCTTTATGAAGAAAATTCTTGTCATACAAAACAAAAGAATTGGCGACGTCCTCATTGCTTCGGTGCTTGCCAACAATTTAAAAACGATATTTTCCGATAGCCATATTAGCTATTTCGTTTATGATTATACACAAGGCGTCCTGGAACAAAACCCGAATATTGACCGTGTAATTTTGGCCCAAGACAAGGAATTAAAGAAACTATCGGTACTTTGGAAAACCATTCACCAAATTCGGAAAGAACGGTATGACATTATCTTAGATCCTTACGGAAAATTGCAAAGTAGGTTGATGTGCTTGCTGTCCAAAGCGCCCCAAAGAGTTGGTTTCAAACGGGCACATAAAAAATTGAAACTTCCCTACTACACACAGACGGTGGAATTTTTACCGGAAGCTACCCAAGCCTGTGGCAAAGCGTTGGAAGATCGCATGCATATGCTTACTTCCGCATTTAATATCGAAGATCCCAATCCCAAATACCAAATATTCCTTACCGAAGAGGAAAAGCAATATTCCAAAATAACAACACTAAAAAAACCGGTGATCATGCTTGGTGTTTTGGGTAGTACGCCTAACAAATCACTGCCTTACGAATATACCGCTGAAATTATAGATCACATTGCATCCACCTACGAAGCCACCTTACTTTTTAATTATGCCCCTCACCAAAAAGAAGAGGCTCGAAAGATCTATGAGCTATGTAAACACAGGGAGCAAATAAACCTGGATGTTTATGAAAACTCCATTCGCGGGTTCATCACCTTAATGAATCAATGTGATCTGCTGGTTTCAAATGAAGGGGGTAGCGTACACATTGCCAAAGCGCTGGACAGACCCACTTTCACCATCTATTCTCCCTATATCGATAAATCGCACTGGAATAGTTTTGAAGATGGCATTGTTCATGATTCGGTGCATCTTTTGGAAGAAAAACCCAATCTTTTTGATAGCTTTACCCTAGAAGAAAGAAGAGCCATTGAAAAAACACCTGACCAACTCTATCGAGAATTAACACCCGATTTAATTCTGAAAAAATTAAAACCCTTTTTAGAACAGCACTTTAAAAAACAAGCAGATGAATCTCATAGATAAGTTTCACCATTGGCGTCGAAAAAGACGATGGAATAAGCAATACAAAAGCGGTCGCTGGGAAAGTTTGAAAAGTGATCTGGAAGCAAAGCGCTACTATCAGATTTTAGATTATTTAAAAGAATTTGCACCTGATAACCCAGCTATATTAGATATTGGTTGTGGAGATGGAGTCCTCAATCAAAGGATTAGCGACTTTCCATTTGACTACTTTTTAGGAGTCGATTTTTCCAGTGTTTCTATTGAAAAGGCCAAGGCGAACAACTACCCCAAAGCCGAATTTCTAGCCGAAGATGTGCTTACCTTTGTGCCCCAACGAAATTTTGATGTCATCGTTTTTAATGAAGCCTTCTATTATATTCCTGAAACAGAACGTACCCGGGTGCTGAACCTTATGTTGAAGCATTTAAGCCCCGACGGCATTATAATTACATCCATCTTTAGAGAAGGAACCAATTGCTGGGAATATTTTAAGGAAAACCCCAAGCTGAAAGAACGCGCTTTTACCACGGTAACCACCAAGAAAGAAACTACATACTGGAAGATCGGAGTGTATTCAAAGTCCTAAGGCAAGATTTAGTCTTGCTTCTTATCCAATATCCATTTCAAAGCATTTGCTCGTGAGGTTTCTTTTTTCAAGAATACGAGATCCAATTCCATTTGACCTAGACAATTTTCTTTCAGCGCAACGTTTTCCCCATAAATTGTAATTGAATCACTGTCATTTAATCGGAATAGCTCTACCAATAAATATCCGGTCCACATATGAATGAAATCATTGCGATCCGTTAAATACTCAATGAATAACTTCGCATCGCCACCATCGCGGTACGTTAGCGCAATCTTTTTCAATTGTTGCACCAAAACCGAATCAAATTCAGGAAAATCAAAAGGTTCTATACCTTCATTAACAAGTGCTCTGCAAGTCGCAACATAAGCATCCGGATGCAACTCCAATTGGGTTAATACCTCTTCAATTTCTACCCAGTGTCGTTTATACATCCATTTCAATGGCCCGTGAATCATTGATAAACCCATTTTGGACAACATACCTCTTCGTCTACTTCTTTTTACGATTTTCTCTACCAGCCAATCTCTATCAAAACCTGCCCATGCTCCTGTCATAGATAAAAGATTGATATAGAGAACTGGAAAGACCTCTCGTCTATTAATTTTCTTAACCTGTTCTAAGCTAAAAGGGCTTTGTATAATGGTAAGGGCAATTTGTCGGTAGTCGTAGTAATCCAATTCAGTATCAAGATACAAAAGGGACAATTTTTCCCATACTGGTATTCGATCTTCTATGTTAATTTCGGAACTCAGAACCGATTTTATCAGGATTTGCCACCTTTAACTATTCCATGTTCGGTCCACTTCTTTTTCTCCTCCTTAACGGCCTTCCGAATGGCTAGATTTCGCTCTAATGATTCTTTGGTTTTATAACCCCTCGCATGATCCAAATGCAATACAATGGCTTTATGCCTAATTTGTTTCGGTTTTAATCCGAAGTTTTCCAATCGCTCACCTAACTCGCGATCCGGCCCTCCATATTGCATGCGTTCATCATAACCGTTAATAGCGATCAAATCGCTTTTCCAGGCAGAAGAATTGCAGTTGTTAAAACTGGCATTCGTGGGGGTCACCAGATCCAAAAGATTAGCAAGGGCAGGCCCGCTATTCAATTTTAATGCCTGGGTTCCCTTTAGTTTATCCTGCTCTTTCAGCCATTTTACATCAAAACAGCGTTCGGTTCTAATGTCATCTTCGTTAATAACTTTGCTGGTTTTCATAGGAAGTTTACAATAGCCGCCAGACAAGAAATACCCTTCCTCGGCATATTTAGCATGTACTTCCACAAAATCCTTTCGCGGAATACAATCACCATCGGTAAACAACACATAGGGCATATTCGCTTCGGTAATTGCAATGTTCAAAATGCGCTGTCTTCGATACCCCTCATCTTCATGCCAAATATGCCGAAGGGGTACCGGATAATCTGCTCGAAAGGAATCGATCAAATCCTTAGTGGTTTCACGCGAACCATCGTCGGCCACGATCACTTCATAGTTGTTATAGGTTTGGTATTTATACCCTTCCAACACTTTCTGAAGCCATTCCTCTTTATTATATGTGCTAACGATTACCGATATTCCTAAACTGTCCAAATCCAATGTTTTATAAGTTGCAAAGGTACGCTACTTTTTTATTAAAACGAAGAGCCTACCGATTGCTTTCCATGGAGTAAGGTGCGTATCACAAACATTTCCTAAGTTTGCAACGTGGCTACTTTAACTGTAATTATTCCAACCTTTAATGAGGAGGCTTATCTTGAAGCCGCCCTTCGATCCGTCCGTTTTGCCGATGAGATTATTGTGATAGACTCCTTCAGCACAGACACTACGGTTGAGATTGCAAAAAAATTTGATTGCCTCTTATTGCAACGGGTCTTTGACAATTTTTCAAATCAAAAAAATTACGCACTAGATCATGCAACCAAGGAGTGGGTCTTGTTCTTGGACGCAGATGAACGCATCACTTATCCACTTCAGTTAGAAATTAAGGCGGCCATGGAAAGTGGCAAGCACCAGGGTTATAAATTGAGCTTCCCACATTTTTTCATGAACCGTTTTCTTTATCATCATAGCAGCGATGTTTTGCGTTTGGTGCCTAGAAAAGGAACTCGATATAGCGGCTTAGTTCATGAAAAATTGCATTATGAGGGTTCCATCGGAAAACTAAAAACACCGGTGCTGCATTTTACTTATCGCAGTTTGGATCACTATATTGAAAAAAGAGAAGGTTACGCCTGGTTTCAGGCCGAACAACTTCAGAAAAAAGGAAAGAAGGCCACACTGCTTTTACTATGCTTAAAGCCGACGTATCGATTTTTTAGTTCCTACATTTTAAAAGGCGGATTTAAAGACGGTGTTCCGGGGCTGGCCATTTCGGCTATCAACGCCTACGGGGTGTTTTCTCGATACGTTAAGCTAATGCTCATTCAAAGGGGGATGCGCTAGGAAATATTCCTCTAAATGAGATTCCCATATTTTAGTTTTCTTTTGAATTTTTTCAACTTCCATTGCCCTTTTACATCAATGCGCTGTATTTCAAATGGGTCTCGAAAAGGAAAGGTGTTCAACCGATTTCCGATTCGCAGTCCATACACAAATTGATGTTTTTCTAATTGCTGAAAAAATTCGATTTTCTGCGGTTCTTTGCGTGGAAATTTCCCATAGGGATATGCCAAATATGCTCCCAAAGGCAAAACGTTTTCCGAGGCAGCTTCAAAGGCCTTCAAAGTGTCAGTTTCAATTTCGTTCGGGCTTAGGTGGTCGTATTTTCTATGCGCGTAGCTGTGATATGCTAATGCTACGGTCATTGGATCCAAAGAGCGCAGGGTGTCTGCATCCATAATGGGAGCTCTAACTTCGTTCCAATCGTCCGCTCCTCCAATGTATTTCAAAGGTATGAAGAAGGTGGCTTTTAGTTTGTATTTCTGAAGTAATGGAACGGCAAGCTCCAACTGACTCACATAGCCGTCGTCAAAGGTAATTACGACATTCTTTTTCTGCGGAAGTTTTTGAAGGTTAGCCAATTCTGAAAAATGGTAACTGCGATAATTGTTTTCAGCCAAAAATCGAAACTGGGCCTCCAAACGATCCGAAGCAATGGTTAACCCTTTACTTTCCAAAGTCGATACTTTGTGATACATTAAAATTGGAAGTTTTGCCACAGCGCTTTTCAGAATTAATCCTCGTAAAATTATTACTTTTACGCAAACTAATCACAACTCTTGGAGAACTCTGTAAAAATTAGTGCTTTGGCTATCACCCTCAACGAGGCTGAGGTCATTGAAGAATTCATTAAAAGTTTGTGGTTTGCCGATGAAATTATCATTGTAGATTCTTTTAGCACAGACGCGACCGTCGCACTGGCTTCACAACACGAAAGGGTGAAAGTTGTAAAACGCGAGTTTGATAACTTCAGTGAACAAAAAAACTACGCCATCTCCCAAGCTACTAACGATTGGGTAGTGTTCTTTGACCCTGACGAGGAAATTACCAAGGCCATGGCCCATGAAATTTTAAGCACGCTTGCCGCACCAAAAGCCATCGCTTATTTCGTGAAGAGATCACTTTATTTTATGGGGAAACGAATCAAATACAGCGGATTCCAAACGGACTGGGTCATCCGCATTTTTAATAAAAACCACTGTCATTACAACGGTAATTTAGTGCACGAAACTCTGGATGCTAATGGAGCAACGGCTCAGCTGAAAGCTCGATTGCCCCATCACACCTATAAAAGTTTTGATGACTATACCGGCAAGTTACATCGCTACAGCGCCCTACAAGCTCGTATGTTGTATGAAAAAGGAAAAAAACCTCACTTATTTCACTTCCTATTTCGTCCGTTTTATCGTTTTTGGCATCAATATATTTTGCGTTTGGGCATTTTGGATGGCAAAGAAGGTTTTATCTTGGCATATATCAACGCCTTTTCGGTATTTAAGCGCTATGTGAATTTGTGGTTATTGTACCGAAGAATCAACTGAAACCATGAAACAAATATTCTTAGAATCTCACAATTTAAAGAACAAGTTCTCTGGTTTTGGTCAGTTCAATTATCATTTGATCAAGGCTATATCGAAGGAAGATCTGGGCGATTTCAATATCACGCTCAATGTAAAAAAACCCGGGGTTTGGAAAGCGGAGTTTGGCACTGCTTTTCAGTATAACAAATACAAGTCGATTACCCGCCACAAACCCTTCAGAATAAAGAAAAAATACGATCTCTGGCATTGCCTTAACCAAAATATTAAAATTGAGCCTTTCTTTGATATTCCTTACCTACTCACGGTACATGACATCCACTTTGTGTCGGAAGGGTCGCTTGGAATTCAGGAAAAATTGAAGGCCAAGTTTAGAGCAAAACTGCAACGAGCGTCTGCCATTGTTTATATAAGCGAATTCGCTAAAAAAGATACTCATGCCCATTTTGAAGTTCCCGATATTCCTCAATACGTAATACATAATGGCAACACCATTACGGATATTAATATCCCAGCCGATTACCGGCCAAAATTACAAACGCAAAGACCATATTTGTTTTCTATTGGCGATTTTAGTCCCCGTAAAAATTTCATAAGTTTGGTTGAAATGTTGATGTACCTTCCCCAATACGATTTGGTCTTGGCCGGAAGTAACACCTCTGCGTATGCAGACGAGCTGCGCTATAAAACCGAACAACTTGGCTTAAAGGGCCGGGTGCTCTTACCCGGCAAGATAGACGATTTAGAAAAGCAATATTACCTGCAAAGCTGCGAAGCATTTGTGTTTCCTTCCTTGCGAGAAGGTTTCGGGATACCTCCCATTGAAGCCATGCGGTTTGGAAAACCGGTTTTTATTTCAAACAACACCTCCTTGCCCGAAATAGGTGGAAAACATAGCTTTTACTGGGATCAATATGACCCTCAATATATGGCCAGAATTCTTGAAGATGGTCTAAAAAAATACAGTGCCGAACTTGAGTTTTATAAGCAATGGTATATAGATCGGGCGAAAAGTTTTAGTTGGAACAGTACAGCAAAACTTTATTTGGAAGTCTATAGAACGCTCCTCCATTAAATTCCTGTTAAAAAACTTACCTTTGTAACCACATCGAAACACCTGGATATACGTGAAAATTATTATACTTGCCGCGGGAATTGGCTCTAGACTAGGGAATCCTTTTCCGAAACCGTTAACTCCTTTGAAAAACGGAAAAAGCATCATGCAAATGCAAATTGAAAATTTGTCAAATGTTTTTGACGTCAATGATATCAATACGGTTGTTGGCTTTAAAAAGAACCTGATCATGGAACGTTTTCCAGACGTAAGCTATATCTATAATCCTTTTTTTGACAGAACCAACACTTCCAAGAGTCTATTAAAGGCGTTGGTGAAATGCAAGAACGAGTCGGTATTCTGGCTCAACGGCGATGTAGTTTTTGATGAGAAAGTACTGAATTATTTACAAGCCAATATTGAAAAAAATGTGTCATTTGTTGCTGTAAATAGGGAGCGAGTGGCTGAAGAAGAAGTAAAATATACTTTGAAAGATGGTTTTATCGATGAACTTTCCAAGGAAGTGAAAAATGGTTTGGGAGAAGCTTTAGGGATTAACTTTATTTCGAGCAATGACTTACCCCATTTTATAAATCGGTTGAAAGAATGTGATGATAACGATTACTTCGAAAGAGGCTTGGAACTCGCTATAAAGCACGATGGCATTAAGGTAGATGCCGTTGATATCTCTCAATTCACTTGTGTGGAAATTGACTTTAAGGAAGATCTTGAAAACGCCAATCAACTAATCTAGGTTATGAAATTTCTTTTTTTTTGTCAGAATTCATACGCCTTTGGCATTGTTGATCCCATTCGCGCCGTAGTGCTTGAAAAAGGCTATGAGGTCATGTGGTTTCTAAAAGCAGAATTGAATGCAAGCTTTCCGTATCAGGGTGACCCCTATACGAATTCACTAAAAACACTTAAAAAGTATCCAAGCGATGTGATCATAGTTCCTGGAAATGAAGTGCCGCACTATTTAAGAGGTGTGAAAGTGCAAATTTTCCATGGCCTGGCAGGCGAAAAGAGAACTCATTTTAGAATTCGGCATTATTTTGATCTTTACCTTACTCAAGGCCCATATTTTACTGATAAATTTAACGAGTTGCAACAACAGCATCGCAACTTTGAAGTCATGGAGACCGGTTGGTCTAAGTTGGACAAAATGTATATAGAACAGCAGGCCTATTCCGAAGAAAAAGAAACATTACTGAACAGGCATAACGCAAAGAAAATAATTCTCTTTGCTCCCACTTTTACTCCTTATCTAACCTGTGCCGAGTTTGTAAAGGAAGAAATTGTTTCGCTGGCTGGTAACCAAGACTATCTCATTTTGTGTAAGTTCCACGCACTTATGGATCACGAACTCATCGAAACCTATCGGAATATAGCCGCCGCCCATGATAACGTGGTTTACGAAGAAGAAAAGAACATCACTAAGTTTTTAATTCTTGCCGATCTGATGATTAGCGATACGTCTTCAGTAGTTTATGAATTTTTATTACTGAATAAACCGGTGATCACATTCAAAAATATTGCTGAAAACAAGTACTGGGAGGACATTGATGATCCTTCAATTTTAGCCAATAGTGTTGAAAAAACATTCACCGAAGATTCCTATAAGAATGAGCGCGAGTTTATTATTAAGAACTACCATCCCTATACCGATGGTCGTTCTTCGGAAAGAATGGTAAACGCTATCGAACAATTCATTCAGAAAAATGGGGTGCCCAAAAAAAGGAGGCTTTCTCCATACCGAAAATATAGAATTCACAAAAGGTTCAGAGATCATTTATAGGTCCAACTCGATAATGCAACAAGAAATTGAACAAACATTAGTTACGCTGCAAAAGGGAGGACTTATACTCTACCCCACGGATACCGTTTGGGGCATTGGTTGTGATGCAACCCGTGAAGACGCTGTGCAAAAGGTTTTTCAGCTCAAGAAAAGGCAGGAAAACAAAGCCCTTATTTGTTTGGTTTCTAAACTTGAAATGCTGGAAGAAATTGTCGGCAATGTTCCGGAAACGGTCTTGCAAATTCTGGAAAACACCTCTAGACCTACTACCATTGTTTATGAAAACCCAAAAGGCGTGGCGAAAAACTTAATAGCAAACGATAATACCCTTGCCATTAGAATGGTCAAAGACGCATTTTGCGAACAACTGATCGAAGCATTAGGAAAACCGATTGTTTCGACCTCGGCGAATATTAGTTCCCAAAAATCACCGGAGCGCTTTCAAGAAATAAGTCGGGAGATTTTGGAGGGCGTGGACTATATCGTAAATTTGCATCGGCAAAAACGAGGCGGACAAACATCGGCCATTATTAGGTTAACTCATGAAGGTGAAATCGTGGTAATTAGAAGTTAATTGACTCGATCACCATAACCTGCTAACAATTTAATAGACGACTATTTAAAAACCAAAAGGGATTCCTAAATGGCAGCACCAAACTACAAAACTGCAATACAACATCCCGTTTTCAATACAGTGAACAGGGCTACTCGTAACCTGGGTGTAGCGGCCTATGTTATTGGAGGGTTTGTACGCGATTATTTGCTAGATAGAGGGAATGCTAAAGACATTGATATTGTTGCTGTTGGCAATGGGATCGACCTAGCCAAGGAAGTTTCTAACTTACTACCGGGAAAACCAAAAGTATCTATTTTCAAAACTTATGGTACTGCTATGTTGAAAACTGGAGCCATCGAGTTGGAATTTGTTGGTGCTCGAAAAGAATCCTACCAGGCCGATAGCCGAAACCCCGCTGTAGAAAGCGGCACCCTGGAAGATGATCAAAACCGGCGTGATTTCACGATCAACGCGTTGGCTATTAGTCTCAATGATGACTCTTTCGGAAGATTGCTCGATCCCTTCAACGGTCTTTCCGATTTGGAACAAAAAATAATAAGAACTCCGCTCGACCCGGATATCACCTATAGCGATGATCCCTTGCGAATGCTTCGCGCCATTCGATTTGCAACACAGTTGAACTTCAACATTGAAAAAGAATCATTGCTATCCATTACCAAAAATGCAGACCGAATTCAGATTATCTCGAAAGAACGTATTGTAGAGGAATGTCATAAAATATTAGCAGCACCGGTTCCTTCCATTGGTTTTACCCTGCTGCACAAAACCGGTTTACTTCCTTATATTTTTCCTGAGCTGGTTGCTTTGGAAGGCATTGAAGAGATAGAAGGGCAAAGGCACAAGGATAATTTTTGGCACACCTTGGAAGTGGTGGACAATATTGCCCGAACTACGGATAATCTCTGGCTTCGTTGGGCAGCTTTATTGCATGATATTGGTAAAGCCCCAACCAAGCGTTTTAGCAAAAAGGCAGGCTGGACCTTCCATGCACATGAATTTGTAGGATCTAAAATGGTCTACAAGCTTTTTAAACGTCTAAAAATGCCATTGAATGAAAAGATGAAGTTCGTTCAGAAAATGGTAATGATGAGTTCCCGGCCCATTGTTTTGGCCAGCGAAGTGACAGATAGTGCTGTGAGGCGATTAGTTTTTGACGCTGGAGATCACGTAGAGGATTTAATGACCCTCTGCGAGGCGGACATCACTACCAAAAACCCAAATCGCTTCAAAAAATATCATAACAATTTTCAGAAGGTACGTCGTAAGATCATAGAAGTAGAAGAACGAGATCATATTCGCAATTTTCAGCCTCCAGTGAGTGGTGAGGAGATCATGAAAACGTTTGGCCTAAAACCTTGCCGAGAAATTGGTATTATTAAGGATGCCATTAAAGAAGCCATCCTCGAAGGGGATATTCCCAATGAATATGAAGCAGCTCATGATTTTATGCTAAAAAAGGGGCAAGAAATTGGTTTGAAAAAAGCTTAGAAGCAATTATGAAGGATAATAAGAAAGTTTTTTATTGGCTACTCATAGGAGGAGCGCTCATTTTCATTATGGTCGTTGTGGGCGGTATAACCAGACTTACACATTCTGGTCTTTCCATTTCCAATTACAAATTAATTTCGGGCACGATACCCCCTACAAATCAAGCTGAATGGGAAGCTGCCTTCGAACTCTATAAGCAATATCCCGAGTATCAGAAGATCAATAATCAATTCGATTTAGAAGATTTTAAGGAAATCTATTTTTGGGAGTGGTTGCACCGTGTTATCGGCAGGTTTATCGGTGTGGTTTTTATCATTCCTTTCCTCTATTTTCTAATCCGGAAACAACTCACCAAGGCTACTGTTAAAAAGTGCCTCATCTTGCTCTTTTTAGGAGGGTTTCAAGGGTTTTTGGGCTGGTACATGGTGAAAAGTGGTCTTGTGGATCGTCCGGATGTGAGTCACTACCGGTTGGCAATGCACCTAATAACGGCCTTCATTACCTTTGCTTATACGCTTTGGGTGGCACTGGATATATGGTATCCGAATAAAAAAGAGGTTCATAAAAAATTAAGGAATCTCATTCGGTGGGGGCTATCGCTTTTGCTCCTTCAGATAGTTTGGGGAGCATTTGTGGCCGGTTTAGATGCCGGTTTGACCCATAATCATTGGCCACTCATGAACGACGGAATGCTAATTCATGATTCGGTTACAATAGAACAAAGTCCAGTTTGGAAAAACTTTGTAGAAGGAAAGAGCGGAGTTCAATTTGTGCATAGATACTTGGCTTATGTCGTAGTCGGAATTATTGCACTCATTGGGTTCAGAGCGAGAAAGTTGAAATTGGATGTGCAACAAAGGACTGGAATAAATCTATTGGTAGGACTGGTCTTACTTCAATTTATTTTGGGTGTTTTCACCTTAATACTTCGAGTACCTGTTTGGTTGGGAGTGGCTCATCAAATAGCGGCCTTCTTTTTGCTCACAGCAATGACCTTCACCTTACATCGGTTTAGTAAATGACCTCTATTGAAAAAACACGGTATATATCCTATTCAAACAAGGAATAAAGTCTAACTTTGCATTCTTAATTTTTGGCAAATGATTTACCGTTTTAGAATTATCCTAGACGCCAATGAGGACGTTTTCCGAGATATCGAAATTGAAGGAACATCCACCCTGGAGGAACTGCATGATTCCATCACACAGGCCTTTGGTTTTGCCGGGCAGGAAATGGCCTCTTTTTACGTAAGCAACGATCTCTGGGAACAGGGAGAAGAGATAGCATTGTTCGATATGAATGAGACTCCAGGCAGCATCCGGATTATGAACGAAACTGCCATCGACGACGTGACCAACGAAGATCAAACCAAACTAATCTATGTATATGACTTCTTGAATCTTTGGACCTTTCTAGTCGAATTGGCCGAAATAGCTGAACGAGAAGAAGGAAGACATTACCCCAACCTTATGTTTGCACATGGCCAAATACCAGAAGAGGCTCCCGAAAAGGAGTTCATTGCAGACCTTGAAGAAGAAGGATCAGAAGAATACGACCTAGACCCGGAGGACTATGAAGATCTTGATTTCGATGAGAATTGGAATTAAGTGAATTATGAGGCCGCCTGATCGTTGCTTAAAATTCCCAACAATTCATTTTAAAAATAACTTATAACGCATCCCATGATTAATCTTTACAGTACCCACATCCAATCATTATCCATTCATCGTGTCGGGAACAAAAGCAGAACAGAGCCCATTTTTCTTTCTGAAAAGCCCTATGAAATGGATGATGAGTTGACGCCGCTGTTGAAAGAATACTTCCTAAAGCCCTTTCGAGATAAAGAGGAAAACTACTTTCAGTTTGTGCACGACACCGACTTGGAGTTTCATGAGGTTTTCAATCTGGTCACCGAAATATTTGACCATCCGGAAGAGGTCCACGAGGTGAGCAAGAAAATTGCCAAACACCTTTTCGATCAATCTACCCATCCACATATTAAGGCAGGTGAGGTATACGTGGCATTTCTTGAAAATGTTCAAATTGATAACGAGAAAGTGGATGCAGTAGGTATTTTTAAATCTGAAATAAAACAAGACTTTCTTCAGTTTTCAGAAGGTGACGGGCAGCTGGAGGCTCAGCTTCTACAGGGTGTTAACCTAAATAAACTGGATAAGGGCGCACTTATATTCAACATAAAAAAAGAAGAAGGTTACAAAGTACTTTCAGTTGATAGCAATCGTTACGATGCCCGCTATTGGTTAGAAAGTTTTTTGGCTGTAGGCGCTTTCGAGGATGAGAATTTCTTTACTAAAAAGTATTTGAAATTCTGTCAGGACTTCGCCAAAGATGTAGTACTTCCCGCTGAAGATAAAAAAGAGGAAGTACTATTTATGAATCGAGCCGTGAACCACTTTGCAAAAAATGATCTGTTCGAAGAATCAACCTTTATGAACGAAGTGATTGAGAATCCGGACCTCATGCCAGAATTCAGAAATTACAAAACAGAACAAGCGCCCAAATACAAAATAGAAGACCTTACTTCATTTCCTATTGCCAATACTGCGGTGACCGCTGCACGTAAGAAAATGAAGAACGTCATTGAACTGGATACAAACATTCAAATTAAATTGGATTTCATCAACCCGGAAAGCGCAGAGAAATTTGTAGAGAAAGGATGGGATGAAGAAAAACAAATGTATTATTATCTGGTTTATTTCAATAAAGAACAAAAGTCATAACCTATAAATTATCATTCCCGAATTCCAAACCTCATCGTTTGGAATTCGTTTTTTAAGGGCTTTCTTATAAAGTTGTAACATTTTTTAGGGATCTTCGTCGTATTACTATCTAATCACCAAAATCTAAATTTGTGCATCCCATACTCACGATAAAAAATCTGACCAAGAAGTTTGGTCCCATTACCGCAGTTAACGATCTCTCTTTTACCATAGAAAAAGGAAATGTCTATGGTATTTTAGGACCCAACGGTAGTGGAAAATCTACTACACTTGGTGTGGTATTAAATGTGGTCAATCGCACAGCCGGGGAATACCATTGGTTTGACGGTAAGGATTCTACCCATAATGCCTTAAAAAAGGTAGGTGCTATTATTGAGCGACCCAATTTCTATCCCTATATGACGGCTGTACAAAACCTGGAACTCGTTTGTCAAATAAAAGGAGTCTCCAAGGACAATATTGAAAAGACATTAGAGACCGTTGGTCTTTTGGATAGGAAACAAAGCAAGTTTCGTACATTTTCACTAGGAATGAAGCAAAGATTAGCAATTGCATCGGCTTTGTTAAATGATCCCGAAATCCTTATACTCGATGAACCAACCAATGGTTTAGACCCACAGGGAATTCACCAAATTAGAGAAATTATTAAGCGTATTGCCACTCAGGGAACTACCATCCTACTAGCCTCTCACCTATTGGATGAAGTTGAAAAAGTGTGTACGCATGTGGTTATTCTTCGGAAAGGAGTAAGTCTGTATTCAGGTAGTGTAGATGCCATGAATGCAAGTCATGGTTTTATTACACTGGAAAGCGACGACCTTAAAGCTTTAGAAGTTGCCCTTGAGGAAATGGATTCTTTCTCCCAAATTAAGCAGGAAGGTGGAGCGTTGGTAGCATATCTCAAAAGTCCCTTGGACGCTTCAGAAGTAAACAAAAGACTCTTTGCGAAAGGCATTGCTGTATCCCGACTTGAAAAACGCAAAGAAAGCCTCGAAGAACAATTCCTTGAAATCACCAAAAACAACTAACCGAAATGCTACGATTACTCAATATAGAACTACAGAAATTAAAATATAACAAAAGTGCAAAGGCTATTACCATTGTATACTTTTCGCTCATTTTGTTCATCGCCTTTATTGTTTCCATAGAATTCAATTTTGGTGGAGTAAAATTTAGGGTCGCAGACCAGGGGATATTCAACTTTCCCTTTATCTGGCATTTTAACGCCTGGATCGCCGCATGGCTGAAAATATTTTTCGCTATTGTTATTGTCTCCATTGTGGCCAATGAATATAGCTATCGAACCTTAAAACAGAATTTGATCGATGGCCTGAGCAAAAAGGAATTCATTACCTCTAAATTTCTGACGGTGATCTTATTCTCTGTGGCCTCAACGGTATTCCTCTTCATAGTTTCCCTTATTTTAGGATTGATCTTTTCAGATTATAATGAAATTGGTATCATATTCAGTGATATGCAATATTTATTTGCCTATTTACTAAAGTTACTTTGCTTTTTCAGTTTCTGTATGTTCCTGGGCTTTCTGGTAAAAAGATCGGCATTTGCCTTAGGGTTTTTAGGATTATGGCAGGTCGTAGAAGGGCTTATTGCGATCTTATTTCAATATATAAAAGTAAAGACAGATGTGGATTTGTTCCAGTCGGTTTACAACTTTTTACCACTCAACGCCATGTCCGACCTCATTGAAGAACCCATTACTCGTTTTGGTGCGGTACAATCGGCGGCAAGTCAATTGGGCGAGACCTTTACGGGAGGGTACGACGTACCCTGGACTTCCGTCCTTATTTGTATGGGATGGACCGTGCTGTTCATTTATTGGTCTTACGCCATTCTTAAAAAACGAGATTTATAAATTAAGAGCTGCTTCGTAAGGTGTTGTCCATTCTGTGAACTAAATATTCGTATATTTAGCTATCAAATCGTTGCTATGCGTTTTATAAAACACCAACTACTGGTTTTACTTTTAGTAATCCCCACTTTTCTTTGCGCTCAGGAAATAGAATTGTTTCAGCAATTGAACGGGAGGTATGATTACCTTTCCTTCGGAAATACACTCAATTTAAGAGAAAATGGAGGGATTAATCTTCCCTGTGAAATTCTTACCGTATCTAGTGCCGATTTTGAATTGGAAGCCGATCAAACGCTCGTTGCTGCATATTTGTACTGGGCCGGATCGGGTTCTGGCGATTTTGAAGTGGTCTTCAATGGGAATCCTTTGGTTGCGGAAAGAACTTTTAGTTATACGCTTCCGGTCTCCGGCTCTGAATATTTTGGAGCCATGATAGAGGTTACTTCCATAGTTAGCGATTTCGGAAATGGCACCTACTCCCTTAGTGAGCTTGACCTCACTGAAGCGATTCAACCTTTCTGTCAGATTAACGGAGGAAATGCCACCAATTTTGGTGGTTGGGCAGTGACCGTTGTGTATCAAGATGACGACCTTCCGCTGAATCAAGTAAACATTTTTGACGGATTTGAAGCAGTTTCTGCTGCGAACTCTCAACTGGATATTGAATTGAACAATCTGAATGTTTTAGATAATATTGGAGCTAAATTAGGCTTTTTGGCGTGGGAAGGTGACTTGGGAATAGCTAATAATGAAACCTTACAAATAAACGGCAACATCTTAAGCAATGCCTTGAATCCGGCAGATAATCAATTTAATGGAACCAATAGTTTCACAAATAATAGTGAATTCTATAATATGGATATCGATTTTTACGATATCGAAAACAACATTCAGCCCGGTGATGAATCCGCCCTGGTGCGCATTACCTCTAGTCAGGATTTGGTGATCATCAATAATGTGGTCTCAGTACTCAACACAGAACTACCGGATGCCACCGTAAAAATTGACCTTATCACGGGTGCTACAGAATGTGGAGATCGGGAAATCACAGGGCTCGATTATACTGTTTTCAATGTAAATAGCACGGCAGTACTACCAGCCGGAACCAGAGTTGGCTTTTACGCACAAAACCTATTGATGGATACTGCCTTTACGCAAACCGATCTACCCATTGGCGGATCTGAAAGCGGATCCATTGCACTTACGATTCCAGCGCAAATTCCGGCCGATTTTGAACTTCGGGCTTTTGTAGATGACAATGAGATGGTAACGGAGGCCAACGAAGACAACAATGAAGATATCGTAGATTTTCACTTAGCTGTTTTCCCGGATATTGTAGATTTAAGAAATCTGGAATTATGCGATGTCGTAGGGTTAGAGTTGTTTGACCTTACGGAAGCCACCGCTGGATTGGATCCAAACGACTCCTTTAGTTTTCATTTAACTGAAGATGATGCAAACAATGATGTTAATCCCATAACGAACCCTGAAAGCTATGAGAACATTACAAATCCTCAAGTGATATGGGTTCGTGCCTTTAATCCGGACTGTTTTGTGGTGGGTAGCTTTGAAATTGAGGTGATTATTTGCCCCCTACCTGATGCAACCATTAGTATTGATAACGAAATTTATGCCTGCCGTCAACGAGATCTCACCATAGACTATACGGTTTACAATCTAAAGGGCACAGCTCCCTTACCCGGTGGCACGCCCATTGCTTTCTATGCCGATGGTGATTTAATAGGACGATCCCAAACCCAAAGCACCATTCCCGAAGGAGGAAGTGAATCAGGAAGCATTGATATCGAATTATCAGAAGATATTCCAAATATGTTTGTTCTATTGGCAGTGGTCGACGATGATGGTTCGGGCTTAGGGATAATTCAAGAACTTAATGAATTTAATAACGAATTTGAAATAGCTGCTGAGTTTGGTACCATCCCTCCCATTGCCAACTTACCGGACCTTTTGGAATGTGACCTTGGTTTGGACACTGCCCTATTTGATCTTACCGTTCAAAACGAGCTCATCTCTACAGATCCAAACGACATGATAAGCTATTTCACTACTTTGGAAAATGCCATCGCCAATACCAATGCCATTAGCGACCCGGAGCAATACGAAAATGCCGCCGACCCACAAACCATTTTCGTGCGTTTGGAAAACGAGATTTGTTTTACAACGGCGTCCTTTTTATTGACTACTGAAAATTGTAAACCTATCATTACACAGGGAGTTTCCCCCAACGGAGATACCTTGAACGACGAGTTCATTATTACGGGACTCATTGATGTTTTTCTCGATTTTAATCTGAAAATATACAGTCGGGAAGGAAATCTGATCTACGAAGGCGGCAACGATGACGGTCTTTGGGATGCTATTCCAAATACCGGTTTGTTGGTTCAAAACAAGGTCGTTCCCGTGGGTACTTATTACTATGTTTTAGTATTAAATGACCCAGAATTTCCAGATGCCTTTTTAGGATATCTCTATGTGAATTACTAGCACAGACCCTACTTTTTTTACTAAATTTATAACTTCCGAAAAGAAACCACTATGCAAGAAGAGAACGCTTATATTTTAGGAACCGATGCCGAAGAACTACATCGCTTGGGCATCCAACATCAAGTATGGGCTGAGGAAGCACAACACGGCTGGCAACTGGCTCAGTTTGGAGCCGGGCAAACCTTATTGGATTTAGGTTCGGGTCCAGGTTTTTGCACCAAAGAAATGGCTTACATCGTCGGGCAGGAAGGAAAAGTGATTGGCGTAGACCTGTCTCCCTCCTATATCGAACACCTAAAGCAGGTCAAAGCGCTCTACCAACTCAATATTGAGCCCGTTTTGGCTGACTTCAATGAAATGAATTTGGAAGACTACCATCTGGATGGCATGTATTGTCGATGGGCCCTCGCCTGGCTTTCCAACCCCAAAGACATTCTTCAAAAAGTATACAATGCGCTCAAACCAGGTGGAAAAATGGTCATTCATGAATATTACGATTGGTCCACCCATCAAACTGAACCTCCGCTACCGGGTTTAAAAAAAGCCATTACCGCCGCCCTTAAGAGTTTTAAAGATTCGGAGGCCGAAATCGATATTGGGCGCGAACTTCCACAAATATTGACCGCCATGGGAATGAAAGTAACCAGTCTTCGGTTGATGTCAAAACTGGCCACTTCCGATAACCTGGTTTGGCAATGGCCAAAGACTTTCTATCACAGCTATTTTCCAAGGCTTGTCGATGCCGGCTATTTATCCCATCAAGAGGCTTCAGAGGCTATCAACAATCTTAAAGAGCTGGAACAAACCGCCGGAGCCACCATTTGTTGTCCGATCATGGTGGAAGTGATTGCTGAGAAATTATAGCGTCCTTCCTTCTTTCAAAATACTAAATATCTCTGTTCCAACGTTTTCATAATACTCTTAAATGGATTTTATGAAAACATTCGCCCTATTGATCACCTTGATCTTTTCAGTTGCTAACACCCCTTCCGTTACAACTATTGCCAATTACAATTTTCTAGATGCCCTGGAAAAAAACCTGATCACTTCTGAAGTAAATGGTAACGAAGACAGTCCGCATTATATTCAGCCCATTGTGATTACGCTCACGAACACTTCAGCTAAAACCATAAAAGTAACCATCCCCAATGGGCAGCTATTTACTTCGGCTGCCGTACAGGACGTTATAGTGACTCAGAAGGAACTCATTACTCTGGCTCCCGGAGAATCTAAAAGTTTACCGCTGTACGCCATGTGTATTCAGCAAAACGAATCGGGCTCCAACGCCATGGAAACCTACACCCCTGGAAATATTGCCACAGGTCATTTGGCGGAACTTGCGCAAGAAATAGAAGACAGAAAAGACTTTAATACGCTGGGACAATATTCCATTTGGGCCATAACCGATGGTGTTCATTTGAATACCATTAGTGGCTTTGATGAAGAAGAAGCCTTGTACTTACGAACATATACCGCAGATTTACTTAACGTTCCTGTTCCCGAATACGATCCCAATGATTATCTCACCAATTACCATGATAATGGCTTGATCAATCGGTCCGCCACAGGTAAATTTAAATTTTATTTTTCTTCGGAATCGGCTGTGACCATTGCCATGTTCGATGAGAACGATATTGTAGTACGAGAACTTTACAACAACCCAAACACCCCCAAGGGCAAACACGATCTAGAGTTTAAATTTGATGTAGAAGTCTATAGGGATAAGGTCTATTATGTGCGATTGATACAAGATGGTAAGATTCAAATTAATATGACCATGAAGCCTCAAGGCAGTTAATTGGACGAAAATCTAAACCAACTTGGGCCATCTTTTTCAGCCGTCTTTTCAGTATCTTTGCCCACGAAATGAAATTCGAAATTGTAAGCGATTTTAAACCCACCGGAGACCAGCCCGAAGCTATTGCAGCATTGGCGCAAGGCATAGAAACTGACGCCAAATATCAAACGTTATTGGGTGTGACCGGAAGTGGTAAAACCTTTACCGTGGCCAATGTGATCCAGCAAGTTCAAAAGCCCACTTTGGTCTTGGCTCATAATAAAACTTTAGCCGCTCAACTGTATAGTGAGTTCAAACAGTTTTTTCCCAATAACGCGGTTGAATATTTTGTTTCCTATTACGACTATTATCAGCCAGAAGCTTATCTCCCATCCAGTGGAACCTACATTGAAAAGGACCTTTCCATCAATGAAGAAATTGAAAAAATGAGACTGAGCACCACCTCTTCGCTACTTTCGGGTAGGCGGGATGTAATTGTGGTCGCTTCCGTATCCTGTTTATATGGTATTGGTAATCCCGATGAGTTTCAGAAAAACGTAGTCGCTTTAGAGCAAGGGCAAATTATTTCACGTACGAAACTTTTACATCAATTAGTGCAAGGTCTGTATTCACGCACTGAAACTGAATTTCATAACGGACGCTTCAGAATAAAAGGTGATACCGTAGATGTATTTCCCGGTTACGCCGATTTCGCTTTCCGAATTCACTTTTTTGGAGATGAAATTGAAGAAATTGAAGCCTTCGACCCACAAACCAACGAGGTGATCGAAAAGTATGATCGATTGACCATCTATCCGGCAAATATGTTCGTCACGTCACCGGACGTGCTGCAAAATGCAATTCACGGTATTCAGGAAGATCTGGTCAAACAAATTGACTACTTTAAAGAAATTGGTAAGCATTTAGAAGCCAAACGTTTGGAAGAACGAACCAATTTTGATTTGGAGATGATCCGCGAATTGGGCTATTGCAGCGGCATTGAAAACTATTCTCGCTATCTGGATCAACGTTTGCCAGGTACACGTCCTTTCTGTTTATTGGACTTTTTCCCGAAGGATTATTTAATGGTAGTTGATGAAAGCCACGTTTCGGTTTCACAGGTAGGCGCTATGTATGGTGGTGATAGAAGTAGAAAGGAAAATTTGGTTGAATATGGTTTTAGATTACCCGCCGCAATGGATAATCGCCCTTTAAAATTTGAAGAGTTTGAAGCGCTTCAGAATCAGGTGATCTACGTAAGTGCTACCCCAGCCGACTATGAACTGGAAAAAAGCGACGGAGTGTATGTGGAGCAGATTATACGTCCAACTGGCTTACTAGACCCTCCCATTGAGGTGCGCCCCAGTTTGAATCAGATTGACGATCTGTTGGAAGAAATTCAGTTGAGAGTAGAAAAGGATGAACGTATTTTAGTGACTACTCTTACCAAGCGAATGGCGGAGGAACTTACCAAATATATGACTCGGGTTTCTATTCGTTGTCGCTATATCCATAGCGATGTGGACACTCTTGAACGGGTTGAAATTATGCAGGACCTGCGTCTCGGCCTATTCGATGTTTTGATAGGGGTAAACTTATTAAGGGAAGGACTGGATTTGCCGGAAGTATCCTTAGTGGCTATTCTGGATGCAGACAAAGAGGGTTTTTTACGCAGTGCCCGCTCTCTCACTCAAACCGTAGGACGAGCGGCAAGACACATCAATGGAAAAGCCATTATGTATGCCGATAAGATTACCAGAAGTATGCAGACCACCATTGACGGCACAGAGTATCGCCGAGGCAAACAAATAGCCTATAATAAGGCCAATAACCTACAACCAACAGCCATTAAAAAGTCGTTAGAAAATGCTTTAACAAAAGCCAAGACGAATGCATACACCTTGGAAACAACTGAAAGCCTAGCTGCGGAAGCAGAAGCAGAATATTTAACGAAGCCACAACTTGAAAAGAAAATTCGAGATACTCGCAAGGCTATGGAACAGGCGGCTAAGGATCTGGACTTTCTTATGGCGGCAAAATTGCGAGATAAAATCAAGGCATTTCAGAAACAATTATTGGAGGTTTAAACCATAAAAGCATGCACCATCCAGATTCTATCAGACTCAATAAGGCTATTAGTGACAGCGGGTTTTGTTCTCGCCGCCAGGCGGACACTTTTATTGAAAAAGGACAAGTTACCGTCAATGGTGAAGCGGCCGGTTTGGGAGACCGGGTCATGCCGGGTGATGTTATTTCCGTCAATGGAAAATTAATTACTGAAAATAATAATCTAGTATACATTGCATTGAACAAACCTGTTGGAATCACGTGCACGACAGACCGCCGTATTGAAGGAAACGTTGTGGATTTTATCAATCACAAGGAACGAATTTTTCATATCGGAAGATTAGACAAGCCCAGTGAGGGTTTACTATTAATGACCAATGATGGCGATATTGTGAATAAAATTCTTCGCGCCGGCAATAGCCATGAGAAAGAATATATAGTTAAAGTAGATCGTCCTATCACTCCGGATTTTCTGAAACGAATGGGAAATGGGGTGCCCATATTAGATACCATCACTAAAAAATGCCAAATAGAGCGTTTGAGTCGTACTACGTTTAAAATAATTTTAGTTCAAGGTCTGAATAGGCAAATACGAAGAATGTGCGAATATTTAGGATATGAGGTTGTCGCTCTCAAGCGGGAACGGATCATGAATATTTCCTTAGGAAAATTACCTATTGGTGAATGGCGGGACCTGACAAAGACAGAACTTGATGAACTAAAAAATGCTCTGAAAAATTCGGACAACAGCTCCTTTGTAGATCGTCTTGAAAAAGGTACCGGAGGTCGCAGACGTAGAGATCGTTAGTTATTCAGGACATCACTTTATTAAAAAAAGTGACCACGTACCGATTGAGTAGCACGTGGTCTTTTTCAACTAACTAACCAAATTAAATTTCAATTATGAAATCTCAACCATGCGTTTAATGTCTTTCTCTACTTCTTTCTTCGGAAGCGAGATGGACAAAATTCCATCTGTATAACTAGCCTTAACGTCTTCGACATTTACCGCCTCGGGTAAATTGAACGAACGCGTAAAACTGCTATAATTAAATTCTTTTCTAGTAAACTGCGTCTTCGAGTCGGCCTCTGTAGATTCTTCTTTTGGGGATACGTTTGAAGACACCTTTAATACTTCTTTTTCAATTTCAATGTCAAAACTATCTTTAGAAAGTCCTGGCACCGCTAATTCGATTACAAAGGTGCTAAAATTTTCCTTGATATTTACCTTAGGAATGCTAAATCTTTCATAATTAAGCGATTCCAATCTATTTTCTGGAAACAACTCATCAAAAAATGACGGATTCCAAATACTATTTCTTCTAACTACTTTCATGTCTTTTTATTGTTTAAAATTCTACATTTATTTCACAGGATATTGCAAATAGAATTCCAAACGACTAAAGCAGTCATTTTGTCGGGAAGAAGCGGGTTTTAACCGACTTTTTGTCGGTTTTCCTTAAAAAAGTTTAATTGTAAGACGATTTAAAAATCTCAATCAGTCTTTCGGTTGGGATAATCTTGTCTTTGTGAAGGTTCATTTCGACTAAAATTAGATCGATCGTTCCCGGTCGTATGCCCATTTTAAGTCCAAAATTTCGAAGCACTACCACTTCTTTCTCATGAGTTTCACGATCTACGTTCATTAATAACACCAACTTATGGAAATGAGTGATGCGTTCCAATTCGGAAAAAATGGGTTTTGAAGGAAGTGGATCTTCGATCAAGGCATCTACCACATCTTTGGTTACATGCATCCGTTGGGCCAAACGAATCATAAAATCGTATTCCGGTTCTGTTATTTTATCATCTGCCTTGGCCAGGACGATGAAATCACTGATCAAGGCCTTTTTATCGTCATTTTGCATACCGCAATACTAAGCCAAAAGTTTGAAATTTAAAAATTCTAGCTTCATATTTATCGCTCTCTTTTCAGCATAAAAATAAAAAAGCCCAGGTGGACGCCCGGGCTTTAACACACTATGTCACCTCAATTTACTTAACCGAGGTAATAACTACTGGTAATCTGTATTCCTTACCTTTTTCTAAAGCATTTTCCAATTTTTGGTAGTTAAGTCGACTCTTTACATACGACTCTACTTCAATACTTTCGGTGTCAACGGAAAGAACTACTAGTTCGTTTTCATTGTTTACTGTCAAAATCACACTGGCACGAGTGTCCTGTTCTAATTCGAATTTTGGATTTTTTAATAGTTGAGCGATCTCAACGATGGCTTGTTCCTTGTTAGTCTTTACTGCACTTGGTTCTGTGGGTACTGTTGCTGCAGATAATGTTGTTCCGGCTAAAAGCACTAAGGCTAATACTACTGATTTGAATGTTTTCATAATTGTTCGTCTTTTGATGTATGAATAAATAAATGATTGATACTAAAGAGACGATACAAACCACTGAAACGTTACTTAACTTCTTACGTTTTAACTATTTATTAACCATAATTAACTTTGGTTAACCTTAAGACACAAAAAAACCCATGTTTCGAAACACGGGTTTTGATATAACTATTTTGAGATGAATGGCTTACGCCAATACGCCTTGCACCTTGTCTGCTGCTTCCTGAAATTCGATAGCGGATTGAACATCTAAGCCGCTAGAATCGATAAGCTCCTTGGCAATATCTGCATTGGTTCCTTGCAAGCGTACAATAATAGGGACTTCAATATTACCCATGTTTTTATAGGCATCTACGATCCCTTGAGCCACACGATCACAACGAACAATCCCTCCAAAGATATTCACCAAGATGGCCTTCACATTAGGATCTCTTAAAATCAATTTAAAGGCTGCTTCCACTCGCTCAGCGTCAGCAGTTCCACCAACATCTAAGAAGTTTGCGGGTTCGCCACCGGCCTGTTTGATTAAGTCCATCGTCGCCATAGCAAGTCCTGCTCCATTTACCATACATCCCACGTTACCGTCAAGGTCTACGTAGTTCAATCCTACTTTCCCGGCTTCTACTTCAATCGGGTTTTCCTCTCTAAGATCACGCATCGCCATATAATCCTTATGACGGAACAACGCGTTATCATCGATAGATACTTTTGCATCTACGGCAATGATACGGTCATCGCTGGTTTTCAAAACGGGATTGATCTCAAATAAAGAAGAATCACTATTCGAATATGCCTTATACAATGCCGTTACGAACCTTGTCATTTGTTTGAACGCCTGTCCACTTAAACCTAAATTAAAAGCCACACGTCTTGCCTGGAAAGGAAGCAATCCTGTAGCCGGATCAATTTCTTCTGTAAAAATAAGATGTGGTGTTTCCTCCGCGACCGTTTCAATGTCCATTCCACCTTCTGTAGAATACATGATCATATTTCTTCCGTTGGCACGGTTTAGTAATACGCTCATATAGTATTCTTCAGGTTCACTGTCTCCAGGATAGTAGACGTCCTCTGCAATTAAAACCTGATGTACCTTTTTACCTTCGGCACTGGTTTGTGGCGTGATAAGATTCATCCCGATAATTTGTCCGGCAATTTCTTTCACTTCTTCTAAGTTTTTAGCCAGCTTTACTCCTCCACCTTTTCCACGACCACCGGCATGTACTTGTGCTTTGATCACATGCCAACCTGTTCCTGTCTCTTCCGTTAGTTTTTTGGCAGCTGCCACGGCCTCATCTGCCGTTTGGGCTACAATACCGCGTTGGATTTCCACGCCAAAACTGTTTAATATTTCTTTACCTTGAAATTCGTGTAAATTCATTATATCACTGTTTTTTTCAGAAGCACAAAAGTAAGAAATGTTGTTGAGAGAAATGCGAAGATTAAGAAGAAAAGCATAAAATTATGAAAGCCAACCCACCATATTCGCCTGTCCTATTTTCTTCGGAATAAAATAAAAAATGTCCTCCATGGGGTATCACAAAAGAATTCAGAAAAAATTATGTAAATAAATGTCGCTAATTAAGACCAACCTGCTAATTTTACCAGCTTATTTAATTTTATTAACCTTTTAAAACATCTTAAAGATGACAAACAAAGACCTTTTAGCAGTAGTGCGGGAATTTGACAGTCCCGTGTATGTGTATGACGCCCATAAAATTGAGGCGCAGTATAAACGTTTACACAATGCTTTTAAGAAGGTCAAACTGGTTAAGATCAACTATGCCGTAAAGGCGCTTTCTAATATTTCAGTATTAAAATACTTAAGTAGTCTGGGTGCAGGAATGGATACCGTTTCTATACAGGAGGTTCATCTGGCGCTTCAAGCTGGAGTCGCTTCAGAAAATATCATCTTTACACCCAACGGAGTTTCCATGGAAGAAATTGAAACGGCCGCTAAACTTGGAGTTCAAATTAATATCGACAATCTTTCTTTTTTAGAACAATTTGGAACAAAACATCCGGAAGTTCCGGTATGCATTCGTATAAATCCGCATGTAATGGCCGGTGGAAACACCAATATCTCCGTGGGTCATATTGATAGTAAATTTGGTATTTCCATCCATCAATTACCTCATATTAAGCGTATTGTGGAAAATACAGGAATGTATATTAACGGTATTCATATGCACACCGGAAGTGACATCTTGGATATTGATGTGTTTTTATATGCTTCGGAAATATTGTTTGAAACGGCAAAAAACTTTGATCGTTTAGATTTTATTGACTTCGGAAGTGGTTTTAAAGTGCCTTATAAAGAAGGGGATATTGAAACCAATGTTGAAGAAATGGGAAAGAAGCTTAGCAATCGGTTCAATGAATTTTGCGACAATTACGGAAAAGAACTTACACTAGCTTTCGAACCTGGGAAGTTTTTAGTGAGCGAAGCCGGAAAGTTTCTAGTACAGGTGAATGTTATAAAACAAACTACTTCCACGGTTTTTGCTCAAGTGGATAGCGGATTTAACCACTTATTGCGACCTATGTTGTATGGGAGTAGGCATGAAATTGAAAACATCAGCAATCCCGACGGGCGCGAACGCTTTTATAGCGTTGTGGGATATATATGTGAAACCGACACTTTCGCAAACAATCGGCGAATTAGCGAAATCAACGAAGGGGACATTCTCTCTTTTAGCAACGCCGGGGCCTATTGTTTTAGCATGTCTAGCAACTATAACAGCCGGTACCGCCCTGCCGAAGTGTTTTGGCATAATAAAAAAGCCCATTTAATACGGAAGCGCGAGACTTTTGAAGATTTAATTCAGAATCAAGTGTCTTTATCACTATGATCAACCAACCTCCTTAACGGGAGGTTTTTTTATGGAAACGAATAATTAGGTACATTTATAGGGTAATCAGCTAATTATTATCCATTTATGCCACTAACCAAACCGTTATTAGCTTTTGTTTCGCTTCTTTTTTTTCTGAGTTTCTCATCCATGGGCCAAGGCCTAGATGCTTTTAAGAAGGAACTCTATATTTCTAAATCGGACACACTGCCCTATCGCATCCTCTATCCAAAAAATTACGACCACGGCAAGAAGTATCCGCTATTACTATTTTTACATGGTTCGGGAGAGCGCGGTGATGATAATGAATTACAATTGGTGCACGGAGCCTCCTTATTTCTGAAGGAAGCGGTTCGCGAGGAATTTCCCGCCATCGTCGTCTTCCCTCAATGCCAGTCCAATTTATCTTGGAATAATGCAAGGGTGGAATTCATCAATTACTCGAGGGTATATCGTTTTCCTGCTACCGTTGAACCGAACGGACAACTTGATCTGGCCGAAGGACTGTTAGCATATCTCAAATCGGAATTACCTGTAGATCTCAACAGAATGTACCTGGGCGGTTTATCCATGGGTGGTATGGGAACTTTCGAATTACTGCATCGTAACCCTAATACCTTTGCCGCTGCCTTTGCGATCTGCGGTGGTGCGAATCCTGAAATAGCTAACCGTATTAAAAACACTCCTTTATGGATTTTCCATGGAGATACAGATAACGTAGTACCTTATACAAATTCAACCCTGATATACGAAGCCTTAAAAACACAGCAAGCAGACGTGAAAATCACCATATATCCGGAAATTGGCCATGACAGTTGGACCCCCGCTTTCGCTGAACCGGAACTGTTGCCATGGTTATTTTCAAAAGAACGAAAAGACTAACTTTAAATAAACCGAATAATCTCAAACCCATGAAACTCACCTTAGTATATTTGGCAGGTATCGCCACAGGAATCGGACTACTCATTTATTTCTATCTCTTTAATTTCGACAATATGTCGGAAACCGAATTGGTGGATTCGGTACTATATTGGTATGTCCCTTTGATCTTCGGGATCTATGGAATTATAGCACTTCGCCTTAAGAGTAAAATGGGCGATAGCACCATGAGCCCTTTGAAGTTCATTTTTTCCGGAAAAGATGGCCTCTTGTTGGCCCTGGTGGTACTCATTGGCTGTGGCGGCCTATTAGGACTAATTCTTTTGTTAATTCCCTTAGCGTTATTTAAAACGAACGCCCCCAACTTCGATTTTAAAGTCGCCTTATTAGGCACGGGTTTATGCGTTGCGTTGCTTTGGGTATTTTTTAAGGTGTTATGGCCTGCATTATAGGTAGTTTCTCATATCGGGGAATTCGAAAATAATTACAAGATCGTTTGTTATGAATGCTAAGATCTCTAAACTCTTTATACTCATCGTCTTTCTTCAAGGACTGCATTCCATTGAAGAATATATAGGAAAGTTGTGGGAAAGTTTACCCCCGGCTGCCTTTCTATGTGGTCTGGTATCGAACGATCTGGAGACGGGCTTCTTAATTATCAATATCGGTCTTTTTGTGGTGGGCGTTTTGCTTTGGGTATTGGTAGTAAGGAGAAGCAAACCATACGCAAAATATATTGTCAGCGTCTGGATTATCATCGAATTGGTCAACGGATTTGGGCATCCCATCTGGTCCCTGATGCGGCAAAGTTATACACCCGGGGTGATCACCGCTCCATTTTTGCTCATTACCGCACTATTACTTATAAAACAGCTGCGAAATTCAATCTAAGGTTGCGCTATTCCGTTTATGGTAACGAGATGGATGCTATAAATTAGAAACCTCAACTTTAGCCCGCTCAAATTCGGTCATCATTTCTTTCACGATCTGAGCTGCGGGCTTGATCTCATGAATTAAACCTGCTATTTGGCCAATTTCAAGTTCACCATCTTCTAAGTCGCCTTCGAACATTCCCCGCTTAGCACGAGCACGACCCAATAATTCTTTGAGTTGTTCTATCGAAGGGGCTGTTTTGTAGAGTTCCTTTACCTCCTGATAGAATTTATTTTTAATAAGACGTACTGGGGCTAGTTCTTTTAGGGTTAATTCAGTATCACCCTCTTTGGCATTTACCACCACCTCTTTAAAAGCCTGATGTGCACTACTTTCTTCTGAAGCGACAAAACGACTCCCTACCTGAACGGCATCCGCTCCTAGCACCATGGCCGCCAACATACCGCGTCCCGTTGCAATTCCTCCTGCAGCAATTAACGGAATCTGAAGTTGCTCTTTCACCATTGGAATGAGCGTTAAGGTTGTTGTCTCATCGCGACCATTATGACCACCGGCTTCAAAACCTTCGGCCACCACGGCATCCACACCTGCTGCTTCCGACTTCAAAGCGAACTTAACACTGCTGACCACATGCACAACGGTAATATCATGTTCCTTCAGTTTTGAGGTATACGTCTTTGGATTTCCTGCAGAAGTGAACACGATCTTCACTCCTTCTTCGATGATAATTTTTATAATTTCTTCTAAATTGGGATATAACATAGGTACGTTTACCCCAAAAGGTTTATCGGTTGCCTTTTGACATTTCAGAATATGTTCTCTGAGTACCTCCGGATACATAGACCCTGCACCCAGTAGACCTAATCCACCAGCATTGCTTACGGCACTCGCCAATTTCCAACCACTGTTCCAGATCATTCCCGCTTGAATGATAGGGTATTCGATTCCAAAAAGTTGGGTGATTCGGTTTTGCACTATTGTTTTATTATTTTAAATGAATTAACTTTTTCTGAAGATGTGATGGTCACCAGATACATCCCCGAACTAATTGAAGAAAGGTCTATACTATTTTCATTTGCTGAAATGGACCTGTCAAACATCAGGTCGCCCAGTAAATTATAAACCTTAAGTTCAGCCACTTCCGAAGAAACCGGAAAAGACACCATTAATATTTCGGTAACTGGATTAGGGTATAAAGCAAAATTTTCTTCAAGCATCCGATCTTCCGCTCCTAAAATTTGAAGTGCATTATAGGCATCTTCAAAATTTGGAATTCCATACCCCATTTCATTGGTCGGATTATCAAACAAATGTGCGGACTCCCGAACCACCTGCATGATGCGGCCATTCTTCACTTCCGGCCTCGATTGCCATAGACAGGCAACGCTGCCCGCAAGAATAGGCGAGCTAAAAGAAGTTCCATTGTTGGTTGTTACATTGCCATTTTGATCCACCACAGCAGCATCCGCTCCTTGAGCCATAACATCGGGTTTTACCCGACCGTCTACCGTTGGTCCCCTAGAACTAAAGGAAACATACTCTCCTTCTGAATTCACAGCTCCAACCGATAATAATCCCGGGGCATCAGCCGGTGTCGCTACAGTTCCAAAGCCATTACCGTCATTGCCACCAGAAGTTACCAATAACATTCCTTTGGCAAAAGCAATATTAGCTCCCCGTGCGGCGAAGGTTGTTTGTCCATCCAAATCTTCATAGCTGTGGTCGTAATTAGGATTATCGTAATCCTGGTACCCCAAAGAAGTGTTGACAACGTCCACACCCAAGCTATCTGCTCGTTCCAAACCAGCCACCCACCAAGCTTCTTCACGTGGATTTTCATCAGGACCATATTCAGTTCTAAACAGGTAAAAGGAAGCGTTAGGAGCAGTACCTACAAATTCATTTTCTATGAATCCGCCAATATCGCTAAAGGTTCTGGTTCCATGCGAACCCGTGCCTGTTACGTCCGTAGTTCTACTAAAAAAGTCAAAAGTTCCAAGCAATCGGTTTTCATCAATAATATGAGTATAAGCCGGGTTGGTCTCCACATTTGGAAAGCCACTATCCAAAACGGCAATGATCATTCCTTCCCCCGTAAAATCCTGCTCATGCAAAAAATCCCCTTTGATCATTTCAATTTGATTGGCCGCGGCTCCATAATTATAAACAATACGAGTATTCAGGTTTTCTAAATCGAATTTATCATTGGATGTTCCATCTGTATCGGGTACGGGAAAGTTGTTCAAATCCTTATCCAACCACTCGATAGAAGTAACAAAAGACAGGTTCAACAAAGCTTCAATATTTCCCTGTGTTCCTTGTACATAGACGCAATTCATCCATTTGGATTTGGCAAAAACCGTGATTCCGCTGGCATTTTTTATCTGGTTAATATAGGCTGGGGTCACTGGAACATCCCTCGCATCGATAGCCACGTTGTGCATGACTTTACGGTCAATGGCTTCCTGTGTTAGTATGCTAATTGGGTTATCAATAGAGGCTTGTACATTTTCTTTGTCAGCAAAGAACACAAGCGCATCCTGAGTTTGACCAAAGGAATACGAAGTGACCAAAATGGTCATTAGAAGTATCAATTTTTTCATATTATTTTTTTAGACAACTCCACCGAAAATGGAGCGCATGTTGTTAGGAAATCACACCGCTACCCAGCAACTCCTCACCCTGGTACCAGGCAACAAATTGTCCTTCGGAAATGGCAGATTGCGGTTTCTCAAATATAACATAAAGCCCGGAAATTGTTTTGTAAATAGTTGCTTTTTCCAGGGGCTGTCGGTACCGAATACGTGCCATGACCTCCATTTGATCATCCACCTCAAGTTTCAAATCTTCACGCACCCAATGAATTTCATCTTCTTGCACAAAAAGGCCTCTTCGGTACAACCCAGGATGTTCTTTTCCCTGTCCGGTATAAATAATGTTTTCATTGACGTCCGTATCAATAATAAACAAGGGTTCTTTTGTTCCCCCTACTGCCAATCCCTTGCGTTGACCTTTTGTGAAGAAATGTGCGCCTTGATGCTTCCCAACAACTTTTCCATCCGATAATTGGTAGTTATATTTTTCTGAAAGAAATGCTAGTTTTTCTTCTTCGGAAGTAAATGACGGCTCTTCCTTTTCATAGGCCGAAAATTGGGACGGCACCTCGACGATAACTCCTTCCTTAGCGGCTAATTGTTGTTGCAGAAAATCCGGTAGCCGAACTTTACCTATAAAGCACAGGCCTTGAGAATCTCTTTTCTCGGCCGTAACCAGGTCTTGAGCGGTTGCAATTTCTCGCACCTCAGGCTTTAGCAGTTCTCCAATAGGAAATAGTGTTTTCGCCAATTGTTGTTGCGATAATTGGCATAAAAAATAAGACTGATCCTTGTTCGGGTCCTTTCCGGAAAGTAATTGATAGACTTCTTGCCCATCTTTTTGAAGAATCCCTTTTCGGCAATAATGTCCCGTAGCCACGTAATCGGCACCTAAGTCGACGGCAATCTTCATAAACACATCGAATTTAATTTCGCGATTACAAAGCACATCCGGGTTGGGGGTTCGTCCCATTTCATATTCCTTGAACATATAATCCACAATACGTTCTTTGTATTGTTCGCTCAGATCAACGGTTTGAAAAGGAATTCCCAATTTCTGAGCCACGAGCATGGCGTCATTGCTGTCCTCCAACCATGGACAATCGTTCGATATGGTCACCGAATCGTCATGCCAGTTCTTCATAAACAGCCCAATCACCTCATACCCTTGCTCTTTCAAAAGGTAGGCTGCAACGCTCGAATCTACGCCGCCACTAAGTCCTACAACTACTCTTTTATTCTTCATAACTTAAGAATGCAAAATTACAACAAAATTGGATGTGAACACAACCTGGAAAAAGTGATGTTCGTGATTGAAAATATAAGTTAAGGTGTTTTGGTTCGGGAAGATGGACTATTGATTTCCCTTACGAGGTTTCGGGTAGATTTCTTCCAACTCTAATTTGCCATTTTTATAGTATTTCCAAAGGCCGTGCTTTTTTCCTTTTAGGTATTGCCCTTTGATGGTCACATTCCCTTTAGAATCATAATATTCGGCTGGACCGTGGAGTAGGTCGTTGATGTATTGTAATTTCTTAAGCAGTACTCCATCGGGTGAATAGTAGTGATTAGGTCCCTCTCTGGATCCATTCTCATAGGTAATCTCTTCGGTGAGATTGCCGTTCGGATAATAGGTTTTCTTCACACCATCCAATTGACCATTCACATATACTTCCTGAGTTAGAACGGTTTTCGATTTTTCGTGATAGTATAGCCATTCGCCTATTCGGTCTTTATCCTTCATAAGGCCTTCGCTTACCAGCTTACCTCTTTTGGTAAAATAGCTAACCTTAGCCTCACCGGGTTTTGAAGAAAACTCTTTTACAACCATGGGTTGCGAACCACAATCATCGCAATAAAACTTAAAAGTACCTACCTCAACCCCATGTTCAAACTGGCCTTCATAGCGCAGTTGATTAGACCCTGGGAACTTCTTTTTCCAAACGCCGTGTCGTTCTCCGGCCGAATCCATCTGATTGATCTCCTGAGCAGAAATGGGTGCAAAGCAGCTTATAATTCCGAAGAAAATAAAAAAAGAAATCTTCATGCTAAAGTTATAGTTTCTATTGAAAGATAAACGTTCGCAATTGCTATAAATTGTTCTTATGAATAAGACATCGTTTCCGTTAAGCATAACCATCTAAACGTCTAAGTCTATTGTTATTCTGCTTATTTTCTTCGTTGCTGGGCTTTTTTCTGAGCCTCGGCCTGTTCCATCATCTCTCCCATTTTTCGTTGGAATCGGTTTTGCTTTTTAGGCTTTTTCTTATTCTCCTGAATCTTGGCACGAATCTTATCCTCATCGATAATGAACTTTTTAATCACCAACATAATTCCGATGGTAATCAAGTTTGAGGTTAAATAGTATACCGAAAGTCCACTCGCATATTGATTGAAGAAAACCAACATGAATAGCGGCGATAAGTACATTAAAAACTTCATGTTAGGCATTCCAGGTTGCTGCTGTTGCTGCATGCTCTGACCCGTACTCATCATCATATAAACGAAGATAGCGATAGAGGCTAAAATAGGGAATAAGCTCACGTGACTTCCATAAATAGGGATGTTGAACGGTAAATTGGCGATGACATCAAAACTGGATAGATCTTCAGCCCAAAGAAAGCTTTTCTGTCGCAGATCGAAGGCAGTTGGGAAAAACGTAAATAGAGCGTAGAAAACCGGAATCTGCAGTAATGCGGGTAAACATCCCTTCAACGGACTGGCCCCTGCAATGTTCTGAAGCTTCAAAGTCTCCTGTTGAATTTTCATCTTATTATCACCATACTTCTCTCGAATGGCATCCATTTCGGGCTTTAACACCTTCATTTTTGCCTGTGACACGTATTGTTTGTACTGTACGGGAGACAGTAATAACTTGAATAAAATGGTCAATACGATAATGGCAATACCTGCTGGGAACCACTGACTCAATAAGCCGAAGACCGGAATGATGATAAACTTATTTATAAACCCAAAAATTCCCCATCCCAACGGCATGGCTTCATCTAAGTTTCGGTCATAAGTTTTGAAAATCTTATAATCTGTAGGGCCATAATACATGTTCATATCGTATGATAAACCACCACCTTTTGGCTCCAACAGCATTTTGGCTCCATATTTTTTGGTATAAGTAGTGTCGGTATCCTCAATGACGAGGTCCTCAGAGGTAAATTTTACCTCTTTAAATGGGGAATCCGTCAACAGCATTGAACTAAAGAAGTGCTGTCGGAAGTTCATCCAGTTCACATCTACCTCCGTTTCTTCATCCTCTCCCGAAGGAGATAATTTACTATGATCCTCTCCATTTTCGTGCTCGTAAGTTAAACGGGTATAACGATTTTCGTAGGTAATACTCTTACCATGTCTAAAGCCTGTTAAATTCCAATCCAGATAAATGGGTTGTGTGGTATTTATTACACCGTCCAAGCCCTGGCTTCGAATATTGAAATCTAACATATATTCTCCCGGAGAGAGTTCGTATCGATATTCTAAGAAGGAACTTTCCGAAGTTTTTAGCTTCATTGAAAGCACTTCATTTTCACCATTTTTTGTAAGTGTTGGCTCAAAGAACAGTTCGTTGGAGTTCAGCGTTCTATTTTCAGCATTGAATTGAAGATTGAAATCATTGCTACCGTCTTTAATAAGGTATACATTTTCACCGGTATACTGAGTTTGTTGTTTGAGCATAGCCTCCACAACATATCCACCTTTGTTGCTTACGGTTAAACGTAAAACATCATTTTCTAAAACCGTCGTACTCTCGGTTGCCGAAGGTAAAGTCCCCGAATAGGCAAATGAGCCTAGTCGGCCTTTTAAGCCTTCAACGGCAAGACTGTCCCCAGTATGAGCTGAATTAATTTGAGCGGGAGTTACTTCCACTACTTCTTTGGCAGATTCGTTTGCCTTTTTCTCAGCTTCTACTTGTTCAACTCTAGCTTTTTCAGCTTCTATTTCTTCCGGGGAGGGTTGACGATACATCATGAAAACGATGATAGCGCCTATCAAAACAATCCCTATGATTGTATTTAGATCAAGTTTCTTTTTTTCCATTATTGGTCAATCAGGTTGTACCTGTAGTTTAATTCTATTCATTTATGTGGCTGGTTGATTTGAATTACAACAACCTCGCCCATTTTAACTTTCCGCCAAAATGTCTTGTTTTTTTGAATGTGTAAGCGCCGCTTTCACAAATCCAACAAACAATGGATGCGGATTTGCCACTGTACTTTTATATTCCGGATGGTACTGCACTCCAACAAACCAAGGATGTGTAGGTATTTCCACTATTTCTACTAAACCTGTATCTGGATTAATTCCCGTAGCGGTCAAACCTGCATTCTCCAACGCATCTCTATAGGAGTCGTTGTATTCATAGCGATGTCTATGCCGTTCCATAATGGTTTCAGTATCATAAATATCACTGACAACACTACCAGCTTTCAAATTGCATTTCCAGGCGCCTAAACGCATGGTTCCTCCTTTATTGGTAATCGTTTTTTGCTCTTCCATGAGATTGATTACCGGATGCTTGGTTGTTTCATCCATTTCGGTACTATTTGCGCCGTCAAGCCCCAAAATGTTTCGTGCATATTCAATGACTGCCATTTGCATTCCCAGGCAAATTCCAAGAAAGGGTAATCCCGTTTCCCGCGCGTAGCGTACCGCTTCTATTTTTCCTTCAACACCGCGCTCTCCAAAACCGGGTGCTACTAGTATTCCATCAAGGTCTTTTAATTCTTCGGCAATATTCGATTCATTTATATATTCTGAATGAATTGATTTCACTTCCACTTTCACTTCATTGGAAGCACCTGCATGGATAAAAGCCTCTAAAATAGATTTATAACTGTCTTGAAGTTCGACATATTTTCCAATCAAACCAATAGCAACAGTATTGTTCGGATTTTTATGCCTTTTCAGGAAATTATTCCAAAGTTCTAATTTCGGTGCCTCGGCAACCTGAAGGTCTAATTTTTTGAGCGTTATCACATCCAAACCTTCGTCCAACATCATATTGGGGACATCGTAAATTGTTGAGGCATCAATGGATTGAATAACAGAGTCCTTTCCAACATTACAGAACAAGGCAAGCTTACTTCTAAGTTCGTCGTTCAATTCATGCTCCGTTCGACATACCAGTACATCTGCCTGGATCCCGCTTTCCATCAATGTTTTTACCGAGTGTTGTGTGGGTTTCGTCTTAAGTTCTCCCGCTGCCGATAGAAAAGGAACCAACGTTAAGTGAATCACTAAGCTATTGTGCTCTCCTAATTCCCATTTGAGCTGTCGCACCGATTCGATGTACGGCAATGACTCAATATCACCAACCGTTCCTCCGATTTCAGTAATAACAATATCAAAATCGCCGCTTTTCCCCAAAAGTTGGATGCGTTCCTTAATTTCATTGGTGATATGAGGTACCACTTGCACGGTCTTCCCGAGAAACTCTCCTTTCCGCTCCTTCTCAATAACACTTTGGTAAATCCGTCCTGTGGTCACGTTGTTGGCTTGAGAAGTAGAAACGTTTAAAAAACGTTCGTAATGGCCTAAATCGAGATCCGTTTCGGCACCATCATCGGTCACATAACATTCGCCGTGTTCATATGGGTTAAGGGTTCCCGGATCTACATTGATATAAGGGTCCAGTTTTTGAATGGTAACCTGGTAACCACGGGCCTGTAATAGTTTGGCTAGTGATGCTGCAATAATTCCCTTTCCAAGTGAAGATGTTACCCCGCCCGTAACGAAGATGTACTTTGTAGTGCTCATAAAACGTGTAGCATTGTTAATACCTATACGGGAGGCAAAAATACGGTTTTCTGGTGAGACAATTCAATTAAATTTATAAACAATGGGAATCATTTTAAATTCCTGCCTAAATATTTGGAGATCATTTGTTTGCCTTATATTCGACCATGTCCGCTTTATTCGGAGTACAATTATATTTATCTTTTAATCAATGGACGAATTAATTCTTCTAATCCATTCATCTTAATCTCGTTCATTTCCTGCATGAGTTTTCCTAGTTTTCCTTGAGGAAATCCTTTCTGTTGAAACCAGGTATAATAGTATTCGGGAATATTGACGAGGTATTGGTCTTTGTATTTACCAAAAGGCATTTTGTAGTTGGCTAATTCGATAAGATGTTCTCTTCGAGCGCTATTTCCAAGATCCATAGGCTTCCAATTGCTCTGCGATATAGGCCCGCCATTTGTACTCCTGCTCTCTATTATTGGAATGGTCGCTTTCTTTATCGTATCGCGTTTGAAGTTCTCTTCGTTCGGCCTCACACTTTTGATAAACCACTTCCGAATTCTCCTTAAAGTTTCTGTCGTGCGGAATATTGGCTAGCCCCTTCCTCAATTTTCTGGCGCATAGTTCGGAAATGTCAAAATGCATCTGCTCGTGTTCTAAAATGTAGTCAGATACTTTGGAAGGTCGATACCAGGAAAGTTTTGGATAAAAATTACTGAAAATCTTATAATCAACGGTCCCCACGCCATTTCGTTCTTTATATGAAAAGGAAAAAGAAACACCTGAATTGGTGCTCGCCACAAAATCCAAAGGTCCACTAGGAGTGCCTTTAAAGTCCTCCCACCTAAGTTTTCGATCTTCGCTCCAGATAATTTTCTCCTCTTCGGAAATACCCGGTGAAAGAAACAATAATAGTAAAGCCGCAGTAATTAGTTTCATCATATCAGTAACGAGGTATTTAGAGATTTATTGAATACCATACTGAATATCTAGAGGGACCAAAAAAAACAAAACCCCTTACCCCCAGTTGAAATCAATAATTTTTTCAATGTCAGGATGTAAACTATGATGCACCGGACAGGTATTTCCAGTATTTTCAAGGATACGTTGATCCTTAGCACTAATATTTGCCGGTAACTGCATATCAATCTCTATTTTAGAGATCCGTCTGGGGTTACTAGCCATCGTTTTTGTGACCAGAGCAATACTCCCATCCAAAGCCACACCCATTTGTGCCGCCTTAATTCCCATGACTGTTAGCATACAATTGGCAAGACCTGTGGCTACCGTATCGGTGGGTGAAAAGGCCTCTCCCTTCCCGTTATTATCGGTTGGGGCATCTGTAATATATTTGTTCCCCGATTTCAGGTGTTCGCATTCCGTGCGAAGATTACCCAGGTAAGTAACTTTGGATGTGCTCATTATTTTACTACTTCAAAAAGAAGGTCTTGGTTATATTTAAGTATGTAAAAGGCTTTATTCCTGAATCCTGAGAACATTTTTTTCTCGTATCTGAATTTATTCTCAATATATTCGGTCTCGAAATCGCTATCACTGGCATCATAAACATTTCCTTCAGCCGCCAGCCTTAATAAAACATCATAAGTAACATCAAATCCGCGAACCGCAAATCTATTGGGCAATACCCCGTACTTGTTCTTATAACTTATTAAAAACGCATTTTTTTCCTTAAAATCATAGTTCTTACGATTGGAAGGAAAGGTGAAATTTAAATTAGCAAGGTGCGTATTTAAAACATCATTGAACTCGTAATTTTCATTCTTATTTGTTGTAAATAGTCTAACCATATGGGTTTCTGGCATTCCATTTAACAGCCCTACCACGTTACTAATGATTATCGGGTTATTGGATTCTAAAATCACCCAATTCTCTCTGGTCTTATCCATCTTTTCCTCGATGTCTACTACATATAAAAATCCTTTTTCACGAGGTGCAAGTGTCACTGCATTTGGAAGGGCAGCAAGTATGGTTTGTTTCGTTTTGGTCTTCGTTTGATCACTAATCAATATTACATTTCTATCTCCCACGTTCTCTTTTAGATAGTCGATCATCGCAGATTCCAGCAAATCGTCGCTTGGAATGGTTTGAAACAAATTTGAAGTGAGTTTGATATTTCTATTACTCAAAGGCGAAAAAACAGGTACGTTATCGCCTTTTAGCAAGGTCGCCACCTTTTCTACGTTTCGACTCAATAAAGGACCAATAACCGCATCAAACTGTTCAAAATCGTTGGTGCTCACAATGCGCGTGGCCTTGGTTACGCTACCTTCCGTATCAAAGGTATTCAACTCAATAGAAACACCTTTATCCTTAGCAAACTCGGCAGCCATTAATACACCACTATAAAAGTCCAGAGCAATGCGCATGGTTCTGTTATCCTTAATAACATCCTTATTACCCGCTACGGAATCTGAAATCATCTTCGTTAATTGAAAAGGTAATAGAACCGCTAGTCTTTTCTTTGAGAGGTCCGAAATATTGTTTTCGAGATCCACCTTGTTGACTTCTTCGGATAGGGTTGTTGCTATTTCCTTTGGGATTTTCAGGATCATTCCCTCTTTAAGGCCGTCTTTCGCGTATGGATTTAACGCAACGATTTCTTCTTTGGACAATCCTAATTTCACTTTCAATCTAAAAAAGCCTTCTTTGGGTTGCACCTCATAGAAATCGAAGGTGGCCTCTTCAATGGTTGCCGATTCCATAACAGCTTCATTAGGAACCACGAGTTCGGTTCCTATAGGTAAATTTTCGGACACTCCAGGGTTTAAGGCTTCCAATTCGGCAATACTGATACCATATTTTCGGGCGATTCCATATTTGGTTTCCTTGGCCTGAACGGTATGTGTTTTTGCTGAACTACCTGTGTTTGAAGTATTGGTGTTATTGGTCACTTCGGTCGTTGTGGTAACTTCTGAAAATATGGGTATTTGCAACCGTTCTCCTTTTTTCAGTTCTTTGGAATAGAGGTGTTTATTGTATTTTTTAATATCATCTACCGTAATTCCATACTTTTTAGCAATGCTAAAAAGCGTTTCTTTTCGCTTCACTCTATGTTTTTTGAAAGCTACTTGAACCGATCCTGCATTGATAATATCTTCTGAAGGAATTATAAGGACACTATTAATCCCAATACCTGCTTTGGCATCGGGGTTAAGTTTATAAATAGCGGCTTCAGAAACACCGTATTTTTTAGAAATACTGTAAACAGTTTCTCCCTGCCCTACTTTATGACTGCGGTATTGCTCTTGTGCCGGCCCTTCAGCATAACTCATACTGAACACCAGAAAAAGAGACATTAAAATTATAAACTGCTTCACTTTAGGTTTGTTGATGGGTTTATATATAAATATGTTAGTTGTTATGGTTCTTTCCCAACTTTGGAGGCAAGCTCCCGGGTAAATGCACCATTGCGATCCATTACGCGATGGTTTACTCCCACTCAATGGTTGCCGGTGGCTTCGAACTAATATCGTACACCACTCTATTAACGCCTTTTACACGGTTTATTATATAATTAGACGTCTCCTGCAAAAATTCGTACGGCAGGTTTACCCAGTCTGCGGTCATTCCATCCGTCGATTCTACAGCTCTAAGGGCTACTACTTTTTCATAAGTCCTTTCATCCCCCATCACACCAACACTCTGTACTGGCAGTAAAATGGCCCCAGCTTGCCATACTTTATTATAGAGGTCCCATTTTTTTAAACCATCAATAAAAATGGCATCCACCTCCTGTAATATACGAACTTTTTCTTCGGTTATATCGCCTAAAATTCGAATAGCCAGTCCAGGTCCCGGGAAGGGGTGCCTTCCCAATAACTCGGCATCTATTCCTAGCTGAGCCCCCACTCTTCTCACTTCATCTTTAAATAGCATACGAAGTGGCTCTACTATTTTCAGTTTCATAAAGTCCGGCAATCCGCCAACATTATGATGCGATTTGATAGTCACTGACGGCCCGTTTACCGAAACACTTTCAATAACATCGGGATAAATGGTCCCTTGAGCCAACCAATCTACATCTTCTACCAAATGTGCTTCCGCATCAAAAACTTCTATAAATGCGTTTCCAATGGCCTTACGTTTGGTCTCTGGATCACTCTCTCCCGCTAAGGCTTTCAAGAAGCGTGCCGAAGCATCCACACCTTTCACATTTAAGCCCATTCCCTTGTATTGATCTAACACACTTTGGAACTCATTTTTACGCAACAATCCATTATTCACGAAAATACAATACAGGTTTTTACCAATGGCCTTGTTCAATAAAACGGCCGCAACCGTAGAATCTACACCTCCGCTCAAGCCCAAAACTACTTTTCCATCGCCTATCTTATCTTTCAACTCGCGAACCGTGGTATCCGCGAAGGCGGCTGGTGTCCAGGTGGCCTTAATGCCAGCCATATGGACTAGAAAATTCTCTAAAAGTTGCTTTCCATCCGTGGTATGGTATACTTCCGGGTGAAACTGAATGGCGTAAGTTTCTTCGCCTTCAATTCGGTAAGCAGCATTGGTCACGTCGTTAGTGCTTGCCAAACGTACAGCGCCGGTAGGTAGCTCGGCAATGGTATCGCTATGGCTCATCCATACCTGTGTGTCCTCAGAAATCCCGGCAAAAAGCCCTGAGTGATCATGAATGGTGGTTAAATTGGCTCTTCCATATTCACGAAGGTTGGATGGCGCTACTTTTCCTCCATTGAAATGTGCCAAATACTGAGCCCCATAACACACTCCTAAAAGCGGTATTTTCCCTTTGATCTCAGAAAGATCTGGGTGCGCTGCATCATCGGATCGAACCGAAAGTGGGCTTCCTGATAAAATAACGGCTTTAAAATTTGATAAATCTTCTGGTACTTTGTGATACGGATGGATTTCGCAGTAGATGTTCAACTCTCTTACACGCCTTGCAATTAACTGGGTGTATTGCGATCCAAAATCTAAAATGAGGACGTTGTTGTTTTGCATGGGCAAAAATAGGGTAAAAAAATAATTTGGGTAAGTGATAGGCCGGAAAATTTTCTAGATTTTTATTCCAATAAATGCCTCAGCTTTTTTGTCCTATTATTTGTTGAATTCTAGCCGTTAAAAGCAGACGACCTAGAGTTCCAAAATGGTAAACTCATGCAATAAAGGATCCAAATTTTCTTTTAATTCTGAAAACAAGGTGGGTCCGTATTCCAGATAGAATTCAGAAAAATTGGTAAGACGTTCTTGTAAACTCTCACCTGGGAATAGTTCATTTTGAATGGCAGTGAGTCGTTCCAATTGATCCGCCCATTTTCTTTTTTGAGCCTTGAGTAGCCTTTTTTCCAAATTTGCCAGACCATTGAGCTGTTTCTTTTCTTGAGCAGCCACCGCTCCAACAAAGGAAGCGTCGGTCTTTTTAGCAAGTTCATACAAGGCAATAAATTGTTGCTTTAAATGCTCTTTCTGTTCTGAAAAATCGATATTAATCTTTGAAAGGTTCTTTGTGTAAGCCGTGGTCAATTCATGTTGTTTCTGAAAAAGAGCCGCAATCTCAATATCTAATTTTTTAAGTTTCACTGAATACTTCGAAGGTACCAACACGACAGAATTCCGAAGCAATAAAATAGGAAAAGGCACAGCAACACTTTCAAAATAATCTTTTAGCTGAAACCAATAAGCCAGCTCACCGCCTCCTCCGGTATAACATAGATTAGGAAGAATTACTTCCTGATACAGCGGGCGAAGCAATGCATTGGGAGAAAAACGCTCAGGATACTCAGAAAGCTCCGCGATAATTTCTTCCGAAGTAAAGGAAATGTTCGTTTCGTTAACATAAAAACGTCCATCCTCCTCAACAATGCGCTCACGACTGCCTTCCGCCAAATAAAACAAATTGATCTCACGAGGATGCACCTGCTCGCCATAGCCTGCCAACACCAATTGTTCGGTTGTTTGAGTAACTTTATGAAAGGATCTATTTTCTATTAGTTCCCGTTTGGCATAAGGAATAAAAACCTTTTTCAAGGAGCTCCTATTGGCATCAATAATAACCAGGCCATACTCCTTAAATAATTCATTTCCTAAATAACGAGTGGCGTCCGCCAAATTTTGATGCTTCACATAGGCTTCAGAAAATAAACTCGAAAGATATTGCCCATTCTTGCTATTTCCGAAGGCCGCACTTACTACTTTCAACACCTCATCTAATCCTTCATTGGAAAGTTCTCCAACGGCACCACCATCTGGTCTGTCCCATTTTATTTTTTTGCCACCAAAATTAAAATAATTGATTTCGTCAAAATCATGATCCTCAGAAGCCATCCAATACACGGGCACAAAATGCTGGTTCGGGTATTCGTTATTTAACTGTTCGGCCAAGTTGATCACCGAAAAGATCTTATGCAAAAAGTACAGGGGTCCTGTAAATAAATTGAGCTGATGCCCCGTGGTAATGGTAAATGTATTTTCTGAAGAAAGCGCTGTAATGTTCTTTTGAGTTGCTTCGGAAGTAGACAAAGCCTCGTATTGTGCCACCAACTCATTAACCAAGACCATCCGATGTTTCTTTGGAAAAGACCGTTGTTTTTCCTCCAACTGAAGTTTAAACTGGTCCAAGGCCGGAAAGCGATGATAGAAGGGTGTGGTAGATGTATCCTTAGCAAGGTAGTCACACATCAGCTTTGAAAAGTAGCCCGTTTGGTGAAAGGGAATATTTTGTATTGGCATAGTTATTCGTCGGAAATTGATTCAAAAATAAACACTTTTACAGCGACAAATTCTAAAAATACGTTAATTCAATTTCAAAGGACCTAAATGAAAGGGTGAAATTACATTTACCGCTAAATGTTAAAGACTTAAATAAATTATAAATTGGATTTTGATATTGGAATTTCTGTTACCTTTAGCTCCCAATTAACCAATACATCCAATGACAAGAATTTTCACCCTCCTTTTCGTCCTCATTTCTATTTCTGTTTCTGCTCAATTACAATCTCCCACCCAATTTCTTGGCTATGAAATAGGTACCGAATTTTCACGTCATGCGGACGTGGTAAATTATTTTGAACACGTCGCCGAACAAAGTGATATGGTCGTTTATAATACGTACGGCAAAACAAATGAGCGTCGTCCTCTTACCTATGCGATAGTTTCTTCAGCAAAAAATCTTGCGAATATTGAAAACATCAGAAAGGACAACCTAAAAAATGCCGGGATCGAAAGCGGTAGTGCCAGTCCACAAGTAGCTATTGTTTGGTTAAGTTACAACGTTCACGGAAATGAAGCCTCGAGTACCGAAGCGGCAATGACTACGGTTTATAAATTAATTACTGAAAAGAAATCCTGGCTCGAAAATACAGTGGTCATCATGGACCCTTGTGTAAATCCTGACGGTCGTGATCGTTATGCCAATTGGTATAATCAGGTAAAAGCCACTCCTTACGATAAAAAGCAAGTAGCCGCAGAACATAGTGAGCCTTGGCCCGGAGGTCGTCCCAACCATTATTTATTTGACCTGAACCGCGATTGGGCCTGGGCAACTCAGGTGGAAAGTCAGCAACGCCTTAAAATTTACAATCAGTGGATGCCTCATGTACATGTCGATTTTCATGAACAAGGTATAAACAACCCTTATTATTTTGCACCAGCCGTGGAGCCTTATCACGAGATTATTAGCGACTTCCAACGCGAGTTTCAAGTTTCGATCGGGAAAAACCATGCTAAGTATTTTGATCGCGAAGGTTGGTTGTTCTTTACCAGAGAGAGTTTCGATCTATTGTACCCTAGCTATGGAGACACCTATCCTATGTTTATGGGCGCTATTGGTATGACTTATGAGCAGGCCGGTCATGGACGGGCTGGTTTGGGTATTATGAATGATGACGGATTTGAATTAACACTCATTGACAGAGTAGCACATCACACCACCACTGGTTTATCTACGGTAGAAATAGCTTCGGTAAATGCCGCGAGACTAAATTCAGAATTTAAAAAGTTTTTTCAGAATGGAGATCTGAAATATAAGAGTTATGTGTTAAAAGGAAATCCGGATAAAATTAATGCGCTCACGCAATTATTGGACAAACATGAGATCAAATATGGCTTCTCGAACGGTGGAACTGTAAATGGTCTTAGCTATGCCCAAAATAAAAACACGACCATGAATGCTGCCGGAGCATTGGTAGTGAGCACTACACAACCGAAAGGAAAAATGGTGAAAGCCCTTTTCGAGCAAGATGCCAAATTAAGTGATCCACTCACCTACGACATTACAGCCTGGAGTGTTCCTTATGCTTATGGGTTAGACTGTATCGCCAGTACTAACGTCATATCGGCCAATGGAAGTAATCCTGGCTTAAGACAAATAAACCAGGTCGCACCTAACTCGATTGCGGGATATATCGTTCCATGGAATAGTATGAGTGACGCTGTTTTTCTTTCTGAATTACTAAAGAATGATATCAGGGTCCGTTTTTCTGAAAAGGACTTGAGCTTTAATGGAAAGAAGTTCAATAAAGGAAGTTTGGTCATTACCAAAAGTGATAACAGAACCAACAGCGAGTTTATGGCAACTGTGACCAAAATTGCAAATACTCAGGGTCGAGATCTTTATGCCACCACAACCAGCTTTAGCGATAACGGATTTGATTTTGGATCGTCCAATATCAAAATGGTTCCTAAAAACCGAATTGCTGTATTGAAAGGTCGCGGCACCTCTTCCTTGAGCTATGGAGCTATCTGGCACTTTTTCGAAACACAATTGAAATATCCACTTACTTCCATAAATACGGATGATTTCAGTGTGCGTTCTTTAAAAGATTTCCAGGTTTTAATCATCCCCAACGGCTTTTACGGTCGTTTACTCACAGATGATACTTTGGGTGATCTAAGAGGTTGGATCCGTTCTGGCGGAAAGGTCATTGCCATGGGACGTGCGTTAAATTCGTTTGTAGGCAAAGATGGGTTTAGCCTGGCCCGAAACGAAGACCCTTCAGAAGATTCGGAGGGTGACAGTCCATCGGATGACGAGAAATTAATCCCATATGATCAGCGAGAGCGTGCCAATGTAAAAGACTTGATTACGGGAAGTATTTACAAATTAACTTTAGACGATTCGCATCCCATGGCCTTTGGTTATGACAGTTCCTACTACAGTTTGAAATTAGGAGGATCGTCTTATCAGTTTCTTGAAAATGGCTATAACGTGGGTTACATTAAAGGAGACGCGATAAGTGTTTCTGGTTTTTCAGGAGACGAAGCCAAAGCAGGTTTAAGCAACTCTATGATTTTTGGAGAGGAACGAATGGGTGGGGGCAGTATCGTTTATATCGTAGATGATGTATTGTTTCGTTCCTTTTGGGAAAACGGGAAATTATTTTTAGTGAACTCTTTGTTTTTTGTCAATTCGAATGTGGCGGGACTATAGAGATGGATTTGAGGTTTGCGAGCTTGAGTCTATGATGCGAATTGGGATTTAAAAAGTGAGGAATGGATCCCTCAAGATTTCGGGCAATTACAATGATCCTTTAAAAAGTTTAGGCTACTCTCCAATGGGATTCGTATTCTCCATTCATTTTTGCATAGGATAAAGACGATAATTGTCTGTCAATGGCCTCCTTGATGGCTCTTTCGTAGATATCTGCGGTTCTCTTTGCGGTGTTTCTTTGAATAGGTGTTTCTTCTTGCATAGGAATACTCATGTAAGTCTTTATTTTATTATCAGGGAGTGATAGTACAAACATACGATGGTTTTGCCAGAATTATCGTACGTATTAACACGTAATCGGAATAGGATTTTTCCCCTTTTCAAAAGCGGATTTATCCTATTATGAAATAATATCAAGGCTTCAAGCGTGTATTCTCTAATGTATTTCTTCGGAATAGAACGCGGCAATGGCACTTGTAAAAAAAGGCCTTCCAACCTACCTAACGCCTTGATCGGTTTCAGCAGCTCTCTAACAAAAAGCTCAAACAACTTCAAAGCTTCCGTTGTTTGAGCCTGATCCAATGCAAATATGTAGGATTCTAAACGAGTTTTCCAGAAAGATCTGCGTTGCTATTCGTCCAATTCCTTTAATACGTTCTCTGCAGAATTGGTCATACTCTTATAGCAGCCATATCCCCAGCGAGAGAACAAAATGATGAATACAAAAAAGATGCCCACAAAAACCCAGGGAAAAGCACTCACATCAGATTGGAACATGTCCTTACCGTTAAACATCTTGTGCATTACGGGCAAAACCACGAGAAAGAACAAGGGACTTAGGTAGAGCCCCATTCGTTGTAATAAGAGCACCCTCTTTTTGGACTTGGCGAAACGCACCAACGCTTCTTTATAACTGTAATTTGCGATTTCCAATCGTTTGATTTTATTAAGAGATCGTAAACTAAAAAAGGGAAGTATCGCCAAGAAGGTAACACTGAATATCCCACAAATGAGCAGATACCAGGTATCCAATTTTTGGATATTCAGGAGCATAAAAACGGCCATTATATAGCAAATTACCGCTCCTGATACTTCGTACATCATTAATTTACTAAACTTATTTCGATATTTTTGTTGTGTCATTTCCATAATTAATTGATCTGTTATTATTTGTTGTTTCTCTACTTTAACACTCATTTCCTGCCAAAGCGTTTTCATTTCCTCCAGTTCCATGATTTGTTATTTTTGAATGTTCGTTTTCAATTTTTGTTTGATGCGTGTTAAACGGGTACCAACGTTCGTCACTGTAAATCCTGTTATTGTCGCAATTTCTTCATAAGATTTTCCTTCAAGAAATAATAGAATAAGCCCTTTTTCAATAAGATTGAGTTCCTTTATATGCGCATATAAAATGTCAATCTGTTCTTGCCATTGAGACCCAGTTGCACCCAACTGTGGTTCTTGCACCTTTCCCAAGGAAGCATTAAATCGATCCAAAAGTTCAAAATCTGCTGAGACGGTATGCCCTTTTTTCTTTTCTCTGTTGAGATGAGCTATCGAGGTGTTTAAAGCCACTCGATACATCCAGGTACTAATTTTGGATCGGCCCTTGAACGTATCGAACGATTTCCACAATTGATAGACAATTTCCTGATAAAGATCCTTTTGATCTTCAGCATCCTTGGCGTAGACACGAGTTATCTTATAAATAATTCCTTCGTTGTCTTTGATGGTCTGGATAAAATCCTGTTTCGGTTGCATTAATAATTGATTACATGGTATTAGTATGAACCATTCAGAAAAAATCACAAAATAAATATCTTTTTTACTGAATCCCGCCATTTAGGCCTTCCCTGCATGGTTTCTCCTTATTAATGAGCGGTATAGGATCATTTCAGAAAACAAAAAACCACTCTACAAGGTAAAGTGGTTCTGGCAATATGGTAGTATTTGTTGGGATTAAATTTTCTTCCCTTCCATTTTCCTGCCTCCCTGATGCAAGGTTAAACTTTGAGCCACACCATTGTCGTCTGTAGTAAACACCACCTGCGCTTGCACTACTTTCAAGAAAAAGGTGGTTTCGTCCTCCGCAAACAATTCTGCTTTGGGCTGGCCCGTAGGCTTACCAAAAATCTGATTTCCCTCTGTGGTTATTTCAATTTGGAATCCAGGTTGTAATTCGTATACGCCAATATATTTCTCCAAAATACTCGCCGCCAGGGAAATCTCCACTTTGGCTGCCGGTGCCTTTTTATCACTTTTCAGTCCTTTACTTTTACGAATGCGAGAGCTAAAGAATGCAACGTTCTCTCCCTTCTCTTTAGTGAACTTATATTTCGAAAAACTCTGTTCAAAATAGAACTCATTTTCCGTAGCGGCTACTAAAGGTAGATTCTGACTACCTTCGCGTTGACTATATAATTTTCCGTCTTGTAAAGTAACATAACGAGTCACGCCATTTTCAAACTCATAGGTCCCCACCCATTGTTTCATTTTCTCTTCCGAAATAGCCGCATTGGCAGTAGTTTTGGACGGAAACGGCTTCCCAATGGCATGCGCAGCCATCTCGATCGTCACATTGGTCGGGCCATTTCCATTGCGGTTGGTCAAAACAATTACATATACATTTTCACTGGGAACATATACGCCATAGGTTTCGTAACCAAAAATTCCTCCTCCGTGTTCTATAGTTGGCACACCATTAATTTCGTCCACACTAAAACCATAGCCGTAATAAATAGAAGAACTGTCATTTAGAGTTCCGTTAGTAAAGGCTAGTTGTTTACTTTTTTCCGAAATCAATGTGTTAGTATGAATGGCCTGAGACCAAAGTAACATATCGTCAACACATGACATCAGTGATCCGGCAGCATAAGGAAGTGTCAAACTTAAATATTCTGCATTTCGATATCCATTTTCTGTGGGTTGATAGCCACTGGCTCTATTTTTAATCACCTTCGACATACTACCATAGTGCGAATTCTTCATTCCCAGCTTCTTAAAAATATGTTGCTCGACAAAATCGCCATAGCTCATCTCCGAAATAATTTCAATAATATGACCCAAGATAATGTAGGCCGAATTGTTGTACGCATAAGCCTCACCTGGATCAAAATCCATGGGTTCATTTTTAAAAACATTGATCAGCTCAGTAGGGGACATATCATTTCTCGCCAGTTCTCTAAAACTTGCCATGGCGGTGTAACTCTTTATTCCCGAAGTATGGTTTAATAAGCTATGCACACTTATCTTCTTCCCATGGGTTGGGTAATCCGGAATGAACTTCGTAATGTCGTCCTCCAGGCTCAATTTCCCTTGCTCCATTAACATTAAAATAGCAACTGAAGTAAACTGCTTGGTAATGGAACCTAATTCAAAGACATGCTCGGGTTTCATGGGCACATCCAGTTCTAAATTGGCAGTTCCGAAAGCTTTTCGGTAAATAACTTTCCCATTCTTAGCAATTAACGCCGCGGCACCAGGATCTCCAGCGGCATACTTTTCATTCAACAATTGATCCAAAGCAGTGTCAAGACTCTGCGCTTTTATGGCCACCACTGAAAGGAAGCACATGATAATAGTAAGCCCTTTAATTTTAATTGATTTCATAATAGTTATTTTGATTGATGATTTCCTTTTCTCTAAGACGATTCACCTCATAGTTTAGTTACATCCTTCCTCAACAAATTATAAGAATAAAAATAAACCTGAACCCCTATTCCATTCCTATTTGATCAACTCCTCCTATTTAGTCCTCAATATTTCATTATCTTAACCTATTCCAAACTGCGATATTTTTTAAATGAAGACCGTCCTTTACATCCTTTTTTTCATCCTTTCTTTTTATGCTGAAGGGAGCCAGCCTTGTGAAGGGGCCAAGGAGTTTTCTGAAATAGAAAAACTATACGATCAAGGATACTTCAATAAGGTACTGGCCGAAACAAAGATTCTTGAAGACTGCCCATCGCTTTCGGAAGAACAATACCAACAACTACTCATTCTGAACTATAAATGTTATCGAAATGTTCGAAGAGGAAGAAAAGCAAGGGCGGCACTCGAAACGCTAAAAGCTTATAAGGAATCCAAAAATATAGCTCTGGACTTTGAAACTGTCTTACTATTGGCCGAAATGTACGCCCTCAGAAGAGAACGAGAAAAACACCGCTATTACGCTCAAATATTGGAGGACAGTCTATTTTCAACACCAAATGCCTCGAACGCAGATCTGGGACGGTTCTATCTAATAAAATACTATGGTTTTGAACGCGAACAGGCATTTGGGGATGCAATGACCATTGCTCAAAAAGCGCTATCCCATTTTCAAAAAGTAGAAGAACCTATGCTGTATCATAAAGGTAATACGCTTCGAGGATTGGGTAATATGAATAGAAATCACGGCGATTTCGACAAGTCCATTTCTTATTACGAGCAAGAATTAACTTTATATGAAGCCCATTACAATCAAGACCATTTCGATATTGCCGTTTGTCATTTCAATTTGGGCAACGTGTATTACGAAAAATTGGAATTCGAAAACGCCTTGGATCATTTTTTAAAAGCCCACAAAACATGGTCAACCATCTACCAACCTCAAGACCGTTACATGAAAATGCTCAATGAGGCCATTGGAGACATGTATTGGGAGCTAGATGATCATGAGAATGCACTAATATACTTTAATGATGCCGTCCTGGACGAAAAACAAATCAACAATGACACCAGTGAAATTACATTGAGAGCAGCGGATAGCCTACTGGAAAGTGGCAACTATCACAGTGCCATGGACTTCTATAAAGAAGCCTTAGCCTGGAGAGAAAAAACCTTCGGAAAAGAACATACACTTACGGGCGCCTGTAAGAACTTTGTTGCCAGAGCGGTGAGGGCATCCGGAGATACGAGGGAAGCATTGGTGGCTTATCAAGAAGCAATTGGCATATTGGTAGAAGAGATAAAAGGAGATGATATTTATGAGAATCCGAATATGAATATGCACATCCGTTCCTATCAATACCTTTTGGAATCATTGATGGCTAAAGGAGAATTAATGGCTACTCTTTTTTCAGAATCCAATAGCCTTAAAGATTTAAAAGCGGCATTGGACACCCATGAAGTCGCTTTGGGTATTCTTGAAAAAATGAAAAATGGGCATATGTCTGAAACCTCTAAGATCTTTTGGACCCAACGCACCCTTTCTCTTGTTGAGAATAGTATTGAAACAGCTTTACAGCTATACGCACAGACAGAGGATACTTCCTATTTGGAAAAGGCTTTCGGTTTTTCTGAAAAAAGTAAAGCCTTGCTGCTCTTGGCTTCCTTGGAGGATAATGACAAAACACAATTTGTCAATATTCCGGAAAACATCATCACCGCCGAACAATCCCTAAAAAAAGAGATTACAACCTATATCGGGAAAATGGAAAATGAAGAAAAACGTTGTGCGCAAGTAAGGGATAAAATGCTAAAGTTATATCGAGATAAACTACAAGCATTGCAAGGAGATTATGACGTGCTCGTTAATGAAATTAGGAATGATTACCCCGATTATTACCATCTTAAATTTGAGGCAAAAGTCACTTCTCTAAAAGAAATTAGGAGTGCCCTGGGTGCAGAAACAGACCTTATCTCGTATTTTGTAGGAGACCACAATAGCTATGTATTCCACGTTAATGCCAGCCATATTTCCGTTCGAAGAATTGAGAATGCTACCGACCTTCAACAAAAGGCATCTAATCTCTTTGGTCTCCTGAATTCAAAATCGAGTTTTCAGACAAATCCTCAGGAGGCCTACGAAAAATTTGTAGCACAATCCTTCACGCTTTATCAAATACTTTTGCAGCCAGAATTAGAAGTTTCGGAAAGCAGTAAACTAATTATAGTGCCAGACGGTTTGCTGTCCTATCTTCCTTTTGACATACTACTTACACAACCCATAAAAGTAAGTACTCGCAATTACCAGACACTACCGTATTTATTAAAAGAGTATGCCCTTTCTTATAGCCCTTCAGCCAGCATAAAAGCACACTCTAAGAATACCTCTACCGCCCCTTCCAACTATTTAGGCTTTGCGCCAAGATATCAAGGCGAGGTTTATTCCGAAGAAAGAAAAACCCTTTCCAACCTTCAATATAATGGCTCGGAAGTAGCCTTTGCAACTACCTTGTTCAATGGTGAAAGTTGGATCGGAAATCAAGTAAATGAAGAAATCTTAAAAGATCGATCCGATCAGGCCGGAATTATTCATTTGGCCATGCATGGAGAGGTCGAAGACGAGCATCCACTATTGTCAAGACTTTATTTTAGTCCGTCGATAAAAGAAGACGGCTTGCTATACACCTATGAAATTTACAATATGACCATTCCGGCTCAACTGGTTATTCTAAGTGCTTGTAATACCGCTACCGGTGCGTTACAACGAGGCGAAGGAATTTTGAGTTTAGAACGGGCTTTTCAGTATGCGGGAAGTCAATCTTTACTTTCGACACTTTGGACAGTGGATGATCGCGCCTCCGCCGAACTCACACAAAATTTTTTACAGCATTTAAAAGAAGGAAAAACGAAAGACATTGCCCTACAAGAAGCAAAGCTTGAATTTTTAAATTCGGCCACACCGGATAAATTGCACCCCTTCTATTGGAGTAGTTTTAAGCTTACCGGAAACACCGAAGTATTGGCCAGGGAAAATTTCCTGCGTTATCTATGGATCGCATTAGGAGTTTTAGGGTTGTTATTGGTTTATTATTTCAGGAAAGAGAAAGCCATATAATGGCCTTACTTTATATCTAACTCCAGTATGGTTGCGGCTTCCTCGTATTGGTAGTTTTTGGCCTCCACTATCCTTTTAAAAATGGTCAAAGCCTCTTCTTTCTTTTCCAATTTTAACAACGCAAGTGCTTTATACCATTCGGATTGTTGATGATAATCGTTATCCGTTGCCAGTACGGCATCAAAGTTTTGAATGGCCTGCTCCAGATCGGTCGATTGCCCGGCCATAATACTTATGCCTGTATAAAATGAAATCAGATAATCGGGAACCTCTCCTTTAGATTTCTTCAACAAAGGTAGCGCCTCTTTATAAGCCGCATTCTGATAAGACTCAACAACCAATTTCCAATTAGAATCCACGGTTCCGCTAACATCTCGTTCCCATGATGGGCTTTCGTAAGCTTCAAAATAAGTGTCGTACACTTCCGAAGTATCTACACCATTAAAGGTTAGAAATACCTGATATACACCTGCAAACAAAATAAGCAGGGCAGCAACACGCATGGCCCTCTTCGCCCACAAAGGAATCACCTTTTTCGGAATGGGTTCTTCCCGCATCTGGCTGTCCAACGCTTCCAAAGTATTTTTCAATTCTAAGCGGCCCGCTTGTTTTATCAATTCGCGAGCGGCTATTTCACTATCATAGGCCTCAGATAATGTAGGTTCTTCTGCCAAACGCCGCTCGAAAACAAGTCTCTCTTCCGAAGTCATTGTTCGTTCGAGGTATGCCTCTATGTTATGTTGATCCTTATCCATTTCCCTTTAACACTTTAATGAGTGCTGGTTTTGCACCTATGAGTTTTTTCAATTTTTGTAGGCATTTATATTTCTTATTTCTAACAATTTGTTCACTACTATACAAACCGCTTTTGGCAATCTCTTTCATGGAAGCGCCATGATATATATTTTCTAAGAGCAATTCTTTGCAACTAGTTCCCAGCAGTCCTAAAACTTCTAATACTCCAGCTTTTCTTTCACCTTCGATCAATGTCGCCAATGGGCTTTCTGTAAACTGATCTTGCGCTACACTTTCCTGATGTCCCTTCCGTACCGTATTCTTCTTTATTTGATTAAGCCACTTAAATCTGGTAATGGAATATAAGTACGTACTTATGGCACTTTCTCCCTTAAATTTTCCATCGCGCACATTTTCATAAAAGGCAATTACTGCTTCCTGAAAAACATCTTTAGCTTCTTCTTCATTACCGCTATTACTCAAAACAAAAGCGCAAATTTTCTCTTTATTGCTTCGATAGATAGTACCCAACGCCTTGTCTCGCTGCTCTTTCGAGCCCTTCATCCATTCCAGAAGTTCGCTATCCGTATATGCTGTTTTAATAGTGAGTGTGTTTAGAAAGTCAATTTGTAATAAAAATAATCAAAAAAAAATCAGAAAGAGGTTACAAAACTCTGTTGAGAAATGACATAGCCATGAAAACTCCCACTAAATAAAGAGTTTAACCCATTTAAAATTGAAATTATGAAACACAAAAAATCAATTATTCTGTTCGCCCTATTCCTTTTTTGGGGCTTGGCCGGTGCTCATGGCCAAAACAACACACTTGCTTCTGGAGGAGAAGCCACAGGAAGCGGAGGAACCTTAAGTTACTCGGTAGGTCAAGTGGATTATATCCAGGCGGAAGGAAGCGGTGGTACTGCCAGTCAAGGGGTACAACAACCCTTCGAAATTTTCGTACTCGGGGTTGATGAACACCCGGAAATTCAGCTCGACATAACAGTATTTCCCAACCCTACCGTAAGTAACGTGACGCTTCATATTGGAAACTTTACTGGCAACGACCTTTCATATCAATTATACGACATCCATGGAAGATTGTTATCCGGCCAGTCCTTGCGAACCAACTCGACGCGCATTCCAATGGAAGATTTGGCCTCAGCGGTTTATTTGCTCCAGGTCATTGACACGTCGAGCCCCATTAAAACATTTAAAATCATTAAAAATTAGAAATTATGAAAACGATATATACTTTAATACTAATGCTATTCACTACGCTCACACTATGGGCTCAAGCTCCTCAGAAAATGAGTTACCAGGCTGTAGTACGTGATGCAAGTGAAATGTTATTGACCGAAACTACAGTTGGAATGAGAGTCAGCATTCTTGAAGGGTCACCTACAGGAACCCCTGTTTACGTAGAGACGCATACACCTACAACCAACGCCAACGGCCTGGCCACTCTTGAAGTAGGTGATGGATCTGTGGTTTCTGGAGACTTTTCAATGATAGATTGGGGAAGTGACGACTTTTATATCAAATCAGAGATCGACCCAGACGGAGGAACCACCTATACCATTGAAGGTACAAGTCAGCTATTGAGTGTTCCCTATGCACTTTATGCTGAAAATGGAGGTTCTGGGAACACTTTGGATCAGGCTTACAATAAAGAAATGACCACAGGGCCAACCCCTAGAGTCGTTACTGTGGATGATGGCAAAATAGAACTTATTGGCGATGGTTTTGAAGCGCTGGAGATCACTCAAAGTCCGACCAATGTTGGCCTCATAGTAAATGGAAGTGGAGTTACTGAAGCTGTCTTTATTGGAAATGTAGGAGACGGTAGAGCACTTGAAATTATCAACGTCGGTACTAATGACGCGGTTCGCATTGACAACGATTCTCCTTTGGATGGCATTCATTTGGTGAGCGAAGGTGGTGGAGATGCTATTGATGTTGAGAATGACGGGGGCGGTGACGCTATCACTATAGATAATGCAGGTCTGGGAGATGCCCTGTTTGTTGATAATACTGACAGTGCCGGAAGTTTTGCCATATCCGTTAACAATGATGGAGGAAGCGCTGCCATTGATGTTCTTAACGACGGCGGTGGAGCGGGGATTCAACTAACTAATGATGGCGGTGGCGACGGAATTCTTGTCACCCAAGATGGAGATGGTGATGCGGTGGAGATCGACAATGATGGTGCCGGCACTGCTCTATTAATTAACAACGAAGATAATACCGCAGCCGAAGATGCACTGGACATCGTTAATGACGGTGGTGGAGATGCCTTAACCATTGACAATGCCGGTGCCGGTGAAGCTGTATTTGTAGATAATACAGACGCCACAGGCAGTATCGCCATATCCGTAAACAATGATGGAGGTGGTGCGGCTCTTGACATACTAAATACTGGCGGTGGCGATGGCACGTATATTGAAAACACCGGGGCAGGAAAAGCCTTGAATATTATGAGCGGTGGCACCTCGGTTGGAGTGGATATACTTCACGGAAATCCGGCAGGAACTGGCGAGGCTTTGAAAGTAACACATGCCAATGATGGAACAGCAGTTTTTGTTGACAATTCAGGTGCTGGAAAGGGAATCTCGGTATTCAATGGAAATCCCGGAGGAACTGGAGAAGCCGTTGAGATCACTCAAGCGGGGACCGCGACCGGACTATTAGTGGACAACGGGGGCAGCGGCAAAGCGGCACATTTCTTCAATGGAGAACCCGGTAATGATGAAGTAGTTTTGTTAGGTACTACATCGGGTACCGGAGGTGTGGCTCGATTCACCGTTGAGGATAATAATGCCAATATGGATTCTGTCCTTTTTGCCAACACCATGGGGGCCGGTTCTGCAGGCGAGTTTGTTACTATGGATGAGGCCGTTGGTAAGGCAAACACGTCTCCCACGGTAAATGTCATTTCCGACGGATTAGGAATTGGCGTAAAAGTGGACATTACCAATACTATTTTTGGATCAGACGGAAACGGAGAAGCCGCACTAGATGTAAGACACCGCGGTTTTGGTCAGGTGGCCCATTTTGAGAACGAACCCAATGGCAATCTTGCTTACGCTGTAGAAATTATTAACAAAGGTGCTGGAAAAGGACTGCATATTGATAGTTTTGGTAGTCCAACCGGTTCGGAAGAATCCTTATGGGTAGAGAATGGTAATACCTCTGGTGAGGCAGCGATATTCGATCAACACGACGCAGGTAATAGTGCAAGTTCTGCCGTACTTATTAGATCTGGTGTTACGGGTGGAGGCCATAGTACTTTATGGGTGATTCCGGCGGACCCAACCAAAATGGCAGCTTCCTTCGAAGGAGATGTAGACATCGCCAGCGATCTGGATGTGGGCGGAAGTTTTAGCGCCATGGCAAAAGCTTTTAAAATCGACCATCCTCTGGACCCTGCGAACAAGTATTTAATTCACAATTCCATCGAGAGCAATGAGCGTATCAATATTTATAGTGGAAATATAACCACCAATGCAGAAGGTTATGCCACCGTGCAACTTCCCGAATACATGAACGCTCTAAATAGAGATTTTAAATACCAGTTGACCATTGTGGACAAATCTTTCGCACAAGCCATCGTTTGGGAAGCAATGAATACTGAAACCAATTCGTTCGTCATTAAAACGGATACTCCCGATATTACTGTAAGTTGGCAAATCACAGGAACGCGTCAAGATACGTGGGCCCTGGAAAACCCTATGCAGGTGGAGGTAGACAAAAACTCGGAATTCTAATTTCAGGTTTTAAATGGGGAAGAGTCGTCAATTTGGCGACTCTTTTTTTTTGAAAAATAACTACCTTTATTCAAACATACTCAACCCATTATGTATAAATTCGTTTGCGTCCTGGCATTTTTTGCCCTAGTTTCTTGTAAAAATTCTTCGGAAGAAAAAACAGCGGAGGTTCTCGTTACCGAAATCTGGACTGAAAATTATCAGACCATTTCGCTAACAGGAGACACTTTACGTGCTTCGACTCCTTCAGCATCACTTCAGAAAAAATACAACGATAAAAAAGAAGCGTATCTCGCTAATTCTAAAAATCTGGACGCCCTCATTTGGTACGGCCGTTTTACAGCTTATATGGGAAACTACAGAGAGGCCATTAATATTTATACAAGCGGTTTACAGCAATTTCCCGACAACTCAAGATTATTGAGGCACCGAGGGCATCGCTATATTAGCCTGAGAGAATTTGATAAAGCTATTGAAGATCTCAACAAAGCTGCGAAGCTTATTCAGGGTAAGGAGAATAGGGTGGAAGAAGATGGTATGCCGAATGCTCAAAACATTCCGGTGAGCACCATGCATGGAAATATTTACTACCATCTCGGGCTGGCTTATTATTTAAATGGAAACTTTCCGGCTGCTCTGGAGGCTTACGAAAATTGTCTTCAAACCTCACCCAATCCGGACAACGTAGTTTCTGCTACCCATTGGCTATATATGATCAGGCGTAGAATGAACCAACCTGAAGAAGCCGAAAAATACCTAAGTAATATTAGTCCCCAAATGAACGTGATCGAAAACCAAAGTTACCATAAAGCCTGTCTTTTCTATAAAGGTGAACTGCCTATGGACGAAGTCTATGATCCTATTTCGGAAGCAACCCCTAGCAATGCTGCATTAAAGTACGCCATTGGCAACTGGTATCTTTATAACGACCTGCCCGATCAAGCGCGCGGTATTTTTAATACCATGCTATCTGGTGACGATTGGGCCTCATTCGGATACATAGCCGCTGAGGCTGATATGGTGCGTGTATTTGATCAAAAATAACAGCTTCTTTCTAATCGGTTTTAGCACATTCTCATATACTTATTTTCTCATTTTAGTGGATACGGTTTTAAAATTTAGTGTAACTTAGATTTTGTATAACCAACCTAACAACACATGAAAAAAATTACTTTTCTGGTGTTAGCCTCACTGTTCTCAGTGGTTGCGCTAGCACAAACGACTGTATCCGGGACTATTATGGATACCAACAACATTGCTCTAAATGGAGTGAATGTAATCGAAAAAGGCACTTCCAACGGAGCAACATCCGATTTTGACGGAAACTACACGATCACGGTAGCCAGTGACGCCACTTTAGTGTTTAGCTATGTCGGATTTGAAACACAGGAAATTGCCGTTAATGGACAAAGTACTATTGATGTCTCTCTTACCGAAGGATTTGCTCTAGACGCTGTTATGCTTGTAGGGTCTCGTAGTCCGAAAAGAACTGCTACCGATACGCCCGTTGCCATCGACGTAATTGATGTACAAGACGTAGTCACACAGGCAGGAAAAATCGAAATTAATGAGCTGCTGCAATATGCCGCTCCTTCATTTAACGCTAACAAACAGTCCGGATCGGATGGCGCTGACCATGTTGACCCTGCTTCTTTGAGAGGTTTAGGACCAGATCAAACCTTAGTTCTTATTAACGGAAAAAGAAGGCACCAGTCTTCCCTGGTAAACATCTTTGGAACCAGAGGTCGGGGAAATACAGGAACCGATCTCAATGCCATTCCAGCTTCTGCTATCAAACGTATTGAGATCTTACGAGACGGTGCCGCGGCGCAGTACGGATCCGATGCTATTGCCGGTGTGATCAATATCGTCCTAAAGGATGCTACCGATGAACTAACGGGGTCAGTGAGCTATGGAGTTTACAGTACCAATGCCGACGTAGATACCAGTGATTTTGCCGAAGGTAATTACGGTCTTTGGAATACCGATGGATTTCGCTTGGATACCGGAAACGACGGAAATGCAATAGGACCCGATCAGGATTTCGATGGAGGTTCTGTAAAGGTAGGCCTTAACTACGGTGTCGCCATTGGGGAGAAAGGAGGTTTTGCCAACTTCACTACAGAATATATCAAAAAGAATAAAACCTTACGTCCTGGGTTCGAATTCAGAAAAGGATTTGGAGAAGCCGCTATTGATGGATTTAACTTCATGGGTAACTTAGCAATTCCAGTGAATGATAAAACCGAAATTTACGCCTTTGGTGGTAGAAATTATAGAGACACCGACGCCTTTGCCTTTACTAGAAATGGTGGTGCTCGAGTTATTCCTTCTATCTACCCAAATGGATTTACTCCAAGAATTACGTCTAATATTATAGACAATTCGGTATCTGTAGGTGTACGCACCGAATTAGGCAACGAATGGAATGCCGACATTAGCAACACCTGGGGGAAAAACACTTTCCATTACTTTATTCAAGGTACGTTGAATGCTTCCTTACAAGACGCATCTCCAACCGATTTTGACGCCGGTGGACATACGCTAAGTCAGAACACCATTAACGTGGACTTCTCAAAATATTTTGAAGACATTGCCAACGGTTTGAACCTTGCCTTTGGTGCTGAGCACAGAACGGAGAACTTCACCATTTTTGCGGGTGAAGCCGGATCTTACGGAACCTTTGATGAGAATGGAATTTTAATTACGAATCCAGCCGATCAAACGCAACCTGTTGATCCTGAATCGGGAGACGTAAGACCTGGTGGTTCTCAAGGATTTCCTGGGTATAGCCCTGCCAACGAAGTGGATCGAAGCAGATCGAGTGCTGCGTTGTACGCAGATTCGGAGATCGATCTTTCGGAAAGCTTTTTATTAAGTGGTGCGCTACGTTATGAATATTACAATGACTTTGGTAGTACATTTAATGGGAAATTAGCAGCGCGACTTAAAGCTACTGATAATATAAATTTACGTGCTTCGGTGAGTTCCGGTTTTAGAGCACCCTCCTTAGTACAGATCTATTATAACCTACGTTTCACCAACTTTGTGGGAGGTGTAGCTTTAGAATCTGTATTATCACCAAACAATAGCCCGGTAACGGCCTCCTTTGGGATTGGACCCTTGCAGGAAGAGACTGCCTTAAACGCAGGCTTTGGTGTGACTGCCAAGTTTGGAAGTTTTTCTGCCACCGTGGATGGATACTTTATTAGCATTAAGGACCGAATTGTTTTGACCGGTAATTTTGATGCGCCTAACATTCCTGGTGTTGAAGCCGCACAGTTCTTTGCCAACGGTGCCGACACCGAAACCTTTGGAGTGGACATGGTATTCTCATGGAGAAAGAAATTAGGAAACGGTAATTTTGCAGCCACTTTGGTTGGAAATGTAAACGACATGGAAATTACTAGAGTACTGAACGGTCCTTTGGACGAGCAAACCTTTTTCGGAGAAAGAGACAAAGCCTTTTTATTGGCCTCTGCTCCAGATAGCAAGTTTGGTTTGAATTTAACTTATGACGTTGATAAATGGAACTTCGCAGTTTCCAGCACCCGTTTTAGTGAGGTTGAATTGTTAGACTTTCAGGTCTTTGAAGACCCGGCTGATTATGGTGGATTTGACAACCTGATTGCGGCTGCAACCGATACTTATACTGCAAAATATGTGTTCGATCTTGCGGTGGGATACAAAGTTTGCGATGGTGTAAAATTAAGTGTTGGTAGTAACAACTTACTGAACGAATATCCAGACCAACAAGACGATTGGACAGAAGCTGGTGGATACTGGGATTCGGTTCAAATGGGCTTTGGCGGTGCCTTCTATTACGCCCGATTGGATTTCAGTTTCTAAACCTATAACGTAATAAAAAGCCTCATGGAATCGTGGGGCTTTTTTATGCCTTATTCTGAAGATCAAGATCTATTCTTCTCCTCGATCCACTTGCTCATATATGTTGTGGCCCGCATGCTTTGGTGCTCCAAAATACGGCCCATAAAGTTGAACTCCCGATGTGCATCCAAATGTTGCTGAAGGTGTTTAAGTTTTTGTTTGAACCCTTCAGAAAAGGTCTTCTTTTGAAATCTGGAGGCAATGATCTGAAAGCCGTTTTCCTGTGCTTGTTCCCAGGCTTTTTCTTCTGAATACAAACGGACACAAGCACTTATAAATTCAGTCGCCTCATCCTTCACTTCGCCTGCAAATGGCAGGATTCCCTGTATTCCTTCTGCACCTATTCCTGTGGTCACGGACGGCGTTCCGTTTCGCATCGCGTCTATCAATTTTCCTTTCAATCCAGCTCCAAAACGGAGCGGGGCCAGGCATATTTTGGCTTGTCGCATCACTTCATCTACCTCCTTGGCCCAGCCTCTAATCAGAAAGGCCTCCCGCTCACTGTGTAGTTCGAGTACTTGCTGGGGCGCATAAGCACCGTAAATATGCAGCTCGGCTTTTGGGAGTTGCTTTTTGATACCGGGCCAAAGTTCTTTTTTCAGATGCAACACCGCATCCAGATTGGGCGCATGTTGAAAATTTCCAATGGTCATAAAATGGTGCCGTTCCTCAAACTTGGGCAGTACATTTTTTTCTTCTTCGGAAATGGCCTTTTCCAAAAAAGGAAGGTAATGCAGTATTTCCTTCGGTAGTTTAAACCGGGTCAATAGCAGTTCCAGTTCCACTTCAGAAATAAGTAAAGAAAGGTCACTTCGATATATGCTGGCCAATTCGCGTTTGGCAGTATCCGTGAGTAAGGACACCTCCCCTACTTCAGCTTCATTCCTAAAGGCATCCTGTCTCGCCTTCCGAAGAAAATGTAGATCTTCAGTGTCTAAAATGCGAAGTGCGTCGGGACATTGTTGAGCCACACGCCATCCAAATTGTTCTTCTGTCACAAAGCGGTCAAACACCACCACGTCCGGATTCAATTCAGTAATAAAAGTATCGAAAGAAGGATTATTCAGTTCTAAAACGGCCCGCTGAATGCCTAATCCCTTCAGATCAACACTGAATTCAGACTTACTCGCCGTCGTCCCAAAGGTAACGCTGTAGCCCTCCTCATCGAACATTTGCAGGAGCTGCACGATTCTTCTCCCCGCTGCTGTCGTGCGTGGTTCAGGATAGGTATGTCCAATGACAAGTAGTTTCAAATGTTAGGTTTTGGTTGTTAAGGCTTTACGATTGTCATTAATATTTAATTCTAAAAGAAACATGGGTTGTCTAATTTAAGCCTTCACTTTTCTAATTTTAAAATTGAATAGTTCCTTGATGGTAATAACATTCAGTGGGAATTCAAAAAAGACATGCAACAGACTTAAAAAATACAGTGCCATCAAGCCAGTATAAAAGTCGTACATATAAATCCCAATGGCAGCAGCCCAAATAATTAAAATATAAATCGTCCTACGCGTAGTTAATGATTTTTTCCACCCAATGATAGAGGTTTTGGAGAACCAATTGAGATAGTGATACGTATAGGCAAAGGCGATAAACACCTGGATTTTAATACCCATGGTAGAAAGAATGTAAAACTTACCATCGATCAGTCCGCCAAACATTTGCGTCATCACCAAATTCACTCGCATCAGTCGAGACGTATCATAAATAGTCGCGGTCTCCTTGGAAACCACATAGCTCCCAGGGTCAATGGTCACAAAGGCAATAATAAGAGGAACGATCAGAAGCAATCCGGATCCTACATAACCCATTACGCTTTTTGATTTCTTTGAGCCGTACAGCATAAAAAGCAAGGTAAAAAGGTAAACATGGATGATTGTTGGTAAAAATAACCCCAACACAAATAGCCATTTGGGTAGGTATAAAAACAACAAGATCGCCAGCAAAAAGCTAAAACCGAGCGTCAGCAATAAATGCTTCAGTTTCCTAAATAGAATAAGGCCAATGGCAAAAAAGAAGGCAGTAAGAACGATGATCTTTTGCTTACCAAAAATATATTTTATGGCTTCCTCAAAGGAAGTTGACAGTCCCAAATCGATAATTCGATAAATGGGATAAATGGTTAACAGGACAGTAAAAATGATGAATATTCGAATCCATTTGCTATCTGCCTTTAAAAAATATTGCTTCTCCTTCAACCAATTGATCTCTGTGAGGTAATGCAAGGGGCCCAAAAAAGCGTATGAAAACAAAAATAATTTAAAGGGCAAAATAAAGGCGATCGCCAACGAAATTCCGATCAGACCGATATTAAGAATATCAATTTTTTTGTGCATATAAAAGTGTGGACTTCAATTTTTTAAAGATAGGAAAGTTTCATCACAACTGAGAAACCGGAACCTGTGCCGTTGCAATGGAGGACGACTCGTCTTCAACTACCGTCCAAGCTAAAAACAAGGTATCTCCCACTCTTTCCAGCTGAGGAAATCCAGAAGCACGTTCCGGGCTTGTTTTGGACACTAACACAGGCATTCCTGTGTAGCCGTGATCATTGATCTTCATTAGGTAAATAACCTCATCTTCGTCTTTAGGCTGCATCCAAACAAGCGCCGCCTCCTTGTCCGTAAGCATCACAATATCCACACGGCCCGTGGCGCTACCTGAGTCAACACGATACGATTGTGTAAAACTTTCGCCGCTGTCCTTTGAGAAGGCCACCATGACATCTCCCTCTTCGCTGGCCGCTGTAAACCAGGCAACAGCAACGGTTTCGTCTAGCGCATCAATGGAAGGACCATTCACCGGGCATCCGGCGATCTTCCATTGATCATTCCCAATCGTGATTGGTTTTTGCCAGGCGCCCTCTTTCGTACGAATTATCGAAATATCCCGAATTTCATCATCGCTACGATCTCTGTAAGCTACGATGGGGCCATTGGGGGTCCAGGCCGCACTGGTTTGGCAGCAATCGCAAATACGATCATCCAATAAGGTATCTCCGCTAATGGCTCCATTGACATCCACAAAAGCACCGCGCAGGGTCATTTGGCCACTTCCGTGCTCCTTCCCCGCAGTTTCTCTACCATCCAACCAGGTGACAAAAAAATCATCCTCGTCTGTAGGCAGTATCGAAACAAAACCGTGCTCACTTTGAGTACCATCATCATGCAGAATAAAGTTCTTTTTCCATTTCTTTTCTTCGGAATTGTATAGGTTCAGTTTTACATCATAGGTGTAAGTACCCGACGCCGATTTCTGTAAAATATTGGTCAAAATGTGGCCGTTCTTTTCAGCTATAGCGGGAAAATCCGCCCAATTGGTGAACCAGTCGTTGCCTTCGGTAATAGCAGTAGCTTCGGACCAAGTGCCCTCCCTAAATACCGAATAATGTAGCACATCGGAAGAATCCTTTCGGGTCACCCAGGAGAAATACAATTGGCTTCCATTACTAAACAATCTTGGCAATTGACTTCCCGTTTTGGCCGGGTTATCCATTTGGGTTACATTGACTTCTGTCATGTCCATGGTATGCGTTGTTTCTGTTGCCGTCTCAGTTTCAACTTCAGTTTTAGGAGTTTCTTTTACGTTGTCTTTGCACGAGTTCAGCAAAAAAATTAGGCAGAATAAAATGAATAGGGGTCGCATATTTGTTGAGCGTTTTATTGGGTTGAAGATAATTAATTATTGCGTTCTGGCCTCGTTTCGTTTTTTTACAAATTCATACAGGTTTTCTAAGGCCGTAACGGCATTCTTTTTAAATACTTTTTTAACAAATAGAAAGATGAGCAGCTTTTTTAGTGGCGATCTCGCCTTCCAATAGAGCTCTAATTCAATTTTACAGGAATGGGCATCTAGTGGAGTGAGGATAAAAAACTGATACAATTCGTCTACTGGCGGCGGGGTGGTAGTGATTTCGCCATAAACAATTTGGCCTGGTTTTCCTGCTTTAGTGACCGTTTCAAAATCGAAGTGTTTGCCATTGATGACGCAGGTGTGTTCCGTTCCCAGGCGGGTGACTTCATTTTCAGCAAAGATAAATTCGTCTACGCCTTCTACCCAATCATGTCGGTATCGATAGTTGGTAATGAGTTCGATCACCTCCTGAGCGGCAGTGGGAAATGTCTTTTCAAAACTATAACAGGGCGGGCAATCGAAGTGTACTATTTTGGAGGCCTCAAAAGGATTGAGGGTGAGGCTTTCCGTATCGATTTCAGTATAAGTATACCCAATAGTTTTACCGTCAAAGGCGTCCTCTCCCGCTTCAAAGGTATAAAGCATGCTTTTATAATTGGCGGGCAGCATGATGCTTTCGGCCAGGGTATTGGTAAGCAGCGCATAATTATCGCTGTCGATCGAATTTTTTAGGAGTCGGTGTGCTTCAATGACCAAGCTACCAAAGGGCTTGCGTTTATCCTGAACGCTTATAAATTGCATCTCCCCGGCATGGGCCACAATTTTGAGTTGCAACTGGGGTGCCGTGGCACAGGCGTTGCAAGGGCAAACGCGATTCTTTTCCAACAATTTCAAGTGGCTGTAAAAAGCCGTAAACATGGTTTCAATTTGCGCCAATAGCTTTTCCTGAGACGGTAAATCCAGGCGATAAAAGAAGAGGGCATCGCCTTCAATTTCCGCGAGTTGCAAATCTAGCGTATTGGCATGGATCAGCACCTCCAACAACTCCGCAATCACATGTTGACTGTGTTCCACCTCGGTGTTTTGTACAAAATGAGTAAAACCGGAAATATCGGGTATAAAGAGGAGTGACTGGGCCATAAAACAAAGCTAGTTAAAATATAGATGACTTTTTAGTCGGTTACCGTTTGTATTCATAACCTCATTTTTTAGTATCTTAGGGGTTCTCCCCGGAAAATATTATCGAGTTGTAAATGAAGAATGGTTCTTCTAAACTATAGCTTATCCACCCATTGTTGGATGTGCTAGCGATGTATGATTTAGCGTCTTTTTCATCGTTAGCAACATCTATGAGGAGGGGTATGGGTTATAGATATATTGGTATAAACTAGTTGACAATAATTACGAGAAAAATTTGACTAAATATGAAAAAAACACTTTTACTTCTTTTTTTAATTTTTGTCAGCTCGTTGGGTTTTGGACAAATTAGCACACCAGCTTCGGGGCAAACAAGTGAGAAAGATAATTTTAAAAACGCAAAAAAAATAAACACAGCAAAGGTCTGGTTAGAATATTTTGAGAATTACCACCCTAACGGTAAATACATCTCTAAAGCAAAAAAGAAATCTGAAGATATCGTTTGGGAATATGTAAAAAACAATAATTCTGTTAAGTCAAGTGAATACAATAAGCTCTCACTATACTTAAAATATTTCTTTGATGGAACATATCAGAACGAAGCAAGATTGCAAAAAGCAAATATTTCAGACTCCGAATTCAAAAAAATCAAAGAATCAACACAAGGTTTAAGTGATCAAATTTGGTCTACTAAAGAGTTTTTATCTAACTACCCAGATACTAGTGAACAAGACGAAGCAAAACAATTTTTGATAGACATTGAGGAACAATTTCATTATGAAAGCATTCTGTCAAAGAGAGATCGATCTGATTTAAGCAATTACATAAAACAGAATAGAGCATACAGCAAGGAAGGTCTGATTAAGCTATATGAATTAATTAAAGAGCAAAACACCATAGCTTCTTATCAATTTTTCATAAACAATCATCCTAGTTCCATATACGACCAAGAATTAAAAAAAGTCTTAGCAGAAAAGATTGATACTAAAAACTTTAATGAAGCTAAAAGAATAAATACCATATCCGCTTGGGAAACTTACGTCAAAATGAACAAAGAAGGGAAAAAGTGGAATGAGGGTAAACGTATTTTAGATCACAAAATTGCAGAGGAAAAATCAGCCTATGAAATGGCAATTTTAATTAACACCAGGGGGTCATTAAATGCTTATTTAATGAAGTATCCGCAAGGAAAATATGCAGATCAAGTAAAAAAAATGGTCTTATCAATGCCAAAAATTCAAAATATTGATTTTCGTCAAATAAAAAATAATATTGAAATATCTTTTGATATTGATGGTAGCTCAAATGAACTAATGTTTTTAATTAGACCTTATTACTCACTTAATGGTACCGACTATGTCGCTATTAAGTCATATGAAGTTTTAACAAATGATCTAAAAAATAGTATTGTCAAAACTAGTTGGAGAGATGATAGATTTGCCAATTCTTCATATTCAGGAGAACCAATGATTGTCTTTAACATTTCAAAGAACAATGTTTTAATTTGGAATGTCTTAAAAGATTTAGATTCTCTTGAGGGCAATCTTAATTTCAAATTTGAGATCATCGAAACATATACTGTGAAATACTTAAATAATGAAAACACTGCTATTACTCAGATAAAAAGGTTGTCCCAAGATGAAATTGAGGTTTCTTTTTCAATAAATCAAAGTTTTGATTTTTTGTTTTCTAGAGAACGTCGTTATGGCTCTCATAAGAAATTGAATATAAATAAAACTTATAAAATACGAGATAAAATAAATGGTTTGAATTCAGAATTCGAGTTATTGTTAATTCCTGGATGGGAAATTCAAGATCGGTTTGAAATCTCTTTTATGGTTAATGATAAAAAATATTTAATCGCCCGAGATGGAGAAAAATCAAATGGATTCAGAATGATTAATCATATAAATGAATTACAAGAAATCAATGAGATAGAAATATTTAAGAAAATTT
>JBCCIJ010000008.1:0-115002 GCA_039028295.1 Bacteroidota bacterium
CGTTAATGTAAAGAAAAGGTCAAATTAGTATATTAGCTTTACCCTAAATCTACTTATTATGAAAAATTTTATTTTCATACTGTTGTTGTTTACAACAGTTTATTATTCGAATGCCCCGACTCCGGTGGTCCAAAATAAGGACTATTTGGATCAGCAAATTTCTAAAGAGGATAGGCGTGAAATGATTAAAACAGCGGCGTTTTCATTAATGAAACCCTATTTTGAAGAATCTCTTAAAAGATCTATTAAGTTAACAAAAAATGATCCCGAAGCCGTTGTGAATGGCCCGGCAACTTGTTTTGCTCCGGGCACAGATCCCGCGGTAATAGCAGCGTTTTACAAAAAAAGAAGCGCTCTCCAAAACAGCCTCAGACTTCCTGAAGCGGAGGAAGGTTCCAGGTTTAATTTGGCACAACGTTGGTCCTCAACTGCCATAGATGGAGGAGGTTTAGGCCAGGGAGATATTACTACTTTGACCTGGAGCTATGTCCCGAATGGAACGGCAATTGGTAATGGCGGTTGTGGTCTCCCGGATGCCGGTAACTTCTCCAGCAACTTTATTGCTTTCTTCAATAGTATATATGGACCACCAACAGTATCTGGTGATTATACCACCGCACCGTGGCATAATGTCTTTGTTAACATGTTTAACGCCTGGTCCAATGCTAGTGGTTTAATTTTTGTTTATGAACCGAACGATGATGGGAGTACTGTGGTTTTAAATCCCGGAGTTTTGGGAGTAAGGGGAGATATTCGTATTTCTGGCCATACGCTCGACGGAAATTCTGGTGTTCTGGCTTGTAATTATTTTCCCAACAATGGTGATATGATTATTGATACAGGAGATAATTTCTATAGTAATAACCCTGGTCTTGGAACTTCAAATGTACTTTCACATGAAATCGGTCACGGACTTGGAGTGAGACATGTTTGCCCAATTAACCAGACCAAATTGATGGAACCCTTTATAACTTTTGCCTTTGGAGGACCACAGGAAGATGATATACTCGCTACAAACAGACATTACGGTGATCCCGATGGAGTAAATGATTCTCCGCCCAATGCTACCTTTCTAGGAGCAAATGCGCTTCCCACTTCCTATGCGGTAGTGCAGCGAAGTATTGATGATAATAGTGATACCGACTATTTTTCTTTTACGGTAAATTCGGCAGCCGAACTATCAGGTGTACTCACACCAACAGGGACCATTTATTTAAGCGGACCCCAAAATGGTAATGGCTCTTGCAGTGCAGGTTCTACTTTCAATGCCCTTACAGTTTCTGATTTAATGTTGGAAATAATGGATACTAATGGTACCACGGTGCTGGCCACCGGTGCGGCTAACGGTCCAGGAGTAGCGGAAAATGTAACAGGTGTTAACCTTCCAACTGCCGGAACTTATTTTGCCAGAATTCGTCAGCAAGGTGCTTCGGTCAATAATACTCAAATGTATGATCTCGATTTAAATATTGTGGCTGGCGGTGTAGATGCTCCGCCAACGGCAGTATGTACTAGTTTTACAGCCCAATTGGATGCCTCAGGAAATGTAACTATTGTTGCAATGGATGTGGATGGGGGTTCAAGTGACTCAGAAGGTCCAGTAACCTTGTCCGTAAGTCCTAGTAGCTTTACTTGCGCAGATATTGGAGCCAATACCGTAGTACTTACGGTTACTGACAGTATGGGGCAAACGGACACCTGCACAACCACCGTCACCGTGGAAGATAATATTGCACCTGCTGCGATCTGTCAGGATTTCACGGTATCGTTGGACGCCGCGGGAAATGCATCTATTTCGGCAGTAAATATTGATAATGGCTCCAATGATAATTGTGGGATTGCGTCCCTTTCTGTTTCCCCGAATACCTTTACTTGTGCCGATGTAGGAGGTAATACGGTAACGCTAACCGTAACCGACGATAATGGAAACGTATCCACCTGTACCTCAATTGTGACCGTTGAAGATAATATTGCACCCACTGCGATCTGTCAGGATTTTACGGTACCGTTGGACGCAGCAGGAAATGCATCTATTTCGGCAGTAAATATCGATAATGGCTCCAGTGATAATTGTGGGGTTGCGTCCCTTACGGTTTCCCCAAACACCTTCAATTGTGCTAATGTTGGAGATAATACAGTAACTTTAACGGTAATCGATGATAATGGAAATGTATCTACCTGTACCTCAATTGTGACGGTAGAAGATGGTATTGCACCCATTGCTATTTGTCAGGATCTTACGGTACAAATTGATGCCAGCTGCGACCTTACTATCTCAGCTGCAGATGTCGATAATGGTTCGAACGACAATTGTGGAATTGCTTCTCTGACCGTATTCCCTAGCTCATTTACTTGTTCGGACATAGGACCAAATACAGTAACCCTCACGGTAACCGATGATAATGGAAATATTTCAACGTGTACGTCCATTGTAACGGTAGAGGAAATACTTGGAGTGGAAGAGACAGCGACAGATTTATCGACCGTTGTGATGTTCCCTAATCCAATGAATGATGTGATTACTATTCGCAACCCTAATTTATTGGATGTAGAAATGCTGCATGTTTATGATATTTCAGGAAGACAAGTAATTCTAGTAGGCTTGCAAGGAATGGGAGCTGAAAAAACGATTGATGTATCCCAGCTACAAAGTGCATTGTATCTATTTGTTATTAAATCTAATACAGGACAGTCGATACAGCAGGTGATCAAAGAATAAAATTGATCAAAACTGAATCCAAAAGCCCTATTCGACATTCCGAAAAGGGCTTTTGGATTCAACTGATTTCAAACGCTATAAACCAGGTGGTTCATATCACTTCTACGAACAAACCGTCTTCGGTTTTATTCACTTTGGCCAGTTTGTTTTTGGTCAAGCCTTTAATGGTCTTGTCCCATTTTTTATTGCTCAGACCCGATTGCGATTTTAATTCATTTAAATCGATGGGTGAGTTGTCTTTCAGAATGGCAAAAACAGCCTTTTCCTCATCGGTCATTGCTATTTGCTTTTGCTCCGGTTTCATTTGCGGGAAGAACAATACCTCCTGAATCGATTCATTATTGGTCATAAACATGGTGAGACGGTCAATCCCAATGCCAATTCCAGAGGTAGGCGGCATTCCGTATTCCAAGGCACGTAAAAAGTCCTGATCGATAAACATGGCTTCGTCATCTCCTTTTTCAGATAACCTGAGTTGATCTTCAAATCGTTCGCGCTGCACGATGGGATCGTTTAATTCGGTATAGGCATTGGCCAATTCTTTTCCGTTGACCATCAATTCGAAACGTTCGGTCAAACCTTTCTTGGTTCGGTGCTCTTTGGTGAGCGGACTCATTTCAACGGGATGATCCATAATGAAGGTTGGTTGAATGTATAAATACTCGCATTTCTCACCAAAAATCTCATCGATCATTTTTCCAATACCCATGGTCTCGTCTACTTCCAAGCCCAGAGCCAAACCAGCTTCACGCACTTCGTCTTCGCTTTTTTGGTAGAGGTCGTATCCGGTATGCTCCTTGATCGCATCTAAAATTCCAACGCGGGCATAAGGTGCTTTATAGTCAATTAGATGGTCGCCAAACTGCACTGTTGTCTTACCATGTAATTCCATGGCCACCTTTTCCAGAAGCTTCTCTGTAGTGTCCATCATCCAATGGTAATCTTTATAGGCTGCGTACATTTCCATGACCGTAAACTCTGGATTATGGGTGCGGTCCATACCTTCATTTCTAAAATCTTTTGCAAATTCATATACGCCATCAAAACCACCTACGATCAATCTTTTAAGATATAGCTCATTGGCAATACGCAGGTACAAAGGTATGTTTAAGGCATTGTGATGGGTTACGAACGGACGCGCGGCTGCTCCACCCGGAATAGGCTGTAAAATGGGTGTTTCCACTTCCAAAAAGCCCATCTCGTTGTAAAAACTTCGAATGGTATTGGTAATTTTGGTACGCTTAATAAAGGCGTCTTTCACTTTGGGATTCACTACCAAATCCACATAGCGCTGACGATATCTGAGTTCCGGATCATTGAATTCATCAAAGACATTCCCTTCGGCATCCGTTTTTGGCAATGGAAGTGGCTTCAATGTTTTGGTCAAGAGTACAAAGTTTTTGACCAAAACGGTTTTTTCACCTACTTGAGTGACAAACAATTCACCCTCAATTCCAATGAAATCACCCAGATCGATCAATTTTTTAAATACCTCATTGTAGTGTGACTTATCTTCACCCGGACACATTTCATCCCGGTTAAAGTACACTTGTATGCGTCCTTCACTGTCTTGCAATTCACCAAAAGCGGCCTTTCCCTGCACCTTCTTTCGCATTAATCTACCAGCAATCACAACTTTTTTTCCTTCGGAAAAATCCTGTTTAATGCTAGCTGAAGTGTGATCCACGGGATAAAGTTCCGGCGGATATGGGTCGATACCCAAATTGCGTAATAGAGTGAGCTTTTCTCTTCGTACGAGTTCCTGTTCAGAAAGTTGCATAATTTAACTATAAAAATAAGTGGCAAAGATACAAAGGGTCTGAATAATCTACCTTTTAATACGACTTATTTCTTTTCGTGTTCCTTATGGCTCGTTTCTGTGGCTAATTGATAGTCGTTCATTAGCTTTTTCCAGGCTCTTGCATTTTTAAAATTGGGTACAAAACCATCTTTGAGGTAAATGTTTTCAATAAGTAACGAATCGTTTACTTTGGCCCAGGCCACCATGGGTTTTATAAGCTCGTGCATACTTTTATTGTTGGGATCCCAGGCGTAAAGGGTCTCTTTCACTTTGAGGTCATCATTAAACCAAAAGCTGACGGTTGCCGATAACCCTTCCGGCATTCCTATCTGTTTGTGGAAATCTGTGATTTCGGTAAAAGCCCCGGTGACCTTTAAGCTGTCAAGATCCATTTCTTGGATTTTAAAAGTATAGGTGCCATTCCAAGACCTATCCCATTGCTTCCAACCCGAATTGGGATTAAAGACCGATCGAATACCTTTTCCTTTTTTTGTACCGTGCCAGATGAGGCTTGTATCCAGTTTGAATTCTGAAAAAGCAGGGTTTTCAAAATCGTATTGATTCCAACTGGTAAAATAGGCTTCAATTTTTTCTTCTAAAGTTTTCTGGGTCTGTTTTTCAGAGCAACAAAAAAGACCCAATGCGAGCAAAAGCAGGAATAGTGGACCTTGTATTTTCATAAATGCTATTCACTTTTAATTTGGGCTATTCCACTCTTGGCTCGCTTGTTATCCGGGTCTATGGACAGCGCTTTTTCATAGTTTTCAAGTGCTTCTTTGTTCTTATTCGTCATGGCAAGTTTATTGGCTAAACTGTTGTATGCACTGGCTTCTTCCGGAAAAAGCAGGGTATTTATACGTGCCGCAATAATAGATTCTTCTTTCCTATGGGCCGAAAACAATACGCTCGCATAGGTATTTAATTCTCGCGTTCCTTTTACTGCTTTTTTCAATTCGGGTAATAAGCGCTTTTGTTTTCTATTGAATGATCTTGTGTCCACTTCAGTTAGCAATTCGTTTACCAAGGTCACTCCATGGTAATTGGAGGTGTAGTTTTTCTGAATAATATGCAATAGATCATTTTCCAGCGTGGTTACTGGTTTTTCAACAATACGATTCACTTCTTTTCCATTCTTATAAATAATGAAAGTGGGCACTCTGTGAATGTTCAATCCTTCCTGTTCGCCTCCAGGACTTTGTTTGTAAGTTTCACGATCCCGACTTACCGCTACCATCGTTAATCGTTCCAATGGGAAGTTGGCCTCGCTTAAAACCTTATAAAAATTTGGCACCTGTCGTTTACTATCGCCGCACCAGGTGCCCATGAAAGCGGTAATGGTGTATTTGGGTAATAGCGCTTCCAAACTATCAATGTGGTTTTGTTTGGGTGTGTAGGCGTCAAAATTTTTGGTGAACCAACTTGCGTAATGTTCGCCAGAAAGACCTTCTTTGTTGATTTTTCCAAGTAGTGAAGGCGATTTTCCGTTAGAATTAATTTCTTTATTTAGAGGTTGTGACATTATGCCTGGACCAGTGAGTACCAGAGCAAGGGCAAATAAAAGGACATTTTTCATCTTTGGTTCGTTTTTAAATTGATAGTTCGAAGATGCGTATCCTTCTGAAGAAAATAAAAGGACAATGGATGGAAAAGGGGACTAGTCCGGGGTTGAATTAAATGTAATTAGTTGGAATAAAGCGATTTAACTTCATCGCGTGAACCTACCTGTAGTTTTTTATACAAATTATTGATATGCGTTTTTACCGTGCTCACGCTAACAAACATTTGAGAAGCAATTTCTTTATTGGTTTTATCCTGAAGAATAAGGTCTAATATTTTATTCTCCTGCTGTGTCAAAGATTGCTTTGCAGCACCCGCGTTTTTCATCTTTTTCACTTTTCCGAAGAAATAAAAATTACCCAAAATGGAAAGCAAGGCAATTCCCGAGGTGAGATACGCCCACCACGGTAGTTGCGCTTGTGATTGTGTGGCAACTAAATGCCGATCCGATTCGAGTTCGGCCGCGTATTGTTTTACATATTGAGTGTCTGGGTATTTGGCTTTAAGCCGAACCAGTAAATTATCATAATAGGGATTCACTTTTAGGTCTTCGAGGTAATAACCGTATAAATCGCTACTGCGATCACTAAAGAAGGCGAAGCTATACAATTCGGCTAACGGCTCTTGCAGCTGCTCCCCGTATTGCTGTAAAATACTGAACCATTTTTTTGAATTGAGCTTGCGATTGGCCTCGCTACGATAAGTGCCAAAGGCAAAGCGCATGTCGTTTTTTAGGGAATCAATTTTTAAAAAACTGTTGGCCTTTTCGTGAGAAGAAACTACCCGACAAAACATTTGATCCTCAAAAGAAAACGGAAGGGAGAGCGTGGTGGTATTGTTGGCCACAAAAACCACTTCTTTGCTATTGGGGCAGTGACCAGTAAAATGGAAAATTTTTTGATCGTCCTCACTGCAATTATCAATATGAATACGGTATATTTTATTTTCTAAAGGAAGGTTGTTTCCGCTAAAACTAAAATATCCGGTCGAATCCGCCATGGTTTGATCGAGGATCTGTTCTGGATGTACACCAGATATTTTTCGGTAATCTTCAACAACCGAAAGATAGATCTTACCGTCGAGGTTATCCAAATTAACTGCGCCCGTAAACTGATATTGCGCCACCAAAATAGTTGGGAGTAAAAACAGGCAGATTTGTATAAATGGTTTTAATTTCATGGGTGTTGAAAACAAATATACAAGAATCGCGTTTGTAACAAAAGCGAAAACCACCGACTTATATACTGAATCAATCAAAAAACAAATCACATGAGTATCTGGAGAGTCCTCCTATCTATTTTATTTCCACCCCTTGCTGTCATCGACAAAGGCTGTGGTTCCATCGTTATTGTATTAATACTTACCATTTGCGGTTGGGTGCCGGGAGTTATCGCTGCTTTGGTGATACTTAATAATCCAGATAGATAGTTTGAGACTCTGCCGTCAACTAGAAGAGTGAGTTGACCTTTTTTGGAGGAGCCATAAATTTGAGCTTGAAACCAAGATACCGCTCCATCTGGTAGGTAACCAATTTCAAGAATTCCATCTTTGGAATAAAACTTCATGTTTAAAGGCCACCCTTTTCCGAGACCAATCATTGTTCGAGCCAAATAATTCAAATTTAGAATTGTATCAAGCCGTTCTCTCCGGTTTTCAACTATCTTTTTCAATATAGTAGAATAAAATTGTTGAAAAAAATCCAGCTCAAAGACGTTTTTCGTCCTTTTTTCACCCTTTTTTCATACTAGAATAACTTACTAGAATGAGGCCTGTCCAATAGCTTTGCAAAGAGTTTAATCCAATCATTAGATACAAATAACGTAAGGCCTTAATTATTTGATGAAAACACATTCAAAAAAATCACCATGAAGCAAAACATGAAATACGTGCTGGGTTTTTTAATAATTCTGAATACGGGATGCAAAGAAAAAAATACGGAAGTTAAGATGACCGATACAGGAATATACCATTATTTTAATGTGTTGTCTGAAAATACCGACTTTTCGGGAACTATTTTGATTGGCGATGAAAACGAAATTCTTGAACAATATGCTTTTGGGTACGCAGATTTTGAAGAACAGGTCGAACATACCATTAACAGTACGTTTTGCATAGCATCCAACTCTAAGACCTTTACCGCTGCTGCCATCATTTTATTGAAAGATAGAGGTGTGATTCAACTAAGTGATAAAGTAGGTAAATACTTGCCCAATTTTAAATACGGGGATCAAATCACAATTTTGAATTTGCTGAGGTACGAATCGGGACTGGCAGATATTGATTGGGAGCTTCATAGAAATAATATATTGGATGCCAAAACACTTGTATCTGAAATAGAAAAAAAGCCTTTAGAATTTGAACCGGGAACTAATGGAAAATATGGTAATGCCGGATTTACATTGCTGGCTAGAATCGTAGAAGCGGCGAGCGGACAATCCTATGGTGAGTTTTTGAAAGAAAACTTGTTGAATCCTCATGAAATGCAAAACACCGGAGACTTGAGCATACATGAATTTCCTAAAGAATTCTCAAACCCGAACTTTCCTGGCCCTCGACCGACATTAACCAGGCATATTCCCAATGTAAATTATTCACTGTCTTTGGGGTCCGGTTCCATGTATTCTTCGGCGGTTGATTTGTGGAAATGGGGAAATACCATCGCCAAGAAATATCCGGTTGATGTTTTTAAAGAAGCATATCCGTATGGATGGGGAAGAGATTCTATAGCTGGCAGGTTTTGTTTGAATCAAACCGGAATGAATAATGGGTTTGTTTCTTCTTTATTCATTTTTCCTGAGGAAAAAATAACAATGGTTTTGCTTTCTAATATTGAAAATGGCCTATGGGTGGATTGGACGAAAGACCTGGCAAAAATTTATTTTAAAGACTCATCTAAGGTTTTCTATCCGAAAAAAAGAAAAAATACGTTTAGGCCCCCACAGGATCTCGGTAAATATACCGGTAGATTTAAGCTTAACGAAGATCGTGTTATAGATATTAAAAATGTGAAGAATAACTTGTATCTACATCTGAATGACTATCATATTGGAAACCATTTGTTACCTATTGAAAAAGATAAATTTGAATTAAGATCATTTACAGGCACTCTATTTTTTAAAAATAAGGACAGTATACTCTGGAAATTACCTGAACATTGGGGAGGTGACGTACAAGTTTATGTAAGAGAATGACAGTGCTAAAAAATCTCTCGATTGTTATTCAAATCAATTGTGTAGAACGAATGAAATCAATCAAATGATAAAACATACCTATTATTACTTAATCGCTATCCTATTTTTAAGTTTAGTGACAAGTTGCGAACAACCTAAAAAAGAAATCAAGAATGAGAGCTTAAATATTAGGGTAATCGATTCAATTCGAGCGTACGCCGAAATTGGACATATTCCTGGATTGAGTTTTGTTCAATTAAGCAATAATAGAGTTAAATCTTCCTTTGAAATTGGGGTTATTCGAGCAGATTCATTAAACCAAGTAGAAGAAAACACCATTTTCGAAGCTGCATCTTTAACAAAACCTATAATTGCCTATTGTGCATTAAAACTGGTGGAACAAAAGATCATTGATCTTGAAACCCCCTTATATTCATATTACCCATATCATGATATTGCGCACAATGAAAGATATAGGTCTGTTACTACAAGAATGATTTTATCGCATACTTCAGGATTGCCTAATTGGCGATTAGATGAAAAAAGTGATTGCGTAAATTTAAAGTTCATTCCAGGCTCAAGATTTGGGTACTCCGGTGAAGGGTTCGTGTATCTTCAAAAAGTTATGGAGCATGTATTAAAAAAGGATCTCAATACGATTGCTCACGAATTTGTATTTGATCCTCTTCATATGACCAACAGTTCTTTAATTTTTAGAGGTGATGAAACAGGGGTTGCCTTAGGTCACGATTTTGAGGGTAGAACCAAAGCAAAAAATAAGCCTTTAGAGGCCAACGCTGCATTTAGTTTGCATACCACGGCACAAGATTATGCTAAGTTTCTAATGGAATTGGGGCAACCAGAGTTCATAAATGGGCGCTTTATTCAAGAGATGTTGAGCCCTCAAAAAAATGCTGAAACCAGTGATTCGTCCATTTCTTGGGGCCTGGGTGTTGGTCTTAACACCACTAAAAATGACAGCTTCATTTGGCATTGGGGAGACAATGGACGTTTTAAGTCTTTTTTTATTGTTTCCGCTAAAACGGGCAACGGGTTTACCTATTTTTCCAATAGTGACAATGGATTAAGTATTATCAAGAGACTCATTAAACTGGTCTTTTCTGACGAGGAAATAATGAAGTCCTGGAACGATTATCGACAAATTTAAATACGTTAGAACTGCGTATTATGTTTCATTGGAAATTGCTCAGGAATACCCTCAGTTTCTCCCAAATTTTGTCTCAAATCAATTTCGATGCCTCTGGCAATGGTCGAAATAGGCACGTCATTGGCAGTACCTTCAAAAGGGTTTTCACCCGTTCTTCCAATGCGTTCCATGGTATGGAATATCCAAGCCACGATTACATAGAAAGGAACCGAAAACCAAACAAACAGGTCGCTCATAATGGGCATTTTATCGGCAAATCCGAGTCCGATCTCTGCGAATTGAGGGACGATAGCCAAGGGAAGCAGTAGTACAAAAATCCACATAAAAAAGTGATTCAAGGTCGCAAAATGCCTTGGGTAGGGAAAGTTTTTAATTCGCTCACTCTTCCCTTGCAAAGTAAATAGCTCTTCCATAATTCCTTCCAATTCCAGAAATGAGAATTCCCAAATGAGGCCTTCGCCATGTAGTTTTTTAAGATGATGTGATTGAAGATAAAGCAAGGCCGTTTGTTTGTTTCCCTTGCTCATGATATAGTCAAAATCACTTCCAGAGATATAACCTTTAAGATCTTCTTCCAGGGTGGAGGTGCGCTCCGGAGGTAGCGTATCCCATTCTTGGTTGGTACGATGATTTACCGTAGTTTCCCAGGGTTTTGGGGCTCTCATTGAATGTCGCAGGGCTGTCATCCAAGCAATGTGTCGATAGGTGAGCGTCTTTATTTCCTGTTGAAGTGCCTCTTCCGATACGGGCGAAGTGGTATGGTCGTTATTAACCATATCCTGCACATACATTCCAAAGGTTCTCGAGGTATTCACAATACCACCCCAAATTTTCCGAGCTTCCCAAATTCGCCCATAAGCCGCGTTGTTCTGGAAACCAATTACGAACGCTACGGCCGTTCCTATAAGTGCCAACGGTGTCCATGGAAATTTTAACCAGCTCAATTCAAAAAAATAATAAGCTGAAACACTTATAACTATAATGACCAAGAATAGCAGGGTTTCAAAGCGAGTCCATACGGTCATTTGGAAAGTGGAATAGGTCCTTCTTGTGTACATAATTAATTTTTAGAGATTGAAATTGATTATCAAAGTTAGGTATTTCTTTATTGAAATGGAACCTTATGTATTTTTTGAAATGCCCATCTTAAACTAACGCTCTTTTCAAAGTATCTGAACCACCAAAAACCCCAAATAAGTTCCCAAGGCATTTCCCAGAGTTCCCACTAATATAGCGGGAAGTATCAATTCTTTTCTTTTAAAAGTTTCGGCCAGGGCGATGGCCGTTGTCCCACCACCAATATTGGCCTGACTGGCTATCGATATCATTTCCCAGTCTTTAAAGGCCAAACTTCCCAGTACAACTACGATAATACCATGTAATAAAACTGCAATGGATGCGAAGAGCAAGAGCGTTAGCCCTACCTCTTTTAATTCGACTACGGCACTGAGCTCACAATAAGCCCCAATAACGGCAAGAAAAATATAGACCAAATATAACCCCAGCGTATTGCTGCCTTTCAAATTGGCAACAAATTTGGTTTGAGCGAGGACAATTCCAGTGGTGGTTAAGGTGAGAATGGAGGGAACTTTGGGAATGACCTCTGAAATTAATTCTGAAATTAAATAGGCCCCTAAACCGAGAAAAACTAACCATGCCAGTGATCGCATGTCCATGCTATTTTTGTCAGCAGTTGCTTCCTTTTCCAAAGTGATCATAACTTTTTTATCCTTCCAAAACGATCGCAATATGACCGGAATAGCAAGGGTTATAATAATCCATAAGGTGGTTACCACATTATCCACTGCGATGGTCCCTGCGTACAAAACGCCACGATCTTGAAAGTCGTATTCGAGAGCGACAGCGTTGAAATTTACACTACCACCTGTATAGGTTCCGGTTAGCATTCCGGCAATAATTTTGCCATCGTCCCCGAGGACGTCTTGAGGAGAAAGTAACCACCAAGCAGCCAGAATACCCAAAGTGGTGGCCAACGAACCCATCAAGAATAGCACGATCATTGGGGTTCCTGCCTTGCGAATGGACTTTAAATTGACGTCAAGAAGGAGATAGAAAATAGAGATAGGTGCCAGGTAGGTGAAAATTCCACCATACAACGCAATGGAATTGGACGCTGATGGGATCAATTTGAAGTTGGCCATAATAGCCGTAAAAACGATGACCAATAAAGCGATTCCAAATTTTCCTCCTAGTTTTGTTTTGGCGATATAATAGGACAGGATGACCATGGCGCAGAGAACGCATAAAACATAGATCGGGTTTTCGATAAAGGACATGTTTTATTTTTTAATATAGTTTCTTTAGGATTTTACCAGGTAGTTCAAAGGTTTCTGGAAATCAATTTTTCGTAACGAGGGTTGCCGATTAAGGTCTTATAAGCTCCGGTTTTTCAACTTACTTCTCAAGCTCGAATCGTTCAAAATAAAGGTTTCGAACGCGTCCGGCATTCACAGTAAACCCCTTAATTTTCTGATTCTCACCACGTACAAACTCTAATTGTCCAAAGAACCATGTCGATGAGGCAAAAGAGTCTTCTTTGGTTAATTCTAAGGTGAAATCGCTATGTCGTTTGTGTTTAACCACGAGCTTGTCGTCCTCTAAATGAATGTGATAATAAGTAGCAAGTTCGTCGCTATAATAGGAGCCTTGATAGGTTGTTAAATCGACAGCCGACTTATCAAAGCTAGCCATTCTGGGAGCCTCCATAATACGTCCGTTTTGGTATAGTTTGAGCGTTTCGATGCTTCCATCATCCCTGGAAAGAAATTCTATTTCGGCTTCAACACCTTTTAATTTGAATTTATTATCGGACATAGCAGTTGTGCCTATCTTAGGTTGCCCGGTGGCCTGAACAGATAAACTACTGTCCGCTTCAGTTACGGTAATAATAAATCCCGGTTGCAATTCATAATCACCCACGTAGGACTGTAAAATTTCTTGATCTACGGTGATTTCTTCGGTAGGAGTAGCCTCTTCAATTTCTCCTTTTGCTTCCTCTTTGGGTTTCGTTTCTAATTGGTCCTTCAGATAAATATCCACAATTTTATGTGCCATCCCGCCAGAATTAAAATTGGCCGAATTACTAAACACAACTACCGCAAAATTCTGATCTGGAAAGCGGGTTAAATAGGTTCGGTAACCCGCGTCAGCACCTCCGTGTTGGATTTCGTTTAAGCCTTTGTATTTGCCTACAAACTGACCCATAGCCCCACTTACTTCCTTGCCGTTATTCAAAACGGTTTTGGTATTCATTTTTTCAATGATTGCCATGTTACCCGCTTTTGGGTTGGAAAAATTTAGCGACCATAGGCTCAAATCTTCAACGGTTGTGAACAAGCTAGTTGCGCCTACATTGGCATAGCTAAGAACACTTTTCTTATAACCGTTACTAGCCGATCGGTAGGAGTAGGCTCGATTCTTCACAATTTTTTCGTGATCATCATAGAACAAAGTATTGTTCATTTTTAGCGGTTTAAAGATATTATCCTCTGTAAATTCAGCAAAAGACATTTCCGATACTCGCGCAACCACTTCCGCTAAAAGCGTAAAACCAGTATTGCAATACACGAGTTCCTCTCCTGGATCAAAATTGAGTTCCTTTTGACTACTTACTAATTTAAGAACATGTTCTTTGGTGATTACATCGTCCAATCGCCAACCTGCCAGTGCCAAAAGATTCCATTGGTCTCGCATACCACTTGTATGTGTCGCCAAGTGTCTTAAAGTGATGGTAGGTCCAAAATTGGGTACTTCGGGAATGTACCTTCGTACATCGTCATCCAGGCTCAACTTCCCTTGACTTTCCAACAGCAGAAGCGCAAATACCGTAAACTGTTTTGATACAGATGCCACATGAAAAATAGTGTTGGGGCTATTTGGGATGTCATACTCCAAATTGGCCATGCCATAACCATTTTTGTAAATGATAGCCCCGTCTTTAACCACGGCAACAGAGGCACCCGGATTATCTTTCCCACTCCAGGCCGTAAAAAGCTCGTCCACTTGATCATTCATTGTAACGGCCTTGGGTTTGATTATTTCGATCCATAAGGAATAGTCTCCTTCGGGTTCTTCTGCGTTATAGGGTGAGACATCAATGCGATAGGCTCCTGCCACCGTTGAAGAGACCGTAAAAAGCTCCAAGCCATGTTTGCCATTTGGGCTATCAAATTCCGCCATTTTTTTCCCTTCCGAATCAAATGTTTCTACCTTCATGTCCACGCCATGCTGCATCAATTTTAAAAAGGCAAATTGATTCTCTTTTAAGTTGAGTGTATATTGATGAACATCGGTGGGGGCAATATTATTAGAGACCTTTTTTCGCTGTTTTAAAGCTCCTTTGTCAATTTGAGCTTCAGCATAGGCAATTTGTAAAAGGATCAACAAGCTGAAAATGAATTTCAATGGAGAGGTTTTCATTTATTTCGGTTTAAGTGGTGAAAATTATAGTATATATTCCTAAAGGTACGCTTTTCGTACTGTGCCAAGATTGGCGGACCAACCATTTTAACCTTTACAAGATACTATTTTTTTTCACCCAACCGCTTCATCCTCTGCTTGTAATAATCGCTACCGCTTAGTTCAAATGCTTTGGTGACAAAGACGAGTGCTTTTGCCTTGTCATTCTTGGATTCATAAAAATCTGCCATAGAGTCGTAGGCGTTGGCACTATTTGGGAAGTAGTCGATGTTGGTTTGAAAGAATAAAAAGGCCTTGTCCGGTTGTCCCATTTGAAGGTTCATATATCCATAACCGTTTAACATTTCTTCTGCCATGGGAGGAACTTTATATCCAAAGGCTGCCGTATATATCTTTCCCTGTTCTTTCAGTAGTTGTTCAATGGTTTCCAGAGAAGTATCTGGGTTATTGTATACCTGCGGCGACTTAAATTGATACCATTCAAATAAGGTCACTAAACCATCTCGCATGGATGGCAAGGGAACCGTACCGTGCAAATCTTCAGGGTAGATTTTCCATGAAAAGTTAAGTCCCTTTGCCTTTGATTCGGCAAATTTGGAAAACTCGATGATGGAGCGGGCGAACAGTGTAAATTCGGAAGTATCTTCCATGATATTTTCAATGGTGATGGATGCATCGAACATGTGCAGTTGCTCCGCTGCTAAGGAAATGAAAAGTGATCTTCCTTTGTATTTTTCAGTAACAAGTTTCTCTTTGGCACGCCTCAAAATTTCTTGTTGATCCCACTCAATACTGGGGTCCATGGCGATGTAATTTTTAAAGGTCCCTGGATATTCCAGCAGCATGTGGATGGTGAATAAACCTGCGTAGGAATGACCCATGAGCGTGCGATAAGGGGTGGTGGGGTAAATTTTATCGATTTGAGGTATGAGTTCATTGCGTATGAATTTCGAAAAATTGGTAGCGCCTCCAGTGGCTGCGTCCATTTGAGCGCCTCTTCGCATTTTAACTTGGGTCGTTGTGAGATCTCGGGTTCTGTTGCTTTCATTAGAAATACCAACTAAGATCATATGCGGCAGGTAATGTCCCCAGTAGTTTTCATAGACGGTCTCCAGATTGTTCTTCAATGAGAAACCATCAAGAAGGTAAACAACCGGATACTTTTCTTTGTTATTTGGGTTGTAATTTTCTGGAAATTTTACCCAAAAGCGACGGTATTCTTTTAAAGTGTTGGAATAAAGGCTGTCGACAATTGCAGTTTCGTAAGGTTGGTTTGATCGATTTTCTAAGGCCTGAGCGCTGAGGGACGGATTTGAAATTAAAAATGTTCCCATAAACAGGAACAAGGGAATTAGTGTTTTCATCGAGAAGATTTATATTTGCATTCAAATATAACTAAAGAATTAGTTTAAACTAATAAATTAGTTAATTTAATTCTGAAGCAAATGAAATATCACTTTCATCGCGGCTGTGGAATGTTCTCCACATGATCCATTGTCGCCTGGCTTCATCGGTTCTTTAGAGCATCACTTCGGAAAATTCGTTCTCCATTTACCCGGTTTGATTTTTGGTTGAATGGATACGGGTGGTGATCAAGTATAACGTAATTCGAAGCAGGAAGATTTGCTCATTAAACTTCAGAATAAACTCAAAGCTATATTCCGAGAAACTCCGAAATACCTTTCAATAATCCAAAAGCAGGTGCATCTGCTACACACGCTCCACAGCGATGGTAAGAAAATAAGCAATCAATTAGGTCGGTGAGCATGTGGAAGAGCAGCCCAATACCTATAACTCGATACGGTTGCTTAAAGAATAGCAACAACGTGTATATAGAAATAGCCCAATAACTATGAAGTAAATGAAATCCAAAACCACAGCGACTGGCTTCAAAAATGGGACTTGCTAACAGATGGTCCAAATCTACCAACATAGTGGCGAGTAAGATCAAATATGCCTTTTTCCATTCCTTACGGAAAAATACGAATGCAATCACAAGCGGAAAACCGAAATGCAGGAAATAATGGACGAAGGTTTGAAGGAGCATTTTTATCTGGACTAATTTGATGTTGCAATTTTAAGGTAATTTTTTTGGATTGAAATGACTTGAAAGAAAACCATAGAAAATCTCCTCTTTTCCAAAACCTTGGGCTACCCAGAATCTTTCGGTATCTTTGCAGTAGAAAGCTCTTCTAGAGGGCTCCACTAACCAAAACTGTTACGTTATGATTAAAAAACTGCTTAGTGTCTTTACCATTGCCGTTGTGTTGGTAAGTTGTCAATTTACTGAAACTATGGTGCTCAATGAGGATGGCAGCGGAACCCTCTCCGTCACTGTCGATATGAAGGAAATGATGGCGTTTGGGGATCTTGCGAACGATTCTACCATGGTGAAAATGGACACCGTAGTTCGCATTAAAGATGTGCTTCTCAAAAAGAAAGATAGTATTGCGAAACTTTCAAAAGATCAACAGGACCGACTTAAAAAGATCGAAGATTTCAATTTTAGAACGTTTATGGATCCTGATAAAGGGGAAATGTTCTTCGATATATTTACCAACTTCAAAAAGGTGGAAGAAGCGAGTGAATTAATGAGTGCGTTTGAGTCTGGAGGAGATTTTTTACAGTCGACCGGGAGTGATACTTCTATTCATTCGGACCCCGACTCTGGTGGAGCGATGGCCGTTTCCTATGAATACAAAAAAAATAAGTTTGTCCGAAACGCCTATATAACGGACAAGGCCAAACACCAAATGCAAATGGATAGCATGAAGCAAGCTGAAGGGTTTATGGGCAGTATGATTTATAAATTAAAATATACCTTTCCTAAAAGGATTGTCAAGTCGTCTATAGAAGACGCTCGATTTACAATGGACGGAAAAACTATTGAAGTAGAATCCACCTTTTTGGAATATTTAAAGAACCCGGATGTATTGGATCTGGAAGTGGAACTCGAAAATTAGCACGTGAATAAACGCATCGAAATACAAGAATTAGGTCTCAAGGACTATAAGGAAACCTGGGAATATCAAGAAGCGCTTTTTAAAGAGATTTTAGATATAAAAATTAAAAATCGAAGAGAAAGTGCAGGACTTGATACGCCTAATTACTTTCTCTTTGTAGAGCATCCTCATGTGTATACGTTGGGGAAAAGTGGCGATTTGAGCAATCTTCTAATTTCTGAAGAGCAACTTGCTGAGATTGGAGCGACTTTCTATAAAATAAACCGAGGCGGTGATATTACGTATCACGGTCCGGGCCAGATCGTGGGCTATCCCATCATCGATCTGGAAAATTTCTTTACCGATATTCATAAATATTTACGTTTCTTAGAAGAAATGGTCATTCTTACCTTGGCCGAATATGGTATTAAAGCCGAGCGCTCCCAAGGAGAAACCGGGGTGTGGCTTGATGTGGGTACGCCATTTGCCCGAAAGATTTGTGCCATGGGTGTTCGGGCCAGTCGCTGGGTCACCATGCACGGATTTGCCTTCAATGTGAATTCCAATTTAGGCTATTTCGATCATATGATTCCCTGCGGAATTAAAGGCAAAGCGGTGACTTCCTTGAATGTAGAGTTAGGAAAGAAGGAAGTATCCATTTCCGAAGTAAAAGAAAAACTGCAAAAGCATTTCGCCACCCTCTTCGAAGCCGAAATGAGTGAGAAAATGCTTAGCTAATATCTATTTTTTCTGAAATTGGGTTTGCTGTTAATAATGAACTCGCGAACCCGTTGCTAATTACTAAATGCAGTTAATAGGCTGGAGCCCTGTAGTTTTCCTTTTTTGTTGTAGTCTTCGGTCTTTACAACGCCCACTCCTTCTGCAATCCACTGTTTGGATTTACTCATTCCCATCTTAAAAGTGATGGTCGATGTCATTACATAACATTCAAAAGTACCTGCCGGAGTCGTGATGGATTCTTGCCCTACCACTTGGCGTTCCGTTATGGTCGTGTCCATGTTCATATTGATACCGCTCATGTTTATTTTGATGTTCACTCCTGCATCTGGTAGACTTTGTCCAACCGAGAGGTCGTTTGGCAGATCAAGGTTGGTACCTGTAATTTCAGTTTCAAAATCACCCATGGCTTTGAGCATTTCGGACCGTGATAAGGACTTGAAGTCGATGGAAACTAAACCGTCGGTGCAGGAAATATCATATTCTGAAGTAGTTATTTCTTCACCTTTTTTATCTTTCAATATTTGGGTCATTGTGGCGACGTCTGTAGTGCCAGTTGAAGAAACACCCTTTACAGCGTGTTGCACGATGCCCGCAACCTTTCCTTTTTTATCATACATTGTTAGTTCGGTAACGGCCCCTTCAGAAAAGGGATAAAATTTACTACAATTGGACTGTGCAAACACTGTGGAAGAGAAGAAGCAAATTACAATGCATTGAACTAAGAAGGTTTTCATTCTGAAAGGTTTTAAGTTTATAATATTTCGATAGATCAACTATATCGGGATGCAATTGACCATCTATCTGTTAAACAAATTTAGAGAAAATTATTAGGGAAGTGTATGATTATTAGAACGGTAGATGTAAAAAGGGTTAAAATCCTTAAAAAATAGGGGAATTTGGTAGTACGCTAATCCAGACTGTATACGATCACCTCGTTGTCATTTCCTTTCACCACCAAGGCGTTTTTGTCATTGTTTTTAGCATCTCCCATGGAGGCTTGTCCGCTGCCATAAACCGGAAAACCATTCAGTATATTGCCTGATTTGTCCAGTACGTATACTTTTTTCTCTTGAACATCCGTCACCGTTACATAAGTTTTACGGTTGGAAACGCAGAGTTTGGGTTGGCCATAAACGCCAAAGGGAAGTTCAACCAATTTTCCATTTACTCTTAGCAAATTATCGTCCAAGGTGATTTTCGTTCCCCCTCGTATGGCGTACCAGTATTGTTCGGATACATTAAGCTTTTTTGAGGTCACTTTTCCACCCTGTGATATGGAATGCCGAGTGTTCTCTTTGTCAATAACTACAAAACTCTGCCCTTCGCGCAGTATAGGAGTTTCTGAAAAAACAAAGGTCTTGTTTGTTTTGACCCGATCTTTTCCAACCCGGCTCAAAATATTTAGTTTACCACTCTCTTCCGCAATTAAAAGATAATCTTTGTTTCCCATTCGGATGTGCTGAGGTGGCAATACAATGTCAGATCCAGCCTTTTTAAAAGTGAATCCTGAGACCGTTTTTCCATCTCGATCATACATATGAACATCTTTGCCCTGAGTGATCACGAAGCGGTATTTTCGCTTGTTATCATAATCGAAAACGGCAAGGGGCTGGGTTATTTTATCTCTGTATTTCTTTGGAAACGGTGCCACCGATTTTCCATTACGATCCAGAATATAGAAGGTGTTGGGGGTGGCCAGTGCTAGTTGTTTTTTTCCGTTCCGAAGGATATCCACCTCTTGAACCTGACCCAGGACAGGACCATCCAATTGTTTTTTCCAGAGCACCGCACCACTGGCCGAGATTAGATAGAGCTTATTCTGTATATCTTGAACGACCACATCCTTTCCTCGAGTTCGATGGTTTGAGAAAAATTGTGGTTCTCCCAAGATCATGGCGTCAAGTTGTTTGGAGAATACCTGAGTAATTAAACCCGTACGTTGTTGCTGTCGAGAAGCTTCCTTACAAACCAGATTAATGTGAGCAAAATCGCGATCATAACTCAGTTGCAATGCCGCTAAAGGAAACTTACTTACTTGGCTGCTTTGGGCGCCTAAAAAAGGAGCTAACCACGGATCGATGGCGCCTTGTAAATTATAGACCAGGAAAGAAGATGATTGGCTCAATTGGGTTACCGAATTTTCATAATAAGGGGTTTTTGCCAAAGTTGTGCCGTTGGTATATGCCGTAATGAGCTGTTGAGCCATCGTTTCGGTTTCGGTAAATACGAAAAAATCCTCCCATTGAAAAGCGAACTGCGGTTGGATGGGGTCAATGAAAGGAGCAAAGGCGTCGAAAATACCTAAGGATTCAGAAAAATTGTAAAGGGTTATTTCTCGAAACTTCCCAGCTTCTGAGGTAAATCTTTTGAACTCAGGATCAGTAATGGCAGGATCAATACTTTTTAAAACTACCGCATTTTCATTGACCAATTGCAGCCCTGTGATTTCATTGATGGAGCCAAACAGCGGGTCCAATGTCTGGCTGTTCTTATGGTACTTCTGAAGGTTCAGTTCCAAAAGATCGGCATCGTCGTAGGTAATCGCTCTGGTTTGCTTAGCAGAGATTGGGGTAACATTTGCCGATCGATTAGGTTGCGGATGAAGCCCGCGAAATACATGGAGTAATTGTGGCAAACTGTCTCGATCCAAGACAACTCCGCTTGCACTAATTCCGTCGGGAAAAACCTGTAATTCCAGTGCGGCTTGAGAGGCAAAATTTAGGGTGAGTGAGTCGTTAATTCGTATCGCGGTGGGTTGTATCAAGCTCACCAACCCGTCCTTTGTTTTTAGCGAATAGGCCTTTTTAAAAGAAGCGGATTGCTTAGTTTTATTATCGATGATTTCTTTCAGAATAACTTCGGAAGAAGAAGCTACAAACATACTATCCACACGAGCGCTGTAATTTAAATTGCCGCCAAAGGTGTTCTCGGCAATTTGATGGCCTTTGTAGGTATTGACATTAGTTTCATTTTGATAGGTCGAATCCAATACGAGCACAGATGGATTGGTAGGGGTGATAAAAGTAAAGTGACGCACACTATCTTCCAGTTTTTGAAAGCAGATCACACTTTCACTATCTGTTTGTAATCGAGAGATAAATTCGCTTTGATCTTTTAGAAAATTATATAAAATGGGCTGCTTCAGTTGTGCGAATAAGTTACTTGATGCAAAATCACTAGTGGTGGTTTCCAAGTGCGCAATTTTAATAACACTCTCATTATTTTCAGGAATATAATCCAAACTATTCTCAGCTCTGAGGACACGTTGTTTACAGCTCCACAAGCAGCAAATTGTCAGAAATAATAAAAGAAGTCTTAGGCAATAACGCATATACAAAAATAGTGAGGTTTTGGAGGCGAAGGGAAAACTTTAAAAAATGTTTATTGACGGGTTTTCAACAAAATTGAATAAACAGTTAGCTTTTAAAAATCCAGCTTCAACTGGTCGGGTAACAACCGAAAACTCTTTCGATGCATAGGTGTTGGACCATATTTCTTGATGGCTTCCCTATGCTCTGAAGTTGGGTAGCCTTTATTCTTTTCCCAAAGGTAAACTGGATATTCCTGGTGTAATTGTGTCATAAATTCGTCTCTTGCGGTCTTTGCCAAAATGGAAGCTGCCGCAATATGTAGATACTTACTATCTCCTTTGATAACACATTCATAGGGAACTTTGCTATAGGGTTTGAAACGGTTACCGTCCACTGCTATAAACTGAGGCTCAATGGACAATTGCTCGATGGCTCGATGCATCCCCAAAATAGAAGCGTTGAGAATGTTGATTTGGTCAATTTCATGCATCATTACGTGGGCCACGGCATAGGCGAGTGCCTGCTCCTCAATGATGGGTTTTAATTCCATTCGTTTTTTATGAGTGAGTTGTTTGGAATCGGTAAGCCAGGGATGACTAAAATCTTCGGGTAATATCACGGCTGCGGCCGTTACAGGACCAGCCAAACAACCTCGGCCTGCCTCATCGGTACCGCATTCAACCAAATGCTCATGGATTTTAAGTTTCAACATCGCTGTTAAATTACAAAACCTAGTGATGAAACGAAATACTATTTGCTTCAGTTTAAAAAAAAATTAATGTATCCTTTTTAAATTTAAACGATGAGCTACTTTCATTAGGCGGGGTAAAATCTCATCTTTACGAATCGTTAAAGGGTGTCTACAATTGAAAGCAATAATATATCTTTGTCGCTCAAATCATTCAGAATAAAAATGAAAAAAACACTTTTGCTACTTCTTCTTTTTTGCACTTCAGCACTGGTGTTTTCACAGGATTCTACAACGCGTTTTCGAGACAGCAAACCAAAGGCAGAAAAACCACCCATAGATTTATATAAGATCATTTCGATAGATCGAGACACTACCTATGTGGATACCACGCTTACTATTGCCAAAGCCTATAAATTCAATTACTTGCGCCGGGACGACTTTGAACTATTACCGTTTGCCAATGTGGGACAAACCTATAATTCGCTAGCGTATTCGTTCGATGACATGGATTTACTCCCCAAGTTTGCTGCGCAAGCGCACCATTTTAACTATGAGGACGCCGATGATATCTACTATTACCATGTTCCAACGCCGCTCACCGAATTGTATTTTAAAACCGCCTTTAATCAAGGACAACAATTGGATGCTTTTTTTACTGTAAATACGAGTGAGCAGTTTAATTTTTCAATTTCTTACAAAGGAGTGCGTTCACTAGGACAGTACCAAAATATACTGACCAGCACAGGAAACTTTCGGTTTACTTCCAATTATCATACAAAAAATAAGCGCTACAATATTAGAACACATATGACCGCTCAGGATGTGTTGAATAAAGAGAATGGTGGTTTGACGGCAAATTCGATCGCGTTGTTTGAAGCTAATGACCCCGAATTTGAAGACCGGGGACGATTAGATGTGAATTTTGAAGATGCAGAGAACAAACTGGAAGGCCTGCGTTTCTTCGGAATACAAGAATATGAATTGATTCGGAAACGGGACAGCTTAGAATACAACGTACTTACCATAGGAAATTCTATTAACTACGAGGATCGGTTTTATGAATACCGCCAGACCGAACCTTTTAGCGGTTTAGGGGAATCCTACCTCACCGGAAGTTTGAAGAAAACGACCAAGTTTGAAGATTTTCAGATCAAAGGGATGGCCACATTAGATAACCATGTTATTGGAAAGTTATCCGCTTTTATTGGTTATACCAATTATAATTATGGGTACAACTCCGTCTTGCAGTTGGATGACGGTATTATTACCAATCGTTTGAAGGGAAGTGTGGTGCAGGCTGGAGCTTCCTATAAAAAGGAGTACAAAGGTTTTAAGCTCTTCGGAAAAGGGGCCATTAATGTTTCTGGTGACCTGGATGGAAATTTTATTTCGGGAGGAGCTTCGTACGCTCTTAATGAGGATAATGAAGTGGAAGCAGGGATTAATATACATAGCGTAGCCCCTAATTTTAATTTGTTACTCAATCAGAGTGATTATGTGAATTACAATTGGCAAACTAATTTTGACAATGTCAAAACCCAGGAGTTGAAGTTTGAAATTAGATCGAAAAAATTATTGAATGCCGCAGTGAGTTACACTGGGATAGATGACTATGCTTATTTTACCATACAAGCTAATGACAGTACTCCAACGCCACAACAAAATGGTGGGCGCATCGATTATTTAAAAATAAAGGCGGAACGCGAATTCAGATACAAAAAGTTTGCCTTAATGAATACCGTCCTGTTCCAGCAGGCATTGAGCGGAGAAGGGGTGTTAAATGTACCGCAGGTGGTAACTCGGCAGTCTTTATATTATCAAGATGAATGGTTCGAAAAAGCGATGTTCATGCAAGCCGGAATTCATGTAAAGTACTTTACCGCTTATAATATGAACGGCTACGATCCCGTTTTGGCCGAATTCTATGTTCAGAATGATCAGGAATTCGGGGCCTTTCCCCTGGTAGACATTTTCTTTAATGCCAAGATTCGCCAAACCCGAATTTATGTGAGCTACGAGCACGTCAATCAATTGTTTAACAGTACGAGCAATCATTATGCGGCGCCGGGTTATCCTTATCGAGACGGAGTGATTCGTTTTGGGTTGGTTTGGAACTTCTTTTTGTAATCTTAGGTTATTTAAATACGTGGGCAACCTGGTATGAGAGGCGAATAACACCGTATCTCTTGACAGAAATTAGTAGTATTTGATCTTAATTACATAATTGGTAGACTTAGGGTCTTTCCAAACATCTGTTACATATCCTTTTGTTTTGTTGCGCCATCCATTGGAATTTGCATTTCTCCTCTTTAAAGTTTTACGTTTATAGGTTCTTCGATTGCGGGTGGTAGTTAGCTTCACGATATCCCCTTTTCGAACTTCTGAATCTTTAAACCCCGATTTCCACCCGGCGCGATAGACCACTTCAACAATATCTTTTGAAATATAGGTCCCATCTCTTTTTTTGGTGCCAACCCATATCCATCCTTCAAAACCGGTTGCTTCTGAATTCGTTGATTTCAGATTCTCAAACGCCTTGTGCAAATAAGGGGTTTTGTCAATGCCCCAATCATTGGTAATATAGGAGATATAGCCCTCCACCGAATGTTCTTTTTTTATGTGATTCCAATATTCTCTGGGGCGTAAACTCTTCCGAAGTGAATCAAAAGAGGCGTCCAATTTTTTATAAGTTTCCGATTGCTCCACTTTTTGTGCGGATATGGTCACCTCGCGTTTTGCTATGGTTTTTTCGCGTTTCGATATTTCTCTTCCAAAATAAAGGACAGAAAACATGAACAATGCGATGAGGGTAACTACGCCCATGTATAAGCGTCTGTTTATTTTGTCTTTTTTCTGAATTTCTCTGATCTTATCTTCTATGCGTTTCATAAGAATAGATTTTAAATAGTAATGTAATTTGTGAATTCTTCATTAAAGAGGCTTATTTCTCCATCGTCCAGCTTATTTACGACACGAATTAATCGCTCCCTTTTCAATTTCAATAGGTCCATTAGATCTATTTTACGCTCCCTTTTTTTTATGCCGCCAAGGGGACGAATGGATAATAGATTTATAGACAAGCAGCCTGTTATCACACTCCATTTTTGTATTTCGAGATTCAGAAAAGAAAGTAATGCGGCCAATACAACGCTTAAAATGGCAACGAAAAAGATAAGTCGTCTGTTTTGTTTGATACCTTTCTGATGGATTACGGTAGCGCAATCAATTTCAGTTTCTGAAATAAGAAGATCGGCTTCCTGCTCCTCAATGGTGTTTGATTCATTTTCTTTAGTTGTGTTGGCCGCTTCTGTTTCTACCGCTTCAGAAACCCCAATAAGAGATAGTATTTCTTTTAATTTTTGGTTGGCGGTTTTTTCAATTCCAAGAAATTCCATAATACGCTGAAGTCCTTTATTGGGATTTTTCGTAAGGTCTGCATACTGAAAGCGTTGCCATCGCATGGGAATGTCACACTGCTGTATTAATACGGGAACTAATCTTTTTTTCCTCTCAATAGCAATATGTACTTCGTCCTGCACATTTTGTGATGTTACTGCTGTTGGGGACATAAATAGTAAAAATGTGTTCGATTTTTCTAGTGCTTCTTCAATAGCGTTGTCCCAATTTTCACCCAGTTGAATACCCAATTGATCAATCCAGACATTGATTCCCAAACGCTGTAGTTCTTTTACAAATTCTAATGCAAAGGGTTTGTCTTTGCTCGAATAACTTACGAAGATGGATTCTGAATCCATAGGTTTAAATTTTAATTAGTTTTCAATTAATACAGTACGAAAGTCCGTAGATTAAATGGGTTAGGTAAGCGCAATTCAACCCGAATCGATAAAACAGGTTGAATTGCGTGGATGATTTCGTACGGCTTTGGGCTTCATGAATAAGACACCAACGGAAGTGATAGGTCATTTAACTGGAATGAATAGGTTAATCAACCTGTTTTGAGGTGTTAAAACCAAACATAGGGTTGTTAATGAGTACCTTAGAGAAGAAATTATTCTAACTTTAAAACCAACAATTATGAAAACAAAAATTATTTATCTCCCAATATTAGGAGTTTTGTTGATCTGCTTATGGGCCTGCCAAAATGATAGAAAAACAGATCATGAAGTCAAATCAGCAATCATTCACCTATCAGATGGCTGTAGTATTGAAAATCCAAGAATTAAAGACTATAAAATACCTAACCCTGAGGCCATTGCCGATATCGGAAGATATCACAGATTCCACAAAGAAGTGACAGGGCAATTGGAAGGTACTGAGTCGAGTCAGTTAATTTTAGGCGTAAACATAGCCATAGAAGAATTATATCAATTGGTGTGTGCCGTAAGACAAAAACCTCGTAACTCTTTATATATCATGAATGCTATTAAGGAGGTTGAAGTAAGCGGCACCATCCAATTAGAGGCAGATATGATTTTTGTAGTAGAGCATAAAGAGGTATCAAAAACCGCAGTCGGAGATAACATAGTGACAAACGTTTTTTACGATTTCACACAACCTTGTCCGGCAGCCTGTCCAATCTTATCTGATGTTGTTTTAGTTCAATAAACTTATAAAAGTTCATGGATTCATACGAAACATTACATTCTATATATTATTATGCTGTGAAGCTAGCATTAATTTGTCTCAGTATAAATGTGGTGTTCTGTTTTGTATATCTAAAAAAACTAAACACACCGTTCAGACGCTTATTTTATTTTTTAATTCTGAATCTTATTACGGAGATTCTGGCATTTACCTTTATGCAATTTGAATACAATAACCTCCCATTGTTGCATCTGTATACTTTGGGAGAGTTTGTACTCTTCTCCTACTTTTATAGGAATTTAATCGACAAACCCGTCCGGTTAAAAAATGTGTTCATATATTTTGTGGGAATGGGGTGCGTTCTTATTGTGTTGAACTCGGTATTTCTTCAAAGTATCTATGCGTTCAACACCTTTGCCAAAACTTCGGTCCAGGTAGTTATTATTGCCTATGCGGTGTTGTATTTCTACAATCTGGTGGAAAATCGCTCGCTCTCTTCGGCAGAGTCTAAAAGTTTGCGTTTGGTCAATTCGGCAGTGTTAATCTACTATTCCGGAAGTTTATTTATCTTTATGTACGGCAAATTTTCTTTGATCAACGTTGAAGGCTATGTTGTTTTTTGGGCTTTTAACGCAATTTTGAACTTCATCTTTCAATTGCTCATTTTAATAGGATTATGGAAAGCATTTTTCAGGAAGAAAACCTTATCACCCTAATGGCAGTTGGTATCGTAATTATGTTGGCGTTTGCCATGGCTTTTGTGATTTTCGTGAATTATTCTCAGAAAAAGATTCTAAGAGAACAAATGCAAACCCAAAAGTTGGCATTTCAACACCAGCAAGAACTGCTACACAGTAATATCTTAACACAAGAAGCAGAAAGAAAACGCATTGCCAGAGACTTGCACGACGAGATCGGATCCAAACTGAATGTAATTTTTCTCAATATCCATCGCATTAAGGAATTTAGTAATGGCGAAGAAGATCTTGGTGCCATCACAGATGAAATAGAATTAGTGATCAACAAAACCATAGATTCTACACGGCTCATTTCGCACGAATTATTGCCTCCCACCTTGGAAGAGTTTGGATTGGTTGAGGCTATAAGAGAACTACAGCACGGCTACAGTCAGGTAGGTTCGATTCAGCTTGATTTTAAGGCCATGGAAAAGGAAAACAATATTGATAATAAATTAATTGAGTTGAATCTTTTTAGAGTGGTTCAAGAACTTATTAAAAACTCAATCGACCACGGCAAGGCGTCAAAAATAGATATAAAACTCTGGGCACAAAGTGAATTAATTAAGCTAACTTATGAAGATAATGGCGTTGGTTTCGATAGCGACCAATTGAACGCCAAAAAAGGACTAGGAATGAAAAACATTGAAAGCCGATTGCAGATGGTACAGGCCCGCTATCAATTCAATTCGTCTCCTGGAAATGGAGTGAATGTGGTGGTTGAGTTGCAACGAAATGAAATAATTTAATGCTCAAAACTGTGCTATGAAGGTTATAAAAATTGCCATTGCAGATGACGAAGCTCTTTTTCGAAAGGGCATGAAATTGATATTGGATAGTTACCAGTCGCTTCAAGTGGATCTCGAAGCGGAGAACGGTCGGGATTTGCTTGACAAGCTCCAACAGGCCAAAGACCTTCCCGATATTCTGTTGCTCGATTTGAAAATGCCCGAGATGAATGGAATTGAAGTGGCCAAAGTAGTGCAGGTAGAATACCCAACGCTCAAAACGATCGTGCTTTCTACGCATTTTAGCAGGGCGTTCATTATTAATATGATTGAACTTTCTGCCGTCGCCTACCTACCCAAAAATTCATTGCCTGCTGAAGTGGTCGAAACCATCAAGGCGGTTCATGCCAATGGCTTCTATTACAACAGCGAGGTCTTATCCATCATTAGAGAGAACATTATTTCGAAGAAAAAACCTAAAGCTCAGTTTTCTATGGAGCTTACTGCCAGAGAAAAAGAAGTGCTACAACTCATTTGCGAACAATATTCCGCTCCCGAAATTGCCGAAAAACTGTTCATTAGCCCCAGAACGGTAGATGGGCATCGTAACAATCTTTTATTAAAGTTGAATTGCAAAAATGTGGCAGGCTTAGTGGTGGTAGCCTTACAACAACAGATCGTGGAAATCCCGTTACGATATTAAAATTAGTGCCAAAAAACCAGTTGGTCTTTCAGCCTAATTGATACTGTCATCCAAAACTTCAACAACCCTCTCGTTCATTGAATCTATTTGAATACTGTCATTTTCTAAGGTTGGAATGATATCAATTTCCTCGCGATTAGGCCAAATGTCCTCATCTTTCAATCCCTCTTCTACCTTCCAGGTCTCACCCAATTGTTCCAAAATGGTAGTTTCCCATTGAGAAGGGTGTTTCGCATCTATCCAAACCACATCCCGATATTCGCAATCAATCAAGGCCAGATCCGGTGTAGCAGCTCCGTCAAATTTTTTGCTATCGTCTCTTTTGGCGGCCACGGTGCTCAAAACAAACAATCGCTTTTTGCCGGCAATTTCTTTGACATAGGGTCGAAATTCTACCGGTTTATTGACGCTCCAATCGTATTCCTTTCTAGATTCTACGACCTTTAAAGGCATGGCCGAAACACCTGCAAGCCCTTCTTTTTTTGCCGCGTGGTTATAGTAAAACAACTTATCCGTTCCATCGGCTGGAATCATTACACTAAACGATAGACTGGTTCGCTCTTCACCAATAGGCTCTAATCCAAACCAATGGTACAAACCACTATAGGCATCCTCTTTCATGGTATCAAAGTTGAAGTCGGTCACAAAAGGTTGCTGATTTTCATCATCGATCAGATCCGGAATTTTCACTGCCGTTTGCATATTCCACGGCAACGGATCTGTAAATCCTCCTAAAAACTGTAAGGATTGGGCTTGTAGTCGAGATACCTCTTCCGCCAGGGTGTTTTGACGGGTCAGAAAGGGATGATTTTTTATTTCTGAAGCAGGAATGTAAGTTCCTTTTCCGATGGTAATACGCTCTAAATAATCGCTGGCGGTATGCTCCCCGGGCTCAATAATCATCACTCCGCCATAGCTTGGATATGGAAAAAAGAATCCTTTCCATTTGATCAAACTGACCACCTGTACCCACTTGCCCGAATCATCCTTCATATAAAAGACATCGCTTGGCTCATGAGTAAATAATCTAAAAAAGTTGAATCGTTGCACGACCGCATTGTATGTGTTTCTGCTAAAAGCAAGTGACTCACCAATGGAAAAAGTAACCGGAATTCGGTTATCGCCAGAAAAGCGAGGGAAAGGAGAGGTGCTCTCCACAGTAAACAGCTCTTCCACATTATCGTTCAGGCGTTGCCACGAATATTCTTTGGACGGTTGTACGGCCATGGTCCACTGATTGGTTGAATCTACGCGAACTAATTGAGGTAATGTTACTTCCTGTGTCTCCCCAATAGACTCGTATGCCATGGTCAAGATGTTATTAAATGGCTGAATCCTTTCATTTTGGGTTAAGGGTAGTTCATGAATTTCCACACGATTGAGATCGGTAAAAATATTATAGCTCTGCATAAATTGATACAGCTGCAGCTTGGCTCCAAAATACCAACCAGTCGCAAAAAATGCAATGATTCCGACTAAGATAAGCAGCCGTCTTCCTGTGCTAGGGGCTTTTCTAAATTTGGATAGCGTAAACCATAAAAACAGCGCTGCAATCAGAATGAGAAATATAAACTTCCGAAGAAATAAAAGCGCAGGTTGATAGTCGTCACGTAGTACAAACAATAAAATAAGCAGGATCAACCCTACCACAATGGTGATGATCTTTTGCTTTCGCCCTTTTTGCCAGAATCTTTTAATCATGTCATTCAAATTAGTTTGCTAACGTCTTAATTAGTTGATCATTCCTTTGTCCTTCAATCGATCTCGTGCACTTTTCTTTGGAGGTTCTTTAGCTTTGGCTTCTAATTTTTCAGCGACTTCGGTCGCCTCCACTTCAATAACGTTTTCTTCTCCTTCGGTGAGTTCTTCCACAAAATCCTTTCCTTTTTCAATGACCTTTTTGATGTTCTCCTTTTTCAGACCTTTCTTACCTGCAAAGAACATAGATGCAATATAAGTGCCGGCCAAAGTACCCACGATGGCGGAAGCAAAATATTGAATATAAAATCCATCAAAAGGAGTAACGAAGGCCACGATAATGGCAGCCACTAAAAAAAACAAGGTCACCCAAACCAAACGCATTAAAAAGGGTTGCTGGTGCACAAAGCCTTTGGGATTATTAGGATGCATTTGAAGGTCTTTGGCATGCATCAGTTTATTAAAAAAACGATACACCTTGTTGCGTTTCGATTCTCTTACATAAATTACAATTCCGAAGAGAATAGCGGCAATAAATACAATAATTTCTAGAGTGATCATGTGCTGTAGATTTCGTTATTTTCTAAGATACAATTTATTACCCATTCCCTATAGGAAGGCTTCCAGGTGGCATAGGCCTTATAAAATTGTTCTTTGTCATACCAGTACAAATGCAGTGGGTCCGTAGGTGCTATTTTGGTAAGCAATTGCCAAACCAATTCTCGCGGTTCCTCTTCCAATGAAGAGTGGGGTTCAAGTAGCGACTTGGTGTATTGCAAATCCACTACATCCTCCATGTTCAAATCTCGTTCGACGATCTTCCGCTGGTTGTATATTTCAACACTCATTAATTTTTTCTGAATGTCTTTGTCCAAATTGTTGAGGTACTTTTTAAACAAAAATGGACTATCCAGCACCTCGTGCAATGGATGCTCAAAACTGTCTAAATGTTGCACGAACAGTCTTTTTTTAATGCGTTCGTAGCGCTTGGTCTTGGCAGCCTTTTTTATGTTGAAATCCGTAATTCGGTAATTAACCAACGCGGAGGTTAACTCATTATGACTAATATGAAATAAAGTCACATCGTGCACGGTATCTTTTATGGCTCGTTCAAACACTTCCATGGTTTCAAAAACAATGATGTCATTTGCAAAATCACGCAGCACGAAAATTCCGCCAAAGGCCTTTGTGTAAAACGATTTTATGGTCAACGTAATGGGTTCCAGGGTCAACTTACGCTGACGAAGATCTCCATATTTCTTTGCTGAATTCAATAACTTATTATGAATTCCTCTATCAATAAAATTATTTCCTTCATAAAAGGAGGCGACCAATTCCTGTTGTTCTTTTTGAATCTCATCCAGCTTATGGAGCAGTTTAAAACTCACGGAAACCTGCTTGTATCGTAGCAGGTCAAAGGGCTCATAATAGGCATCCATATTTTGATCCAACTGCACACAAAGTGCCGAATCCTTAGTAATATCCCTTATTTCTCGATCGTAAGCGGCAAAAATGGCCGTCATAATATCTCGATCAAAACTGTGAAAAGGCATATGTACCGGTTTACCTTTTTGGGCCGGGGTAACGATAATCGCGTTGCTGTTGGCTTCTCCAATATTTAAATAGTAGGCTTCCTTTTTTTCTTCTGAAATCTCTGGACTCCATCCCATTCCATCCACCGAAAAACTTGTCAACTTTGTGGGGCTTACACCTAACATGGCCAGACAGCCATTATAGCGCTCCGCCAGGGAACCCGAAATGGGCGCCAATGCTCCTCCAATTAATCCGGCTGCCTTTAGTTTATCCATTCTTAATTGTCTTCTTCAAATTGTTTACGCGCCTCTTTCTGAATGTTCATTTCATGAATACGCTGGTCTACTTTTCGTTTGAAATCGGTGTCTGCTATGGTAGCGACATTATCCAAATAGCGAACCACTTCTTGTCGTCTGATATCGCTAAAATTAAGCCCTTTCATATTGTCGCGCATTAATTCCTGAAGCATTCCAAATTTCACGTCGTATTGTTGTTTGAAATACACTTCGGGATTTTCGAACCAATCTTCCGGAAGGTCGAAATCGGTCAAACGAAGGGAAACCGCACTTTGAATATTTCGAATATCTCTGGAGGAGAAGAAAGGAAATGCCTTTTGAATGTTTTTGTAGAGTTCGGCATAAAAAAGATGCTCAGTATCCTTATATTTTTCTTCCGCTTTGTCATACATCTCTAACACTCTTTCTTCGGAAGGTTTCTCAGCTTGCTTTAATATTTCGCCCAGATTTTTAGCAAGACCTTGCTCACTCAAATACGTATAATCCTTTGGGTCCTTCATATTTACAAAACCAGGCATCGTTTTATCCAGTTTGTTCCACCATAAATAATCTTGATCCACAAAATCTGGAATGGTACGGGCTCCGTCAATTTTAAAGCGGCCCTGAACTCTCGAAATTACCGCTTTATCCAGCATTTCTGGTAGGTTAGTAAAGAGTCCGATGGAGCTATTTCCATAATTTACGGCATAGGCACCTTCGGTATATCGAAGGAAAACACCGATCACTTCTTTTACTCCAGCCGAAACTCCTTGGGCGGTTCTTTCCTGCAAGTTGTTCTCGGCATCATCAATAGGTGCGAAAATAAGTTTCGTAGGGTCCTGCATGGGTTTCATCCATTGTACCATTTTCTCCGCTGATCCCCCTTGAAAAGTTGAGATGAGGGTATCCGGCATGGGATGGAAAAGAAAGGGGAGTTCCAGATTGTCACAGTGCTCTTTCAATCGGGTCGCAATGGCCGCAATCAACATACTTTTTCCCGTACCCGGAATTCCGTAACCCATAAAAACTGGCATAAAGCCTCCCAATTCCTGAAACGGATTTTTCTTTGTTGTAAAATCGTAGCTCATTAAACGTTCCGTCAATCGACGCGCAAAGTGTTTTGCATCGCGGTTTCCAACAATTTCTTGAAATTGAATTTTATTGAATTCAACACTTTTTGCCGTGCCTTCAAAAACATTTTCCCAACCGGAGATCGCAAATTCGCTTTGCTCCAGTTTGTAAGTTCTATCGGTAATGGTTTCGGTATATTCTAAAGAACCCAGGCGCAATTGAATTTCAGCAATAATAGCTTCAAAATAAACTACGGTAAAATCGACAACATCCTTATCCTTGGTAATTATTTCAGGGTGGTTTAAGTACTTGTCGTAATAGAAAAGTAAACAGGAAACTCCCTTGATGGGCGACATGAAAGAAAGCTCAGGAATCCCGGCAAATTTATTCTTCAATACCGAAAGATCGTCCGAAGCCTTGGGTTTTAGATCGTGTAAAATCCGGCAAGCAGTACCGAAAAGCATGAAAGCCGTGGCCGTATGCTGCTTCGAATCGAATGCTCTGCGTTGAGCGCTGTCTAGATCCGACTTGCGTTCATTAAGCCCACTCAATCCTGATGCGTCGTAATAGCTATCCTTTAGCCAAATTCCCATGGTCAAACCTTCCTGAAGGGCGTACAAAGCCTCGTTCAAATGCAGCGGAATAGCGACCGAGTCGGGTAGTAATCGCTTTTTTAATGCCAATACCGATTTGGACACAGACACTACTTGAGAAGTGCTATTACCGCTGGCCTTGGAGAGGTATAATAATATAGACTCATCCTTTTGGTTTTTATCCCTATGCTTCGCTTTGTGGCCTTGGTCCCATTGTACTCCTTTGAGATAGGAGGTGGCCTCATCACGTAGGGTAGCAAGCTCCGATTTTTTTATAGGAAATGTAGTGTTGTGCTCCATATTATAGTTTTAATTGGGGTATTTCGATGGGTTCTTTGGTCAGTTTATTGATCGTTTCGGGAATCCTATCGTACAGCATTTGCATCACTCTGTGGGTGGTAAAAACATACTTTTCTGTCTTTTTGGTTTCCCATACCTGCAGTACTTGTTTGTTGAAAAAACTTCCTTCAGAAAACTCTCCATTCGAATGAATTTCGTCAATGGACAGCGACACCGCACAGGCGGGAAGTTTTAATGTTTTGTTTATAATTCCTTCCAGGATCAAATGTGTTATTTCTAATTCATCTTTGGCAAAAACATTGTGCAAAGGTCCCAGATCGATTTTTCGAAATTTCTTCGGAAGTACTTTGGGCAATTTTTTGTCAACGGCATAGGCCATCATGTCCAAACTCATGTTTCGGTCTGCTGCTTTTTCGAGCACGTCATAAATGGCTTCTGTAGCTTCTTCAATATTGGCCTTAAGAAGGTTGAAGTACATGAAGCAAATGAAAGGACGGTTAAGTGAGATGTCATAAAAAGACCAGCTCACCAAATAAGGTGCATCAGGATTGTTTTCAATTTTGATGATTTTCCCTTGCACAAACCTTTTAAAAATATAATTTTTTTGGACCGAAGTATAATATACTATGGAAGCCGCTTGTTCTAATTTACGTTTGCTAACCGGCTCTTTGTATTTAAGCAGGCTTTCCAGAAACTCCTCTTTTAAAAGTTCTGGCTCAGGTAGTTTGCTAATGTGCTCATTTTTTAGTGCCAGATCGTTAATGAGGTACCTGAACTCCAAATAATTTGGGAAACCGGACTCTGTAAGGTCTATCCGCATTTTTTCTTCTTCATCGAATAAATACTTTACACGGAAGGCCTCCAGCGAATAGGTTAAAAGCTCACAATATTGTTTGATAAACGAAAGCTCTAGGGGATTACAAATTTCATGTTCCATTAGTTTGTTCACCATTTCACCGAATGCGTGGTTTACGATCTTAAAATAGACCACATACTGCTCTTTGTTTTCAAGAACAGCACTATCGAGAGGGGTGACTATTTGGTTAATGGACATAGAATTGCATGATTTCGTTTTCGAAGACAGCGAATGTTTCCCTTTAGAAACGGAGTATTCAATTGGATATCGGTAAGATCAATTACCCTAGCAGGTCATCATCTCCTTCTGGAGGAGCAGGATTATCTGGTGTTTCTGAAGGTTCGTCACCGCCAGTTGCGTTTCCGTCGCTGGCATAGAACTCTTCGAAAATCTCTTTCATATCGATCCCATAACGATTGGCAAAATCCTTTTGAATGTTGGCATCCTTTTCACGAATTTCCTGAAGGGCTTCGGCATAGCTACTATAGACACCTTGCATTACTTTTTCGTGTACCGGAATATTGTCCATCATTTCCTGACGTGCTTTAGCACTGGCCGAATGCATGGAAGCAAGGGTTTGTCCAATATGCTCGTCTGTTTTTACACCAAGATGTTCTAAAATGGCTGCGAATTCCTGATCGGTTCTAGCTTTTAAAGCAACAACATAACCGTCGTAGTATTTCAATCGTTCATCGGTATCACTCTTTAGTTTAGCTCTGTGCGTTTGTAAATTACTACGTAAAGAGGTCAATACTTTAATGGTCAAGTTGTGTTTGTGCACAAAACTGTCTTTACTGGCGGCCAAAGTGGTATAGGCATTTTTAAGTCCTTCCAACTCTTCTACTTTTTGTTCTAACTCTGTAATTTTTCCAATGGCTTCACTATACTCTGTCGATTGTTTGTCTGCAATTTCCTCGAGTGCTTGTCGGGCCTGTTTTAGCAGCGCATACTGTTCTTCCAGCTTATCTTCGGTCTCCTTTTTCTTTTCGAGTGCTTTAGTATGGTTTTTACTGGCTTCGACAATCGCTACTTGTAATTTGTCTTCTACCTCTTTTATTTCGACTTCCCGATTTTTCAAACGGGTGACTGCGGCCTGACTTTTATAAGAGAGTTCGTTAAGCAGGGTTTGAATGTCTGCCGTTTCAATACGTTCCTGGAACATGGCTTTCGCCTTCATATCGGCACCATCGCGAACTTTTTGTGCTTCGTCCAATTCGGCCTGACGTTTTTTGATCTTCGATTTACGTCCCCACAGATTATTCCACCAGCTATCTTTTACATTTTCAGCTTCTTCCAATTCGAGCCTGGCTCGGTCCAATGCTTTTTGGGCATCATCAATTACTTTTTGTTCGGCCGGGTTGAGTGTGGAAAATTTTTCGAAAATAATTCCAACTTCGTCTTGGTAGTCGGTTAGATCTTTGATGGCATCTAACAGGGAAGTACGATCCTTTTCTGCCATCCCTACGACGTCATCCAACGTGGCGTTGAGAATTTTCTGGCGCATTTCAGGGTCTTCTTCTTGCGCTAGTTTTGACTTCATTTGGTCAATGGACTTTCCCCAATTTACTTCAACTTGTTCTTGCTTCGAAGTGGAGTCATCGGTTTCTAATAAATCAAAATCATCGGACATAGGTGTGGCTATTTTTATGGTTACTAAACACTGAAATTTTTGGAGTATCAATTTCGGTAAAAAAATTGAGTTGGGAAACCCATTTTTCGAAATTTAGGCGCGCTTTTCGAAAGTTGCTTTATATAAGTCGCATGGAAGCCCCGAAATGTTACATGAATTCGGGCTTTAGACCCTATTTGTAGGACTGCTTATTTGTTTATTGCGCTGAAAAATAAGAAGTTGCGGCGCTCTCTATTTAAATTTCTGCAAGAGCGATAGCAGCGGTTACCCCGCATGCGCCACAGGCGAAGAGGAGTAAAAGCGAATAGCGCGGTCCTCCAAAGCTTCTGCGACGGAGGACTTGCCATAAAAAAACCCGACAAAAGCCGGGTTCTAATTTATATTGGAGTTGGACCTAGTCTTTTAATAAACCTCTTGAGATCACAATTTTTTGGATCTCAGTGGTCCCTTCGTAAATTTGAGTGATCTTAGCGTCTCGCATCAATCGCTCCACGTGGTATTCTTTTACAAAACCGTTCCCTCCGTGAATTTGAACGGCTTCAACGGTGGTTTCCATGGCCACTTTACTGGCGTATAACTTGGCCATTGCACCACTCATGTCGTAGTTGTTTCCCTGGTCTTTATCCCAGGCTGCTTTCATCACAAGGTGACGGGCAGCAGCAATTTCGGTATGCATATCGGCCAATTTGAAGGCAATGGCCTGATGATTGCAAATTTCGGTGCCAAAGGATTTACGGATTTTTGAGTAGTCACGTGCCAACTCATAGGCGCCGGCTGCGATTCCTAAAGCCTGAGCGGCAATGCCAATACGGCCGCCAGCCAATGTTTTCATGGCAAATTTAAATCCAAAACCGTCTTCACCAATTCTATTTTCCTTGGGTACTTTTACATCGTTAAAATTAAGGGAATGGGTGTCACTTCCTCGAATCCCGAGTTTGTCTTCCTTGGGTCCTACTTCAAAACCGTCCCATCCTTTTTCAACGATAAAGGCGTTGATACCTCGATGTTTTTTCTCTTTATCCGTTTGTGCGATGACCAAATGATAATCTGCGGTTCCTCCATTGGTAATCCAGTTTTTGGTTCCATTAAGGAGGTAATGGTCACCCATATCGACAGCGGTGGTCTTTTGTGAAGTGGCATCGCTACCTGCTTCCGGTTCGCTCAAACAAAAGGCTCCGATAGACTCGCCCGTGGCTAATTTGGTGAGGTATTTTTGTTTTTGAGCCTCGGTTCCGTAGGCTTGCAAACCGTAACATACAAGGGAGTTGTTTACCGACACGATCACTGAAGCTGAGGCGTCTACCTTGCTCAATTCTTCAACGGCCAAAGCATAGGAAACTGTGTCCATTCCGCCTCCACCGTATTGCGGATCCACCATCATTCCTAAAAAGCCAAGTTCTCCCATTTTCTTCACTTGCTCGGTAGGGAATTCTTGTTTGTTATCGCGCTCAATTACGCCAGGAAGTAATTCGGTTTTTGCAAAATCACGAGCTGCGTCGCGAATCATCATGTGTTCTTCTGAAAGACTAAAATCCATAGTATGATACTTTTATCTAAAACGTTTTCGTTTGGGGTGCAAAGATACTGCTTATAACCTTAATCGCAAATGAGAATTTTTAAATTAAGCAGGTATTTTTTGAGGTGGTGGTTTGTATAAGAATAGCGTCTTGCGGTATGATAAAGTTTGTTATTTTTACTTCTGAATGAATAAAAAACAGTACAGCGTTATTGGAGTTATGAGCGGCACCTCCCTGGATGGAATTGATCTGGCGCATTGTATTTTTAGCATTTCTGAAGAAAATAAATGGAGCTATGCCATTGAAGTTACGGAGACCGTGGCCTATCCGGCGTCCTGGAAAACCCGATTGCAGACGGCGGTGCACTTTTCTAAAGGCCGTTTACAAACCCTAAATACCGAGTACACCTATTATTTGAGTGAAGCTATTTCGGCATTCGTAACGAAGAACGATCTAAAGAACCTGGATGCCATTTGTAGTCATGGCCATACCATTTTGCATCGCCCGGACAAAGGGGTAACCTTACAGATTGGAAACCTTCCCTTATTGGCAGAAAGGATAAGTGTACCTATAGTTTGTGATTTTAGAGTGCAGGATGTTAGGCTAGGAGGTCAGGGAGCACCTTTGGTTCCTATAGGAGACCGGTTATTGTTTGGAAATTATGATTATTGTCTCAACTTGGGAGGCTTTGCCAATTGTTCTTTCGAAAATGATGGAAAGCGAATTGCCTACGATATTTGCCCCGTAAATATAGTATTGAATCGTTATGCTGAATTGTTGGGTCTTCCTTACGACGATGGTGGAAAGATCGCAGCTTCGGGTGAATTGGACCCGCGCCTTTTGGAGACTTTAAATGAATTGTCCTTTTATAACGAAATAGCACCAAAGTCCCTTGGATTAGAATGGGTGCAACAACATATTTTTCCATTGTTGGATGCTTCATCCATTTCTATAGAAAATAAACTCCGAACTTTTACAGAACATATTGCCGTGCAATTGGCGCGTCAGTTTATTGTTGGAAGTGAGGTTTTGGTCACCGGCGGAGGAGCTTATAATTTGTATTTATTGGAGCGAGTTCGAGCGAATAAGGAAATACAATTTGTGGTCCCGGATGTTACTTTGATAGAGTATAAAGAGGCTCTGGTCTTTGGGTTGTTGGGGCTGTTAAAACTACGTGAAGAGGTGAATTGTCTGGCGAGTGTCACTGGTGCTTCGGTGGATCACAGTAGTGGAGTGGTCTATATGAATTAGATTTTTAATGAATCCATAATTATTTAACTTGTAATCATTTGATGACTAGAGTCTGGCGGAATCTAGTCTGATTTTTTTACCTTAGGGGAATAGAAGTATCCTCTATGATATTCGAAAAGTACGCACCTTCTAGTCATTATAAATCAATTGTTGCTTATTTCTGGACCTTGAAATCTTCAGAAAATGATGCTCACAGTATGACCTATCGATTTGTACCTGATGGGTATGTGGATTGGGTATTTCATTTAGGAACCCCTTGGCAATGTAACTTTCCAAATAAATTGTCTAATTCAAAAACGGGAAGATTTCATGTATTCGGGCAAATAAAAAAGCATTTAAATTTACGACTTCCCGGAGATGGTTTAGATGTTTTCGGAGTGAAGTTTCATCCATGGGTGGCCGATAAGGTTTGGAAAATGGACATGCATTATCTTACGGATAGTTGTACCGACTTAACAAACTTAGAACTTCCCAATATGAAAGTTCTGCAGGAGAAGATTTGTATTTCAGATGGGTTAGAAGTCAAAATTCGACTTGTTGAGGACTACCTCGCCAATTATACCAATTACGATGCCCATAGGAGTTTGAAGAACGTATTTTCCAATTTGGATGCACCGCAACACCATTTTAATTTCGAACACCTGGGAATAGGAGTGCGGCGTTTAGAGCAACGATTTAAGAGTGAAATAGGTATCTCTCCAAAATTATTTCTTCGTACCCATCGTGTCAACAGAGTTATTGATCAGTTAAGAAATAAACCAGATTACTCGCTCACAAGGATTACCTATGAGAACAATTACTTTGATCAATCGCACTTTATTCGCGATTTTAAACAATTTACAGGGCTGAATCCTACGCAGTTCTTAAAATCAATCGACCCAAACGGGGATATTCTAAACCTTCGTGTGACCTGCTAAATTTCGTTTTTTTCCTATTTCTGCTTTAGCGAAGCCTTTATTTTTGAGAATAAACCCTAAGCTTAAATCAATGAAACGTTCTCAATTATCTACCTGTGTTATTACCTTACTTTTTTGTCTACTTCCCAATATGTTTTTGGCTCAAACCTGGCAAACTTTAAACGCTTCCACCTTAAGTTGGCGTTTTGAAGATATGTACTTTGTTAATGAATCCAGAGGTTGGGTTGTTGATGGAGGAGGTCAAATTCTTCATACCAGCGACGGCGGTGAAACCTGGAATCAGCAATATCTTAATTCGGAGCATTATTTCAGAAGCGTGGAGTTTTATAACGAGGATATTGGTTTCGCCGGAACGCTCGCCAATGGAAATCCTAATGCTACTCTTTTAAAAACCATAGATGGTGGTCAGACATGGACCGACATTTCGGATACTTTCCCAGTTGATGTTCTCGGTATTTGCGGTATTTCTATGCCCAATGAAAATACCGTCTTTATTACCGGAGTCTTTTTCGGTAATGCCTACATCATGAAGTCTGTAGATCAAGGGCAAACCTGGGTCTATACGGATATGGGTAATTTTTGCAATGGTTTGGTCGATATACATTTTGTAACAGCCGATAAAGGTTTTGCCGTTGGTCAGGGTAATCAGACCAATTCATTAAAGGCTATGATTCTGGGCACCACAGACGGCGGAACCACTTGGAATACCTTAGCCATTGGAGATCATGCAAATCAAAGAGCATGGAAAATACAAGTGTTGGACAATAACGTGAGCTACGTCTCCATAGAAGAGTTTGAGCCAAGCCCTCAATATTACAAATCGGTTGACGGAGGACAGACTTGGGAGCTTAAAGATGTCGTTACGTCAAATAGTTCGGGTACCATGCAGGGAATTGGTTTTCTCAATGAAAACTTGGGATGGATAGGAGGTTTCAACGAACTGTTTTATGAAACCGAAGATGCCGGCATAAGCTGGGAATATCAGCCCAATATTGGTTCCAGTTTCAATCGTTTTTATCGCGTAAATAGTACACTTATGTTCGGATCGGGAGTAAACGTCTATCGTTATTCCGACCCTACTTTAAGTATTGGGGATTTAGAAATTCCGAAACCAAGGGGACATCAACTTTCCGTTGTAGGAGCTACAGTTAGTGGTAATGAGGCTCAAATAGTATTGAGTTTAGTGAATAATACCTATTGCGAGCTTAGTGTATACGATAGTAATGGACAGCGACTCCAAACCTTGATGCAAGAAAGAAAAAAGCAGGGGAAGTATCAAATTCCTTGGAATACCTCACGTTTGGCTTCTGGGATTTATTTTTTGGCATTGTACACTTATCATGGTTATGAATCACTGAAAGTGATTGTGGAGTAGGATACTGTTAGTTGTGCATTTATTGGGTAGTGTTTGAAAGTAAGCCGTTTTCTCTTTCTTAGTATCAATATATTTTTCAATGCCATCGGTGGCGTAGCCCACTATTACAAAAATACCTGCCACTAAATAAAAAAGCGCTGCGGTTAAACCCAAAGGATTTTTATGCTCTCGTCCTTTTCCAAAGAACCACTTAACGGGTATTAATAGTGATTTGCCTACCCATGCAAATAGAATCAAAAGCATATAAAGCAAGGTTGGAATAAAGGTTGTATGCATGGCCCAAAAATAAGGGCCTAGTTCTATGCCATTTCCAGACGCAGAACGCCCTATTAGAATATACAGGGTTTCTTTGATGGATAGTTCGTTTTCAGAAAATAGGAGTCCAAGATATAAAGAGGTACAAGCCAAGACTGCTGCAACCAACAGATCGAACACTAAAATAATTGGAATCCTATACCATGACTTCTTTCGTACTGCCCATTGTAGAAGTTTAAACGTAAAAAGTAGCGTAATTCCATCAAATATAACATTGGACACAAGCATTTGAAGTGTTCTTGGTATTTGGGATTGTCCGCTTATTAAATTTCCGATTAAGAATGATAGAAAGGTGAAACAAAAACTAAAACCAATTGAAAAACCAACGAGTGCTAAGAGGTTTTTTTTATACCATTTCATTCCTAGTCTATAAACTACATTGAATGGACCTAGTATAATAAACATGAAATAAGGAATTGAAATGAGAGAACCTATTGAAGACCAAAACAAATTGACTTTTAAAGCATATTCAAACCAAATAAAGATGCCTAAAAGTGCAATAAAGTGGATTATTACTAGGTGTATGATAGTGTTGAGTTGACCTTGTTTCTTAATTGATTCCCGTCCAGTTAATTTGCAAATAATGGCTTCAATATTTATGTAGTCGCCTAAGATGAGAATACTAATTACATTAATTATAAGAACTGCAATTGCGAAGATAAAACCAAACAAGAATCCAATTCCGACGATAATAATAAACATGGATATTGTCAAAACCCAGCCCAACACTACATCATCGAAAATTTTAAGTAAAAAATTAGTGAATTGCTGCTCAGCTCTTAGCACTGTGGAAATTATCTTCTCAGGCATCTCCAACCATGCACTACCACTTATTTTTTTCCATTTTATACGAAACCAATTTTGAGTTTTCTCATGTTTTTCATTCTGAAGAACGGACAAAAAAGTAAATAAAAGAGCAGTTAAACCGAATAGTGCTCCTATTATCTTGAGCAGTAGCGCAACAATCCAAAAATTTTGTTCCATTCTAGAAATGATATAAAAGTTATAAAGTCTGTTAAGTCATAACAAAACAGAAATCTTTCTTTCGGGGAGAGAGGTATTTAAATAGTAACTCTAAACTACAAAATCTTTCCCAACCCAAACCGTTCATACCTAAACCAATTTTTTATCTTTGCCTGCGCCTATCCAAGTTTGGTACGGTCATTAATCCAACTTAACTACCGAAGTATGAAAATGAAAGAATTACTTAGCAAGTACGAAAACAAGGAACCAGAGATCGTGTTCCATTGGAACGATCCCGAAACTGAGGCCGAAGGCTGGACCGTAATTAACTCGTTAAGAGGCGGTGCTGCGGGAGGAGGTACTCGTATGCGACCGGGTCTGGATCAAAACGAAGTGCTCTCTCTTGCAAAAACAATGGAAGTAAAATTTACGGTTTCCGGGCCGGCTATTGGAGGGGCTAAGTCGGGGATCAATTTCGATCCAAGAGACCCGAGAAAACAGGGGGTATTGGAACGTTGGTATAAAGCGGTTTCTCCTTTGTTGAAGTCGTATTATGGCACTGGTGGTGATTTAAATGTTGACGAAATTCACGAAGTAATTCCCATTACTGAACAAAGTGGTGTTTGGCACCCTCAAGAAGGGGTTTTTAATGGACATTTTACCCCTACTGATGCCGATAAGATTAATCGAATTGGACAATTACGCCAAGGAGTGATCAAGGTGATTGAAAACACGGCTTTTTCACCCGATGTAAGCCGCAAGTATACGGTTGCCGATATGATCACTGGATACGGCGTGGCTGAGGCAGTGCACCATTATTATGATATTTATGGAGGAAGTATAAAAGGTAAACGAGCGGTGGTGCAAGGTTTTGGGAATGTGGGTGCGGCAGCAGCGTATTACCTGGCTCAAATGGGAGCCAAGGTGGTAGGAATCATCGATCGATTAGGCGGTGTTATCAATGAAGATGGATTTAGTTTTGCAGAAATAAAAGAGATGTTCTTACAGAAGAAAGGGAACTACTTAAAGGTAGATAATATCATCCCTTTTGACGAAATGAATGAACGTATTTGGACACTTCAGACCGAAATTTTTGCCCCTTGTGCGGCTTCACGACTCATTACAGAAGCGCAAATATCCAGTATGATAGACACGGGCTTAGAGGTAATAAGTTGTGGTGCTAATGTGCCTTTTGCTGATAAAGAGATATTTTTTGGTCCCATTATGGAATATACCGATGAACGGGTAAGTTTAATTCCGGATTTTATTTCCAATTGCGGAATGGCAAGGGTCTTTGCCTACTTCATGGAACGCAAAGTTCAAATGACGGATGATGCTATTTTTGAGGACACTTCGATGACTATTCGCAAAGCCATTCAGGATACCTATGATACCAGAAATTCAAAGGTCAACATTAGTAAAACGGCTTTCGAAATTGCATTAAAACAGCTTATATAGGCAAAATTGGGTGTTCTTAAAACGATGGAACGCCAGTATATAAAAAGGTTTCCAAGAATCCCGCCCAATAGCGGGATTTTTTTATGGTTATGTGCGCTATTTATTCTATTTTTAAAATTCAGTATTCAATTCACTAATCTTACCAACTTATGGAATCAATTATCATATTAATTTTTGTTATCGGGTATTTGTCAATTACGTTAGAGCACCCTTTAAAACTTGATAAAACAGTTCCTGCATTAATTATGGCAGCTCTTATTTGGGCCATGTTGGCTGTTGGATTCCACAACGGTTGGTTTAGTGTGATCGATACACATGAAAGTGTCTTCGATTTTCTCACAGGAGGGGAGGCCGCTGAACATGGGTTTGAAAATACACTCTTGCACCATCTTGGAAAAACATCGGAGATCCTCATCTTCCTGATTGGAGCCATGACCATTGTGGAAATTATAGACCTCCACCGAGGTTTTGAAGTTCTAAAAGGAGCCGTGCGCACCAAAAGCAAGAAAAGATTGCTGTGGATTATTGGGATATTGGCCTTTATTTTATCTGCCATCATTGATAATTTAACAGCGACCATCGTATTAGTTACCTTACTCCGTAAGCTCATTCAGAATAAAAATGAACGTCTCTGGTTTGCCGCCATGGTGGTTATTGCAGCCAATGCGGGTGGAGCCTGGTCTCCTATTGGTGATGTGACCACGACCATGTTGTGGATCGCGAATAAAGTAACCGCGTTAGGACTTATTAAGTATGTAGTACTGCCGTCCATCGCATGTTTTATTGTGCCCTTTTTTGTCGCAGGTTATTTGAAACCGTTTAAAGGAAATATTGAAGTAGACACCACCGAAGATATTGCGGCCGAAAAATTATTAAGTAGCCGCACCATGCTTTTTCTGGGACTGGGAATGATTGTTTCAGTGCCCATTTTTAAGACCCTCACGCATCTCCCTCCCTATGTGGGCATGATGTTGGCCCTGGGAGTGGTATGGCTCGTTTCAGAATACATTCATCCCGAAGAGGATTTTACCAACGAACGAAGACATCTCTATTCAGCTCACAAGGCCCTCTCTCGAATTGAAATATCCAGCATCCTCTTTTTCTTAGGAATTCTAATGGCCGTAGCTGGATTAGAAAGTCTTGTGTATGGAGTTGCCGAAAATGGTGATCCTGTAGGAACGCTCCGTTACCTGGCGGAGGTGCTGCAAAGTGCCATTCCTAATCAGGACGTCGTGGTATTACTCTTAGGGGTGTTGTCCGCCATTATTGACAATGTTCCACTAGTGGCTGCCTCTATGGGAATGTATAGCGCTCCAATAGATTCTACGCTATGGCACTTTATTGCCTATTCGGCAGGAACCGGTGGAAGTATGCTCATTATTGGATCGGCAGCGGGTGTTGCCGCCATGGGAATGGAGCGAATCGATTTCATCTGGTATTTAAGAAAAATAGCCTGGCTGGCCTTAATTGGATTCCTTGCTGGAGCTGCAGTATTCCTGGCGTTCAAAGCGTATGTTTTTTAGGCCTTACAATTTCTAACCATTTAAGCCGTTAATTAAATGGAATGCAAAGACCCTGTTTTTGTATTCTCAATGATATTAATAACACATAACCCTGTAATCTATATAATTACGTGTTCCTCCTTATCATCCCCGAGGTCTGTTTCAAAATCAGGTTTTAGGAACGGAAGAACGTAAACAACAAATGCTTATGCTTAACATCTTTTTTCAGGATGGCACCGAGGAGGCTTTGGAAGGTTTAGAACCCGAAGCCACCGAAAAGACCATCTCTATCATGGAACTTCTCATGAACGGTGGTGTTGGAGGACAACTCATCATTGCGGTCCTTTTTATTTTATTGTTCGTTGCGGTGTATATTTATTTTGAGCGACTGTTTGCTATAAAATCGGCGTCCAAAATGGATCGCAACTTTATGAACCAGATAAAAGACCATGTTTCTACGGGGAATATCGCTAGTGCCAAATCCCTGTGCATCCAACAAAACTCACCCGTTTCAAGACTTACCGAAAAAGGGATCTCCCGAATTGGAAGTCCACTGGAAGATATAAACACTGCGATCGAAAATGCCGGTAGATTGGAAGTTTACAAACTTGAAAAGAACGTAAGTATCCTGGCAACCATTGCCGGAGCTGCTCCCATGATTGGTTTTTTAGGAACCGTAATTGGTATGGTACTGGCCTTTCACCAATTGGCAACCAGTAGCGGACAGGCCGAAATGGGGTCACTGGCGGAAGGTATTTATACGGCCATGACGACTACCGTAGCGGGTTTAATTGTGGGTATTATTGCCTATATGGGTTACAATCACCTGGTGGTAAGAACCGATAAAGTAGTGCACCAAATGGAAGCAACTGCAGTCGACTTTTTAGACCTTTTAAATGAGCCGGCCTAATGAACTTGAGAGGACGAAATAAAGTGAGCCCGGAGTTCAGCATGAGTTCGATGACAGATATTGTTTTTCTGTTGCTCGTATTCTTTCTGTTAACTTCACCGGCCATTACACCAGACGCATTGGATCTCATATTGCCAAAGGCTAAAGGAAAATCCACCAATCAGCAAAATGCTTCAGTGAGCATTACGAAGGACGGCGCTTACTATGTCAATAAAGAGCGGGTAAGCGAATTCAGCATAGCGAAAGAACTAAGGACCGCTCTAGCTGGCCAAGAGGAACCTACCATCATCCTCCGAGCCGAAGAAGGAGTGCCTATTGAAGATGCCGTGTTTGTTATGGACATTGCGAATAAAAATAATTATAAAGTAGTACTGGCAGTGCGACCCAACTAGGGGTTTGGGCATGCCCCTCCTTCGCTAGCGCTTCGGAGGGTCGGGCTTTCCTCGTTACACGGTAACCTACTCAATCCCTCATGCAAAAGAGGGCTTAGAAATCATAATGGTAAGAACAATAAAATGGGGCTTGTAGACACTAAACATAAGAGAAAAAGTATGCTAATAACAGTCATTCTGCTGTTGCTCTTATTGGCATCGCTTTTCTATTTCGGACTTACTTATTTGGATCCACCACCCGAAGATGGGATTGCCGTTAATTTTGGTACGACCGATTTCGGAAAAGGGAACAAGCAACCCAATGAACCCATAAAAACTGCTCCTAAACAAACCAACCCAGAGCCTGTACCAGTGACCAAAACCGAGATCAAGGAAGAAGTGGTCACTCAAGATTCGGAAGAGGCTCCGGTCATTAAAAAGGAAGAAAAGAAGGAAGTGACCAAGGAAACCCCCAAGGTGGAACCCAAAAAAGAAATACCAAAAAAAGTAGCTCCCAAACCCGATAAATCTACGACCGATGCATTGTCAAGCTTGATCAACGGTCCCAAGAACAATGGGACAGCCGATGGCAGCGAGGGCGATGATGATAAAACAGGAGATAAAGGAGATCCTAATGGAGACCCTAATGCTAAAAGTTATTACGGTAACGGGGTAGGTCTTGATGGTGATGGCAATTATATGTTAGGAGGTAGAAAAGCTTTAAATAAGGCCAAAGAAAAGCAAAATTGCAATGAAGCCGGAAAGGTGGTCGTGAGCATTGAAGTGGACCGCAGCGGTAAAGTAATTAGTGCCACACCGGGTGTACGTGGTACCACAAACAACTCGAAATGCTTGTTGGATCCTGCTCGGAAAGCCGCTTTGGCTACTCGTTTCAACTCCGATTCGAAGGCTCCGGGAAAACAAATAGGCAAGATCGTCTATAACTTCTCCTTGTCTAATTGACTTTTAGTCGCTCGGTTTTTGATCAGCACATTCAGGACCATTCCGATAATAATGAGGGCCATGCCAATTAAGGCTATTAGCGTATGTTCTTCATTCAGAAAAAGAAAACCTAAAATAAGGGCATACACCAACTCCATATATTTGAATGGAGCAATAGTATTGGTTTCTGCCAGTTGAAACGCACGCGTCATAAATACCTGTCCGACGAGCCCAAATACACCAATAGCGCTCACCCAGACCCACTCTTGCCCTATGGGCATGCGCCATTGTCCAATAAAAAACAGACTACCTAAAATAGAGGCCACCATAAAATAATTGATAATAGTAAGGGCGTGTTCTTTTGGTCCCAGATAGCGCACCATAGTAAAAACACCTCCTACCAAAACGGCCGAAATAAGGGCCAAAACAAAACTGAGACCGTCTATTCTAAAATCGGCTCCCTTCAGTATAAAAACACCGGCAATAGCAATAAGAAGGCTGATCCATTGCCAAAACTTCACTTTTTCTTTTAGAAATAATACCGCTAGAATAACACTAAAGAACGGCCCAATGTACCGAATAGAGATCGCAGGCCCTAACGGAATCCTCTGAATCACAATAAAGAATGCCGCTAACGAAATAAACCCAATTACACCGCGCATACTTAACCAAAACACATTTTTACCCAAAATAGGAATGCGTTTACGGACCATAAAAGGGAAAATAAAAATAAAGGTTCCCAAGGCTCTAAAAAAAACGACTTGCAGGGGGTGAAGTTCAGAAAGATACCTGGCTAATAAATTCATCCAGGCAAATGCAAAGGTAGCAATGAGTATATAAATAATTCCTTTTACCAAAGGCGGAAGGTTTTGTCTTTTGTCAATGCGCAAAGATACAAGTTATCCGTCTAGTCCGAACCAATGGAGACCCGATTCTTGCGCTATTTTCTGTATCTTTAAGATCTAAAATTATTAGCTATGATTCGTTTTAGTACCTTATGCCTACTTGGTTTAATGATTGTAGGATGTTCCCATTCTTCCGAAGAAAAAATTTCAAAGATTCATTCTGAAGAAACCCCTCACGATTTTATGTTCATGCAACGTGCCTATCCTACGGGTGAGATTCGTACCGATGCATACGCGAAGGCAGTAGCCTGGAAAAATGAGCAATTACAGGAGCGTTCCAGTGGAGTGCTTTGGGAATTTACAGGACCAACCAATGTGGGTGGGCGTATTACAGATATTGAAATTCCAATAGACCAAGCGCAAACCTATTATGTGGGAGCCGCGTCTGGAGGAATTTTCAAGTCGGTTGATGCCGGCGGAAGCTGGACGCCTATTTTTGACGATCAGGCTATGCTTTCCATTGGCGATATTGAAATTTCAAAAAACAATACGGATATCCTATGGGTAGGCACCGGAGAAGTGAATGCGGGAGGAGGTTCATTGGCCTATGATGGCGATGGTATTTACAAAAGTGAAGATGGAGGTATCACATGGGAAACCAAAGGACTGCCCGATGTGGGAAGCATTGGAAAAGTACTCATAGATCCCAATGACGACAATACGATTTTTGTTGGAGCTATGGGGCCTCTTTTTAGAGATGATAATAACCGAGGTGTCTACCGTTCCACCGATGCGGGTACTACCTGGAGTCAGGTGTTTTTTGTGAGTGACGTTGCAGGAGTAATTGATATGGCCATACACCCTACCGATGGGAACATTGTTTATGCAGCAAGCTGGGAGCGTATCCGCAGACCCGAATTTCGTCAATACGGAGGCGCAGGTTCGGGATTACACCGTTCCACCGATGGAGGTGATACATGGACCGAAATGACTTCTGGCTTACCGACCAGTCCAACCCAAAAAGGACGTATTAGTATAGATATTTCTCAGTCCAACCCCAATGTGTTGTACGCCCGTTATGCAGATGCCAATGGGAGTATCCAAGGGGTCTATAGAACTGCCAACGGAGGTGATAGTTGGACCGAAGTGAATTCGAGTCAGTTAAACAACATCGGATTTCATTGGTGGTTTAGAGGTATTTTTGTGGATCCAACCGACGAAAACATCATTTATAATGTAGACTTCGTGGTGCAAAAGTCAACCGACGGTGGAAATAATTGGAGTATAGCCTTTCCCAATGTTCATGTGGATCAGCATGCTATGGCCTTTAACGCCAGTGTCTCTGGGGAAGTGCTGTTGGGGAATGACGGAGGGTTTTATAAAAGCACGAATAACGGAGCTTCGTCAGTGAAGGATAACAGCCTTCCCATCACACAGTTCTATCGTTTTTACGTCGATCCGCAAAATGAAGGTAAAGTTTATGGTGGCTCTCAAGATAACAGTACCATCCGAACGACAACTGGGGGACTGGGAGATTGGGCTACGATCTATGGTGGAGACGGTTTTCAACCTATAGTAGATGCCAACAATACCAACGTGATTTATGCCTTATCCCAAAATGGTAATCTAGGGAAGTCTATTAATAACGGCGCCTCCTTCTCTTCAGCGATCAATGGGATTTCCGGAGGAGACAGAAGGAATTGGGATACCCCAATAGCTATGGATCCTAATGACTCTCAAACCTTGTATTACGGTACGCAACGTGTTTACAGAACCACAAATGCTGCCGGGGTATGGACTCCCATAAGCCCCGATCTAACCAATGGTCCCGGTGGAGGAAACTTGTCTTTTGGTACCGTTGTTTCTATCGATGTATCTCCCGCAAATAGCGATCTTATTTACGCAGGAACTGATGACGGTAATATTTGGGTAACCGAAGATGGAGGAACCAACTGGACTAATATTTCAGGCACTTTGCCAGATCGCTGGGTAACCAAAGTGAAGGCAGACCCAATTTTTGAAGACCGCGTGTATGCTACTTTTTCTGGGTATCGTTATGGAGAGGATGATGGGCATGTTTTTTTTAGTGACGACCGAGGTGCTAACTGGGCGGACATTACGACCAACCTGCCGGATATTCCTATCAATGATATAGAAGTAACTACTTTCCAGGGGATTTTAATTGCTACCGATATTGGTGTTATGCAAACGGATATTGAAGGCGGAGATTGGGTGCCCTTTGGAGATAATTTGCCTTCCGTAGTAGTGACCGATCTGTTTGCCTATCCACCTAATTCTGAAGCAAAACATATGTATGCAGCTACCTACGGACGTTCCAGCTATAAGATTTATGTAGGTGAATTGGGAATTGAAGATGGAGCCATAAAGCAATCAAGGATCTACCCTAATCCGGCAACCGATTTTGTAAACATCGAATTGCCAAATACCTCTGGAGCCTTCAAAGTCATGATCTATGACAGCATGGGGAGGGAAGTTTCCGAATTATATACTTCCGAAGAAAATAAAATGAAGCTTGATGTTTCTGGAATGGCTTCAGGTATCTATTATGTAAAAATTTTAGAAGGCGAGAAAAGTACGGCCAAGAAGTTGATCATTAAATAAAGACTACCACCATTACCTATTCAGAAACTTTAGATTGGCTGTTTTCCCAATTACCCATGTATCAAAGGGTGGGGAAAGCTGCTTATAAGGCCGATTTGTCCAATACCCTAAGGTTGGCCGAATATTTGGATCATCCGGAGAAAACGTTTAAAAGTATACATGTTGCGGGGACCAACGGCAAAGGATCTACCAGCCATATGTTAGCTTCGGTCTTGCAGGAAGCCGGCTACAAGGTAGGATTATATACTTCGCCCCATTTAAAGGATTTTCGAGAGCGAATCAAAATTAATGGATCTATGATTTCTGAAGCGTCCGTTTCAAGCTTTGTAAGCGCACACCAATCGTATTTTGAAGCCAACCAATTGTCCTTTTTTGAAATGACCGTGGGAATGGCCTTTGAAGAATTCCGAAGAGAAAAAGTGGATATAGCTGTTATAGAAGTTGGCTTAGGTGGGCGATTGGATAGTACCAATATCATTATTCCCGAGGTTTGCGCCATTACCAATATTGGTTTGGATCATACCCAGTTTTTAGGCGATACACTTTCAAAAATTGCCACAGAAAAAGCGGGTATTATGAAAAAGAGAGTTCCGATGGTGATTGGAGAACGTCAAAAGGAAACCACCGCAGTGTTTAAAGCTTTAGCTACGAAAAAGGAGACACCCATTATTTTTGCTGAAGATAAAGAAGTGCTAGCGTATGAATCTGATCTGAAAGGAAGTTATCAGGTGGCCAATCAAAGAACTGCGCTTTCAGTTCTGGAATTACTTCGGGAAAAGGGCTGGTCGATTTCTGAAAACAACATAAAAGCAGGTTTGGCTAAGGTGATCGAGAATACAGGTCTGTTAGGGCGTTGGCAAGTACTTCAGGAGTCTCCTAAGGTAATCTGTGATACGGCTCACAATAAAGAGGGATTGTCACTTACTCTGAAACAGATTCAAAAAGAAGATTTTGAACAGCTACATATTGTTTTGGGCGTAGTAAGTGATAAAGATTTGAAACAAATATTACCATTGTTCCCAACAACGGCGAGGTATTACTTCTGTCAGCCCAATATTGGACGTGCTTTAGAGGTTGGGCTTTTGCAGGCAAATGCCTCCGAATTTGATTTGTTTGGAAGGGCCTATGAATCGGTCGAAAAAGCCTATTCCGCGGCTTTGAAACAAGCTAATCTGGAGGACGTTATTTACATTGGTGGGAGTACATTTGTAGTGGCCGAAGTTTTGTAATTTTTTTTGATTGAATTGTTTGTGGGAAATAAAAACTCCCTTATATTTGCAGCCGCTACGGACATAAATAGTGTTGCGGTAGCCAATCCTTAGTAAAGTAAGGGCGCTTAGCTCAGTTGGTTCAGAGCACTTGGTTTACACCCAAGGGGTCGGGGGTTCGAATCCCTCAGCGCCCACCAGGAATCCCGGAGAATTTCTTCGGGATTTTTTTATCTTTATACGGTAATGGGTCATTAACTCAGTTGGTTCAGAGTGTTACCTTGACAGGGTAGAAGTCACTGGTTCGAATCCAGTATGACCCACAGCTAAGAAATTCCCGATTTATTCTAATCGGGAATTTTAATTTTAAAAAGTTCGCTCCATCCAACCGTAAGCTATTAAAGGAGTTCCAAAACTCGTTCTAAAGCCATTCCACGAGAGCCTTTTACAAGCATGAATGTATGGGAAAGGTTTACTTTTTCCAGATGTGCCTTTAGATGATCGAAGGATTCGAAATGTGTTATATGAGGAGCGGTGGTTTTGGTTTTGAAAAAATTGGCACCTACAAGAAATACCTTTCCGAAAGAATGTTGCTCAAGAAAAGTAGCAATGGCTTGATGTTCTTTAGCTGCTTCGGCCCCTAATTCGAACATATCCCCCAGGATCATAAGCTTGTTTGCTCCACTGCATTGCTTGAAATTTTCCAAAGCCGCCATCATGCTTGTGGGATTGGCATTATAAGCATCTAAGATAATTTTGTGCCCTTTGGTGTTGACGATCTGTGAACGGTTCATCTCGGGGACATAACCTTCAATAGCGACCTTTATTTTTTCTGATGAAACTCCAAAATGGGCGCCGATGGCTATGGCTGCAGCAATATTATGAAAGTTGTAAATACCTACCAATTGGCTGCGGATCTTGAGTTCGTCAAATTGTAATTGCAATGTATCTTTCGCTTCTTTTAATTGAACATAAAATTGTTGTTCCTCATTACCAAAGGTGATCCGATCAAGTTTTTGGGTAAGCTCCATTTGTTTTGGGTCGTTGGCGTTCACAAAAACCTGCTTATCATGCTTCATAATGTGTTTATAGAGTTCGCTTTTGCCTTGAATTACACCTTCCATGCTTCCGAAGCCTTCCAAGTGTGCTTTTCCGAAGTTGGTTATATATCCGTAATCTGGCGTAGCTAATTCGCACAACCGTGCTATTTCTCGAAGGTGATTTGCGCCCATTTCAACAATTCCTATTTCTGTTTTGGCATTCATGGAGAGCAGCGTAAGTGGGACGCCAATATGGTTGTTTAAATTGCCCTGGGTTGCAACCGCCTCAAACTTTTGTGATAATACCGCTTGTATAAGCTCTTTCGTGGTGGTTTTTCCATTGCTTCCGGTAAGGGCTATGATTGGAATGTCCAGCTGATTTCTATGATAGGCAGCCAGTTTTTGAAGTAATTGCAATGCGTCTGCTGTGAGTATAGTTTCGCCGGTGTTCTTGTGGTAACTTATATTATCGATCACCACTTTAATGGCTCCCTTATCCAAGGCTTCCTGCGCGAATCTATTTCCGTCGAAGTTATCGCCTTTCAATGCAAAAAAGAGGCATCCTTTGGTTATTTTACGGGTGTCGGTGCAGACACCGTTACTAGACAGGAAATGTTGATGGAGTTGTTCTATTTTCAATGCTGAATAAATTTAGGTCATGCTAGGTACAACGCAAGGTAAATAAAATGTATAAAAAAAACCCTCCGTCGCATAAAGCTTTGGAGGGTTCAATTTATTTTGAAACTATTGTTCGTTTTTAATTTCTAGGACGTTTTCCTTTTTGAGATTTCGATCCCACTCGTGACATCGCACAACGGAAACCTATGTAATCCGTAGCCATATCTTGCGGGAAGTAACGTCTTTGCGCTGGATCCAACCAGTAGTCACGATCTCTCCACGAACCACCTTTATAAACTCGTACTTGGTTGTTAACCAAGGTAGTTCTTCCGGAAGATTTATCGTACTGTCTGTCCAATTCGTCGGTTCCAGTACTGTCGGAAGCAGCACTTACACGGTGTGTAGGCGAGTTATACATACGTTTGTTATCGTCAAGTTCTTCCTCGTCATCTTCACTTCCGAAGGACTGATAATAACGTGTCGAACGTTTGTCACCATCTCTATAGTCACGGTTGTCACTTGTAGAGAAGTTGGTTCTTAAATAAGTCTCATCCTCATCAATAGGCACTTGTAAAATTTCACCTGGTAAATTTCTAGCAACAATTTTACCATTACTCAGGGTGTCATAAACGATAGAATCTGCCGTTACAACCTTTACTTTACCCGTTTCGTCAATGGCATTTTTGGTGTAGACATTTCCACGATAGTAGTTAAAGTCGTTAAATTCGTCGTCAACAATAGGTCTGTAGACATCAGCAACCCATTCGGCAACGTTTCCAGCCATGTCATAAAGGCCGTAGTCGTTTGGTTCGTAGGACTTGATTTCAGCAGTAATATCGGCTCCATCATCACTCCATCCGGCAATTCCACCATAATCCCCGTCACCTTGCTTAAAGTTAGCTAATTGGTCGCCACGGGATCTGCGTTTTCCAGAACGTGTGTATTTACCATCCCACGGATATTTTTTTCTACCTCTGTACACATTGTAGTTTCGAAGTCCAATAAGACCCAAGGCAGCATATTCCCATTCAGCTTCCGTAGGAAGACGATAAGAAGGTAATAAGAGCCCGTCTTTTCTCTGAATATAGAGGTTGGTACTGTCCTCATTTCTTTTTAGCAAGGATTCGGATCGTTTTCCACCTCTTGTAATGGAATCGCTTCCACCATAGGCAAGCGTTGGTGCATTTAGATACGTTTCCGTGCTAAAAGTTTTGCCATCTTTAGCATCATAGCGAGCATTTCTGGAGGTAATTCCTTCTTCTTCAAGAATTAACTCATTTACACGATCACTGCGCCAGTTGCTAAATTCAACCGCTTGTACCCAGCTTACCCCTACAACAGGATAGTTGGCATAAGCAGGATGACGTAAATAGTTATTGGTCATTACTTCGTTGTAACCTAATCGATTTCGCCATACCAGCGTATCTGGCACTGCTCCATCGTAGATACGACGATAGTTTTCATCGCTAGGAGGAAAAACTTGCTTGATCCAATCTAAATACTCTAAATACATTAGGTTGGTCACCTCGGTTTCGTCCATATAAAAGGACTGTACGTGTTGCTGATTAGGAGAGTTGTTCCAATCATGCATAGGATCGTCTTGTACTCTACCCATGGTAAAGGTACCTCCTTCAATAAACACTAGACCAGGGCCAGTTTCTTGCTCTTTCGCTTTGGGATTGTACTGGAAGCCACCTTCTTTGGCGTTCATCTTCCATCCGGTAGCTCTAGAGCTTCCATTGTAGTCTCTAGACTTACTGCAACTTACCAATAAGGTTGTTGTGGCTACCGTGATAAATAGCTTTAAAAATAGGTTTTTTCTGAAGTTCATAGTTTCAAATATGAAAAAATTGGGTTCGCAATATAGTAATTAACGATAAAAGTGCAATATTATTTTAATAATAATGCACTGTAATGGTTGGTGTTTCTTAAACGACCAACAATTTAACGTAAGCCTTTTTGAATTATTATCTAAACAAAGGTTTTGTGTCAAAACTTTAAAATAAACCCCATACTAAGTGTATATTTGAAGCGTTATTTGTTATGATGAGAAAATTACTATTGCTATTTGTTGGTTTTATTCTGGCAGGAAATTCCTTGGGCCAAAATCGGGATATTACCATATCCTGGGAAGTTGAAGATCGTCCCAAGGCTTCACTGGTTGGAACCACAAGTACCGAAAATTCTGACAGACGCGATAGGGTCATATCTAACATCAATCTTCAATTATGGCCCGATTTGTTATTATACGAGCACGAATGGAAGGATACGGGTTTTGCCAATGAGAGTTCGTTGCAGGTTTCAAATATTGTTTACGGAGACCTGACATCAGAAGAAATGGCGCGAGTGAATAAAAACTTGGTTCCAAATACCCCCGAATATAGTATTAGCAGTACCAAAGGCCGATCGATTATTTATACGACAGTAGCAATATCGCCAGTGGTAAAGGTAAATGGGCAGTATCGAAAGATCAATTCTTTTTCGATAGATTATTCTTATAAAAGACAAAGCGGAAACTCAAACAGAATACCATTAACAAACTCGGTGTTAGCCACGGGTAACTGGTATAAATTTAAGATAGAAAAAACCGGTGTGTACCGCATTACCAAGAGCTTTTTAAACGATTTAGGGATGAACACCGATGGTATCAATCCCAGGAATATTAAGGTGTATGGAAATGGAGGAAAACCTTTGCCGCTACGAAATCGTGACAACCTAATTTTTGATTTACCAGAGAACGCAATTCAAGTGGTAGGAGAAGAAGACGGAAGTTTTGATAACAGCGATTTTATACTTTTCTACGGTACAGGAGTCGAAGGTTTTAATGAACAGAGTTTTTTCGAAGATGGTACATTTTTAAACCCGTATAGCGATGAGTCCTTTTATTATGTGACCGTAGGTGACACGCCAGGAAAAAGAATTGCTCCTATGGTTGAACCCACTGGGACGGCCGATGTGACCATTAATCGCTTTAATGATGTTCAATTTCACGAAGTAGATGAGTTTAGCCCGGCCAAGGTAGGGCGACGCTGGTTTGGTAATCGTTTTGACCTAGAAGAGGAGCAAACCTATGAGTTTACTTTTCCTAATATAGCGCAAGGGCAACCTGTAGAGGTGGTTGTAAGAGCTGCTGCGGCATCGGAAAGTGTCACCAGCATGACCATTAATATTAACGATACTCCCGTAAGTCCGCTCAATTTTTCTAAAATTGATGACCCCATTTTATTGACCATAGATTCCTCCTCAGAGGAGATCATTGCCTCGGCAGAGACCGTAAAGGTCGCTTTGGCCTATAATAACTCCGGAAACCCTTCCAGTGTGGGGTATCTGGACTATATACGTGTGGAAGCTCTTAGAAACTTGCTGGGCGTAGACGGACAATTACCGTTCCGATTCAATGCTGCGGAGAATCTTTCAGGTATTGGACAATATGAGATTGGAAATGCGTCGCAATTCTCTCAGGTTTGGGATGTTACCAATTTCGATTTTATAACAGCTAAGCCCAATGATAATGGCACTTCAATAAGTTTCAAAGCTAATTTGGGTGAAATTCGAGAGTATGTTGCTGTAAACCCCAACGATTATTTCACTCCGGTCCGGGCTGCTGTAACGCAAGTTCCCAACCAGGATTTGAAAGGAACCATTTTTAATGATGCCTCAGGAAACTTTCAAGACATCGATTATCTAATTGTAACAGCACCTTTTTTAATTCAACCGGCTTTACGATTGGCCAACCACCATAAAAATATTTCAGGATTGAATGTTAAAGTGGTTACCACCGACAAAATTTATGAGGAATTTAGCTCTGGAAAACAAGACATTGCTGCCATAAGAAACTTTGTTAAGTATATCTACGATAATGCTTCTTCGGAAAGCAAGCGCATCAAATACTTATGTTTGTTTGGAGATGCTTCTGTAGATATGAAAAATAGACTGGCGAACAACAATAATATTGTTCCAACCTTTCATACACCATCGAGTACAAGTACGTTTAGGTCGTATATGAGTGATGACTTTTTTGCCAGTATGGAACCAGATGAGGGTAATCTCGTTGATCCCACTGTAGAGGCCAAATTGGATATAGTGGTAGGGCGAATATTGGCGGATGATGTCCCGCTGGCCAATACGCTCGTGGACAAGATTGTTAATTATTCCTCTAAAGATTCTTATGGAAATTGGAGAAATACGTTTGTATTAATTTCGGACGACGTAGATGAACTATATGAGTATCGCGCGCTTGAAGTTACCTTAGACTCTATTGGAGATCGCGTGACTGCCGAGAAACCTTATATTAATGTAAAGAAAATACACTCGGACGCATTTCAACAGGAAACTTCAGCAGGAGGAAATCGCTATCCTGAAGTAACCGAAGCGATTATCAATTCCATAGAGGTAGGTTCCCTCATCGTTAATTATTTTGGACATGGTGGGGAAGATGGGCTGGCTAAAGAATTTATCTTTACCAAAACCACCGGACAAAATCTTCAGAATGCAAATAGATACCCCTGCATAGTAACCGTTACTTGCGAATTCACAAAATTTGATAACCCTCTCCGAATTACCGGAGGAGAGCTTACCTATTGGAATAGAGATGGAGGAGCTATTTCTCTTATTACAACGACCAGGTCTATTTCGGTGACTCTCGGCGTATCCTTCAATGAGATATTGGCAGAGGAACTCTTTGGCTTTGGTTTGGATATTCCGGTTCCACCGGCGGAGGCGCTGTTAATTTCTAAGAACCGAATAGCCGATGACCTAAGAAGGGTTATTTTTTACGTGGGAGATCCCGCTATGAGCCTGGCTTTCCCAAAGCAAAGTGTGCGCATAACTACTCTCAATGATGTTCCAATCGCCCAGGCGACGGACACCTTAAAGGCCCTAAGTAGAGTAAAATTTGCCGGCGAAGTTGTAGATGGAAGCGGAAATCTGTTGCCCAATTACAACGGAGTTATGGAGGCGAAGGTATTTGATAAGGACGTGCAACGCCAAACATTAGGCAATGATGGTGTTCGAGATAGCGAGAATCGTTTGCTTATTTTGGATTTTAAAACATTAGGAGAAGGATTATTTAATGGACAGGCATCGGTCACGAACGGAAAGTTCGAATTTGAATTTGTGGTGCCCAGGGATATTCAAATTCCGGTGGGAAATGGAAAGATTAGTCTATATGCTCAAAAAAATGGCGAGTTGGAAGATCAAACAGGTTATAATCTTGATATACTGGTAGGTGGACTAAATGAAGATGCTCCAGAAGATAATACGGGGCCCGATATTCGATTGTTCATGAATGATGAATCCTTTGTTTCTGGGGGTATTACGAACGACTCTCCCTTCCTAATCGTGAATTTGGAAGACGAGAATGGAATTAACACCGCTAGTGGAATTGGACATGATCTGGTCGCTATTCTGGATGGGGATGAGGCTAATCCTTTTGTGCTCAATGAATATTATCAAGCCGATGTGGACGATTTTACCAAAGGTACCGCTGTCTATAAATTAAGGAACTTAGAAGAAGGTCTACATACCTTAACTCTTAAAGCTTGGGACGTATATAACAATTCTTCAACAAGTGAAATTCAATTCATTGTTTTTGGGGATGATAAGCTTGAAATTAGACGAGTGCTTAATTATCCGAATCCATTTGTAAATTACACCGAATTCTGGTTCGAACACAATCGTCCGACCGAAGCTCTGGATGTACAAGTTCAGATTTTCACTGTCACAGGTAAAGTTGTTAAAACCTTAAATAGAACCATTTTTACTGAAGGAGGGCAATCCCGCGATATCGTATGGGACGGGCTTGACGATTTTGGAGATAAAATTGGAAAAGGCGTTTATGTATACAAGCTTACAGTGAAATCTTCGTTAACTAATCAGCAAGTTGAAAAATTTGAAAAACTGGTTATCCTTTAAAAATTAAAAGTATATTTGTGCAAAATTAAACACCTCATGAAGAAAATTTTTATTCCAATTTTATTAGTATTAGTATCGATTAAAGCTACTGCTCAAGAGTCAAATAGGGTAATTACGACCGGTGTCCCTTTTTTATTAATTGCAGCTGACGCACGTTCAGGTGGTATGGGAGATATCGGGGTTGCGACCTCTGCAGATGCATTCGCTCAACAATGGAATCCAGCAAAATATGCTTTTGCTATATCTAAGCAAGGTGTTGGGATTACATATACTCCTTATCTGAGTAATTTAGTAAACGATATATTCTTGGGAAATTTAACCTATTACAATCGTATTAACGAGCGTAGTGCTGTAGCAGCTAGTTTCCGTTACTTTAGCTTAGGAGATATTGAACTAAGAGATACTTTCGATCAGGAACCATTAATTCAAAGCCCTAACGAATTTACCTTCGATGTGTCCTATGCACTTCGATTGAGTGATCGATTTTCTATGGCTGTCGCAGGACGTTACTTGCGTTCCGATTTAAGAATCCAAGCGTCAAATGAGGATGCTTCGGCAGCAGGTTCTTTCGCAGTTGATGTTGCAGGTTACTACCAAAGTGAAGAGATTGCATATAACGACTTCGACGGACGTTGGAGAGCAGGTTTTAACATATCTAACGTAGGTCCAAAGATTAAGTATGATGACGTGGGACAGGAAAACTTCTTACCTACGAACTTAGGTCTTGGAGCTGGATTCGACTTTATCCTGGATCAATATAATAAGGTAGGGGTTAATCTTGAAGTAAATAAATTATTGGTGCCAACTCCTCCAGATCAGGATTTAAATGGAGACGGTGAAGTTACTGAAGAAGAGCAGGCGCAAGCCATTGATGACTACCAGGATATTAGCTTCTTTTCAGGTATATTCCAATCATTTGGGGATGCACCGGATGGATTTAGTGAAGAACTTAAAGAATTTACTTGGGCCTTAGGAGCAGAATACTGGTATCAAGACGTATTTGCTTTTAGAACAGGTTACTTTAACGAAAGCGAAGAAAAAGGATCTAGAAAGTTCCTTTCGTTAGGAGCTGGATTTAAGTACACCGCTATTAATATCGATATTTCTTATTTGTTCTCAACCTCAAGAGTGAGAAGCCCATTGGAAGGAACACTTCGCTTTGGACTTACCTTTAACTTTGGGGACGAGTACGACGAGTACTAGGATAGCCTCAGGTTACTGTTTTAATTCTTCCGTGATCATTCGAGAATTAGTATCTTGAACCCATGAAAAAGGTTAAAATTGAAGCTGAACTAGAAGTATTTGAATCTGTTTCGGATCTTCCGGTTGAAATTCAAAACTTAATGAATAAGGCGCATGAAGCACGAAACGATGCTTATGCGCCTTATTCGTCTTTTAAGGTGGGAGCCGCCATTGCGCTTGCTTCCGGCGAAATAGTAATTGGGAATAATCAAGAAAATGCAGCCTTTCCCTCAGGACTTTGCGCCGAACGTGTGGCTGCCTTCTCTGCGGGAGCTCGATTCCCAAATGACGTTTTCACGGCCATGGCGCTTACTGCCGGATCACTTAAGCATGATACCATTACTCCCATACCCCCGTGTGGAGCATGTCGTCAATCCTTAGTCGAATACGAGGTAAATCAAAAATCACCCATCCCCATCTACTTTATGGGTGCCACTGGGAAGGTGGTGAAGGCCAATTCGGTACGAGATTTATTGCCATTGGTTTTTGACAGTTCTTATTTATAATTTCTTCGGAATTTGTTACGGCCCTTCTCATAATTTTGATATCACTCTTCTCGTATTTGCAAAACCGACAACGTTTTCGATTGTATTTTAGGAAATAGAGGTTTTATAGTCGATAAGAATATAGTATTTTTGTCTTTCGTGAATTTTTATTCTGAATACAATACGTTGCGATAGATGAAGAAAATAACCAAACAAACATACCTTAAGTGGTATGAAGATATGCTCTTCTGGCGAAAGTTTGAAGACAAACTCGCCCAAGTTTATATCAACCAGAAAGTCCGCGGATTTTTGCACCTGTACAATGGACAAGAAGCCGTACTTGCAGGAGCCTTGCACGCCATGGAATTGGGAAAGGATAAAATGATCACAGCTTATAGAAATCACGTACAACCCATTGGAATGGGTGTCGATCCTAAAAGAGTGATGGCCGAACTTTATGGAAAGGCAACCGGTACCTCTCAAGGTCTTGGAGGATCCATGCATATTTTTTCAAAGGAACATGGTTTTTATGGTGGTCATGGTATTGTGGGAGGTCAGATTCCTTTAGGGGCTGGTATTGCATTTGGAGATAAGTATGCGGGGCGCGATGGCGTTACCTTAACTTTTATGGGTGATGGTGCCGTCCGACAAGGATCGCTGCATGAGACATTCAATCTTGCTATGCTGTGGAACCTTCCAGTTGTGTTTTGTTGCGAGAACAATGGTTATGCCATGGGTACCTCAGTAGAAAGAACGGCAAACCATACCGATATCTGGAAATTAGGTTTGGGCTACGAAATGCCGTGCCGACCCGTGGACGGAATGAAACCTGAAGTGGTTGCTAAGGAGTTTGATGAGGCAATTACACGAGCACGTAATGGAGGAGGCCCAACATTCTTGGAAGTACGAACCTACCGTTATCGAGGACACTCTATGAGTGATGCTCAGCACTATCGCACTAAAGAAGAAGTGGCCAAAAAGAAGGACGAGGATCCAATTGATTATGTTTTGGATATTATCTATAAAAAGAAATATGCTACCAAGGCTCAAATTGCTGCTATTGATAAGCGTGTAAAAGACTTAGTGTCGGAATGTGAAAAATTTGCGGATGAATCACCTTATCCGGAAAAAAATGTCATGTACGATGCCGTATACGAACAAGAAGATTACCCATTTTTACCTCATAAACTATAAGCTATGGCAGAAGTAATTACAATGCCGCGTTTGAGCGATACCATGGAAGAAGGTACCGTGGCGAGTTGGCTAAAGAAAGTAGGAGATAAAGTAGCTGAAGGAGATATTTTGGCCGAAATAGAAACAGACAAAGCCACCATGGAGTTCGAGTCGTTTCATGAAGGAGTTTTGTTACATATCGGAATTGCAGAGGGTGAGACGGCCAATGTCGATGCTTTGTTAGCCATTATAGGAGAAAAGGGAGAAGATATTTCAGAATTACTCAAAGGAGGAACTCCTGTTGGTTCCACCGCCGATGTACCTGAAGTATTGCCCGAATTGGCGGATGAAACACCTGCAGCTTCGCCCGTGAAAGAAGCCGACACGATTCCGGAAGGTGTTGAGCTAATTAATATGCCTCGTTTAAGTGATACGATGGAGGAGGGAACTGTTGCTACCTGGCTGAAGAAGGTTGGGGATGCCGTTGAAGAAGGTGATATTTTAGCTGAAATCGAAACCGATAAGGCTACCATGGAATTTGAATCTTTTTATGGCGGAACACTCTTGAAAATTGGTATTGCCGAAGGCGAATCTGCCAAGGTAGACTCACTATTAGCAATTATTGGACCTGCCGGCACCGATGTTTCAGGAATTGCAAGTGCTCCAAAAGTTGCCGCAGCGGTTGCTTCCGAAGAGAAAAAATCAGCACCCGTGGCTGTTCAACCTACCCCTGAAAAAGCATCAACTCCAGCGACCAAAACTGAAGTGGTGAAAAGTACAAGCACCAAGAACGGCCGTATTTTTATATCGCCATTAGCTAAGAAGCTAGCGGAAGAAAAAGGAATCTCCTTGAATCATGTTCAAGGAAGTGGTGAAAATGGTAGAATCATCAAACGAGATATTGAAAATTACCAACCTTCCGCCGGAGGCGCAGCGGCAATGGCGTATACGCCAGTAGGAGAAGAAAGTTTTGAAGAAGTGAATAATTCGCAAATGCGTAAAACCATTGCGAAGCGTTTGGGGGAGTCCAAGTTTACCGCACCGCATTATTACTTAACGGTGGAGTTGGACATGGATGGGGCAATAGCATCTCGTGCAGCTATTAACAGTGCTCCGGACGTGAAGATTTCATACAATGATATGATCGTAAAGGCCTGCGCGATGGCTTTGAGAAAGCATCCGAAAGTCAATACGCAATGGACGGATAAAGCAACCTTGATCGCAAAGCACATTCACATTGGAGTGGCGGTTGCTGTGGATGATGGCCTGTTGGTTCCGGTGCTTAAGTTTGCCGACCAAATGACCTTCTCACAAATAGGAGCAAGCGTTAAAGAATTAGCTGGGAAAGCAAGAAATAAGAAGCTTACTCCAGACGAAATGCAGGGAAGCACCTTTACGGTTTCCAACTTAGGAATGTTTGGGATAAAGGAATTTACGTCTATTATTAATCAACCTAATTCAGCCATTTTATCCGTGGGTGCCATTGTGCAAAAACCCGTGGTGAAAAACGGCGCTATTGCGGTTGGAAATACCATGACGGTTACCTTGGCTTGTGATCATCGTACGGTGGATGGAGCCACAGGCGCTGCATTCCTGCAAACCTTAAGAAATTATATTGAACAACCCGTGACCATGTTTGTATAGGAACGGCTTTTCAATGAAAGAATGAATCCCGCTATTTCCTATATGAGATAGGGGGATTTTGTATATTTAGAAGAACTAGAAAGGCATGAAGAAAAATATAATCATTACCGGTACAAGCAGAGGAATTGGATACGAGCTGGTCGCTTTATTTGCCAATGCCGGCCACAACGTATTAGCACTTTCACGCAACGAGGTTCCAGTTTCTGGGATGGGTAATACCAATTGTCATTGTTTTCCTTGCGACATCACGGATCCGAAGGACATAAAGAAAGTTCCCTCGTTTCTGAAGGAAAATTGGAAGCATGTAGATGTGTTAATCAATAACTCAGGTTATTTGGTGAGCAAACCTTTCGCCAAACTCACTGCCACAGATTTTATGCAGTCTTATAGTGTAAATGTATTTGGTGCCGCCGCTTTAACCCAAGCGGTTCTTCCTTTTATGAAGAAACAAGGTCATGTAGTTAATATTAGCAGCATGGGAGGAATTCAAGGAAGTGTGAAATTCCCGGGTTTGGCCGCATATAGCAGTAGCAAAGGAGCTATTATAACGCTTACTGAACTGCTTGCTGAAGAATATAAAGAAACAGGCCCTTCGTTTAATGTATTGGCTCTGGGAGCAGTTCAAACCGAAATGCTGGAAGAGGCTTTTCCCGGCTATAGAGCTTCTATGACGGCAGAGAAAATGGCGCGATATATAATGGACTTTTCTCTCACAGGACAGCAATATTATAATGGCAAAATTATGGAGGTTTCGAACACCACTCCCTAAATTTGAAAGATGAAGAAAACCAAATGGCTCTTTTTTGCCCTATGCCGTTGTTATACTATAACAGTTATTGTAGCTAGCAAGTGAACGAAGTTCTTCTAAAATACATTCCTCCGGCCTCGGTCGTACCGGCTTTAGAGTTGATCAAGACCCATGAAGTGCATCTTAAGATAGTAAATGAACGGGTCACACGCCATGGTGATTATCGCAAAATGCCGAATGGACAACATCAAATTACCGTAAATGCCAACTTGAATCCCTATCGATTTCTGGTTACTTTGGTGCATGAAATTGCGCATTTAAAGGCATTTATGCAGTATGGGAGGTATATCAAACCGCATGGTAAGGAATGGAAGCTCACCTTTCAGCAGTTGATGCTGCCGTTTTTACGTCCAGAGGTTTTTCCAAATCAATTGCTGCCTTTACTGGCACTTCACTTTAAAAACCCGAAAGCGAGTAGTGATACCGATACGCGTTTATCTTTGGCGCTCAAGGAATTCGATCCTCCCAATGATAAAAACTTTATCTTTGAAATACCCTATGGTGGAACCTTTAGGCTCTACAATGGAAAGATATTCCAACGGGGCAATAAAAGAGTGAAGCGCTATGAATGTTTGGAAGTGGCTACGGGACGAATGTACCTGTTCAATCCAAATGCAGAGGTTGAATTTTTAAAATAATAACTATCTAAATAGAACAGATTGAATATTAATTATCATGCAGTAATAATGGCGGGTGGAATTGGATCTCGTTTCTGGCCGGTGAGCACCAGTAAGTTACCAAAGCAGTTTCACGATATGCTGGGAACGGGAGAGACCTTAATTCAACGTACTTTTTCCAGACTTCACAAAATGGTGCCTTCAGAGAATATTCAAATTCTTACCAATGACCGTTATCTGGATTTGTGTTTGGAACAATTGCCAATGATTACCGAAGAACAGGTAGTGCTTGAGCCTGCCATGCGTAATACAGCACCTTGTATCTTATTAGCGGCCTTAAAAATTTATAAGTCGAATCCCGATGCGATGATGTTGGTAGCGCCCAGCGACCATTGGATTGAAGATGAAGCTGCTTTTCAGCGAGATGTAGAAACCTGTTTTGAGCGTTGTCAAAAGGATAATGTGTTGATTACTCTAGGGATTCACCCCACGTTTCCCAACACAGGATATGGGTATATTGAAAGTGATAAGAACGACGAAGCTGTGCTGAAAAATGTAAAACAGTTCAGAGAAAAGCCAAACTATGAAACGGCCAAAGCATTTCTGGATGCAGGTAATTTCCTCTGGAATGCAGGAATATTTCTGTGGAGTGTGAAAAGCATTATTGAAGCCTATGAACAGTTAATGCCAGCCATGTATGGCCTTTTTTCTGAAGGAATTACGGTTTTAAATACTTCAGAAGAAAAGTCATTTATCGAAAAAAACTATGCGAATGCCGAAAATATATCCATTGACTACGGAATTTTGGAGAAGGCGAAGAATGTCTTTGTAAAAAGAGCTACATTCGACTGGAATGACTTGGGCACTTGGGGAGCCTTGCATGATAAATTGAATAAGGATCAGTCGGGTAATGCAGTGGTGCGTGCCTTAACGCATATGGAAGATGCAAGCGGTAATATGGTTTTTTCAGCGACCGATAAATTGGTGGTCGTTGACGGAATTGATGATTATATTATCGTTGACAAGGAGAACGTACTTCTTATTTTTCCGAAGAAAAAAGAACAGGACATTAAGAAATTACTTGGGACAATATCCAATAAATTTGGATCTGACCATACTTGAAGATGAAGCAACGTATTGTAAAGTAGTATACCTATGAGCACTATAGAAGAGAATAACAAAGAAATAGAGCAAAACAAGGAGGCGGTAAAACAGGATGCCAAAGGTCTTTGGTTAAGCCTGAAAGCTTTTTTTGTCGAGTTGTTGGACTTCCGGGCCGATACGGATCGCGACAGCACCATTGAAGCCATTAAAATGGACATTCCTTTTAAAGGAGCGACCGCCTGGATTTTGATCTGTTCCATTTTTGTGGCCTCGGTCGGTTTGAATGCCAATTCAACGGCGGTGGTTATTGGAGCGATGTTAATTTCCCCCCTTATGGGTCCTATTTTGGGAATTGGTATGTCTATTGCTATTAATGATATTTTTACACTACGGAAGTCCCTGGTCAATTTTGGTGTAATGGTGCTCTTAAGCGTGCTCACGGCCTTTCTTTTCTTTTTAGTGTTTCCATTGCGTGAAGAGTCGTCAGAGCTTCTTGCGCGAACGCAACCCGATATTCGGGATGTGCTTATTGCCTTTTTTGGAGGTTTGGCATTGATCATTGCCCGTACGAAGAAAGGAACTATTGCCAGTGTGATTTTTGGAGTAGCAATTGCTACGGCTTTAATGCCGCCATTGTGTACGGTGGGATATGGCCTGGCTGAAGCGGTTTTGGATAATTCGAAAGGATTCGGATTTGCCTGGGGTGCTATCTACTTGTTTTTGATCAACACCATTTTCATTGCTTTGGCAACATTTTTAGTATTGAAATTACTTCGCTTTCCCATGCTCAAGTACGCCAATTCGAAACGACGTAAAAATATTGCTCGCATTGCTTCTTTTGCCGCCTTACTGGTCATGATCCCGGCTGGCTTTACTTTCTATTCGGTACTTAAGGAAAGCACTTTTAAGAATTCAGCAAAGCGATTTATTGAACAGGAACTGGAAGCATTGGATAATTCGGCTTATATCAAGAAATATGCTACCGCCCAATTTAACGCTGGAGAAATCTCAACGATAGAACTTACAACTTTTGGGACGGATCAAATTCCGCAGTCTACTATGGATTTACTGAGGGGAAGGTTACAGGCCTATACTGGATTGCAGGACACCAAGCTCTTACTCAATCAAAGTAGGACCGATAATAGTTTTGAAGATGAGGTTCGATATATGGAAGAATTGCGCTCGAAGGATTCGGTAGATTTATTGTCAAAAAATCAAAAGATTATTTTTCTGGAGCAAAAAGTATCTGAATTGAGTAAACTGGAAAAAGACCAAATTCCATTTAAATTACTTTGTGATGAAGCTCGGATCAATTACGAGAATTTGGAGAGTTTGAGTTATTCAAAAACCCTGGTTTCCAATTTTCAAAAGATCGATACGCTCAGTCTTTTTACCACAAAGTGGTTAGACACCGTAGATCCGGCAATAATTGCTAAAGACCAAACACGTCTGTATAACTGGTTGAAATATAAGTTGAATGTAGACACCTTAGTGGTTAAATAGCAATGCCTATTGCTCCTTTATCTGAATGTCCCTGATCTTTTTAAAGAGATCTGAAGAGTACACGAAGTCCGTGACACTTTGATTGTCGGTTTTAAAAATCTTGGTGTGGTCTCCTTGCCAGGCGAGGTTTCCTTGTTGAAGAAATACAATTTTCTCTCCTATTTCCATTACCGAATTCATATCGTGGGTGTTGATAACCGTGGTAATGTTATATTCCCGGGTAATCTCCTGGATGAGGTTATCAATCAAAATGGCCGTTCGAGGATCTAGTCCAGAATTGGGTTCGTCACAAAACAAGTATTTAGGGTTGTTTACGATGGCTCGAGCGATGGCCACTCTTTTTTGCATTCCTCCAGATATTTCGGATGGATATTTATGATTTACGCCTTCCAGGTTTACACGAGCCAACACCTCATTTACTCGCTCGATCATATCCGATTTCTTTTTTTTGGTAAACATGCGCAATGGGAACATCACATTTTCTTCAATATTCAAAGAATCGAAAAGAGCGCTTCCTTGAAAAACCATTCCCATATCCTTGCGCAAATCCCTTTTTTGATCTTCATCCATATCCTGAATAGCAGTATCTTGAAAATAGATGCGTCCTGCTTCAGGTTCGAAAAGCCCTAATAGACATTTAAGAAACACGGTTTTTCCACTACCACTTTGACCAATGATTAGGTTTGTCTTTCCTTGATCAAAGACCGTAGAGATTCCTTTCAGAATATGATCTGCTCCAAAACTCTTATGTATTTCTTCTACTCGAATCATTAGCTAAGTAATAAGGAAGTGATTATAAAGTTGGCCAAAATAATAAGGACACTGGTCCAAACAAAGGAGTTGGTACTGGCTTTTCCCACTTCCAGAGCGCCCCCCTTCATATAAAAACCTTGCCACGAAGGGACAGTTGCTAAAATAAAGGCAAAAACAAAGGTTTTTATAAAAGCATAGATCACATGAAAAGTGATGAAGTCTTCTTGTAGTCCGCGAATAAAGGCTTCCGAAGTACTAAAGCCTCCGTAAACTCCTGCAACCCATCCTCCCAGTATACCTAAGAACATGGCAATTGCAATGACAAACGGATAGAAAAATAAGGCGATGATTTTAGGAAATACTAAATAGTTGAGCGAGTTGATCCCCATGACTTCTAAGGCATCAATTTGTTCCGTCACTCTCATGGACCCGATACTTGAGGTAATAAATGAGCCCATTTTTCCCGCCATGATGATGGAGATGAAGGTAGGGGCAAATTCAAGTATGATCGATTGACGTGTGGCAAAACCCACTAAGTAATCCGGAATAAGAGGGTTATTTATGTTCAGCGCTGTTTGTATGGCTACAACCCCGCCAACGAAAAAGGAAATAAAGGCGACAATACCCAACGAATTGATAACAAGTTCGTCCACCTCTTTATAGATGAGTTCCCTAATAACCGAAGCTTTGGTAGGTCGGCTAAAAACGGTACGCAGCATTAAAAAATAGGAGCCAATATCCTGAAGGTACTTCATAGGGTAATTTCTAAAGCTAAAGTAACAAATTTAAAGGACTGTTTTTTCAGAATAAAAAGTAAAAACAATCATTACTTTGAAAGCAGTGTCATCATTTTATGATAGATCTCCGTGTTTTCATAAACTCCGCCAAACAATTCAGAACCGGGGCCATACGCAAATACTGGGACCATAACGGCAGAATGTTCTCCCGAATATACCGATGGTTTAATTTTTCCGTAGTCCGTTCCGTCCATCGCCAGAGCAAATGCACCGGTTTCATGGTCGGCAGTTACGATAACCAAGGTCTGTCCATCGGCTTGAGCATAATCTAAGACCTTTCCAATGGTCTTGTCAAAATCCAGTTGCTCTTTAATTACATAATCTGGTTCCTGATCATGACAACCCCAGTCAATTTGCGAACCTTCTACCATTAAAAAGAACCCTGTATTGTTAGTCTTAAGTTTTTCTATGGCCAACAAGCTAGCGTCAACCAGGAAATCACCTCTGCCCTCACTTATTTTAGGCATAGCATTCTGGGCTAAGAGAATAGCGTGTTTTTTCTCTGAAGCCGAAGTGGGAAGTTGAATGGTATCCAATTGAAAATCCTCGGACAACAGTTCGGCTATTAGGTCTATGCTGTCCTTTCTTTTATTGAAGAATTCCAGTCCTCCACCAGCAAAGAAGTCTATATCCGATTTAGGTAAGAACGCCGCTATTTCTTCATATTCATATCGCGTTTTTACATGAGCAAAGAAACTTGCAGGTGTTGCATGTACAATAGAGGAAGTGGCAACGAGGCCGGTAGCGTATCCTGTTTTGGATATCGTTTCCACAATGGATGCTACGGCGGTAGAATCGGGTCCCATACCAATGGCTTTATTGTAAGTTTTTACTCCAGCCGCATAAGCTGTAGCGCCAGCGCCAGAATCTGTTATAACGTGACTATCTGAAGAGGTTTTAACAAGCCCCACAGTTGGGAATCGTTCAAAATTAGACGGCTTGTCCCCGTAATACTGGGTAATGGAAATCTGACTCAGACCCATGCCGTCACCAATGAGAAGAACAACATTTTTGGGCTTTACTGTTTTTTGAGATTCTTTCGCATTTTCTATTTGGGTTTGCTTTTCTCCACAAGCTATGGTTAAGAAAGAGAAAAACGCTAAGTATAAGATGGGTTTCATAAGATGATTTAATTAGGTAAAAGTACAAAGAATGTTGTGGTCTATAGTTTAAATGAAAGTTAACTCTTTAAAGGAACCTCTTTCTTATATTCTTCCAACGAAGACTCCGTATAAACTTTCCTTCTTTTTCAGAAACAATATATTCATTATTACTACTGAAATATCCTCGCATGGAACCCCAGAAATAGCTAAAACTTCTTTTTTTGGCTCCCAGTTTTAAGGATGCAATGAGCGTAAGCCAAAACCCGTAGCGCATTCTTTTAAAAGCTTGCCCCTGTTTCAATTGAGAAGCCAAAAGATAGTTAGCCCCGGTAGGTTTTAGATGTTTTACGTGTAGTGTCTCATCGGTTATTACTTCCCAATGGTGATATTGCGCAAGAAGTTCATCTACCGTGTCCCAACCCATCACTTTTTTCAGGCCTCCAATTTGCTCAAAGCATGCTTTCCGATACGCTTTCAGAGCTCCTCGAATATGATCTTTGTTCGTTAAGTTTTCCAATACCCAATAGTCTTTCTTTTTAATATAGCAGAACCCGCCTACCATGCCACAGTTTTTATTCTGAAGAAAATGATCTGCGACTTTTTCGAGATAATTGGAAGGAAAAATCAAATCGGCGTCAAACTTACAAATCACGTCATAATCGGTATCCAAAGTTTTTAATCCTTCATAAAAAGCATTGATAACCTTGCTTCCGGGAGCGTGTTGGGCTGCCGAAGTAATGGCAACCGAATGAATAAAGGGGTACTTGCTTGAAAAAGAATCTATAATGTGTTGTGTTCCGTCAGTAGAGTTATCGTTGACCACAACAATTTTTTTAGGTAAAATGGTTTGTTCCGCTAAAGATTGCAACGTACCTGCGAGAAACGCTTCTTCATTATGAGCGGGTATGACCAGGTAGAAGTTCATTAAATGCGTTCGGCATAAACTAAGTAGTACCTGGGGGTAAAACGTCTTAATATGGGGCGTATTCCCACTTTTCTTACCGGATTGGTGAACTTTTCACTTTTTTTAATGCGCCAGCCGGCCTTTTCCAATAACCAATCAAACTGCCAATCTTCAAATTCATGATAGTGGCGGTCACGCTCGTCCGTTTTACTGCGATAGGCAGATGCGAACCACAATTTTAGGGGGACAGACGCCACTAGCTTTTTTGCTTCAATATCATTAATTACATTGAAGGGAGACACCAAATGTTCGAATATCTCGAAGGCGGTAACTACTTCAAATTCAGAGGTTTGAACTGCAGTAGTGTCCAGATCCAAATCCTCACCTTGGGTGTTTGTTACATTAAACCCTTTAGCTCTTAAAATCTCGGAGAATGGATTTGAAACTCCTAAGTCCAAAATGGAAGCTTCTTTAGCAACATTTTGCCTAAGGAATTTTAAGGTGTGCTTGTATCTTTTTTTAACAGTTTTGCCCTTGTACATAATTACATTCGATAAACAATGGCGTTGATATTCATTCCCGCGCCAACACTGGCAAAGATAACGATATCTCCTTTGTTTACTTCGTGATTTCCAAGTTTTCCTTTGCTCACCAAATCGAAAACCGTTGGTACTGTAGCTACGCTCGAATTACCCAATTTATCAATAGTCATTGGCATGACATCTACTGGGGTTTCTTTTTTATACAATTTGAAAAAACGATTAATGATAGCCTCATCCATTTTTTCATTGGCTTGATGAATGAATATCTTTTTTACCTCATCGATGGTGGCGCCGCTTTCTTCCAAGCATTCTTTCAAGGCAGTTGGAACGTTGATCAAGGCAAACTCGTATATTTTGCGACCGTACATTTTGATGTACCTGCGTTGGTCATTTAATTCTTGATTATTGGATTCGCCAAAATGAATAAAATGTGCTTCGTCATAGGTATGGGTAGCACTAATATGAGCTAGAATACCGCTTTCTGTGTCTTCGGAAGTAGCTTCAAGTACTGTGGCTCCAGCTCCGTCACTATAGATCATAGAATCACGATCGTGAGGATCAATCACACGAGATAATGCCTCCGCTCCAATTACAAGGCACTTTTTAGCCATACCAGCCTTAATAAAAGCATGTGCCTGAATCATCCCTTCGATCCAACCTGGACAGCCAAAAAGGACATCATAAGCAACGCATCCTGGATTCTTAATACGTAATAAATGTTTCACCCGAGAAGCAACACTGGGAACGGTATCACTTTGTTGAGTTCCGTATTTAATATCACCATAGTTGTGAGCTACAATAATATAATCCAGAGTTTCCCTATCCATATTGGCTTCAGCAATGGCCTTTTCTGCCGCATATTGAGCAATTTCAGAAGTAACCATATCTTCCTTGATATAGCGACGTTCATGAATACCGGTTATCGCTTTGAATTTTTCAATAATCACCGAATTCTCTTGGGTGAAAGAAGATCCATCCAGATTATAAAATTCATTACTTTCAAAACCCTCATTGGTTGCTACCTCACTGGGAATAAAGCTCCCTATACCTGTAATGATACTATTCATTTCTTCTGAAAATTTGTCAAAAATAACCAAATACGGGTAAGTAACACAACATTATCCTACCAAATCACTGTGTTTTGAATTATTCTTAAAATATGTGCTCAAAACTGATAAAAATGTATTTTCTGAGCCTTTTAAGGTCAAATTACAGTAATAACGAATAGGTTGAAGTCTTATTCTGAAACAGGTCCATTTATTTTTATACTGTTTAGCATTTGAAGTTAATCCTCCATATAGGACTCAATAGGGTCGCAGGTACAAATTAGGTTTCGATCACCATAGGCATCGTCTACTCTTCGCACGGACGGCCAAAACTTGTTGTCAGCCACATAGTCCAATGGAAAAGCGGCTTCTTTTCTGCTATATGGAAACTCCCAAACGTCATTGGTAACCATCATTTGCGTATGCGGAGAGTTTTTCAAAACATTGTTCGGGTTTTCTTTTGTAGCCGTATCAATTTCTTTTCTAATGGAGATCATGGCGTCACAAAAACGATCCAATTCTTGCTTACTTTCACTTTCCGTAGGTTCTATCATCATAGTTCCTGCTACAGGAAAAGAAACCGTTGGAGCGTGAAAGCCATAGTCCATAAGTCGTTTAGCAATATCGGTAACTTCAATACCATGTTCCTTAAAAGGACGGCAATCTACGATCATCTCATGAGCGGCTCTACCTTGTTCTCCGGCATATAAGACATCGAAGGCCCCTTTCAGACGCTCTTTGATATAATTGGCATTTAGAATGGCATATTCTGTTGAACTTCTCAAACCATGTTCACCTAACATGCTGATATAGGCATACGAAATAATACAGGCGAGGGCACTTCCCCATGGTGCCGCCGAGATAGCGGTAATGGCATGATCGCCTCCTGTAGCAATCACAGGGTTATTAGGTAAGAAAGGGACTAATTGAGACGCAACACAGATGGGTCCCACTCCAGGGCCGCCGCCGCCGTGCGGAATGGCAAATGTTTTATGTAGGTTGAGGTGACAGACATCTGCTCCAATGGCACCAGGGTTCGTGAGAGCAACCTGGGCATTCATGTTGGCACCATCCATATATACCTGTCCTCCAAATTCGTGGATGATACTTGTAATCTCTTTAATGGCCGATTCGTATACACCGTGGGTGGAGGGGTAGGTAACCATTAAAGCGGCAAGATGTTCCTGGTGTTCTATGGCCTTGGCCCGAAGATCTTCTACGTCAATGTTTCCTTCTGCAGTTGCTTTGGTGACGATGACTTTCATTCCGGCCATGACAGCACTTGCCGGATTGGTTCCGTGTGCAGAGGATGGAATCAAGCAAATATTTCGATGGTGATCGCCGCGAGATTCGTGGTAAGCCCGAATCACCATTAAACCGGCGTATTCCCCTTGAGCACCAGAATTTGGCTGCAGGGATGTTCCCGCAAATCCAGTAATTTCGGTAAGTTGATCTTCTAGTTTTTTGAGCATCTGTTGATACCCTTTGGCTTGATCCAGAGGCACAAAGGGGTGTACATTACCCCATTGAGGGTCACTTAACGGAAGCATTTCTGCTGCCGCATTCAACTTCATCGTACAGGAACCTAGCGATATCATGGAATGATTTAAAGCTAAATCTTTGCGCTCCAATTTTTTGATATAGCGCATCAGTTCGGTTTCACTGTGATAGCTATTAAACACTTCATTAGTTAGAAATTCAGAGGTTCTGGCCACTCCATCAGGAATGGCGGTAATTTTTTTTATTTCTGAAATGTCCGTTGCTTGTTGACCGGTCACTTCAGCAAAAACAGAAAGAATGTTATTTAAGTCTTTTAAAGTGGTGGTTTCATTCAACGCGATCCAAATGGTGTTTGCGTCGGGGTAGTAAAAATTGATGCGGTTTTTTTCGGCAATCCCTTTCACTTTGTTTGCATCCGCTTTTATCGCAATGGTGTCGAAATAGGAATTGTTTAACTCTTCAAGTCCCATTTCCTTTAATCTAGCAGCCAGGGTAGTGGCCGAATGATGTACGTGGTTCGCAATGTATTGAAGCCCGTTAGGACCATGATAGACGGCATACATTCCAGCCATCACGGCAAGAAGCACCTGTGCTGTACAAATGTTAGACGTTGCTTTATCCCGTTTAATATGTTGTTCTCGAGTTTGTAGGGCCATGCGCAATGCGCGGTTGCCATCGGTGTCTTTGGTTACTCCAATGATGCGACCCGGGATGCTTCGTTTGTGCGCCTCTTTGGTGGCAAAATAAGCAGCATGAGGTCCCCCATATCCCAGCGGAATTCCGAAACGTTGCGTAGTTCCCACCACAACATCAACGCCAAAATCTCCAGGAGCTTCTAATTTAACGAGGCTTAAAATATCGGCAGCGACCGCCACTTTTATTTCAGCTTCATTGGCTTTGGAAACAAAGGATCTATAGTCGTGAACGACACCACTTTTTCCTGGATATTGAAGGATGGCCCCAAAATATTCTGAAGAAAAATCGAAAGTTTCGTGATTGCCCACCACGAGTTCAATTCCTAACGGATTAGATCGCGTTTGCAATAAAGAAAGTGTTTGAGGTAATATTTCTTCTGAAACAAAAAACTTTACAACGCCTCCTTTTTTCTGATCTCTAGTTCGAATAGCAAATAGTAAAGCCATTGCTTCTGCAGCTGCAGTGGCTTCATCTAATAAGGACGCGTTTGCCAGTTCCATACCTGTAAGATCACACACCATGGTCTGAAAGTTGAGCAAGGCCTCAAGACGGCCTTGGGCGATCTCCGCTTGATAAGGGGTATAGGCGGTGTACCAACCTGGGTTTTCCAGAATGTTGCGTTGAATCACTGGTGGGGTATTGGCGGGATGATATCCTAAGCCAATATAGCATTTGAATAGTTCATTTTGAGCTGCCAATTGGTTGATATGTTCCAAATATTCTTGTTCGCTCATAGCGTCATCCAATTGGATGTCTTTGGCAAGACGAATATCGTCTGGAATGGTTTCTGTAATGAGTTGAGTGATACTTTCGGCCCCAATGGTTTCAAGCATTTGAGGAAGATCTTTGGCGCGAGGGCCAATATGTCTAAGAGCAAAAGAAGAAGTATTCATATACATTTTCCGCAAAAGTGGGAACTTTTTAAATTCAACGTACATTTTTTAGGAAGAAAATGCTTCCATGATTACGAGCAAAATTACAATATTAAAGCATAAAATTATGGCAATATGGTTGTGAATAGATATAATTTTTCAACCAAAAACCGGAGTTACTAACACTTTGGGTATTTTTGTTCTTTCTCAGTTAACCAATCTACAACGATTGTACCTTGCAGACCGTTTTAATCCCTTTGGATGAATACACTAAAGCGTGCTTTTGATTTTTATATTAACGCCAGTATCCATGTGGCTTTGGCCGTATGCGCATTGGTTGGTATAACCGCATGGGAACTCAATTTTGAAGTATCATACTATTTGTTGGGGTTTGTTTTTTTTGGAAGCATAAGTGGGTACAATTTTGTGAAGTATGCCAAGGTTGCTGGCTTGCATCATCGTAGTTTGACTCGTTCTTTAAAGCTAGTTCAGCTATTTTCGTTTATAAGTCTGGGTGGTTTCGTTTTTTGCGCGTTTCAACTTTCGTTAGCCGTATTTTACATGGCAGCAATTTTTGGCGGGCTGACGTTCTTGTATGCGGTACCTTTTTCTCGCAGGAGGAACTTACGTGCTTTTTCGGGAGTTAAAATTTTTGTGGTAGCCTTGGTTTGGGCGGGTGTTACTGTTTTTATTCCGTGGTCTTTTACTACGGGAGTCCAAGCATTGGATATTGGGTTGACCTTCTTCCAACGTTTTTTAATAATTATCGTCTGCACGCTACCTTTCGAGATTCGGGACTTACCCTACGATGCGGCTTCGCTAAGAACACTTCCACAGCAATTTGGAATTAAACGGGTAAAATTATTTGGAGCAAGTTTGTTGGTGGTAGCCTCGTTATTGGAGCTTTTTAAGAGTGAATTGTTGCCATCGCATGCTTTGAGTTTGTGGTTTACATGCCTGTTGATACTACTTTTGCTATTGGTAGCCACAAAGAACCAAGGTAAGTACTTTGCGTCTTTTTGGGTAGAGGCTATTCCTTTATTTTGGTGTGGATTGTTTTTATCTCTTACGATGCTATTTATAACTTTAATTCAATATAAGGTTCAAAAAAAGGGATGCCGTTTCTAAGTTCGAGTAGTAGCAATCCCATTTATAAAAGGTCAATTTTTCTTTTTTAAGGAACTTATTTCGAAAGTTCTTGCTGTAACTTTTCTTTTAATGCATGTCTGTCCGCCGCGCTCACTGATCGAACCTGTGGATTCTTAACGGCCTTTGTAAGTTTGGTGTTGCGAGCCGTATACTTTCTACAAGCTCTGCAATAAATTAAATGTATATTGAGCTTCACCTTTTCCCAAAAGGATGCTTCTCGGTACTGATTTTTATCACAAATGTGATTAGCCTCGTGGCATTCTAATTTTATATTCATAATCTATACTAAAACCAATTTTTTTCCAGGCAATCGGCCATTGCTTTACGAGCGCGATGGATGATAACCCACAAATTAGACGGTGTTATTTCAAATTCATTACAAATAGTTTCGGTATCAATACCGTCTATTGTTTTCATTCTAAAGATAGACGCTTGTTTGTCGGGAAGCCCGTCCAAACAGCCAAATATCGCCATACCTAATTCCTCATTTTCCATAGTGTCTTCGGCGGTTTTGTCGTAAGGGTCACTTACACGTTCTTCCAGCCAATCTCCTTCACTTTCGGCATCTTTATAATTCACGCGAATCTCTGCCTTGCCTTTATTCGAATTTATTTTTCGATAGTGATCAATAATTTTTCGCTTTAAAATTGAAATTAACCAAGTTCGCTCACTGGCTTCCCCTTTGAAATTATCTTTAGACTTGAGTCCGGCAAAAAAAGTTTCGCTAATCAAGTCCTGCGCTATCTCATGATCATTTACCCGAACGATGGTATAATTATACAGATAGTCTGAATATTTATCAACCCATAAGTTGGGATTTAACGTGTTGATCGGCATGGGGTTTTTCGTAGTTTTTCTCAAAAATAACAAAGTTTGGGCAACCTTTGGTCATTTACCAATAATTTTATGTCACTCGGACCCATATAGATGCCATTAACGTCTCTGTTTATCTTAGGTAGATAGAAATTTGCTACCTTGCCTTGAAAATATAAATGTTATGAAAATTATTACCTCCTTACTTTTATTGGTTTCTTTTTCTGTCTTGGCACAGGACAACGATCGCTTTTATGCTACGATGTCATTGAATGATGCTCAAGAACTCCAGAAAGACGTGCCTAATGAACTTGAAATTGTAGCGACTTATAGAAATGAAGCAGCTGTCTACATGACTAAGAATGCAAGCCATAAGTTACATGATAGAGTGTTGGTGCATGGACCGGGGTATATTTTTAAAACCTCAAAAGAAGAAGCATTATTGGCTTTGCAGGCCCCCAAGCGAAACCCAGATGCTAATAGAGGCGCTTTTACCATCACGGAGGACGCTATCGTTAATCAAGTACTTGAACTTATTGATAAACAGAATATTGAGACCCATATTCTTGAATTGGAGAGTTATGGGACTCGTTATCATGACAGGGCCACCGCAACGGAAGCCGCAATGGACTTAAAAGCTAAATGGGAAGCCATGGCAGATAGCTATGGCCGTACAGATGTAAGTGTGTCTTTATATAATCATGTGAGTACAAATATGCCATCGGTAATCATGACCATCATTGGTGCCGAATTTCCAGATGAATATGTCGTGGTTGGCGGACATCTGGATTCTACTTCAAACCAAGGCAATAATAATGCTCCTGGAGCAGACGATGACGCTTCTGGAATAGCGACGATCACAGAAGCTACCAGAGCTTTGTTCGAAGCCGGTTTTGTTCCTAAAAGAACAATAGAAGTAATGGCTTATGCGGCTGAAGAAATTGGTTTGGTCGGTTCAGCAGAGATTGCTAACGAATACAGTACCAATAATATAGATGTACTTGCAGTAACCCAGTTCGATATGACCAATTACAACGGCTCAACAAATGACGTCTCATTTATTACCGATTTTACCAACCCCACTTTAAATAGCTTTTTAATGAGTTTATTAGATCATTATAACAATTCTGGTGAACATGAAGTAAGCTATGGAACATCTCTTTGTAACTATGGCTGTTCGGATCACGCCAGTTGGACAAGTGAAGGATATATGGCTGCCTTTCCATTTGAAGCTAACTTTGGACAGCATAACTCTACCATCCATACTCCCAATGACACGTTTAGTGTCTCTGGAACGGCAGACCATGCTGCAAAATTTGCCAAATTATGTGCTGAGTTCTTAATAGAAGTTGCTAAAAGTGATGGAGTTCTTGGGATAGATGAGGCCGTGATAAATGAGCTGGAAATAACCGTTGGAGATGGAACTTTGGAATACAACCTTGAAGCAGCGACCCAAAAATTCACCAAAATTGAGTTTTACGATGCCCTTGGGAAAAGACTAATGGAAGTTCCTGTTTCGGGCACGAGAGGCTCAACTTCAGTGAAAATGTTGAGCTCTGGAATATATATCGCCTCGTTTCGGACCGAAAAAGGATTTACGGTTGCGAAGAAAATCGTGGTGGATTAAATGATCTAATTTATTGCTTATTTTGGCGAACCTCTTTTGGGCAGGATTCCGTCATATTTTTTATCGCAAGATTTCTGCGTTCAAGAAAACGTATTAGATGTCTTTTTAGGAATAGAACGTCAAATATGTAACCAAAAATACCATAAGGGGTACGGTATTTAAGTATGTCCGTCATGATGGTTTTCTGATTCTCCACAACGAAAAAATGTTGATGTCCAAAATAGGTGAAATGACCTTTGATCATCACATCAGTAAAATGGAACGGGCGCTCGTAGTTCACAATTTTGCTGGTATGCTCCAGAAATACACCAAAATGTCTTCCCCGCCAAGTCACTGTTTCTCCCTGCGAAATTAACCCGGAAGTGCGACCGGCAATGGCTTTCTCCTTTGTTTCTGAAGCCGATTGCATATGAAAATCGATGTTTCTTGAAAAATCAAATACACATTCGATGGGAGCGTTAATCTCTGTTTTTAGGCGGATTGTTGTCATCTTTTATGTTGTGCTTAATTTTAGATTATTTAGTAGCAGTAATAATGTAGTAGCCAAAATCCAGCATATGCAGACCGCAAAGCAAAGCGAAAAAGGAAGCTTTTAAATTATTCCAGCTCTGAGGTTTGATGGTTTTGCCCTGCCATATATGCTTCAGAAGAAAACCTAAAATAGCAAAAGGGACATGCAGTACAGATGGAGCCGTTCGGAAGGAAACATCCTCAATGAACACTTCCTTAAAGCCAATATCCAATAAACGTTGTTTTACTTCTGAAATAACTCCCAATCCGTCTAAACTCCAACCTTGGCATAATTTTTTGTAGCTGTAGCTACTACCTAAACATAGCTTAGAAGGATCTTTTTTCAAGAAAGCGTCTGCAACTACCATTTTACCGCCGGGTTTCAACAAGCGATAACCCTCAGCCAATGACTCTTTCGAATGCCCGGAATGGCACAAACTTTCTATTCCAATAACGCCGTCCATACTTTCGGAAGCGATAGAAGTGTCGCAATAGTTTTCTTGAAGGATCACACCCTTCATGTCTTGCAGCAACTTGTTTCCTTCCCGAACCTGAAAAGGGGATAGGGTGACGCCCATCATGGATAATTGTTCATTCCTGTTTAGGAAATGGCGCATAGTGCCACCCATTCCGCAACCCAGGTCCGCGACGATTTGGCGTCCAGAATTGAGTTGCAAACGATTATAAATGCGCAAATTCATTGCATTGAGCATTGTATCTCTTCGGAATATATTGGTTCGGAAGAAATCGAAGTACCCAAAGTGCATGTTCAAATCCTGACTCCAGAAACTATAGTCTTCCGTAGCTTCGTCATAGAAGTTGATAATATCTTGTCTGGAAGCGTGTTGCTTCTTGTATTTTATACTGAATGGAAGGGTTGTTGTTTTCATGACTCTGGATTTTGAATAACTATGGGAGGAACTTTTGTTCTTAAACTTTGTCTGGACTTTCTCCTTCCTCTTAAAAAGAAGAATAGATTGAGCATTAACATAATACCGAGGTAAATAGAGAACCCACCAATTTTCAGACTTAATTTTTCAATAAGCGATTGATAGGTTAGTTCGTGCGAACTGTTATGAGATATTCTGAGAATGAGCAAGGCCCAACCAATATTGATGAGGTAAAAGCCAATTTCAAAGAGGCGATTGGTTGCGAGAGCAATATCTTCCTTGCCTTTAAAAATATCGATCATAAAGAGCTTGCCGTTTTTGAATAACATCCTCGAAACGTACATCGTTAGAAGGATAACGATGGGTAAGTAAATGAGATAACCGATAATAATTCTTGAGTTTTCCATGATTATTTATTTAAAATAGTTGTTTTAGAAATGTATTTGAGTATGATTATATTGTTAAAATGAAGCAATGCTAAGAAGAGCATGATCTGACCCATATTCCATGCCAGGGTTTCGATAACTTCTTGAACATCGCTCAAAGGGTCCCAAAATGAAATCGCTACAACCGCCCAACCCACATTGACCAGATAATAACCAATGAGCAGAAGTTTATTAATAGTTAACGAATGGGATTTTGGTTGAATATCTTGAGCAAGAACACTTCACCGTTTTTATAGAATAACCAGCCCACTCTGAATGTGATAAAGCAGATAATGGGTAAATAGATACTATATGTGAGTACGTTATAGTTCAATTTTAGTTATTTCTTGAGTGTTAAATCGCCTAAGGCCACTTTCAATGACCCGTATTTAAATTGAAACCCGTTTTCTTGTAGTCGCCGCGGAATTACGTTGCGACTTTTGAGAAGTAACTCTGTCTCGGTTTGAACAATGCGAGCACCTATCTTTAGCAATGTTTTTCCAATGGGCAAGCCGAATAAGACCGTGGTTCCGTTACGAAGTAACTGCATGAAAGTTTTGTTGTCCACTGGCTTTGGCGCTACCACGTTAATGACTCCGTTTATATCTTTTTCTTGGATAATATGCTCGACAGCGCGAACGAAATCTTCTTCATGAATCCAACTTACCTTTTGCTTTCCGTCTCCCTGTTTTCCTCCAAACCCCATTTTGGTTAAATTCAATAGTGCTGGAAAAGCACCTCCTCGTTTACCAAGTACGATCGAAGTCCTTAAAGCAACTTGTCTTGTTTTCCGAAGTGAAAATCTGAAGAATTCGCGTTCCCAAGCGGTAGCGACCTTTACTGAAAATCCATTCCCAATTTCACCCGTTATTTCGTCCATTTCTTTATCCAAAGAATGGCGGTATATGGTAGCCGTTGATGAGTTGATCCAAACTTTGGGCGGATCTGTACACGCTTGAATAGCTTTCCCCAAAACACATGTAGTATCTAATCGTGATGACATAATAAGGTCCTTATTTTTTTGATGGTATCTGCAGTCAACCGATTTTCCAGCAAGGTTAATGAGCACATCGCTTCCGTTAAGAGAAGCCGCCCAAGTATCTAAGGATTTACCATCCCATTGGAGGTATTGGATATGGTTCTCAATTTTTTCTTCAGAACGAGATAGGATTATCAATTTTTCCACTTTGTTCTTAAAGTAATCGGCAAGTATTTTTCCTAGAAATCCACTACCGCCGGCTATGATTAATGTTCTCATAATTTTATTGAATTGTTAGATGAATGAATAGACTTAAATAAGTTAGAGCGAAGAATACAATCAACGTATTCATACTCCATATACCTATTTTATAATTCTTCTTTGTTGAAATTTCATCAAATGAGTAGCTTTTTAGTTGAAATGAGATGCGTCCCATCCAATACACGGCCATAAACCCAACTACCGCCATGGAGAGTTTGCTTTTTATGAGGAGTTCGTCTATCAATAAAATGGACATCAACCCAAATGAGAAGTTGATTCCTTGAATGTAATAACCATAGGTTTTAGCGATGACCTCGTTCAGAGGATTAAGGTTTTGCAAATCTGCGAACCAATCGAGCACGCGATAACGAACGAAGGGATAAATGATGGCGGTTACTATTTGGCCGATTCCAGCCAGTATGATACACCCAGTTAAAATTTCGATTTCCATATCTTAGTTATTAAACTTTCAAAAAATATTGAAATATAATTTTCAATAAAAAGGGAAAGCGAATTCCCTTGTTGTTTCTTTGTTTCGTTTCTTCTTTACTTCAAAAACTTGACTAGCGTCTTTGTAATCCAATTTTGTTCTTGACTTACAATCCTGTTCATCATAGTGTCTGCAGTATCGGTAAGTTCGTGCATCGCCTTGGTTTGCTTTATAAACTCTTTGGTCTTGGCACTGCCATCGTCTGGGATACTCGATATTTCCTTTAATACCTTAATAGTAGGCTGTAATTCTCTTCGGCTGCGTTCCTTGGCAATCTGCCGTGACAGCTCCGTTACGTCTTTTTCACTCTCAAAGAACTCTTTTCGTTCGCCTGGGACGATCACTTTGCGCACAATACCCCAATCCATCAGCCCTCTTAAATTCATACTGGTGTTTCCGCGTGAAATCCCCAGCTCTTCCATAATGTCTTCCATGGTCAGAGGTTCTGGAGAAATAAAAAGCAAAGCGTGGATTTGTGCCATTGCTTTGTTAATCCCCCAAAGGGAACCTAGCGCCCCCCAGGTACTTATAAATTTTTCTTTTGCTTCTTTGAATTCCATGGTTCAAATATACAAATAATTTCAAACTTTCAAAAAATATTGAAAGTTTATTTTTCAGAAATCATATTTTCTATGGTTTTAGCCTGTCCTGATGGTCTCATTGGTGATGGTTATCATCTTGAATAAAGACTAATGGTGAAACCAAGAACTTAAAAAACTCCCGACGAGGCAGGAGTTTTTTGTGGTTAGGTTTATTTATTGAATATAGTAGTATTTGCTGGGGGCTTACATTTTAATAAACTCTTCGGGAGCACTTGGAATATTGTCAAAATACATTTGCGCAAAATAGAGTCCTGGCGGTAAGTTGCTAACATCTAAATCCAGAACATGCATACCTATGGGCTGTAGACCGTAGTTTTGTTCCAAAACCTCAATGCCTCCCATGTCAAAAATTTCTACCGAAACCAATAGGTCCTGAGGAGGAAGTATTTCTATTTGAAAAGAAAGCATGTTATTTACCGGATTGGGGAACATGGCCTGTAAATTACCGCCTCCAGTAACCGGAGAACAGGGACCACAAGTAACTTCAACTCTAAAGTCATCGTCTTTTTGTTTTACATTATAGCCGTCGTTGTCCCCAGCTACAGCTTTTAAATCGCCCGATTTGAATTCAACCTTAGTGGTTTTACAACCCACCTCACTGGGATCCGGACATACTTCCGGGCATCTTAGTGCATTGTCATCGGTCGTCACCAAATAATCTGCATTACCATCCTTTATATCTTCCTCAAGACGTTCCTTGAATTTTTTCTTGGCATCTCTTGCGCTGGACGCGTCCGAAATATGTTTCCATCCTCTAAAGTCTGCGTCTCCGTCGCCAGTAGGGTCATTATAACCAGGTTTCACCTTTACCTTGATCGTGTTTTCATCTTCACAAGTAAGAGCATCTTGCGACCATGAAATGGGGCCATAAAAAATAATTGCTAATAGTAGTAGTTTTTTCATAATAGGATCTTTTAGGTTCGTATCTATGCATGTACATCCTTTAAGGACAATCCTGTTCGATTAAAATTTTGGGCGCTTAAGAACCCATGAAAAGAAATCAGCCTCCTTAGGAATGCATGTTATACTAAAGATAAAGTCTCAACCAAAAACTTCATGCGGAAACACCATACTTTATGTAGGGAAAACAAATGTAATTAACTAGCAATCAAGATGAAATGAGACCAGCCCGTTTTAAAAGGGCATTGGGATCGGGCTTTTTTCCACGGAACTGAACATATAATTTCATAGGGTCTTGCGTTCCTCCTTGAGAAAGTACATGATCTTTAAATTTCGTAGCGATTTCCTGGTTGAAAATGCCCTCTTCTTTAAAGTAATCGAAGGCATCAGCATCCAAGACTTCGGCCCATTTATAACTGTAATAGCCGGCAGAATAGCCGCCTTGAAATATATGCGAAAAGGATGTGCTCATGCAAGTGGAAGGCATTTCAGGATACAGGGAAGTTTCTTTAAAAGCTGCCTTTTCAAAGTCTTTTACATTTTTTATTTCTGAAGGATCCGCACCGTGCCATGCCATGTCCAAAAGACCGAAACTCAATTGCCTTAGGGTCTGCATCCCTTCATGAAAGGTTGCAGACTTTTGGATCTTTGCTATCAATTCCATTGGAATCAAATCTCCGGTCTCGTAGTGATGTGCAAATAACTGGAGCGTTTCTTTTTCATAACACCAATTTTCCATAACCTGGCTTGGTAATTCTACAAAATCCCAATAAACATTGGTGCCAGATAGGCCCTTGTAAGTAGTATTGGCCAACATGCCGTGCAGCGCATGCCCAAATTCGTGAAATAGCGTGGTTACTTCATTAAAGGTAAGAAGCGAAGGTTTGCTCGCGGTGGGTTTGGTGAAATTACAAACGATAGAAACATGCGGTCGATCATTGATACCATCTTTGATCTGCTGCGGTTTGTAAGAGGTCATCCATGCCCCGCCTCTTTTTCCTGCACGAGGATGAAAATCGGCATAAAAGATGGCAACCATTTCACCTTCTGCATCGGTTACGCGATAGGTTTTAACCTCGGGATGATAACTGTCAATGGAGTCGTCAGCTTCAAATTGCAAGCCAAACAACTTATCGGCCACAGTAAAAACACCTTCAATCACATTTTCTAACTTGAAATAGGGTTTTAACAGTTCGTCGTCTAAACTAAAAAGTTTCTGTTTGAGCTTTTCGGCATAGTAGACACCATCCCATTTTTGTAATTGCTCAATACCATCCAGTTCTTTGGCAAACGCCTGAAGTTCATTGAATTCTTTTAGCGCCGCCGGCTTAGCCTTTTCGAGTAACTCTTTCGAAAAATCGTAAACCATTTGTGGGGTTTTAGCCATGCGTTCCTCCAATACAAAATGAGCATGACTTTCATAACCTAACAATTGTGCTCTCTGATGCCTTAAATGGGCAATGTCCAATACATGCTGTTCATTATTGTATTCATTATTCTGAAAGGCTCTAGCCCCAAATGCCAGCGATAACTTTTTACGAAGTTCCCGATTGGACGCATAGGTCATAAAAGGAATGTAGCTTGGGTATTGTAGGGTGAACATCCAGCCTTCCTTACCTTTTTCCATTGCGGTTTGAGCGGCAGCCTCTCTGGCGCCTTCCGGCAATCCAGCCAGGTCTGCTTTGTCGGTAATGAGCATTTCAAAAGCATTGGTTTCGGCCAAAACGTTTTCTCCAAAAGTGAGTTTTAGTTTGGCTAACTGAGTGTCAATTTTGCGTAACTCAGTTTTTTTATCTTCCGAAAGATTAGCTCCGTTTCTTGAAAATCCTTTGTATTGTTTTTCGAGCAGCATCTCCTGTTCAGGACTCAGCACAAGACTCTCTCTATCATCAAAAACAGTTTTTACTCTGGCAAATAGGGCTTCATTCAGTAATAGATCATTTTGGAATGCCGTAAGGAGTGGGGATATCTCCTGAGCTATTTTCTGAATTTCATCATTGGTTTCGGCACTATTCAGATTAAAAAAAATACTGCTTGCCCTATCCAAACGCATTCCCGTATTTTCCAAAGCTTCTACGGTATTTTCAAAGGTGGGGATCTCAGTATTATTTACGATGGCTGCAATTTCTTCTTTGGTATCGGCGATAAGCTTTACGATACCCGGTAGGAAATGTTCATTCTTAATTTCTGAAAAGGGAGCGGTATCAAAGGGCTGTAATAATGGGTTTTGCATAGTTTATTTTTCTCCTCTTACTTTTTTAGCACCCTCTTCTACTTTCATCTTCAATCCTTCTTTATAGGCGAGTACTTTGTCCAATACACAGGTATCGGCCGAACCGATGATCTGAGCCGCCAAAATACCGGCATTCTTTGCTCCATTTAAGGCAACAGTTGCTACAGGGACACCTCCAGGCATTTGAAGAATGGACAATATAGAGTCCCATCCATCGATGGAGTTACTCGATTTCACCGGGACGCCAATAACGGGTAGGGGAGATAATGAAGCAATCATCCCCGGAAGATGCGCTGCACCGCCCGCACCGGCTATGATCACACTAATACCCCTAGTGTGGGCATTCTTTCCATAATCAAACAATTTGTCCGGAGTGCGATGCGCCGAAACAATATCAACTTCGATTTCAATATCGAAACCTTTTAAAATGTCAACAGCGTCTTGCATCACTGGCAGATCGCTGGTGCTTCCCATAATGATTCCTACTTTACTCATAATTCAACTCGTTGAGATTGGGTATTACTTACTTATTACTTGAATCGTTTTTTTTACTTTTTCGGCAATTTTTCTCGCTTTGGAAATATCCTCGTTCACCACCGTTACATGCCCCATTTTACGAAACGGGCGTGTTTGCTTCTTTCCGTAGATGTGAGGAGTTACGCCATCCATTGCCATAATTTCTTCCATATTTTGGTAATGCACTTTGCCCTGGTGCCCTTCGGAACCCACCAAATTTACCATAATACCGCCAACTTTACTATCGGTATTGCCTAAAGGTAGTTCCAATATAGCCCGAATATGTTGTTCAAATTGATTCGTATAGCTGGCTTCAATGCTATAATGACCACTATTATGAGGTCTTGGTGCCACTTCATTTACTAAAATTTCGTCCTCTTCGGTTTGAAACATTTCCACGGCTAAAAGCCCAACATGTTCAAAAGCTTCCGATACTTGCGTTGCCACCGTTCGTGCTTTATGTGCTACGGTATCATCAATTCGGGCCGGACAAATGACATATTCTACTTGATTGGCTTCAGGATGAAATTCCATTTCGACCACGGGGTAGGTGCGCACTTCGCCAGAAGGATTTCGAGAGACAATTACCGCCAATTCATTTTTAAAGGGAATTAGCTTTTCAGCAATACAACTGCCTTCGGCCAATGGGATAAGATCTTCGGCATCGCGAATAATACTTACTCCTTTCCCGTCATAACCTCCGGTACAACTTTTCCATACAAACGGGTAGTGTAATTCTTTGCGAATTAAAGCTTCATTGAGTTTATTTTTATTCTGAAAAACGACAAATGGCGAAGTCGGTATGCGATGGGTTTTATAAAATTGTTTTTGCACCCCTTTGTCCTGAATGTTTCTTAAGGTTTTAGCCGAAGGATATACTTTTATTCCCTCCGTTTCCAGCTTTTCAAGAGCCTCAATGTTAACGCCCTCAATTTCAAAGGTAAGCACATCTACCTTTTTTCCGAAGTTATAAACCGTTTCAAAGTCCATTAGGTTGCCTTGTTCAAAATAATCACAGGCTATATGGCATGGGGCTTCCGCACTTGGGTCTAATACATGGGTGGTGATGTCAAATTTTCGCGTTTCATAAAGCATCATCTTGCCTAACTGGCCGCCGCCTAAAATTCCGAGAGTGAAATTCGAAGAAAAATAATTTGCCATGGCGCAAAGGTACAATCTTCCATACAAAAACCGACATTCGCTTCGGATGAAATTGGTATCTTTGCACCCTCATTATGTGGAGATTTTTGAAATCATTATTTAGTAAGCAAGAAAAACGAATGAAGAATATCGTATTATTTGGCCCTCCAGGTGCTGGCAAAGGTACTCAGGCGGATGTTTTAAAGGAAAAATACCAACTAGTTCACATCTCTACGGGAGACGTGTTTAGATACAACATAAAAAATGCAACCGAACTTGGAACTTTGGCCAAATCCTATATGGACAAAGGTCATTTGGTTCCAGACGAAGTGACCATCAATATGCTGAATGCTGAAGTGGAGAAAAATACGGATGCCAATGGGTTTATCTTCGACGGATTCCCAAGAACGGCCGCGCAGGCAGAGTCTTTAGCGCAGTTAATGGATGAAAAAGAAAGCCAGATAAACGCCATGGTAGCCTTAGAGGTAGACGATGAGGTTCTGGTAGAACGTTTATTGGATAGAGGGAAGACCTCGGGAAGACCAGATGATGCCAACGAAGAAGTGATTCGCGAGCGCATTGCTGAGTACTATCGAAAGACCGATATTTTAAAAGAGTTTTATCAAGCTCAGAATAAATACTTTGGCGTAGATGGTGTTGGCTCGATCGAAGAAATTACAGCAAGACTTAGCGGCGTAATTGACACGCTTTAAATTTTACATTTTTATTTAGCATTTCCATGACTGAAGGCAATTTTGTAGACTACGTAAAAATTCACGTTACCTCTGGAAAAGGGGGTCAGGGAAGTGCGCACTTACGTCGGGAAAAATACATCCCCAAAGGGGGGCCCGATGGTGGAGACGGTGGTCGTGGTGGTCACATTATTTTGAAGGCTAACTCGAATATGTGGACGCTGTATCACTTAAAATTTAAGCGCCACTTTAGGGCAGGTCATGGTGGGGCTGGAAGTAAGCAAACCAGTACCGGGGCCGATGGAGACGATGTCTATATTGATGTACCTCTGGGAACAGTTGTAAAGAACACAGACACTGGTGAAATGCTTCAGGAAATGCTCGAACACGGCGAGGAAATAATCATTGCCAAGGGGGGAAAAGGAGGTCGCGGAAATAATCATTTTAAATCGGCAACCAACCAAACGCCGCGTCATGCCCAACCGGGAATGGATGGCGAAGAAGGAAATTACACTTTAGAAATGAAGGTCCTGGCCGATGTCGGTTTGGTAGGTTTTCCGAACGCAGGAAAGTCTACATTACTTTCGGTAATAACCGCTGCCAAACCAAAGATTGCCAACTACGAGTTTACCACCCTAAAACCCAATTTAGGTATCGTAGATTATCGAGACCATCAAACCTTTGTCATGGCCGATATTCCTGGTATCATTGAAGGTGCTGCGGAAGGAAAAGGTCTGGGACATTACTTTTTACGCCATATTGAGCGCAATTCTACGCTGCTGTTCTTAATTCCGGCCGATGCCGATGATATTCGAAAGCAATACGATATTTTGTTGGATGAATTGAGACGCTACAACCCTGAAATGCTGGACAAAGAACGACTAATTGCTATCTCAAAAAGCGATATGTTAGACGAAGAGCTAAAAGCTGAAATGGCTCAGGAATTGGATAAAGATCTGGAAGGTTTACCCTATCTTTTTTTCTCAGCGATAGCACAGCAAGGCTTGATGGAGCTAAAGGATAAACTTTGGACCATGCTGAATACTGAAGATAAAATTTAAGAGAACAGGTAAGAAGCTGTTCGATTTGGAACATAGGTTAGATACGAAAATTACGTATCTTAACTAAAAAATCACCCGAATGAGAAAAGGCTTTCCATTTTTTCTTTGTCTTAACCAATCCCAATTGTACCGAACTTTTAGACAGTCGTATCAAAAAAATCATAAAAAATAATGCGAAAAACCACAATTTTATCCGCATTCTTGCTAACCTCCCTGTTGAGTTTTGCACAATGTCCAACAACTGTTATTACCCTTACATCCCAAGCCGATGTCGATGCATTTATCACCACCTACCCAGGGTGTACAGAACTTCAAAATGCACTTTATATTACAGGAGCAGATATTGATGACCTTTCACCATTATCTGTAATTACAAGGATAGGAATACCTAACGCCGGTGGCCTTGAGATTGTGAACAACCCTATATTGGTTGATCTTGACGGCCTGGAGAATATTCAAGATGTTGAAAACGGTACTATTAGAGTTGAAAACAATGCTACCCTGGAGAATATTACAGGTTTTATGGGCTTGCAAGGTAACCTGAGTAGCTTTTCATTGATCATTAAAGATAATCCCGCGTTACAATCGCTACAGGGGCTTGAGAATGTCACGCTACCGGGAGATGATGATCTGATCATAGACAATAACGACTTATTAACAGATCTGACCGGTTTGGAAGGAATGGTGGGTGCCGATGATGTGCTAATATGGAATAATGACGCACTAACGTCTCTAAGCGGATTAGAGAATTTTGAAAATACAGGAACTTTTTCTCTTCGGAATAATGACGCGATGACTTCCATTTCCGGACTTAGCCCAAATTTGATGGTAGCTGCTTTGTGGGTTGAGGACCATGCTTTGCTGAATAATTTGGACGGTTTGGAATTGACAACCATCGGTGAATTTGGAGAACTAATCATTGAAGATAATTTGGCCCTTACCGATTGCAGTGCTTCTAGTATTTGTACTAGAATCGCCGCAGATCAAACAGACATTACCGTTGCCAATAACGACTCAGGATGCAATTCAATTGTAGAAATAGAGGCCAACTGTACCGTAATTTGCCCCACCAACACCGTCCTATTAACATCTCAAGCTGAAGTGGATGCTTTCGCCGCAACTTATCCAGGTTGTACCGAACTGAACGTGAACCTGCGCATCGAAGGAAGTGATATTGTCGATCTTTCGGGTTTAAGCCAGATCACAACGGTGACCGAAGAATTATACATCTACGAAAACCCACTACTTGAAGATTTAGGTGGATGGAACGTTACCTTGTCGGGTCCAAATGCCGAAATTGCCTTTGAGAACAACCCGTTACTTAATTCAGTTAATGGTATCACCGTAGCAGCAGGAACGCAATTGAATGGTGTCTATTTTGCCGGTAGCCCACTCATCACTTCACTGGATATATTCAGTGGGGTAGATTTTGGCCCCTTAACCGGTATCATCATTGATCGAATGGATGGGTTGACCAATTTATCCGGTTTGGAAAACATTACCAATGCAGATATTGTTTACCTCTGGAATAATGAGAATTTGGCAGATATATCGGCACTGCAGAACATTACCGGAGCGGTTGGCTCCATCGATATAGATTCCAATCCAAACTTAACCAGTCTGGATGCTTTTAGCCAAGTCACTGATATTACGGGTTTCTTTCTATTTATTTTCGCCAACGACTCCCTAGAGAGCCTAAGCGGTCTGGAAGGAATCACAAATAGCAACACCAACGAGTTGATCACAATGGATATTACTGGCAACCCAATGTTAACGGACATTTCAGGGGTTCAGAATATTGATCCAACAAAATTTGACTCGGTCATCATTCAAAACAACCCCAACTTGGCGGTTTGTAACTTATTGAATATATGTAATTTATTAGCTGCACAGGGCCTTGTGGATATTATGGGTAATGCTCCCGGTTGTGCCAGCAATCTCGAGGTATTAGAAGCTTGTGGGTTGGATTTTAATACCATTGGGGGAGTTATTCAATTCGACTTTGATAATGATGGTTGCGATGTAGATGATTTTGACGCTGGAGCCATCACCGTCGATATTAGCGATGGCACCGAAACCTTCAGCACAACAACAAACCATAATGGAGAATATTTGATGTTTGTGGACCTAGGTACCTTTACCACCAGCGTTGCCACGGCCTCGTTACCCGAGTTTTTTGAGGCTACTCCGGCAAGCGTCGAAACAACCTTCGGGGATCTGGGAAATGTAGAAATCGTCGATTTTTGCCTTACGGCCACTCAGATCTTTGATGATCTTCGAGTAACCATGATTCCTATAATTGATGCGCGACCTGGTTTTGACGCCATTTATGTGATGACCTATGAAAACTTGGGAACCACCGTACTCAGCGGGCAGGTGACCTTGCAGTTCGATGATGAACGACAAACTTTTGTAGAAGCCACTCCTGTTCAGGATGATATTACAGCTAATGTAATTACCTGGAATTATGAGGACCTATTGCCTTTTCAATCCAGACAGATTGGCGTTACTCTAAATACCCTGCCACCACCAACCAATGAGTCCGGAGATATGTTGATTTTCAATGCTAATATCACCCCTGTAGTGGATGACGTCAATCCAGAAGATAATAACTACTCTTTCACTCAAATAGTGGTGAATTCACAAGACCCAAACGACAAGGCAGTTTCTCAGGGAGAATTCATTACGCTGAATGATCTGGGAGAATATTTGGACTATGTTGTCCGGTTTCAAAATGTGGGTACCGCCAGCGCCATTAACGTTCGCATAGAAGACGTTCTGAGCGATAAGTTGGATTGGTCCAGTTTCAGAGTTTTGAGTGCCAGTCATGAATATCGAACAGAAATTGTGGATGGAAACTTCATTTCGTTTTTCTTTGACGAAATTAATTTACCGTCGGTGGACATAGACCCCGAAGGAAGTAACGGTTATGTTGCTTTTCAGGTACGCACTTTAGAAACACTCCAATTGTTGGATTTTATTACCAATGAAGCCAATATTTTCTTCGATTTCAACGCTCCTATTTTAACAAATACAGTAAGCACTCAAGTAGTTGAGATTTTAGGCGTAGATGAGGTAATGGCTAACGATGGAGTTAATTTGTACCCCAACCCGGTTTCAGATAAGCTTCAAATTCAAGTTGCAGAGGGAATTATTTTCGAAAAGGCGACGGTGTATTCCATTTTAGGAGAGGAGTTGTTTTTTACTTCGGAAGAAAATATAGATTGCACACCACTTTCTTCAGGCATTTATTTCGTGCAAGTCACTACAAATCGAGGTTCAGTTACCAAAAAAGTTGTTAAGCGCTAAAGAGTAACCCGATGGCGGTGGCAAAACGATCCTATAAATGGCGAAGGAATTTAAGAACAGATTGTGCATTATGGTAAACGGTTAATACGACGGATTTGAATTGGTCTCCTGCGTATATTTAGATGGTATCGTCATATTTCTAACGCACTTTTGTGTTTACCAGTATTTTATATAGTTTAGACTGAAAAATATCCTATTCATGAAGTCAATATGTTACATATTTCTACTGTTTTTACCACTGCTGAGCTTGGGGCAATGCCCCGTTGGAGATCTTTTGCTTAACACTCAGGCACAAGTTGATGATTTCGCGACCACCTATCCGGGATGTACGCAAATGGACGGCGAACTCATGATTTTTGATCCGGGTATTACCAATTTAAATGGATTGAGTGTTCTGGAAAGCGTAGGGTCTCTAACCATCGCATTCACCACAGGATTGACCAATGTAAGTGGATTGCAAGGTTTGGAATTAACTGGTGCTAATCCTAAAATTAGCCTTGATAATAACAGCGGGCTTACTTCCATATTCGGTTTAATCTCCAGCGTATCCAACGCCTGTAGCGTATTGATCACCAATAATTCAAGTTTAACCTCACTGGATGGGCTATCGGGTATTCCACAATTGGACAGTTTTGCGGTGATAAACAATGCGGCGCTTTCAGATTTTACTGGTTTGGAGGATGTCTTGGGCATTGAAGCGCCCAATGGGTTTATAGAAATTACTAGCAATAATCAATTACAATCCTTTGACGGATTATTTAACGTCTTGTTCTCTGGTACGGAAAACAACATTACCATTGGGGGAAATCCGCAACTCACTTCAATCAATGGATTTATGGCCAATGGCTCGACCATACGCCGTATCGTTGTGGCCAGTAACGATGTATTACCTAATTTAGATGGTTTGGAGGGTACTGCCGGATCGTCGCTGGAAGATCTAATTGTCCTTGACAATACAATGCTAACGGATATTAGCAGCTTAGCGAATACTGAGTTTACGGGCGCAACAACATTGATCATTGAAGGAAATCAATTGCTATCAGTATGTAATATTCTGAGTATATGTAATTATCTGGCGGATGATGGGCCCGCTAATATTTCAAATAATGCTTCCGGATGTAATTCGGTTCCTGAAGTAGAGGAAGCGTGTCTTCTTGCTGTCAACGAACATGAAATAGAGGTATCGGTTTATATGTACCCAAATCCGGTAACCACAACCTTTCATGTAGTGGCTCCAAAAAATGTGATCTTTGAAGCTTTGTCGTTGTATGAAATTACCGGAAAGGAGATAGAGAGAACTTTTAGTGAGACCTTAGATATGTCTGAATTTCCCTCTGGGATTTACTTTGTTAAAATAATGACTGATCAGGGAATCGTTTCGAAGAAAATTGTTAAAGAATAGAAAATCAGGTTATCGTAGTCCACTTTTTGCGTATTTTAGTGAAAATTGCACCATGAAAACCTTACTTCTTTTAAGTGCCTTAGCGCTTCTCTTTTCCTGTGGTCCTTCAGTTTATGTAGACTTTGAAAAGGATCGAGATTTCAGTGAATTCAAGACCTATAAATTTTATCCCGATATCGATTCTGGACTTAATGAACTAGACGATAAACGAATTAAATTCGCCATGGATTCGGTCTTACAACAGCGTGGCTTTACCAAGTCCAACTTCAATCGGTTCTATATCAACTTTTATGCTAGTGAGAGTGTTTCGAATTCTCGAAATACCATCGGTATTGGCATTGGAAGTGGCGGCGGAAATGTAGGAGTAGGAGTAAGCGGTGGAATTCCCATTGGTGGGAGAACAGTTAACCAACAGTTAACGGTAGATATTATTGACGCTCATAGAGATGAACAATTGGTCTGGCAGGCTGTAGTAGAAGGTGAGCTGAAAGAAAATGCAACTCCAAAACAAAAGGAGTCTTATTATTATAAGGTAGTTCAGAAAGCCTTAAAAAAGTTTCCTCCTGAAAAATAAAAAGAGGCCCGAAGGCCTCTGTGTATTAAGAAAGGAGATCTTTATATTTATCCTTATATCCATACAACACTATAATATTAAGAACCAGTAGTCCAATGGCGGGACCAATATTTCCCATATCCAAGGTCGCATGATAAAGTACGGCATTCACCGAAACACTCATTAATATGAGCGCCATAAGCGCTCCCCATTTGTTGAACAATAGTGCTAAACCAGCAGCAATTTCTACGATGGCCACCATCGTTACGACTTTAGTACTCGACAAAGCTGTAAAATAGGCTCCAGCATCGGCTGACATTCCTTCAGGTGGGGGCAAGAATTGGAAGAATTTGTTTAAACCGAACACTAACAGCATCAGTGCCAATAAAATACGAATAACCATAAAAACTTTTGAATTCATAATAGTTGATATTTAATTTGTTACAAGCTAAAGTTAAAGAATTAAAAATAAAACACTTTTGAAGGCGTTTGCAATTGAGTATATAAGTGAAGTTTCCTATCTTTGAATCCCTACTATGACGATAAAACCTGTATTGCTCCTCTTAGTCTTGCTGCCATTATCTCTAATGGCCCAAACTTCTTTTGAAAAAGCGGAAACGTATTTTGCTGAAGAAAAATTTGACAAAGCACGACCCATTTTTGAGCGCTATTTAGAGGCGCACCCCAACCATGCCAAAACACGTGAATATTTAGGTGACATTGCCAGCTATGCTGAGGATTGGAATACCGCAATAGACTTTTACAGCGGATTGGTTGAAGAGGATGATTCCAATGCTAATTATCATTTCAAGAAAGGGGGGGCATTAGGAATGAAAGCCTTGAAAATAAGTCGAATTCGTGCCCTGGGATATATTGGAGACATTAAAAGACACTTCGAAAGGGCTGCCAAATTAGATCCTCATCACATTGAAGCGCGCTGGGCACTGGTGGAATTCTATATTCAGCTGCCAGGTATTATTGGAGGGAGTGAAAAAAAGGCTATTAAATATGCCAATCAACTTGCTAAATTATCACCGGTGGATGGTCACTTGGCCAATGGCTACATTGCCGAGTATAGTGACCGTCATAAAGACGCAGAACGTTTTTACAAACAAGCCATATCGGTTGGTGGATCCGTTCACACTTATGAAAAGCTCACCGATTTGTACGAGAATACCAATCAGCCAAAAAAAGCCATAGAAACGGTTAGTAGTTGCCTAAAAGTCCATGATCGAAATGCCTTGCATTACCAAATTGGAAAAATCGCAGCTCAATATAACCTGGACGCCGAGTTGGGCATCAATTGCCTGCAAAAGTATATTGAGAATTACAGTGTAAAGGATGGTGTGCCTAAGGATTGGGCCTATTACCGTTTGGCACAGATATATAAAAACCTAGGAAATAAACAGTCGGCCTTGGAATGGATCGATAAGGCCCTGGTGGACCGCCCCGACTTCAAAGAGGCCAGGAAGGAAAAGGAGATTATTCTTTCTCTTTAGCAGGCCAATATCTTGGGATTTTGATGGTCTGGCTTGCTCAATTAATTTCTATATTTACATTCTATTTTTAACCCTTCAGTACAATCATGAGAATACACTTTATAGCTATTGGCGGCAGCGCTATGCATAATTTGGCCTTGGCCCTACATCACAAAGGATATAGCGTGAGTGGCAGCGATGACGAGATTTTCAATCCATCTAAAGCTCGATTGGAAGCCAAAGGGTTGTTGCCGGAAGCCTATGGGTGGTTTCCAGAGAAGATAGACACCACTTTGGATGCTATTATCCTGGGAATGCACGCAAAGGCAGATAATCCTGAACTGCTAAAGGCAAAGGAATTAGGCATTATTATTTATAGTTATCCTGAATTTTTATACGAGCAGTCAAAAAATAAAACACGGGTGGTGATTGGTGGATCCCATGGGAAAACGACCATTACTTCCATGATTTTGCATGTCATGCACTATCACGATAGAGAAGTGGATTACATGGTGGGTGCGCAGTTGGAAGGTTTTGACACCATGGTTCATCTTACCGAAGACAATGATTTTATAGTGCTCGAAGGTGATGAATATTTATCGTCCCCCATTGACCGGCGCCCAAAATTTCATCTATACCAGCCCAATATTGCTTTACTAAGTGGAATAGCATGGGACCATATCAACGTATTTCCTACTTTCGATAACTACGTTGAGCAATTTGAGATCTTCTTGAACCAGATTACCAATGGAGGAGCCATTGTTTACAATCAGGAAGATGAAGCAGTGAAGAATGTGGTGGAGGATTCAGCTAGTCTCATTAAAAAATATCCTTATGAAACACCGGATTATACCGTACAAGATGGTAAAACCTTATTGACCACACCCGAGGGCCCAATGCCCATTGAGGTATTTGGAAAACACAACCTCAATAATTTGGAAGGCGCCCGATGGATTTGTCAATTGATGGGCATTGATGAAGCCGACTTTTTTGAAGCTATAGCTACTTTTAAAGGTGCCAGCAAACGACTAGAGAAAATTGCGGAAAATGAAAGTACTGTTGCATACAAGGATTATGCACACTCCCCCAGTAAAGTAAAGGCCACTTCGGAAGCGGTCAAAGCCCAGTACCCTGAAAAACATCTATTAGCCTGTTTAGAATTACATACCTATAGCAGTTTGACCCCCGAGTTTTTAAGTGAATATAAAGGAGCCCTAGCGGCTGCAGATACAGCCGTTGTTTTTTATTCTCCTCATGCGGTTCAGATTAAAAAATTGGAGCCCATTTCGGCAGAGCAAATTGGTGCCGCGTTCCAAAGAGAGGATTTAATTATATATACAGACCCAAGCGCCTTTAAAGAATATCTCTTTGCTCAGAACTTAGACAATACCTCTTTATTACTTATGAGCAGTGGGAATTACGGTGGTTTGGATTTTGAAGATGTGAAGAATTATTTGTAATCCTATGAAGCTGTAGGGTAGGTCATTAGAGTCTCGGCATACTTTCTTGAAATTTCCTTCGTTCTTACTAATATAACCACCACTGCCTATACTATACATTTACTTCATTATTGACCAAAGTTTCAAAGTTATGTATAGACTCATTTGCTCTTTTCTCATTTTTACATTTTTAATGGTATCCTGTAACAAAGACGACGGGGGTAACACGTCTCAACAACAGGAAGTTGATGCTGGATTTTTTGCTTTGCAGGTAGGAAACGTATGGGTTTATAGCTATTTTCGGGTAGACATGGATACTGGTGAACTCATTGACCTTGGAGGCACCGAGACGGTAGAAATAACAGATGAGGAAGTGGTTAATGGAGAGACTATATTTACAATGAAAATTACCACCATTGATGAGAACAATACCTGTTCCATCTGTAATGACAATCCCTTAGAAACTAAAAGGGTAAAAGATTCGCTGGGCTATTTAGTAGAGGTGGATGGCCCTATCATATTTTCAAGTACCAATACTGACGATTTCTTAGTGTCAAGCCAAGAGTTTGGTGATATTTATAGAGTTTTAAAACCAAATGAAGTACTTATTACGGTGCCTGCCGGACAATTTGTCTCGAAAGATAATGAGCGTTATGCAATTGACCCAGAAGGAAATAGATATGAGGGTCAAGATAATTTGTACTATGCGGAGGGTATTGGCGAAATACGACAAACCATATCTTCCGTTTCTATCTTAAAAATTATCTTTGAAAAGCAATTAATCTCCTATACGGTACAGTAATTTAAGAATACATTTCTTCAATAAATTCAGCAGCATTGTCGAGGGATTTTTTTAGTAATTCTTGTTTAGCATTTTCTTGGTCTTGTTCAATTTTATCTTGAGATAGCTTGAGTTTTCCGTCCCAATGACTTATCGTAATGTCGAAAGCCTGAATATAATTTACAGAACGTTTCATTCTAGTATTGTCCATTTCTAGTACAAACTTTTGTTCCGACCCTTCTAAAAACCTGGTCATATCTACCATCGTCTTTTTGGCCGCTTCGGGATCGTTAATTAACGAAACAGTACCTGTAACGTGAACAATAATATAATTCCAAGTGGGCAGTTGTTTGGTGGTATAAACGCTTGGTGAAATATAGGCATCCGGCCCTTTAAAAACGACGGTCACTTGGGCGCCATCGGTGAGGGTCTTCACCTGCGGATTGAATTTGTCAATATGGGCTACTAATTTTCCCGTTTCATCATTATAAATTATAGGAATGTGAGTAATAAAGGGTGTCCCTCCCTGTGCTGAAACCAGAGTCGCAAAAGGATAGGCCTTCATCACAGCGATCATTTTTTGTTGGTCTTGCGTTTGATGATATGGTGGTGGATATTGGGTTGGCATGAATATTTTTTAATTCAAAAGGTCAAATTTTTTATACTCCGTATTGTCTAAAGTGATGGTCCAAATGCTTGTATTGCATTTTTCCCCATTGGTCTTTAGTGAGTGGTCCAAAAGCCGGATGCGGTTGCCAATGAGTTCGGTCTCTTTGGGCGTCGAATTCATCTAAGAGGGCCTCCAGTTTGGCTTTTTCAGTGGCGAAATCTTTGTCATCAGTAATTTTGAATCCTTTCGCCGTAGGTAGGTTTTTTCGCCATAATTTATCACTATACATGGTCTTTTTGAACAATAGATTTACCAGCCAATTTGGTTTCACTCCATAATCCGCTTTTTCCAATATAATGTTGAGCGGCATTTGGAGGTGACAAGCCAGCTGTCCTGGGGTCATTTTACCCCATTGGCGTTCAGAATTTTCAGATAAGTTGTTTAGCCTATTTCTTATTTCTGAATAAGTTTCATCGTCAAATAATGATTTCATAAAGGTAGTTTAATAAGGTTCATTGGCATTCAAATGTTTTACTCAAAGGCTTTAAGCATGAGCTGCGATTAGCGATTCGCACAATCTTAGCATAAAGATACATCATATTTAGAGTAAAATAGTTTTCAATTCCGAAGAAAAAGAGCATGGTTCATTGCCTATAAAAAAGGTAGCAGCAAACCTATATTTGCTGCTACCACTATTAATCACATAAGAATTTCAGTAAAAACTGTTATTCCCGATTTGGAACAAAGGTTAACGTTTGATCATTACCTTGTTTGAACTATGTTCGCCTGAAACGACTTTAACAAAGAACAGGTTGGATCGCGCATCCGAAATGTTGATGGAGATCACTTTTTCGTTGTTAATGGTTCCTTTCAACACCACATTTCCATAAATGTCATAAACATAATAGGTACCATTAGTTACATTGTTCAGTTTTAAATTAAAGATACCGTCACTTGGATTAGGCACAATATCGAAAGAGGGAGCTAAGTTCGAGGTGTCACCCTTAATACTCGCTCTTTCTTTGTCGTTAATCAATGCAAATCGTTCTCCACCCTGGAAAGTGCCACGTTCATAGTCGGATTGAATCACATCGAGGAGTATTTGCTCGCCTTCGCGTATTTCGCCATCCACTTTGAACGCATATCTCATCCAAAAGGTTTCTTTATAGCGAATTTGTACCTTCTTCAGAATAGCTTCTCTGGAATATACCCGAATCATATTATCGCCAATAATTTCAATACCTTGACCTTCTAATGATCCAGCTTCGCGCATTCTCTGGAATAACTCTTCCTCGATTTCAATCTCGAGAACTCCATGGTCAAAGAATCTTCTTTCTATGCGTTCCTCGAAGCCTTCGTCATAAAATTCAATATTGGTAAAATCACTACGCTCATTAATCCCTCGAACAAAAACGGCCGGAGGTGGAGGAAGGTTACCAGGAGTCGCATCATATACGCTTAGGTTTTTCCAGGCAATGTTGTTGTTTCTCCGAACATTTGGACTTACGCTCCCTGTGGTTTCCAGGAACATGGGGTCGTTAGGTGAAAGTATCCTCGACACCAGGCAAAAGTGGTGAACGTCGTTGGTGAAGTTCCCTGGATCTGGCGGATACCATGGTATTTCAATGGTAATAGTACCGCCTGCAGGAATGGAAGGTATTGTAGCGGTACCTATAATGTCTCCATGTAAGACACTATTTGCGCCAACATTTTGGTAGTAGTTATTAAAATGAACTGGCCATTGTAATCCAGTGGATGCCTTACTAAAATATACCTTCAATACTGCACATTCTGAAGGAGTAGTGGTAGATAAGTTTCTCACGTTCACGTATACCCCGTTAGGAGAATGCAGCTTGTACTCAGGGTTTTGAGGTGTTGTACCTCCATCCAGATCTTGTCGTACCCAAATGTCCTCACTAATCCACATTGGACCTGTATCCGGATTGGGCTCAAGACCAACATCAAAGGGTCTGTCTTTGGTATAAATATCGAAAGCTGTTGTGCTCGCAGGACAGGTGTCACAATCTGTTAGACAGGCTCCATTAGCTACTCTATCTCTTATAACATTACCGGGTTGTCCGCCAAAGCCGAAAGTAAAGTTAATCCCTACCGTTTGAATATGACAGTAACTCATGATGGTACCTCCTAAGGGTGGAATACCTGGTAAGGCACAACTACCTTCTGTACCACCTGCACAGCCGTCTATGGCTGTATTATTGCCATTCCAAACGCAGGCATGGGTATGACGCGAGCCAAATAAATGTCCAAATTCATGGCTTACCACCATTACATTCCAGCTATACGTTGGTACAGGAACCACGGTGTTGGTTAAGTTGGCCGACACCGATAGGCTTAGATCGGTATTGGCATTACATATACCGGCAAAACCAGCTGCACGTCCGCCACCAGCATTTCTAAAGGTTAATAACTGCCCAAGATCCCCGTTAAAAGCACCTGTGTTTGCCTGGAATTGAGATAATAAAGTAGCCGTATTGGTTCCCGTATAGGGGTCCGCAGTGGTCCAAACAAATATTTGAGAAACCGAGGTGTCAATACCTTCATTTTGATAAATAATAGCTACTTGATTGTAAAGAGCAGTCACGTAGTTCTGAACCGCTACCAGACTTCCCAGGTTTTGAAAAATATCAAATTCCGTTTCAAAATAGAAGCGAACACAATTGGTTTCATATGCTCTTGTAGGACCGGAATTTTCTTCTCGCATTAAAACCTCAGGATCATAGCCTTCAAAATCATCGTCGTGTGTCTCACATTCGAAATCGGATTGCGGAATAAGGTTGGCGTCGTTGTATATAATATATTGACCGGTGCTTTTAACCTTACCCACATTATAGTTACCCGCTTCCGTGGCAATGATTCCCATGACGTCATCGTCAAAGAAACTAATGGCTACAAGACTATTTGGTTTTCCTCTTACCACACCGCGATAATGTCGAGCCGTTGCTCTATCCGGTGAGATTTCTTCTCCCTGGTTAGAAACCACTTGCACGTCGTAGAAGCTGTCTAAGACTTCTACAACATCTACAGTTGCTATATTTTTTCCTAAAGGAATTGAGAATGATAGGGCACTTTTGTTAATTTCGGCCAAATTAAGGTCGTAGTTCAAAAGGTTTACTTCGTCCAGATCATGGAATACGTTGGCCCTTTCATAATTTTGTTGAGCTTTTTCGAACATCTCGATCGATTGGAATTCAACTCGATTATTCTTTGCCTCTTGAATACTTTCAAAAATTTTGTTTTGTCCAAAACTAAAGCTAGAAGCAAGTATAAAGGCTGCCAGAATGAACCAAGAGGAACTTCCTCTTTTTTTGTTGGATTTCAAGACCTTGCTTTGGTGCAAGAATCCCGAAAACACTAGTTTATAGTTTTTCATAATTGTTGATTTTAAATATTAATTATTAGGTGCAAATGAGCATTAATGTCGTGCTGCAGACTATAATAATACGGGCAGTATAAAACGGGTGGGCCTAAATTATAATCGACATTAACTGAAAGCGGTAGATCTACTGAATTGCTTAACTATCATAAAGTTATCATTAATATTTTCCATTTCGGCAAGGTAAAACACTACTATTGGTCACGAAAAATCCCTAAAAAATGATACGGGTTTATCCTTAAGATGAGCAAAAGGAACCCACATTTCATGAATTGACTGTTATTGTTCACCTACAATTCATGAATGGTCGGGGTAATTTCAAGCGCTGTTTTTCAAAAACGACATGTCAATATCTTCCATAGGTTGTGAAAGTCTACTGGTACGAACATTAAACAACCTTCAATTACCTCTATCAGTTTACTCGTCTCATATCCATTAGGATTGAAGCATTATAATTTTTCTAAACGTTCTAGAGAGACGGCAATGCCGCATTTCTGCTTATAGAATCAAGGTCACAGATAGTAGAGTTATCTAGTGCATTCAGCAAAGCACGCTATATTTCTTAATCTGTTGATAATACATTTATCAAAAATTTAAGCAGCAAATTAATTTAAAACAACCATTTACAGCCTTCATTAAGATTAGTGGATGGCCGATATCTTAAAAGCTGTAAAGGAGTAACGATGAAAATCCTTATTAAACAGAGTAATCGAATAAATAATTTACATAATGGCGGCAATTAGAAATGTACGTTTAAGAATGGGACGATCCACCGGTAGTCTTGAATTCGCAGTAGTAACCTTTTCGGTAGAATTTTCACCAAGAGAATTACAGGAAAATTTACTTTTTGGACTTTACACGGCCTTGTTTGAAAGAGATGATTCACTTGATGCATATCATCCACGTCCCAATGGAGCTTTCAACTTTGGTATTGAGCAGAATCCTAAAGGTAACCCAGATGATTCTTTAGGATGGATAGATGCTAGGGCCATCAGACCCGATGGACTTAGTACAAGGTTTTTTACGGTAAGAAGAGATTTAAACGTGGGAAATCAAGAACCAGGAAACGAAGAATACCGTGCCTATGTTTACGTTATTCCTGAAATTACCAGCGGGCAATCCTGGAGTAATGAGGTATCCGTAAACTTGGGATAACCAGTAATAGATTATTCCAAACATGTTAAAACCCTCACTCTCGATTATTTGTGGGTACACCATTCCCCAATGAGTCTATCTAGTATAGAAAGCTTCGGCTTGAAGGGTGAGGAGATGAATAAACTAGATATTGGGAAAAGCACCATGTGTTAGCATGGTGCTTTTTTTACTTCCTTTTAGAATGACTTTTGACCAGGCAATTCTTGAATCGTCACCACTAGTTCAAAATATATTTTTCAAAGAATACCTGTCACACTATCTTTCCAAAAAACTGTTTCCGTGGAAGAAAATACGACCTCCTTTTCCATCAAAGCATGGAACGAAGACGATCGTCCGCGTGAAAAATTGATGCTCAAAGGCAAAATTGCACTAAGCGATGCGGAGTTGATTGCTATTCTCATTGGCTCAGGGAACCGTAATGAAAGTGCGGTAAGTTTGAGTCAGCGCATTTTGGCTTCCGTAGAAAATAACCTTGGGGAACTGGGAAAAACGACCGTCACCCAATTGCAGGAATTCAAAGGTATTGGAGCCGCTAAAGCCATTACTATTGTGGCAGCCCTTGAATTGGGGCGTCGTCGTCGCGGACAAGATGCTTTGGAGCGAAAAAAAATTACGTCAAGTGATGTTGCCTTTGAGTTGTTACAGCCCATAATAGGTGATTTACCTCATGAGGAGTTTTGGGGCGTATTTTTGAATAATGCCAATAGGGTTTTACAAACACTACAGTTGAGTAAGGGCGGTATTACGGGAACGATTGTCGATATTCGACTTACCTTAAAAATCGCTCTACAATTGGGCGCGGTGGGCATGATTTTGGCACATAATCACCCAAGCGGGACCTTAAAACCCAGTCAGGCTGACAAACAACTCACCAAAAAACTCAAATTGGCTGGAGAGAGTCTCGATATTAAAATTTTGGACCACCTCATTATTACTGAAAAAGCTTATTTTAGCTTTGCCGACGAACAACTACTCTAAACCCATATGCTTTTAATTCATACGCCAAAAACTACATCCCGCCTCGACTATGCCTTTAAGCATATTTGCATGCGAATTTTAGGTGTAAAAGTTCAATTTGCTTCGGTCATTGAAGAATTTATTGCTCATCAAGGCCCTAAGATTTCCTATGGTAAACAACCCATGGGGAAAGAGATTTTTGTGCAAGCTCACGGACTACTTACTCAGCAGGGTTTTGAGGATATTGATATTACAGTACAACCTTGGGAAGATAGCATATGTTTTTTCCCTACTAGTGATAAAAGTGTTCTTCCGTTCGATATTTTTTCTGCGGCCTTTTATTTACTGAGTCGCTACGAAGAGTATATCCCACATTTAAAGGACAAGATGGCTCGATTTCCTGCAGAAGAAAGTCTAGCCTATAAAGAAGAGTTTTTGCACCAACCCGTGATTGATATTTGGGCTTATCGCTTTAAAGCCATTTTACTAAAGCATTTTCCTAATATGGAGTTTGAGGATAGAACCTATCAAAGGCATCACATTGTTGAGGCTACTCAGCCATTTGCCTATACGCAGCGCGGATTTCTGCGAAATCTCACGGGATATTTGAGAGACTTGGGACGGCTTAGAATACGGAATGTCCTTGATAGAAGCAAAGTGCTGCTAAAACTTAGAAAAGATCCATATGACACTTTTAGATGGATGATGAATGCAGTTAGAAAAGAAGATGCTAAGCTTTCAGTTTTCTTTTTACTGGGTGAGGGGTTTTCATTTAAGGAAGACATCAATACGAAGCGAAAAAAGTATAAGGGATTGGTTAAACATGTTGGAGATTATACAGAAGTGGGCCTTATTTTTTCCTACCATTCACTGGGTGATGAAGAAAGACTCAAGCAGGAGAAGCGGCAAATGGAAGAATTAACCCATCGCACCTTAGAAAGTAGTTTGAATGATAAATTACTTGTCAATTTACCTCATAATTACCGCAGCTTACTAGAATTGGAAGTGAAAAAGGACATGACGATGGTCTATGAGAATGAATTGGGATTTCGCGCTGGAACCTGTACTCCTTTTTTGTTTTATGATCTTGATTATGAAATAAAAACACCTTTAATTATTTATCCATTGGCAGGGAAAACCTCGGCTTGTGAAGGCAAGAAAGAAGGAGAAATAGAAAGTCAATTGCATAAAATAAGGGATACAGTGCAAGAACTTAACGGTACATTTTCACTTTTATTCACCAATCGCAACTTTACCTTCGAACAATCGTTTTGGCGGAGGTTTTTTTCTGATAATTAAGCCCTATGAATCCAAAGAATATAACAGATATCTTTTTTGATTTGGATCACACCCTTTGGGATTTCGATCGTAACTCGAAGTTGGCCTTTCATCGGGTCTTCGCCAAGCACAAGATTCCCATGAGTGTGAATGAGTTTATTGAGGTATACGAACCCATCAATTTTCAATATTGGAAGATGTATAGAGAAGAACGTATCGATAAGCAGGGTTTGCGTAGAGGCCGTTTTATGGATGCTTTTAGACCCTTCGGAATTGAGTTTTCTACAGAGGAATTGGATCTGTTGGCTTCTTCTTATATCGATGAGCTTCCTAAAGACAATCATTTATTCGATGGGGCGATTGATGTTTTAAGTTATCTTTCAGAAAAGAAATATAAAATGCATATCATCACCAATGGTTTTGAGGAAGTGCAACATCTTAAGTTAAAGAACAGCAAAATTGACAAATTTTTCAAAACGGTTACTACTTCCGAAGAGGTTGGCGTAAAGAAACCAAATCCCTTAGTTTTTGAGAGAGCTCTCGAAAAAGCAAGTGTGTTGGCGGAGCATAGTATGATGATTGGTGATACCTTCGAAGCAGATATTTTAGGAGCTGAAGCTGTGGGCATGCACACCTTATTTTACAACTATCGTCGGGAAGATCCACCCAGTAACTATAGAATTATCAATGAAATACCAGAAATTAAAATTCATCTCTAGCATACTATTTGATTAAAATCTAGCGTTATGAAGTGAAACCCCTCCCAATGAAGAAGAACCTACTGATCCCCTTTTTGGGCGTACTGGCAAGCTTACTACTGTTCTCGTGCGTCAAAGACACCGATTTTAGCCAAGCGGAGAACGTAACCCTTACTCCGGTTGTAGAATTAGACCTTATTTATTTTAACGCTGAAGCTGGTGAGTTTTTTGATACCGTCACCAACACTTCCATTCTAACATTACGAGATACCACAGAGATACGGTTCTTAGATGACAGCGGAATTCAGGAAAGCCTTATTCGAGCTGAGTTTTTATTCAATTTTACAAATAGTATTCCAAGAACTTTTGAAGTTGAATTCCAGTTTCTAAATGATATGAACGAGGAGACCTACCGAGCAACAACTGCGGTAGACGCTGGAACAGAATTGGCTCCGGTACTAACCCAATTCATTGACAACGTGGAAGGGGAGGAGATTACTCAACTTACAATGGCGGATAGAGTCGTGATTTCAGTTACGATTCCTTCCTCAGACGCAACACTGCAAGGTGTACTTAATCTGCAATCCAAAACAACCTATTATTTAGAGATCAAAGAGAGAAGTTAATTTACTATGCGAATAATTTCAGTCTTTTTTATGGCCTTTGGGCTATCGGTTGCTATGGCACAAAACAAACAGATTTTGTATGGCCTTGAGGAGGTTCCTCAATCACTCATGATCAACCCAGGTGTGGAAGTACCTCAGAAGGCACATTTTGGAATACCATTCTTGTCTCAAATTCACATTAATGGAGGTGCCACTGGAGTAAGCACATTTGATATCTTCGGAAATTCAGGTGGAGATATTAATACCCGTATAAGGAATAAGATTTTTGAAATGGATGCCAACGATTTCTTTACGGCAACCCAACAATTGGAAATTTTGAATTTTGGATGGAGAAGTGAAAAGGAAATCTATTTTTCGGGTGGAATTTATCAAGAGCTTGACTTTGTGGTCTACTTCCCAAGAGATCTTGCGATACTCGCTTGGGAAGGAAACCGGGACTATTTGGATTATAAATTCGATCTTGGCGAAGTAAGTGCGACAGCAGACCTCATGACGGTTTATCATTTTGGAGCCAATAAGCAAATTAATAAGAAATGGACCGTAGGGGCTCGGGCTAAGATATATTCAAGTATATTAAGTGCGAAGAGCACGAATAATGAAGGGAGTTTTGTCACTAGTTTAAGCGAAGATGGTCCAAATATTTATGAACACAGGATAGAAAATGCCGATGTAAAGGTGCAAACTTCAGGTATTACATCCTTAGAGAATTCATCCGTAGGCAAGGTGCTTAGTAGGGCATTTTTTGGTGGTAATGTGGGATTAGGGGTTGACCTGGGAGCCACCTATAAGATCAATGATAGTTGGACCGCCAGCGCAAGCGTATTGGATGTGGGGGTTATATTTCATTCGAAAGATGTTGAGCAGTACCATGGCACTGGTAGTTACACGCTCAACGGAATAGAGCTCATATTTCCGCCGCTCAGCGAGGGAGAATCTACGATACCCTATTATGACAATCTGGAAGATGAAATAGAACGAGAAGTTCCTATTGATACTATAAATAGTGGGTATTCTCAGTGGCGACCCGTTAAAGCAAATGCTGGAGTGACCTATAGCTTCGGAAGATTTTTAGGAGGTGAAGAATGCGATTGCCTCAATCAGGGATTGGAAAGAGAGCAGGCCATTGGATTGCAGTATTATAGTATTATAAGACCTAAGGGGCCACAAATGGCGGCTACCCTTTTTTACGAACGGAGGCTTTGGGATTTTCTTCAGGCGAAGGCAACTTATACCGTGGATCCTTACTCCTTTTATAATATTGGCCTGGGGGCAGCAGCAGATTTAGGTAAATTCAATTTTTATGTAGCCGCAGACAATATACTGCACTATGGAAACATCGCAAAAGCAAAAAGTGTATCTTTACAGCTAGGTTTCAACATAAAAATTGATCAAGAATTATGAAGTTTCTTGTAGTATTTGCTTTTTTATTTTGTTTTATTTCTGAAGGACTTTCTCAAAAATCGCTAAACGATTATAGTTTTGTAATAGTTCCGGAAAAATTCGACTTTGTCAATGAAAAAGATAAATATCAGCTCAATTCACTAACTAAGTTTCTCTTCAATAAGCATGGATTCAACGCTTTTTTTGATAGCGATCGGCCTAATGTAAAACGATGTGACGGACTTTATGCTGAGGTTGATGGTGTGCCGGCAATGATTAGAACTAGGGTTACTGTGATCCTTAAGGATTGTTATGGAGATGAAGTATACAGAAGTGAGATAGGTAAAAGTAAACTTAAGGCATATAATAAGACCTATACGGCAGCATTAAGAAATGCTTTTTTAAGTATTGCTGCTCTAGGTGTTGAGCAAAAAGAGCCCGTTACTTTTGATGAAAGTGAAGTGAATGTTGAAGAAGGACAAACGTCAAAGGAGAAGGTTGAGGTGAGCCCAATAGAAGTAGAGGAAGTAATTTCTGTTGAGCGAGAAGATGCTAATAATAACCTTGCCGTTGAAAAAGCACTTGTAGAAACTGTAGTTGCAGAGTCCCTTTATACCAGTAATGGCAACAGTTTTACCCTTAGAAAAACCAAAAGTGGGTATAAATTGTACGAAAAATTACAAGACGGCGACAACTTAAAGGGAACCTTGTTGATTAAAGAAGGAAAATCATTGCAGTTCACAGATATTGCTGGTAATAAGTTTCCTGGTCACTTCGATGCCGATGAGAATCTAATTATTGAAACTTCATTTCAGAAACTGGTTTTTACGAAACAGCGTTAATAGTCATACTTATCTCCCCAGAGGCTTCCTAAATATTTTTTCAAATTAGATTCCCTGTTATTTTGACCGGGTTTGTAAAAAGTAGTGCCCTTTATTTCTTCAGGCAAAAACTCATGTGGAACAAAGTTACCTTCATAATTATGGGCATATTGGTAATCGTCACCATAACCCAACTCCTTCATAAGCTTTGTAGGGGCATTTCTAATAGACAATGGCACAGATAGGTCGCCGGTTTGCTTTACTAGTTGCTGCGCCTCCTTAATAGCCAAATAGGACGCGTTACTTTTCGGAGAAGTAGCAAGATAGACGGTACACTGACTTAAAATGATACGAACCTCTGGGTAGCCAATGGTCGCTACGGCGTTGAAAGTTGCATTGGCCAATACCAGAGCAGTTGGGTTGGCCATACCAATGTCCTCAGAAGCAGCAATAACGAGACGCCTTGCGATAAATTTGATGTCTTCTCCGCCTTCTATCATTCGGGCGAGCCAATAAACTGCAGCATTTGGATCGCTTCCTCGAATGGATTTAATAAAAGCAGAAATTATGTCATAGTGCTGTTCTCCTGTCTTATCGTAAAGCACAGTATTTTTTTGAACTTTTTGACTCACCAGATCGTTAGTTATGATGACCTTTTGTGATGTTTCAGAGAGTACCACCAATTCAAGAATGTTAAGTAGCTTTCTCGCATCTCCACCCGATAACCTAATAAGGGCTTCAGTTTCTTTTAAAGTCACTTTCTTTCTTGATAGGGTCTCGTCTTTCTTAAGTGCACGCTTTAAAAGGGTTTCCAAATCTAGTTTCGTGAAAGGCTTTAGAACATATACCTGGCAGCGCGATAGAAGTGCGGGAATTACCTCGAAACTTGGATTCTCGGTGGTTGCACCAATTAGGGTGACCCATCCTTTCTCTACGGCACCTAATAGAGAATCTTGCTGCGATTTACTGAAACGATGAATTTCATCAATAAATAAAATTGGGTTTTTAGTAGAAAAGAGATCATCACTTTTTTTTGCCTTATCAATTACCGCTCGAACTGCGGCTACGCCACTATCAATAGCGCTAAGCGTATAAAATGGTCTTTCTGATGTAGTTGCGATGATGTTGGCCAAAGTAGTTTTGCCACTACCAGGAGGCCCCCAAAAGATCATTGAGGAGACCATGCCAGATTCTAATTGGGCGGTGAGGGCACCTTTTGGTCCTAACAAATGTTGCTGACTTAAATATTCTTCTAGGGTCTTCGGACGTATTCTTTCTGCCAATGGAATGCTCATAGGAGCAAAATTACGATATTAAAAACATCAAATTACTGACAATTTATCATAACTTGTCAGTTAGGATTGTTTTTTGACGTAAGGTAAATATGAAACAAAAGAAGTCACTTTACTATTCATCGGAAATCATACTGTTTCCGCTTTTGTTCGTTATCCTCATTTGGATCGCCTTTTGGGTTGAACTGAGGTTTAATTTCAAGTTTACACGATGGGGGATCTATCCAATGAAAGCGGAAGGACTTAAAGGAGTCTTATTTGCGCCCTTCATACATGGAAGCCTGAAGCATCTTTTTAATAATTCTGTTCCTCTCTTTGCTTTGAGCGCCGCTTTGTTTTTTTTCTACAGAAACATACGTTGGAAGGTCTTGTTATGGGGGACATTGCTTACGGGTTTACTTACGTGGGTTATTGCGAGACCCGCTATGCATATTGGAGCAAGTGGTGTTGTCTATATGCTGGTCGCTTTTTTATTTTTTAAAGGAATTATTTCTAGACGCTATCAATTAATTGCGATATCTATGATCGTGGTATTTCTTTATGGAGGGTTGCTTTGGTATTTATTTCCAATTGACCCTAAAATATCGTGGGAAGGTCATTTATCGGGGTTTATTGTGGGACTGGTTTTGGCATTTGTGTTGAAGCAACAAACAGTTGAAAATAAAAAATACGCATGGGAGCGTGAAGACTATGATCCCGACGCCGATCCTTTTTTGCGGCATTTTGATGAGGACGGAAATTTCATTGAAAAATTACCAGAAGAAGAAGCACCTGATGCGAATGAAGTGAGTGTGTCCGAACCGTCTATAACTGTTCGATATACCTTTCGAAAGAAACCAAAGGAAAAAGATTCCTAGGCTTTTCTTTGTCGCACAACTTCATATAAAAATGCCCCACAAGCCACAGAAACATTTAAGGAGTTAATCTCTCCTAGAAGCGGAAGGGCTGCTGATTGATCGACCAAATTTAATAGGGACCTCGAAACACCTTTTCCTTCTGAACCCATAACAATGGCCAACGGTGTTTTAAGGTCTAGGTCGTAAATACTTTGATCTGTCTTTTCGGTAGCTGCCACGACTGTAATTTCAGAACCTTGAAGGTAAAAAATGGCGTCTTTTATGTGATCCACCTTGCAGATAGGAATTTTAAAAATAGCACCGGCGGATGTTTTAACCGTATCTCCACTTACGGGAGCACCACCTTTTTTTTGAATAATGATGGCATCCACATTGGTGCAGTCTGCGGTACGAATGATGGCACCGAAATTTCGGACATCACTAATTTGATCCAGAACCAGGAATAGGGGTGCCTTATCCTTTTCTAAGGCCTGTTCTACTACTTGTTCAATAGTAAAAAATGAAACTGGAGAAGAAAGCGCTACAACGCCTTGATGATTAGATCGAGTGAGCTTATCTAACTTTTCTTGGGGCACAAAACTAATAGAGGCGTCACTATTTTCGAGCAAGGTTACAATTTCGTTTAACTTCGGATTGTTTGTTCCCTTTTGTACAAATAGTTTATGTATTTGTACATCAGATTTTATGGCTTCTAGTACTGGATAAACACCAAAAATTAGATCTTCTTTAGTCATAGTGCAAAAATAAAAAACCATCCGCCAACGGCGGATGGTTTTATAAATTTATTTCAATCAGCTAATTTTAGCTAGTTGGGTCTAAATATTTCACGGTCCAGTAGATGGCCGGTAAAAGGAAGTTTTCTCCAGTATCACCACCTTGAAGTAGTACACCATCAATAGTTCCTCCGTTCCAGTTACCC